>DASWXD010000001.1:0-11650 GCA_036405675.1 Sediminibacterium sp.
GGATTATAAGTATCCCATATTCACTAACTACACAAACACCTCATTTCGAGGTGTTTGTAATAAACGAAAGAACAAATTTCATTCTCTTCTTTGTCGAAACTCGTTTGTTCATCTCCCAGTTTGCAACTGTGCTTTCATCCGCTCCGAGATGTTTCGCCAATTTCTCATTGCTCAGCCCCTGCTCACACTTGTACCGCCTGATCTTCCCGCCGAACGTCTACGTTTCGTAATCGAACGGGTAGTATCCTAGAAAGTTAATTCGCAGTAACGCATTTTAGTTTAAATTTTGCAGTACTATAAGAGCCTGTACGATCTCCTGAAAAATCCTAAAGAATGATATGAGAACAATAATTACAGTATTCATCATCATTTTTACTCTCTCATCATGTGACTATGGCTTCAATGCCATTATTGCAAATAATACTAAAGAAAGTGTTGAGGTAACAATGACTTTTGACAGGAAATATCTTGACAGTATTTATGGGCATAGGAATTATGCCAGATTTCTTCCGGAATTTGAGGCAACACCTCCTTCCTTCAAAAAACACTATGATTCAATCAATCTGCAACTAACAATTACCATTCCGCCACATGAAAATCTTCAAGTGGATCATGGGCTTACAGGCTATAATGTCAGCAGGGCACTGAATTTAGTTGTTTATAACAGTATTCGAATAAAGTATGGAAATAAAGATATTACTTTTCCAAAACGACTTCTTGATTCCGTTTTTGTAAAAACAGGCAGAAATCATTTTGAACTTACAATAGAATAGGTTAGTGTAACATAAATACTTCGCCGTTGTTGGCAGCCTGACAAACAACTACCTTGACAACTTTTGGAAAGTTGGGAACTTTCCAAAAGTTGTCAATTCGCAAACTGCTTCAATATCTTTTGCATCGTTGGCTGATCGCCCAACTGGCGGGTAAAGCTTTCGTAATATCCTTGTTTAAGTGGGATATAATATTCTGCCTGTTTGGCCTCGCTCCAGCCATTTTTAACGGATTCCAGTGTAGCCGGTTCTGTGGTATGTAAAGCGAGTAAGAGACGATGGATAGTGGCTTTGGTTGCCGCAGAAAGCCTGTTATGCAGCAACACCGGCCCCAGCGGGATCTCGGGCGAATACCAGAGTAATTTGACCCTTGCAGCTTTTACCGGATCTTTTAGCAAAGCCAGGTATTCAGTACTGCCCATGGCAGCCAGCATGTTTGGGTTAGCAGAAGCCAGTACCGAATCCATGGTAGACTTATGATTGCCCCCATATACCACAACAGCAAAATCTTTTTCCGGATCTTTTACGCCTGCAGCACTTAAAGCCAGCCTGGGCACCAGGTTACCGGAGGTAGAACCCACCGCTACCAGCATCAGTTTTGTTTTACCGGCTACAGTGGATATCTGGGTTAAAGTATCAACCGGAAAACCTGCCGGTGCTACAATGGCTGTTTTATAATTGTCCTGTGCGCCGTCTTTCACTTTCAGTACTACACTGGGTTGCATAGCATAACCGGTTGCGGCGGACTTGAGTAGTAAATACCCAAACGTATTGATCAATGCAATATCCACTTCATTATTGCGGATGCCATCTATAAATGCATGAACGGTGGGATAACTTTTTACAGCTACAGACACGCCCAGTTCTTTACTGAGGTGAGTTGCCAGCGGTTGTATATTGGCGAGGCGATTATTGGTGGCATATTGGTAAGTAGCCAGCACCAGGTTTTGTGCCTGTACGGTTACAATCGCAAACAATCCTATCAGTATTAAAAATTTTTTCATAAAAGAATAAAAGAGATCAATAGAAACGGTAAAACTAATTTTTACCCTCTCCCCCATTCATTCAATTTGTATAAGCGGTCAGAATAACTTTTGGAAAGTTTTAAAACTTTCCAAAAGTTCTCCGTTTGCTTATTTTGTAACCAATATACCTGCTTCATTCAGCTTCTCCTTTCTCTCCTTACCCTGATACAACCAGCTCACAGTAGTGCCAGGCTTACCCTTCACTTCCAGACGAACCAATTTCCCATCCACCCATTTCATCGCTACTTCCCATCCACCCCTGGCTTTTACACCTCTAATTTCACCTGTAGCCCATGCAGCCGGTAAAGCTGGCAGTATCTCTAATTTTTCGGGAGTGGATTGTAATAACATCTCCGCCACGGCCGCTGCTCCACCAAAATTTCCATCGATCTGGAAAGGTGGGTGCGCATCAAATAAATTAGGATAAGTACCACCACCCCGCTGGTAATTCACTTTTACATTATCGGGCTCTACATATTTTAATAACTCGCGGTACATTTTGTATGCATGGTTGCCATCTTTCAACCGGGCCCATAAATTAATGCGCCAGCCTTTTGACCAACCGGTGGTTTCATCCCCTTTAATCTCGAGTGTGCGTTTGGCGGCATTGGCAAAATCGGGTGTCAGATCGGTGGTAATATGTGTGCCGGGATATAATCCAAACAAATGACTCTGGTGCCGGTGTTTCGGATCCGCATCTTCCCAATCATGGTACCACTCCTGCAGATTCCCGTTTTTACCTACCTGGTAAGGATATAATTTCAGTAAGGCTTTTTCCAGCTGCTGCTGAAAAGCAGGATCGGTCTGCAACACTTTCTGTGCCGCCACCAGGTCAAGAAACAATTCTCTGATCATACCCAGATCTGCGGTACCTCCATATAAAGTGGCTCCTCTGAAACCGGAAGGCGTTTTGTAATAATTCTCCGGTGAGGTAGAAGGCGATGTGATATAGTTTCCCTTATCATCTTTTACCAGCATGGCCAGACAGAATTCCGCCGCGCCCTTCATTAACGGATAGGCTTTCTCTGCCAGGAATTTTTTATCCTGCGTAAAAGCATAATGCTCCCATAAATGGGTGGATGCCCATACGCCGCCCATGTTCCAGTTGGCCCATTCCGGATTCCCGTTTCCAAAATCTCCTACCGGATTGGTCATGGCCCAGATATCTGAATTATGATGGCAGGCCCAGCCCGGCGCATTGTAAAATGTTTTGGCTGTGATGCGCCCTGTTTTTTCCAGGTTCTCAATAAAGCTGAGAAAGGACTGGTGCATTTCAGACAGGTTGGTATTCTCTGCCAGCCAGTAATTTTCTTCCGCATTAATGTTCATGGTATAATTACTGCTCCATGGCGGTTGTATATGCGGGTTCCACAATCCCTGCAGATTAGCCGGAACACCTTTTGTACGCGAGCTGCTGATGAGCAGGTAACGTCCAAACTGGAAATACAGGGTTTCGAGATAGGGATCCGCTTCGCCCTTGCTGTAGCGGCGTAAACGCTCATCGGTTGGCAGGTTCACCAGATCCTGCTCACTCAGTTTCAACGATACTCTTTTGAAAAAACGCTGGTAATCTGCCAGGTGTTTCGCCAGTAGTTGCGGATACTGATTTTTGCTGGCAGCCAGCAATTGCTGTGCAGCAATTTCGCCATCAGGCAACCCCTGGGTTACCGGATTTTTATCAAACCCATTAAAACTGGTAGCCAGCGAAACATAAACGGTGGCTTCGGTTGCTCCTGTAATGCTCAGGGTAGAATCTGTCTGCATAATTTTTCCATCCCTTGTTTTGGCCAGGATGGTGGAAGAAAAACGGGTACCCCTATTCTCCATGTAAATAATAGGATTGCCTTTTTTCCGAACATAGTTAGGCTCGGCCCTTACCGGCGCGCTGCCGCGGAAATGCAGATAGGGCTTACCAGAAATGGCTTTGTATTGCAGTTTGGAATCGAAACGGACCGTGAATGATAAAGCTTTGGCCTTTGTTCCTGTGATACGGATCACCATCACCTTGTCTGGGTACGATACAAAATATTCCCGTTTGATTGTATTGCCATCTGTTTCATATTGAACCGAAGCAAGTGCTTTATCCAGATCAAGGTCGCGGTAATAATGAGTCACATTTTTTGCAGGAAAATCCAGGTAAAGATTACCCAGCGGTGCATACGATTCTGAAAATTTTCCCTGTATTTTTTTCACCAGTGTGTCAGCAGCGGCATAATCATTCCGCTTCAGGGCTTCACGTACGGCAGGTAAATGTTTGTACGCTTCTCTGTTCATATACGGATCTACCGGCTCGCCCGACCAAAGGGTGATATCATTCAGATGGATCAGATCTGTTTCTGCACCACCATATACGGTTGCCCCCATCTTACCATTACCCAGCACCAATGCTTCTTCAAAAGCATTAGCCGCTCTGTTATACCAGAGTTTCATCGGCTGCTGGACGGACTTTGTATTTTTTTGCTGGGCGATAGCAGGCGTAACCGCTGCTACAAAAGCCAGGCTGAAGCATAGCAGAATTATTTTTCTCATATACAGGTAACGCTGTTGTAAAGCAGCGTTAGGGAAGTTACTGATTAATGAGAATACAGCCGTTCAGCTTTACGCAAAAATTCTTCGTCATCGCAAAGCAGATCATTTAACTATTCCATTAGATTGAACAGCTATCAAAATATCAGGCTGCTAATACTGCCCGGTTCCAAGCAATACCAGCGTACATGCTTCCAAAGGTTGTATGCCATTGGCTTTGGCGAGACCGGCGAGTTCTTCATTCTCAGTACCGGGATTAAACACGATACGTTTGGGATGTAACGATAGGATATAATCGTAATACTGTTTCTGCAATGCCGGATTCAGGTACAGGGTAACCGTATCCACATCCTTCTCTGCGGGATGTGCTGTTATAATACTGGTGTCTCCGATCTTCCCTTCTTTTCTGCCAATAGCTACTACCGGATGTCCGTATTTTTTCAGTTTCTCCACAGCCAGGTAACTATATCTTTCGGGGTTATCAGAAGCACCGAGTACAATTGTTTTTTTATCAGACATGATTTGTTTTTTTATATAGATAAAGGGAATGATACCAGGATAAACAACAATAGCCTATAGCCAACAGACCTGAAAGTATCATGAGTATGTATAATAAATATTTACTGTTATCAAATCCAATCCAGCACATAACCAAAAATGCAATCAGCACACCAAACCAGTAGCGGTATAAAAAATTTCTGATGGTAACCGAACTGCTATCGAACATACGTACAATAGCACTGATCAATTGCATGATTCCTACAATTCCGGGCAGAAGCATTGAATAGACAAACCCATATTGCTGGGTAAACATACCTGATGACATCGTAATAAAGTATACCAGTATCAATACCGACTGAAGAATACTATCTATGAAAGATATAATAATGCGGCCCGGGAAATATTTACTGCTATCCATACTTACCAAAGGTACCTGTATTTCACAGAAAAGCCCTTCTGTGTAACTCCCTGTCTGCTATCCGCTGTGTTAAAATGAATCCAGACAAATCCTTTATAATTGATTTTCTTCAGCTTACCATCATAACACTCCCACAAAACAATCCGTCAATCCGCCATCCGCTAATCCGGAATCCTTCTTATCTTTCTCCCATGAAAAGAGCCCTCCTTTTTACCTGTTTCCTCCTTCTGATCCAGGTGTCTTTCTCCCAATGGAAACCCTTTCGTTTTGCCTTTATTTCTGATACCCATATCGGTTCTCCCAACGGCGGAGCAGAAGAAGATCTACGCAGAACCGTAGCGGATATCAATGCCATGACAGATATCGCCTTTGTAGTCATCACCGGCGATATTACTGAACTGGGTACCAATGCCGAGATCAAACTGGCAAAAGAGATCCTCGACGGATTGAAAGTTCCTTACTATATTATTCCCGGCAACCACGATAGCGGCTGGAGCGAAAGCGGCGGTGTTAGTTTTGCCCAGGTATTTGGTTACGATAAGTTCAGCTTCGAGTACAATGGTATCCATTTTATTGGTTGCCCCTCAGGCCCCTATGTGCGGATGAGTGATGGACATATCCCCCGCGATGCGGTAAACTGGATGGACAAGGAACTGAAAAAACTGGATCCCGAAAAACCGGTGATCTTCCTCAACCACTACCCACTGGATAAGGACCTCGACAACTGGTACGAAGCCATCGACCGCTTAAAACAACACAATACCCTGGCTGCACTCTGTGGCCATGGCCATAGCAACAGAAAACTGAATTTTGAAGGGATCCCTGCTGTGATGGGCCGCTCTAACCTGCGCGCCAAAGCAGCCTATGGCGGATATAACCTGGTAGATGTAAGAACCGATTCAATGATTTTTGCTGAAAGAACCCCGGGCATTGCTACCAAAACTGCCTGGACCGCTGTAAAACTGGAAAAGCACACATACAGTTCTTCCACTGCTTATTATCGCCCCTCTTACATGGTAAACGATAGCTTCCCGAATGTAAAAGCCCGCTGGACATTTTCTTCCGATGCCAATGTGATCTCTACACCCGCCGTTGCAGGCAAACAAGTGGTTTTTGGTAATAGCCTGGGCAAGGTACAGGCCCTGCGTTTGTTGGATGGAAAAAAGCAATGGTCTTACCAGACCCGTGGCGCCATCTATTCCTCTCCGGCCGTTAACGGTAACCGGGTGGTGCTGGGTTCTGGTGATGGAAGCATTTATTGTTTTTCTGCCGACAAAGGCAAACTGCTCTGGCAATTCAAAACCGGGGCGGCCGTATTGGGATGCCCGCTCATCTACGACAACAAAGTGTATATCGGCGGCAGTGATCATCATTTTCGCGCGCTTGATCTGGAAAACGGCAAAGAGCTTTGGTCGTTTAACGGATTGGATGGACCGGTAGTAAGCACCCCGGTTTTTCATAAAGGCCGGATCATTTTTGGTGCCTGGGACAGGAACCTCTATGCACTGGATGCGCTTACCGGAAAACCAGCCTGGCAGTGGAACAATGGCTCGGCTGTTCGTAATTTCTCACCCGCCGCCTGTATACCGGTGATCCATGATGATGTGGTGTATGTAGTGGCGCCCGACCGCTACCTTACCGCCATCGACTTTTTTACCGGCACCACCCTTTGGCGCAGCAATGAAGCCACCGTGCGGGAATCGATCGGGATCTCAGCAGACGGGAAA
The DNA here is from genome assembly GCA_036405675.1 of Sediminibacterium sp. Classification (GTDB taxonomy): domain Bacteria; phylum Bacteroidota; class Bacteroidia; order Chitinophagales; family Chitinophagaceae; genus Sediminibacterium. The sequence continues at coordinate 6,968 of DASWXD010000001.1, forward strand.
TATGTATATGGTAAAACCATGAACGATTGGGTGGTGGCCTTCCCTACCGCTCGCGAAAAACAATCCGTAGCCTGGAAAATAGATTGCGGTTTTGGATACGAACATGTACCTTCTATGCTGGTAGAAAAAGAGGGGCTCGTATTTTTCGGCACCAAAAGCGGAAAAGTATATGCCATCGATCCTGTAACCCATGCCCGCGTATGGACCAACAGAATCGATAACTCGATGGTGAATACGGTAAATGCGATCAGCGGTAAACAACTGATTGCTGCTACCATGGATGGAAAAGTAACTTTACTCGAAACCAAATAAAATCAGCATGTCCAAACTATGCATCGCCCTATTGCTTATGTGCGCCCATTTATCTGCCCAATCCCAGCAACGAATTTTTCTCTACCCCTCTGCAGCCGATGTAACTATCAAAGGATTTGATACTACCGCCCCTTATATGGATTATTATCCCGCTAAAAATGCCAGTAACGGCAGAACAGCGGTATTAATCTGTCCGGGAGGTGGTTACCAGAACCTTGCCTGGGAGAAAGAAGGCACTTTGCCTGCCCGGTTTTTCAACGAGAACGGGATAGATGCTTTTGTGTTAAAATACCGACTCAACAATCCCAAACAGGAAGGACACCGTTACCCCGACCAATACAACGACGTTACCACTGCCATGCGCATTATCCGCTCCCGGGCAGCCGATTGGGGTATCGATGCTGCCAAAACCGGTGTGATGGGTTTTTCGGCCGGCGGCCACCTTGCCTCCATGGCCACAACCATTCACCAGCAGGGAGATCCCGCTGCTGCCGATCCTTTGTTGCGCTTTGATACCCGGCCTTCTTTTGCCATCCTGGTATATCCCGTTATCAGCATGGATACTGCTTTTGGCCACCGCGGCAGCCGTAATAACCTGTTGGGACTTACACCTGATGCGGCGTTGGTAACCGCATTATCAACAGAGAAGAGGGTAAATGCAGCCACACCCCCCGTTTTCCTGGTGCATGCAGATGATGACAAAAGTGTACCTCCGCAGAACAGCATTGTATTTTATGAAGCCCTGAAAAAGCATAAAGTAAAAGCATCGATGTTCATTTACGACCATGGCGGACATGGATTTGGGATGGCACCCAACGATCCGCTGCTCAGTCAATGGCCCATGCAAGTGGTACAATGGCTGCAAAGACAGGGGTTCCGCTAAAATTTATCTTATCAGGAATGATGCGTTTTACAGAAATATTTTTTTAACTTCCCTGTCTCATCATTAACAAAACACAAATCCATACCATCATGGCAAAAGCAAGTAAAAAAAAGGCCGTTAAGAAACCCGCCAAAAAAGCCGCCCCTAAAAAAGCAGTGAAAAAAGCTGCCAAGAAAGTTGCCCCAAAAAAAGCAGCTAAGAAAGCGCCCGCTAAGAAAAAAGCAGCTGCCAAAAAAACCGTTAAAAAAGCCGCCAAGAAAGCGCCTGCTAAAAAAGCACCTGCCAAGAAAAAAGCAGCCGTGAAAAAAGCAGTAAAAAAAGCAGCTGCTAAAAAAACAGCCAAAAAAGCTGCTCCAAAAAAAGTAGCGAAGAAAGCGCCAGCGAAAAAAGGAGCACCTAAAAAGGCAGCTAAGCCAGTTGCCAAACCAGTTGCCAAAAAACCGGCACCCAAGAAAAAGCCGGCTGCTAAAAAACCAGCGCCTGCTCCGGTTGCCGCACCAGTAGTAACACCCGCACCTGTAGAAACGCCTGCTGCTCCCGCAACAGAAACACCTTCTTCAGACGGCACCCTGTTTGGATAAACCTATCCGCAGACAAAAAACTGAACTCCCGTTAGATCCTGACGGGAGTTTTTTATTTCATTGGTATTCCGGTTGGTTTTTCAAATATCTTTATCACAAAGCTTTCTTACCTCATCAAATTATTTTACGATGCGCTCTTTTTTACTCGCACTGTTTTGTATCTGCAGTATCGCTGCTACTGCACAAACCCCTTCTAAGATTGCCGAGAAAACAAAAAACATGAAACGTTACGATGGTTATTTCACTTTCTGGTGGGATGCCGGTAGCGGTAAGATCTGGTTACTGGTAGATAAGTTCAGCCAGGAATTCCTTTACGTAAACTCCTTACCCGGCGGATTGGGATCCAACGATATCGGCCTTGACCGTGGATTGATCGGCGGTACCAAAATTGTTGCCTTTCATAAAGTAGGCAAAAAACTCCTGCTGGTACAACCCAATTACAGCTACCGCGCCAGCGCTGCTGATAAAAATGAACAACGTGCTGTAAAAGAATCTTTCGCACAGTCTACCATTGCTGCTTTTACAGTGGATGAAGAAGAAGGAGATAAAGTACTGGTAGATGCCACTGCCTTTTTTGTGCGCGATGCCCAGAATGTGGCCGACCGTATCCGGCTCATGCGCCAGGGAACCTATACTTTCAGCGAACCCCGCTCCGCCATCTATATCGCCAACACCCGGAACTTCCCGCTCAACAGTGAATTTGAAGCTTCTATTACTTTCACCGGCGGCAGCGATGCAGGCCGTTATGTAACTACGGTTACCCCTTCGGCAGAAGCAATCACGGTGAGAATGCACCACTCTTTTGTGCAGTTGCCCGACAACAAATACAAACCCCGCCGCTACGATATCCGCAGTGGTTATTTCGGGATCTCCTATTTTGATTACAGCAGTCCGTTCACCGATAATATCGAACAGCAATTCATCTCCCGCCACCGCCTGGAGAAAAAAGACCCGACAGCAGCCATAAGCGAACCCGTAAAACCGATCGTTTATTATTTAGACAACGGCACGCCCGAACCCATCCGTTCTGCTTTGCTCGATGGCGCCCGCTGGTGGAATCAGGCCTACGAAGCTGCCGGTTTTAAAAATGCTTTCATCGTAAAAGTATTGCCCGACACTGCCGATGCGATGGATATCCGGTACAATATGATCAACTGGGTACACCGCTCTACCCGTGGCTGGAGTTATGGTGCCACCGTTACAGATCCCCGTACGGGTGAAATCATTAAAGGACAGGTATCACTCGGTTCACTGCGGGTACGCCAGGACTATCTCATTTTTACCGGACTGCTCTCACCCTATGAAACCGGCAAACCCGTTCCCGAAACCATGAAAGAAGCTGCCCTGCAGCGTTTGCGCCAGCTATCAGCGCACGAGATCGGTCATACCCTGGGTTTACAGCATAACTATGCTTCCAGCTTTAACAACCGCGCATCCGTAATGGATTACCCGCATCCGAATGTGGTATTGAACAGCAAGGGAGAGATCGATTTCAGCCAGGTATATACGAATGAGATCGGCGAGTGGGACAAACGCGCCATCACTTACGGATACGCAGATTTTGCACCCGGTACAGATGAGAACAAGGCTCTGAATACTTTGCTGGAAGAAAATACACAGAAAGGTCTCCTCTTTATTGCCGATGCGGATGCCCGTGCTGCCAGTGGTTTTCATCCCAAAGCCCATTTATGGGACAATGGCAATGATGCTGTAACAGAACTGAAAAATGTATTACAGGTTCGGCAGAAAGCCCTTACTCAATTTTCTGAACAGGCTATCCGGATGAATACGCCTTTAACCCGCCTGGAAGATGTGCTGGTGCCTGTATATAATTACCACCGCTATCAGTTAGAAGCGATCTGTAAACTGATCGGCGGAATGAATTATAGTTACAGTGTTCGCGGCGATCAACAACCTACTCCACAGATCTTATCCAAAGCCATACAGGAAAAAGCCTTACAGGCGGCAGTAGATTGTTTATCTGCCGACTTGCTGACCGTGCCCGATAAAATCATGCAGTTAATTCCTCCCCGTCCGCCCATGTTGTACAATGTAGGCGAACTGTTTGCAAAAAGAACGGGAATGAGTTTTGACCCTATAGCAGCTGCAGAAGCACTGGCTGATTTTGAACTGGCTTTTCTTTTTAACGCAGAAAGAGCCAACCGGTTGGTTCAATTCAAAGCGCAGGCCGGAACACCGGGCTGGGATGATGTACTGGATGCCATCATCACCAAAACATGGAAAGCGCCTTTGCAGAAAGGATTAAAAGGAGAAATTCAGTTACAAACCCAACAGATGGTATTAACCTGGATGCTCGGATTAAGCCAGAGCAGCAGTGCAACCTACCAGGTAAAAGCTATTTGTTACGACCGGCTGCAATCGCTGAAACAATACGCCACACAACTGAAAAACACACCCGGACTGAAAGCACATTACAGCTACGCTGTGGAACGAATCAGCAATCCGAAAGACATTGTATTGCCGCAACCCAAAGAAATCGCCCCTGGCGCACCGATTGGCTGTGATTTTGATAATAACTGATGATAGTGAATCGTGAGTGGTGAGTAGTGAGTAGATTCATTGCCAATTGACCATTGCCCATTCACAATTGCCTACTCACCACTCACTACTCACTGCTGACCTTCAATAAAAAAGCCCTTCTACATGGAAGGGCTTTTCTATTGTAAAAACTGCTTACTATTTCTTCGCAGGATAATGTCTCATAGCTTCAGACAAAGCCACAATTTTCCCATTCACTATTTTAAAATCATTGATCATGGCCAGAGAATCTGTTTTGCCCATGTTATCCGTCATGATCTGTTTGTACCATAGGGTAACATACTCGTCTTTTTTGTCTTTGGAGATCACCGATTCAAAATCTTCCATCTTAATGATCAAGGCCTGGTT
>DASWXD010000002.1:0-38706 GCA_036405675.1 Sediminibacterium sp.
CACTGGCATCTATAAACTGAGTTTTGTTATCCGTTTTATGTTTTGAAAGAACGAGGATAGTTACGGCTATGGTAGTGCCATAAAATAAGTTAGGGGCTAATGAGATAACGGTCTCAACAAAATTATTATCCACTAAATATTTTCTGATTTTCTGCTCTGCACCGCCACGGTAAAAGATACCAGGGAAACAAACGATAGCTGCCCTTCCTTTGCTTGAAAGATAACTTAGGGCATGAAGCACAAAGGCAAAATCTGCTTTTGATTTAGGAGCCAATACACCGGCAGGTGCAAAGCGGTCATCATTAATGAGTGTTGGGTCCTCATCACCAATCCATTTTATTGAGTAAGGAGGATTAGAAACGATTGCATCGAATGGCTTTTCATCTCCATAGTGTGGGTCAATTAGTGTATTGCCAAGTGCAATGTTAAACTTGTCGTAATTGATATTGTGCAAAAACATGTTCATACGGGCAAGATTGTAAGTGGTGTGGTTTACCTCTTGCCCATAAAACCCTTCTTCAATTATATGATTGTCAAAATGTTTTTTGGCTTGTAACAATAACGAGCCTGAACCAGCAGCAGGGTCATATATCTTATTCACTTTTTCTTGCTTGTGCATAGCCAATTGGGCAATGAGTTTGGATACGTGTTGTGGTGTAAAAAACTCTCCTCCTGATTTACCTGCGTTAGCTGCATAATTAGAAATCAAAAACTCATAAGCATCACCAAAAAGGTCAATTTGATTGTCTTCAAAATTTCCAAAATTCAGTTCTTCTACACCTTTCAATACGGCAGCTAATCGCAAGTTTTTGCTTTCAACGGTATTTCCCAATCGTGTGCTTGTTGTGTCAAAGTCGGCAAATAATCCTTTTATGTCCGGTTCGGATGGATAACCATTTGCAGAACTTTCAATAGCGTCAAAAATGGCTTTTAAGTCCGTGTTCAGATTGGGGTTTGTATTGGCAGTTTTGGCAACATTCACAAAAAGTTGACTTGGATAAATGAAGTAACCTTTTGTTTTTATTGCATCGTCTTTTATTTCGGATGTAATGTCTTTGTCAGGATAGTTTGCATAGTTTACGCTATCGTCACCACCTTCAATGTAGTTGGTGAAGTTTTCACTTATAAAGCGATAGAACAGCGTACCCAAGACAAACTGTTTAAAGTCCCATCCATCCACAGAGCCACGAACATCGTTGGCTATTTTCCATATTTTGGCTTGCAATTCTTGTCTTTGTGCTATGCTTGTCATTTTTTCTCTTTTATTAAATCTTGTGGTTTAACTCCTAATATCTTGGCGATTTCAAAGAGCACTTCAAGTCTTGGCTGCTGTCGGTTTTGTACATAGCCGTTGACCATGTTGTAACTTTTACCCAGTTGTTCAGCCAACCAAGTCTGTTTAACTCCTTTTTCTTCCAACACTTCTTTTATTCTGTTCATGTCATTTTGAAATGTGTCCGCAAAGATAGATTTAATATCTTGACTATCTCATTTTTCAATATAAAAACTGTTTGAATTATTGTCCATCTGTTTGTCGGTTCGTGCGCAAAAAATGGCTCTTTAGGTTTTGCGAAGGGTTGGTTAAATCGTTTGACCAGTCTTTTGCAGCTACTTCATTGGCATAAAACTCAACAGCAGAAAGTGATTGAACTTTATTGATTAAAAGTAAATTATGGCCCCAGGGCAAAACTGCGACAGCCTGTCGCAGTTTTGCATCTGCCAAATCATATCGCTCATAAAACCGTTTCATATCCCACAGATTGCGAGGTGATAAGCCCATATCGAGAAATTCGTTTTTGAGGTCAAGGATAATTGTTTGACAACACCACTGCAGTAGCCTTCTTCTAACTTTTTTTCAAAGAGTAGTTTTCCCAAATTCCAATACACTGAATTTGCAGTACTGTTTACCTGCCTTGCAATTAGTATTCTCGCAGTATTAATTTGGCTTATCGCTTGATGTAAAATCTCCCGATACTCAGAAACGTTTATATTTATTTGAGGTTTATTACTCATTTCGTTTTATTTATTATCCACATAGCCTGGCTTTGTGCATATAACCAGCACATAATGAATATAGGGAAAATATACTATAGGTCATCAAAAGGGGTTGTCCTATTTTGACTGTTTCCGTACTAACAGACCTACCTATTCCACTTCTCTTACTGCTTTACAACTACAGCACAGTTGCTACCAGTTAAAGGCCAGCAAGTATACCTGGCATAACCCTTCAATACCGCTTCATACCCGTGTGCATCTATACCCTATATGTACCGCCTGTTTCCATTGTTTCCTAATTCATTGATAACCCGCCAGTAACCCGAGGATAACCCGCAGATAACCCGCCTCTTTATAAAGAGGGGGTATGAGGGGTGTTTTCACGGTATTTGCGGAAAGTATGGGTTAAGTATTGCATAATAGGAAAGCTAATGAGTAACTTTAGGTATCCTCCCCACAGTGAATTGCGTATGACTGGCCCTTGCCTGTTCATACAGTTTAAACCATCTCAATATGGCATTCCTGCATGGCAATGGGGGATTTACCGGGAGCCTGGGTAATCTCTCCGCCTACCAACCCAAGGGCTCTGATAAGATTATTCTGCGTACCAAAGGCGGCGCTACAAAAAAGCAGATTAAAACACATCCCCGTTTTGCCAGGGTACGGTCTAACAATGAAGAATTTGGCAGCTGCAGCAAAATGGCAGCGCGGTTACGGGGCGAGCTGTCTCCCTTTGTTAATATGGTGGATTATAACCTGCAGGCCGCTTTCTCTGCCCTCAACAAAACCATCCAGTTGCAGGATACAGTCAGCCCGCCGGGACAACGCAGCATATTGTATTCGCAGCACCGTTACCTGCTGGCCAATTTTCCGCTGAACAAACGGTTTGGATTAGATACGGTGTTGCGTTACCCCCTGCAGCCGGTATTTGATCGTGAACGGGGTGCAGCCAGGCTGGTATTTCCGGATTTGCAGCCCGGCATACACCTGCATTTTCCCTGGCAACTGCCTTATTACAGGCTCTTCGTAAAATTGTTTATGATCAGCGATCTGAGGCATAACGGCAAAAATTACGTATACCCGGATTTGGGCAATAGCCCCGGTGGCCCGCTTTATTCATCCAGCTGGTTACCGGTTACGGTTGCCCTGCCGGGAGAGGAACTTTTTCTGTCCTTACAGGTGATTAAGAACAACCGTATAAGCCCTGCGGCTGTTGAGCTGGCTGAACAGCATAGCCTGGTACTGGCTGCCGGCATACAGATGGGCAAACCGGGACCCGACGATACAATACAGGAAGTAAAATACTGCGGTACGGGAAAAATGCTGGCCGCAGGTTGAAGAAACGCTGTAAATGTCTTTGAATAAAGAAATTAAAAATAACGTGTTGTGCCATTAAAAATCAAACACCCTGTAATTCGAAAACCCATGTCGCTCGCGGTCCCGGCTGAGCCGGGAGCCCCGCCCCTGTTATCTCGGCTTAGCCGAGACTGCATTGGCCTCTGATCAGATCTGCTTCGCATGATCTGATCTGTCTTCTCCCGCATGAAGCGGGATTGACACCGAACCCAATGAGGCCCGTCCACAGGGGCTGATTAGAAATTTTTTTTTCAACACCTTGAGTTTACAGTTTTATTCTACTAAACAAATAAATTTTGAATTATCAAATAGCACAAGACGTTAAAACTACCCTGTTTGTATACACGCAGAAAAATGGGGTAGCAGGTTGCACATAAGAGGGTAAACGCCAAAGAGAGAAAAAGGAAAAGAGGGAACTATTTTTTTATAGCGACTGATTATTGTGCGGGGTTACCGCCTATGCGGTTACTACAATATCAGCACTACGGATGTTGTCATGAAAAGATTGTTGGCCGTGGGTAATCCGTTTTTGAAAAACACAGGATCCTTACTCGTCAGCCATCTTGCTTCTATCCGGCAGGTAATCGTACGAAGTGGCGAATAATCAAGGTTCACCGACAACCCCGAACTGCTGAATCCATTTACCGTGGTGGCCGGTATCATCACGCCCTTTCTATCCTGGTAATATTCAGCACGAATGCAGGATGCCCATTTGTCTGCAGGGGTATAACGAACCATCAGCACCGGACTGAACCAGGAATAATAATCTGCACTGTTTCTGGCTTTTTGTTGCAGCCCTATATCAATACCTGCAATCAATCCGATCTTAGGTGAACATTGATATTGCAAATACAGATTATTGAAAAAACGTACCCTTCTGGTGCTGTCCGGATCATCGGTTCCAAGAAAGCTGCTCCAGTTAAGAACCGTTTTTTTATCCGGACTGAACTTTAGCTGTGTTCCGAAGGAGGGCATTGTATTGCCTGCCACTTTCCGGATATGCTGCCAGCCATTACAAACCAGGACCGCCAGTTCCCATTGGGGGTTGGGGTGATACGTAAGTTTAACACCGGTTAGATAGTAGGGTGAATTTTCGGCCAGCAGGGAGCGGGTTAAAGTCCAGTTGTCGCTCGAAACAGCTGTTTCAAATCCGATATGGGAAGAGAGGATCCCCGCATCCAGCCAAAGCGAATTGCCTTTGTTCAGAGAAATACCCGCGTTGGCTTCGAATAGATGTTTGAGTAAACCGGGTTCTGCTGCATAGTTATCGGTAACATAAGTACCTGCCTGTACGGCCAGATGCGCTCTGTATTTTGGGTGCTGCACAGAAAATTTCAGATAGCCCAGATTAAGATCCGGGCGGTTGTGCCGGTTATAGTGATAGAAAAAGGGTTGTCTGTTTTTAGAGGAGGGCCGGTTGAAATCATAGGTATAAAATATATCTGCCAAACCACTCAGCTGAACCACGGGTGAAACACGCCAGGCAGAATCTTTTTGTGCAAGTGAAGTAAAGGAAATAAATCCTGTCAGTAGTATTACCAGGATCAGTACACACTTTCTCTGTATCGGAATAATCCTGCTTATCATAAAAATTTCATTGTGCGGTTAGTCTCGTGAAACCGAATTTCTGCAATATCAGCCTGGTTAATATAGGTGCCGGCGCGAAAATCAAACCCATCAATATGCAATAAACCATCATCGGTTCCATTTACCAGATGCCATCGGGTGATATATCCTTCCCCTTCTCTTTCGTCTCCTCTGCAGAAGGCAACAAAACATCCTTCCAGGGTCTTTCCATTTCTCAAAATTACGGTTACATACCTGTTTGTTAAACTAAAATAGGTATCATACAATTGTTTGGAAGCATCGTTTTCCATGACTTATGCTACGGTCTGGTATTGTCCGTTACGCTTCAGTGCAATTTTTTCTATGGCATGGTACACCAGTGGTACCTGTTCAATTTCTACGTCGCTTTTATCAAGCCCAAAAGCTTTCTCATCACTTAACCCAAGGTTTTTCAGGAAGAAATAGGCATTCAGCAGCAAGCCTTCCCGCAGGGCAAATTCATTTTCAACAGAAAGGAATTTTTCGAGTACCACAAACCTGAAATCCGGTTCCGGGTTGTAACGTGTGCTTCCGTCTGGACGGATATGCAGATTGAGTTCCTGATTGGCCACTAATTCCTGTACAATGATTTTGAAATACAATTCAGTTCGCAGCTGCACCCGGAAGCCCACATTGATAGTTACCTTGATCACTTTGTCATCCACCAGTTCTGATACGTCATAGGTAAGGGTATACGGCTCTTCTGTTCGATGAATATGCACAAACCAATACACATCGGCCCTTTTGGGTTTTTTCGCGAGGATGGAGCGGATGATCTTCTCTTCTACCTGGTGCCTGGTATTGGCTTTGGTGAGATATACCAGGTGTGTTGAAAATTTAGGGATGGCATCATCCCCGCTCAGCTCTTTGATCTGATGGATATACCTTCCCAGATCGATAAACTTTGTAAGCCGGTTATTGATCTTCCTGGCATAATACCATACATACATCGTCATGAAAATGAATAACTCAAAAAACAGGAACATCCATCTCTCTTTGATCTTGGCCACATTGGCGATGAAAAAGGATATTTCAACCATCCCGAATACAAGTACGATCGCCACTACCAGATAACCCTTCCATTTTAACTTATAGTACAGGAAATGTGCCAGCAGAAAAGTTGTCATCATCATGGCAATGGTGATACTGAACCCATAAGCCGCTTCCATATGGGTGGAACTCCGGAAATACAGGATCATGAGAATACAACCTATCCAGAGAATCGTGTTAACAGAGGGTATGTAAATCTGCCCTTTCAGATTGGTAGGTTGTTTTACGGTTACCCTTGGCCAGAAATTCAGGTTCATGGCTTCACTCACCAGCGTATAACTGCCACTGATCATGGCCTGTGAGGCAATGATGGTAGCCACGGTGGCAATGACAATGCCCGCAAGCAAAAACCATTGCGGCATCATTTCAAAAAAAGGATTACGACCCTGTAAAAATGCCTGCTCACCCTGACTCATCAGCCAGGCTGCCTGTCCCATATAATTCATCATCAGACAGGTTTTTACGCCCACCCAGGTAATACGGATATTTTTTCTGCCGCAGTGCCCCAGATCGGAATACAGGGCTTCTGCACCGGTAGTAGCCAGAAAAACGGCCCCGAGTAACCAGAAACCATGCGGATATTCTACCAGGAAACGATAGGCATATACCGGGTTCAGTGATCTGATAATGGTGGGGTGATGCAGGATCTGCTGAAAGCCCAAAGTAGCGAGCATGGTAAACCATACCAGCATGGCCGGCCCGAATGCAGACCCTACTTTTTGCGTTCCGAAACGCTGAAAGAAAAACAAACCGGAAAGAATCACTATCACAATGGGAACCGTTGGTAAATGTTCCCAACCGGGAATAATGGTAAGTCCCTCTACTGCCGAAGCCACCGAAATGGGTGGCGTAATAATACCATCGGCCAGCAAAGTGGTAGCGCCCAATATGGTAGGGATCACCAGATATTTTCCATACCTGCGCACAGATGCATACAGCGAAAAAATCCCCCCCTCGCCATGGTTATCTGCCTTCAGTGTCAGATAAATGTATTTGAATGTGGTGAGAAAAGTGATGGTCCAGAATATACAGGAAATGCCACCATATACCAGTGTTTCAGTAATGGGCCTTTCGCCAATGATGGCTTTTAATACATATAAGGGACTGGTTCCGATATCGCCATAGATAATACCGAGTGCCACCAATAGTGTGGCCGTTGTTACTTTTCCATTGATTCCCTGTTGCTGCGTTTCCATTGCTATGTGTTTGATCACACAAAAATGGATGGAATACTATCAGTAAATTATAAATAAGCGAAGCCGGATATAAAGAAAATATAAAGATGCCGGTTTACACAAACCGGTATCCTACGCCGCTTTCGGTAATGATATGCAGCGGATGGTTGGCATCATCTTCGATCTTTTTGCGGAGACTGGCCACAAAAACCCGCAGGTATTGTGTTTCGGTCTGGTAGCCGATTCCCCAGATCTCTTTCAGGATAAACTGGTGGGTTAATACCCTGCCCTCATTTCTCGCCAACAGGGCCAGCAGGTTGTACTCGGTAGTGGTTAGTTTTATCGTTTCATTGTTCCGTTTAACGGTGCGGGCCTGCAGATCTATCAGCAGGTTACCACAGCTGAGTAAATGATTACTCTCTCCGGTAGTATTGCGGCGTATTGATGACCGGATCCGGGCCAGCAGTTCGCCGGTACGAAAAGGTTTGGTGAGGTAATCAGATGCCCCATTGTCTAAAGCCGTTACAATATCCGCTTCGCTGTTTTGTACTGTAAGCATGATAATGGATTTACTGTACCAGCCCCGTAGTTGTTTCAGTATTTCCTGTCCGCTGGTATCGGGTAATCCAATATCGAGTAAAATCAATTCAGGCGGATGATTGGCGGCCAGCAAAACCCCTTCCTTTCCCGTTGCCGCTTCTCTTACCGTGTACCCGTTACTTTCCAGCGCTATCTGTAATAGTTTCCGGATCTGCGGCTCATCATCAATGATCAGAATCTCTGCCTTATTCATTTTTCAGGTTATTGATGAAGGAAGTTTCTGCCGGTATTCTAATGATAAACAGGGCGCCCCCTTCTTTTTGGTTTTCGAGGGTAATGGTACCGTTATGTGCTTCGGTAAAACCTTTGGCAATAGACAATCCCAGTCCGCTGCCACCCGTTTGGGTATGGGGTACCCGGTAAAATTTATCAAATACAAATGGGATCTCATTTTCCGGGAAACCCTTTCCATTGTCCCGGATCTGGATCACCAGTTCTTCTCCCTGCAGATCTGCTTCGATCTCTATCGTAGTATGTGCAGGCGTATATTGGGTGGCATTATAGATGATATTATGCAATACCTGCTCCATCATACCCGCATCCAGCCTGAACAAAGGCAATTGCTCATTGGGACTGAATACAATGGTATGCGTTAGCACTGTGGGCGGCATTTTTTGAATGACTGAAAAAATGAGTTCATTCAGGTCACACCAGTCCAGGTGCAATTGCAACATGCCGCTTTCGAGGCGACTCATATTCAGCAGGTTCTCTACCTGGCGGTTCAACCGGAGACTGGCCGAATCAATTTGCTCCAGTAACGCCTGCTGGTTCTTCTCACTTAACCTGTTTCTATTTTCCTGCAAAGTGTCTACTGCACCAATGATGGTGGAAACGGGTGTACGGAATTCGTGCGAGAGCGAATTGAGTAAGGTATTGTATAAGCGGATGGTCTTTTCTCTGCCTTCTTTATCCCTTGCCCTTTTCTCCGCCGCGCGGATATTGAAAGTGAGTACAGCATTCACCAGCGCGATCACAAAATAGAGAATAAACATCAGCAGATCTTCTGCCGTGGCAATATGAAAAGTGTACAGCGGGGGAATGAAAAGAATATTCCAGATCAAAGCGCTTAAAAGGGCTGCTGTTAATACGGGCAGTATATCGAATAACATGGCAATGATCGAAACTGTCATTAACAGGATCAGTGCCACCACCCTGTACCCGATCATACCGGCAAACAGGAAACAGACTGCTGAAACCAATACCACCAGTACAATGCTGATCAGGTATTGCATGGGTTTACTGTATCTTCTTGTAGCGGAAAATTCCAAGGAATCGGTTTCTTTACTTACCAAAGGTAGTGGGAAGGATATAAAGATTTTGTAAAGAAATGAGAGGGGTTAGTTAACGTTTTGGAGCTTGGCGAAAAATCAGATTTCGTAGAACTAAACTGTATTCCAGCACTGAACCTGCTTTTTTCCCAAACGACTGTTTGTTGCTGCTCTTATTACTCGAATTCTATCCTTTTTTTCTGAAAGTAAATAGTTGTCGATTTTTTTCTCTTGTCAGTTGCAACTGCCTTAACAAAGTTTCCGGTTGTCGAGATATATTTTAAAGTCAATCCATCCATTCCATTGCTTTCGTAATAAGAACCAAGCTTACAACCGAATGGATTATTCTCAACGTCATTTGTAAACACAGATAAAAGTAAAAGTCGTTCTGATTTGACGTTCGGTGCTGCGTATCCAAATATTCTATGGTCTTGTCTGATGTTTGCTGTCAGATTAATTGTGCTATCTCCTTCTTTTAGAAAAACAAAAGCTCTAGTGATGTTTTCTCCAGCAGCAAGAACACTTTCATTATTTGCTTTCTCAATGCTGTCAAGCTTAGTTAGTTTTTCTTTAGTTTGCTTTGGCCTGGTCGTGTCTACTGATGTAATTGCTTGTTCAATAGTTGCCTTATTGTCGGACTTTTCAATTGATTGTCCGCAAGCGCACATAAGTAATTTCAATAGTAAAATGTTTATGGCATTTATCATAGTTCTGCTGTAGCGTCAAAAGTTGCAGCTAATGTTGTAGCACAAGTAAGTTTCAATTTATTTTTTTGTATGTTATATTCCAAATCATGGGTTTTAAAGTTTGGATTCCACTCCATTTCATTTCACAGCTAATGGGTAATCCTACATCATTATATTCATATGACCAAGTTGTTCCACTGTTTTGATATTTTGTTAGATTACAATTAGAAAGTTCTCTGGCATATCCTGTTTCTGTTCCTAAATTTTGGAATGGTGTATAGATAAATAGATAATCTAAGCCAATGTTAGGTTTTGATTTATTATCATATTCATAAATAAAATTCCAGTCAATAAATTCGCCAGGGATTGGATTGCCAGTTAGGTCGGTTTTGGGAATTCTATATAACTGTTTTATTAAATTACCCGAATTATCATAATAAAGTGTATTTTTTTCGAACGGTTTAGAACCATCGGTATATATACTTACCATTTTATTGTCCAAATAATGAAAATTTTGGTGTCCAATCTTAGTGTTGTTCATCCAGGTTTCTACTCTTAGAATTTGTTTTTTTGAATTATAAAACAGATGTAGCTCATGACTTGTCATAAAATATGTTAAGTCTCGGAAACGTATTTTTGAAACAAGTCCATTAGTGTATTCTAATTCGTCAATATATTCCTTTTCACGCACTTGCCTATTTTCAACAAATTTTCCTTTTGTTATTCTTTTGACAAGGTTGTTGTTGTCATATATAAAAGATGTATTAGTGAAATTTGTGGAGTCTTCAAATATTGTAATTTTATCTACTAAATAATTTTCGCGCTTGTCTAAGTTAGATTGCAACGTTCTTTTAGTACAACTGCAGAGAATTAGTTGAACTGAGAATAAAATAATTACCTGGTTTAAAAGATTCCTCACAAGTACTTGTCTTTTGATCTTTTTAGTGATTGCTTGTACCTAACTTAGTTATTCGCGTTACACTATAGCGCCAATACAGCCATTTAGTATGGCTTTGCGTGTATCACCAACGCTTAATAAATTTAGGAAAATATATCATAGGTCATCGAAAGGATGTGTACTATTTTGACTATTTCACGTACCAACATGCATATCCATTTCAGTTGCCTTACTGCCTGAATGGTCAGGTATTGTTTGTAGTTATCTTACAACAGTTCCCGATTCCAACAAACGGGTAGTCTAACTTATTCTCAACCAATAGAATATGGTAGGCGGCTGTATCCGCGCTGTTACTGAGGTTATTCATTACTTGACATAGGAAGCATATAGGCTGATAATTCTATGCACCCTGCTGTTACGCAGCTATTGAAACGGCTGGGATATCCGGCCATTTCGCTGATCAGCGGGAGGTTTCACTAAGAGTTAAAGAGAGAAAGAGGAAAAGAGGGATCTATTTTTATCTGATCATTAATGTTACTGTACTACCATTATCAGCAAAGGAATTATCTATTACCGAAGATCGCTCCCACCAGTAAACTCAGAAAACCAGCTATGTTGGCTATTTGCCTGTACTGAAAAATAGTGAACCATTTGTCTCTGAAGTAGGCCCAGTTTGCCGGATAGTGATCGGCAGACCAGGTATTGATCACATCATTAATGGGTAAACTTCCTTTTACGGTCAGTAATACATCTATCACCAATGCCAGCAATCCAATGGCGGCTGAAATAAAGTATAGGCTTCCGGGTGTTCCGGCAGTTGTGAGTACCAGTAATACATTGGCCAATAAAGCAGCATAGATCACATATTTGAAACTGGCCCGCATGGCGTTATCTGTCAACTTCCTGATCTCAGTAAAGGAAACCACATCAAGACTGCACTGTACCTGCTTTAAGGAAAGCATATATATGAATGACTGGCTTACCACAACTGCGTAGGCCAATAGGGTGATCAGAAAAAATATTTTGGTAGTCATTTTTGTAAATGAATTAAATGTTAACGTATTATGCTATTAAAAAATCACCCTGATAGTCGGATGTATTGTCGCTCCTGGTCCCGGCTTAGCCGGGAGCCCCGTCCCTTTTTCTCGGCTAAGCCGAGACTGCTTTTTCTTCTGCTCCCGCTTTAGCGGGATGCTTCGCATCATTTTGTCTGCCTTCTCCCGCTTTGCGGGATCGGCACCGAACAAAAAGAGGCCCGTCCGCCTAAGGCGGACTGATTAGAATTTTTTCATCAATCACTCCGAATTGGCAGTTTTTATTTTCTAACAACAGAAATTTTGAACTACCTAATAGTACAGCAGGCTAAATGTTATAGAATAATCTTCAGCAGTACAATCACAATACTATTGCTCAACCAATCAGCACCTTTGTTGTCCAGCTTTGCCCGGATCTTTCTGCGAGCAACATGCCCTCTTTATCATGCGCCAGCTCTCCGATCAGTTCTCCCTTTTCAGACCATACCGAACTATGGCCTCCGCAATCATACCCACCGGTTTCGCCACCATAGTTGGCCATCACCGTAAGCATTGTATATTGTTGGGCGTATTGCTGCAGCAGGGCTCTGTCGTGTGTAAGTCCTTTTTTAGATACCATTACCGGGGCAAGGAAAACAGTAGCCCCCTGCGCATGGGCCCGGGCTGGTAATCGGGGTTCAGAAATATCTGCACAGATGGCCATGCTGATCTTTTCTCCCTGTAGTTCAAGCTGATAGTCTTGAGTGCCAGGTATAAAGAAAGTATCTTCTCCGGTGTACAGGTTTTGTTTGGCATAAGAGTGTAAGGTACCATCGGGCCAGGCCTGCACCGCGCCGATCTGGATACCGTTAGCTGTTCTCAATGGCATACCCACGCTGATCACCAGCTGGTTTTCGCGGGCACAACCTTTCAACGCTTCCCACAAAGGATCAGCCAGGTCTACTGCAAGCACTGCGGCCAACTCCGGTTCATAGCCGGTTAAAGAAAGTTCCGGAAAAACAACCAGATCCGCTTTTTCAGCTGCTGCCAGTTGGCAGAAAAAAAGATGTCTCGCCAGGTTATACGGCAGGTTCCCCTTTTCAACCACGATCTGCGCTACCGCTACTTTCATGCCGCGAAAATAGTGTAAACAAAAAAGCAGGCACTACCGTTCATGTATCTGAGAGGATCGTTGGTCTATGTTCTTTGTTCTATGTTCTTTGTTCTGGGTTCTTTGTTCTGGGTTCTTTGTCATTTCATATCCTTCGACATTCGACATTCCCTGTTCGATATTCGATATTCGATTTTCCTCTATTCATCTGTTCCTTGCTCCTCTGTTCGTCTGTTCCTCTGTTCCCCCGTCTGTTCACAAAAAAGCCCCAGGTAAACACCCAGGGCCATACAATAAACTGCCATTTATTGTCCTCTAACTAAGAAGGTAATTGATTAATCTGCGCCATCTGTTTTGGCTCTCGCCACGGCATAAGCGCCTACTTTTTTTCCGGTAACCAGACCGGCTTCACAATCGCTGCGGTAGTGTATACCACCGTACATACGCGACACAGAAGCTTCCTGCGCCATCTGCAGGTAACTGTTTGCTTTTTCCGGAACGAGATAACTTAATATTTCTGCGGCCGCACCACTGAACGTAGAGTGACCGGATATATAGGAAGGAAAATTGGGTAAACCTGTTAAGGTTTTAATGGCACTGTTCAGCTGCGAAGGTCGCGGATTAAAATAGGCGAACTTGGTATCCCAGCAAACAATAGCGGCATCCATCTGGGTCATGTTCAGCAATGCCAGGTTACGTGCCCATCTTACTTCACTGAAATTTTTACCGAGGAAATCTTTTGCAGCAATCGCATTCCAGTGACCGGGAGGCGTAGCTGTGGCTACCCCATCGGCCCAGAATTGTACGATACGGATCCTTTCGCGGGTTGGGTTATCCACCATGTCTTTGATTTCCGCTGTTTCTTTTTTCATCTGCTCGCTGCCGGTAGAAGGTGGCGGGCCCGGACGCAGGGTAGCCGTTGTATTGGCATCAAACAGGAAGGGCGTTACTTTGCCAAACATGGGTAACATGGGTGGTCGCTTAGGTATTTCCTGGCTGATCCAGGGTATCTCGCCCCGGGCAATGGTAGTGCTTTCGAATGCGGCCCAGTCGGTAGGTGTTCCTCCCGCCGCTCCGGCTTTATCGGTTCGGGCACGGGCGGTAAATTTCTGCGCCACCAATCTGCCCAATGCCTCACCTGCTTCAATATCGCTGCGGGTAGCGGTGCCGGCAGCAATGGCGGCCAGCTCATGTTCTTCCAGTTTCTGCTGAATAGCAGCGATCTCACCGGGAAATAACAGTTTCATCATCTCCGCAGTTACCCCCGCCAGTACAGCAGCTTCTGAAGGATAGGAAGGCAGGTCTGTTTGCGGGAGTTTAGCTATTACAGCTGCATCTGTTTTATAGGGAGCAGGACGGTTATACAGTTTCTTGTAATACCAGGCTGCCACCAGTGCATCATATTGTGCCGCAGTGATATAGGCATAGGCCCTTGCTGCATACGGCGGATTGGCAAAAGGAAACAAAGGATAGGCGAAAGGATTGGCCGCACTGGGTGCAGGATAGGTGCCATCGGTATTCTGGTAAGGTGCGAGGTTGTATTTGGCCACCAGTTCGCGCATGATCTCGTTCCAGCGAAGTACACCGCCGGCACCCCAGTATGCGATCTTCTCTTCCTGTGCTGCTGAGAGATTTTTCTGCAATGCTTTGATCTCATTCAACTCTGCCACATAAGCAGGCGTAGTTACCGCAACAGGTGCTGCCACGGTAAATTCTGTAGGACCTGTTAATAAGATTGGCTGCCAGCCACCTGCATTGATATCTGTTTTGGAAGGTGCCAACGCCGGTATATCGTCTGTTTCATTGGACACCGCTTTTTTACAGGAGAGCTGGGCGGTAGTGAATGCCGTTATCAGTAAAGTGGTTATAATTATTTTTTTCATGTTAATTGGCTTTTGAGGATGAAGTGGATACAGCGGACTTCTTCACTTTCTTCGAAAAATCAAGAATGTAAAAAACACCTCCGTTAATACTGCTGGCCTGGCCCATGTTTCGACCGGCCAGTGTCATACTTCCTCCCCCGATCAATGAAAGACCCGCCACTTTTTGCACTTCATACTTGATGTTGACACCTGCCGTGGTGGCATTCATTTTATTACTTGGAAAAGGCATGTTGTTGCGCGTTATATCAAAACCGCCCAGTGTGTTAGCCTGGTTCAGAATCAGCTCTGCGATAAGCTTACTGCTTCGCCAGCCGGTTCTTAACTGGTAATTACTCATATCCGGCATCGATACTTCGTTGGTATTATGCAACTCGGTTGTGTAATACGAATTACGGTCGATGGTGATATTGTTCCTCACTACATAGGTACCCGATACTGTGGCAAAAAAGTTGCCGATCTGGTAATCCAGCATGGCACGTAACGAGAGGTTTGTGCTATGCAGACCGATAGACATGGGCAGGAAATCAGGCGTATAATTAGAAGTGGGAAAAGAGACCCCTCCCAGACCGTATACCGAGATCGTTCCCTTACCCCATTTGGTTTCAACGGGCATCCATTTGGCCCATAAAGAAAGATCCTGCAGGCCTTTTAACCCATGCAGGGTTCCGGCAGAAGCTTTGGTTTGTACATAAGGAAGTCCGAATAACAGGTTTAGTTTATCGGATACACCGTAGTTGCCCATTACTGCATACATATTGGTGGATACGGTTCCCAGGTTATCATTGTTCCTTTTCAGGGTTCCTTCCCAGTAATTGGTCCATTGACTGTGGCTGTACATCAATCCGGTACAGAAATTATTTTTAGACATCATGATGGCATCCATATCTGTTTGCGCAGACAGCTGCGTGCAAAACAATACGATACCTATAAGGAGCAGACTGATATATCGATACCAGCCCTTTATTGATTTTTTCATAAGAGCAGAGTTAAGGGTATGGCACAAGGGGGCATGGCTATACCATACGCCCATTGTACAAAGTGTTTTAGTGGTTACTTAGAACCTTAGTGAGAGACCCAGGTTAAGTGCATAATCTGCAAAAGCAGCATCGCCCTTGGTATACTTTCCGGTATTGGCTGTGGTGATCTTATCAGCCATGCTTTGTGTACGGTTGCGTGTAACAGCGATTGGCACAAAAGCGTATACATTGAATTTTTTGAAAGCATACGTAACACCGGGCTCAATCGAAATGATATAACCAGGTCTTCTGAAACCCAGGCTACCACCAATCAGATCGTGCACAGGAATACACTCATTGCGTAAACCCAATGAAAAAGTATAGCGGTTCACCACCATATTGGCACCACCACGCAGCATATACTGGTCGGGCACACTCATTACATCACTTCCGTTGGCGATAGCGGTGGCCGATGGCGTTCCGCCCCGGGCAGTAGAAACACCGTTCTGCTCTCTTGGATTCACGAGGTAATAGAAATTACCATATAAACTGATGGTATGGGTAAGATTGTAATAAGCATTGATCTCAGTAGTGATGCCTGTTCCGCCATCACCCAGCTGTATTGACTGGTCTACCGGACCTATCTGTGTTACCCCTGCCACCGCTGTATAAAAACGATCGGTGTAGCGGTATTCGCCGGTGGGTAATTTCAAACCCAGTCCGAGCTGTACATTACCCTTTGCATGTTTCATCGGGTTCAGCAGCCAGTAAGATGCAGATACACGGATATCTCCCAAACCGAAAGAAGCGGTGGTATGTCTTTCTTTACCTCCATGTTCGTACAATGAGGAACGTGTGTTGGAAATAATGGGTACATCGGCCGAAACAGACCAGCGGTTGTTCAGGATCCGGGTAACAGCTACATCCATGGTATAAGCATGGTTAATTACCTGGGTACCTGCAGCTACACGTTGTTTCTGTTCTACATCACCCACAAAATGTTTATAAGAGTTGTAATAGCGGTTATTGATATTCAGTAACCATTTTTTCTGGGAAGAATCGGCCCCGTTGCCGTGGTCCATGGTACCTAAACCACCCACACTTCTGATGGCAACGCAACCCTGGGCATTGGCCCGCGACGAAAGTGCAAGCAATAATATGATTACAATGAAATTTGATTTCATACAGTCTTTTTAAGCGATGAGTAATGGTTGTGAAAAAGAATTATTTCTTTTTCATCTTCAAACGGCTGGCCACCAGCTGGCCAACTTTGGCTCCTATATCGGTACTGATGACACAGGAATTGTGAAAATGCAAACCACCATAAAAGCGCGCCCAGTTATTCTCGAGGGCAGCATCACGGAACGATTTATAGGACCGGTTTTTGATACCGAATTCCAGTTCCGTAGAGTCTGTATAGGCAAAGTTGTCGCCAAAAACACTGGTCAGTGCTTCAGCGGCAGCAGAAGAAATGGTTGAGTGCCCGCAGGTATATTCCGGGAACGCGGGGGTTTGCAGGTAAGGACGCCAGTTGGGATCAAAGTATTTATTGATCACCGTTTCAGGCCTTACCGTATTGTACTTGAATTTAACATACCAGCATTGGATGAATGAATCAAACAAAGCAATACTGGTTTTTGCGAATGCGTACACGGTTTCGGGGTAGCTGTATTTAGCCTGCTTGGCGGCTATTCCTATCACACTCATCCAGTGGCCGGATGGTGAGAATTTTTTACTGCCGTACATCACATGTCCGGTAACATTCATTTTAAAAGGATTATCATCCCAGAATTCAGCAATATGTTTTTGTTCGTCAGTCAGACTATCTACCGCATTTTTGATCAACATCACTTCCTGGTAATATTTGCTGTTTTTATCAGTGATATTATAATCCGGTGGCGGTGGTGGTGCAAAAATGGAGGCACTATCGAGTACCATGGTACGGATTTCCATCCAATGCGGTTCTGCTGCAGATCCATATAAAGGTGGCGTAGGTACCCAGCGGCCGGGTTCATCTTTTACCGTATATTTTTCAGCACCACGGGTTTCCAGGTAATTATCGCCCTTACTCCAGCGGATGATAGAAGCAGACACACTATCTGCCAATAGCTGCGATGCTTTTTCTACATCACCGGGCAGGCCCTTTTTACGGGCCAGTTGTAAGATGCTGTCTTTATAAGTCTGCAAACTCCCCTCAGGAAAAGTAACCGACTCGCCCACTTTCATATAGGCAAGTAAAGCAGCCAGTTCTATGTCTGCTTTGGGATCTGCGGAAGGAAATGATACCTTGGTTAAGCCTTTTACCTGCCCTGCCAATGATTGATACTCATCAGGGTGGGCAAATGCCATTACTTCATAGGCCGCAATAGCTGCATATACATAATTACGTGCTGCCACCATGGGTGGGAAATTGTTTCCCATTACTACGGTGTTCAACGCATGAACTGTCTGACTGAATAATTCCGGATTGTGCAGGTAGGTTTTGTATTCATCGCTCTGGCGACATGCATACAAGCCTAACACAACACAAAGACCCATGATGAGTCTTTTCATATGCTAATTAGTTAAGGAAGATAAAATGAGATGATGCTTAATGAACCAACCTTATGCTTGTGGTGGCTTATCCAGACGGCTGAGGTACACAGACTTCAGATCGGCAAAAACCGTCGAGTTCCAGGTTCCAGACAGATCGGCGTTCCTAAACTGCCAAGAAAAGAATCCGTGATCATTCGTGAAATCCTGTACTGAGAATTTCGCCGCATGATGCTGGTGTGAAGGGGCCTTCTTGGATGTATTGTTGGTTACAAAATCGTTGGCTAAACTGGCGAACTGGTCGCGCGCATTTTTGATCCCTGTTTTTACCATATTAGGGATACAGAATAACTCCAGTGAATCCTGGTAAAAACGGCGTTTTACATAGGTATACGTAACACCTTTGATCTCTACACTACCTTGTACTCTTTCAAATTTTTCGGAGCTGCTTCCGTAGGGCAGACTGGCGGGCACTTTAATGCGTAAGAGATCGGCTTCGTTGTACTGGTCAAGGTCCAGTGCAGCTTGTAATTGCAGGTCGGCACGGTCTTCGAAATAATTGGTCAACAGCCGGTAACCTCCCCAGTTAAAGAGAAGGATCCCCAATAGCAGTATGGACGCAATCTTTTTCAAGCCGTGTGAAAATAACACATTATTTTTTAACCGAAAATATTTTCTTTTCCACGCCAACCCCTGTGATAGTAAGGCTCTTCCACTGTTTGGGCAGGGTAGATTTTACCTGGGTAATACCCTGTGGGGTGATCTCCAATCCGCCAAAACCCATTAACACGCTCTGTATCAATCCTCCCGCACCGGTGGCAAAATAAGGATTGGTACCACCCTTACCCTCGGCAATTACCCGGAAAGGCGGGTTCAGGTTGGGCAGGTAACCATCCTTGAAAAAATGCAGGGCTTTTTCGCCATCGCCCAAACGGGCGTATAACAAAGAAAAAATGGCCTGCGTCATAGAAGGTGTACCCTCGTTGGGGACCCGGGTTTCATAATATTCAAGGTCCTTGCGGATCTGTTGGGGATCGCTCACTTCTTTGAGCGGGTAAGACAGCAGGTTTACATCTGCCTGTTTAATACCCTCGCCGTTATAAGTTGCATGTTCCCTGGTTACGCCATTCTCCATTTTCAGGATGGGGATATTATTGGCCACCTGCATCCAGTCGGGGTCGGCGGTTACACCCAACAATTTTGCAGCCGCTGTGGCATTCTGCAAAACCGCTTTGGCAGCGGCATTGGTCCAGGCGTTGTTATCTACGTTCTCGGCCCACTCATCGGCAGCCACTACATTTTTGATCTCATATTTTCCGGGGCCGTTCCGCTCTACCCTACTGCTCCAGAAATCGGCTGTTTCTTTCAGGATGGGCCAGCCTTTTTCTTTCAGCCATTCTTTATCCTGCGTAACACAATAATAGTTCCAGGCGGCAATACCCACACAGGCAGTGATATGGTGTTCGAAGGGGCCACTCAATGCCCATACCGGTGTTTCTTCTACACCCGTTGCGGCACTCTCCCAGGGAAACATGGCACCTTTATATCCATGATTGAAAGCATTTCTTTTGGCTGCCGCGAGGCGGTTAAACCTATATTCCACCAGGCTTTTCGCCATTTCGGGGTGCAGTACCAGGATGGAGGGATACATCCACAATTCAGTATCCCAGAACACGTGGCCATTATACCCCAAGCCGCTTAGGCCCATGGGCGAAGGACTCATATCCGTTCCTTCGCGAACGAAAGAATAGAGGTGATAGAGCATGCTGTGAATATCCTGCTGCGACTGGTCATCGCCCTCTACCGTAATATCGCTCTCCCATAATTTATCCCAGGCTTTGTTATGAAAGTTAATCAGTCTTTCCCTTCCTTCCAGTTTGGCAAAAATGGTCATACGTTCCGCTTCGTTCAGCGGATCATCGTGGTGTGCGGATGTGATAGAAGATCCTGCGATAGAATACCGGTACGTTTCACCGGCTTTGATCTTGCGGGTAAATTTCATCAGGTGCATATTGTTGTCCCACATTTCATGAATCACACGGGGCTCCTGTCCGTGGGGTTCACTGAAGAGAAAAGTATTGGAAGCGCTCATCAGTAATTTGCCGGTAGGACTTTTAGCAGAAGAAGTCAGCAGGCTGATCACCACATGTGGCCGGTCTATCTCGTTATAATAATTCTGCACGTCTTTCAACGCATCCGGTGCTTCCATAACACTACCGCTGTTGATGGTAATATCTTTTTTAGCCGTGATGTTTACATCCATCAGTACGGTGAAGGGAAGTTGGCGTAGAGAGTAGTAAGTATATGAAACGGTTGCTTTATCACCATAGTCGAAAGAAGTGGTAAAACTGGCATGTTTCATATCCAGTTCCTGTTTCATGTGCGAAACATCGGCGCTGCCAATCCTTCTGCCATCAATATCGAGCTGCATATTCAGCAGGTTAAAACTGCGGAGAAAATTGCTGACCCTTCCACGGCCGTAGAGATCGTATGCACCGGCCAATACCACATCTTTGATCTTAAAGGGCTCGGGCGAGGAAACGATACCGATCATTCCGTTTGCCACGGTGATGCCATAGTAAGCAGCGGGATTGATCTGATCGGCACTGATTTTCCAGGCATCTATTTTCTGTGCAGCGGCAGACAGGCTGATGATGGCAAGTAAAAGAAATGTCAGCTTTTTCATATTGAAGGATTTGTGGTAAAAATAAGGTTTATCGAAAAGGATGATCTATGTAGAATTAGGTATTATGTGTTCAAACCCTCAGCTGGATAGCTTTTCCTCTATTTCCATTTTGTCTCTCAAGTCACTAATTATAATTGTTTGATTTTGAGATGGCTATTTATAACGCAAAACGCTATTTAAAGCAATCTTCCCTCTATTCGGGATTTCGTGTCGCTCACGGCCGCTGGGCCCCGTGCCTGTTACCGGGCTGCATTGGCCTCTGATCAGATCTGCTTCGCATGATCTGATCTGTCTTCTCCCGCTTGAAGCGGGATTGACACCGAACCCAATGAGGCCCGTCCACAGGCACTGATTAATATTTTTTCATCAATCACCCTGTATTGATAATTCCTTTTTAAATCCAACCAATTTAAAGTTATTTTACCCGGTTTGGAGTTGCTACTACTATACGCTTGATACAAAAAGTAACAAGGAAAGTCAATCCCGCAAAAAGCGGGACTTAACGCTTTATTTGAAATGCCGGATAATAACCTATGAGAATAGAACCTTGTGCTCATTCTAACTAATCGTATAACTACATTCTCTATCAATGGAAGATAGTCCAATCATCTTATCTCTCTTATTTCTTTTTCCTAAACAGGTATAACTTGTCGTTGTTCATACCTACCAGCACATAACTACCGCCATTGGCCGCATTCACCACAGCTGTTGCCCTGGCTTCGCCATTGATGAAGAGTCCGCTCTGTTTGGGTTTTACGTACGTAAACTGATGTTGTCCATTATTCAGCAGTGTGGTTCCATAACTGGCATCAAAACGGCCTGTCTGTGGTTTGAGTCCATAGAAATTACCTGCCAGGAACAGATCTTTTTTTCCATCCCCATTCAGATCCGTAACCGTGATGCCGAATACCGGCGATAATTGCGCCATGACGGGCAATGCCTGCATCGTAAATGTGCCACTGCCGGTATTCAGAAAAATAGCAGATTGCGACTGCTCTACCGTTAGCACCGTAGCATGTGTAAGCTGTTCTTTACTCAGGATCTCTTCTATCGGTTTACCTGCATAGGCTTCGTAACGGAGAAATTTCTTTTTCAATACCGGCAACTGCGATTCCAGTTCATCTTTCAGGTAATAGGGATAGGCTTTGCCATCGGGCTTATAATAAACTGGGATACATTCTGTTTGTCCGTTCTTATCAAAATCATCTACCAATAATTTAGCGGGATGTTCCGGGTCGGCTTTGATATTACTGTTCATGCCCATATTACCCGCCACCAGGTCCTGCGTACCATTGCCGTCGATATCTGCCACAGTAATACAGTTCCACCAGCCGGAAGAATGGGGGATGGTTGTTTTCTTTTTGAGTTGTTTATTCTCATAGGCATAGATGGTGAGTGGCATCCACTCGCCGGCCAGTATCAATTCTTTTTTCCCTTTGCCACTCAGGTCTGCCCAAGCAGCATCAGTTACCATACCGGCTTTCTGCAGCTCCGGTGCAACCGTAGCCGTAACATCCGTAAAAATTCCACCACCCTCATTATGCAGCAACACACTGGCAGGCGATACACCGTAACTACCCGGTATACTTCTCGCACCAATGAACAGATCAGGTTTCCCATCTGCATCAAAATCGCCCACGGTTACACAGGATGCATTTAGCGACACAGCCGGCCATCCTTTGGTGGAAGAACTGAATTCACCTTTGCCGTTATTGAGATACAAACGGGTGTAGAGATACGGTGATCCAAGCTTGGCTTCGTTTCCGCCGGATGCGGCTATCAGGTCGGGGTCGCCATCGCCATCGGCATCAAAGAAAACGGCAGCTGTTGTTTCGTAATAACTATCGGCCGTAAATATTTTCTGCGCACGGTTTTCAAACTTGCCGTCTTTGCGCTGGATAAACAGTTTATCCGCATCGCCCGCGGCTGAGCCTACAAAAAAATCTTCCAGTCCATCGCCGTTCACATCTGCCACTGCTATCCCCGGCCCTTCTGTTGACAGTAATTTAGGAATCAGTCTCTCCACATCAAAATCTACAAAATCGTTTTCCTTGTGCAGGGTGTTGCCCAACAGGTTGGTGGCGGAAATATTTTCGTAAAGTGCCGGTACTGTTTTGGGCGCTGGTGTTGATAGCAGGGCTTTTTGCTGATCGAGCACCAGCAGGGTATCTATGGCCGGATCTCTGATGACCTGTATTTTCCGGTTGGGCCAGCTAACCAGCAGGCTATCGATTTTTGAAACCTTACCGAGACCAAATAACAATAGCGGTTCTACACTGCTTTGAAAACCGCGGGTGGGCTGCTGCTCCAGTACCTGTTCCTGTGCGCCGGCAAAAACAGTTACTCTTGCACCATACCCCATGGTATTGGGTGCCGTACCGTTTAATTTGATTTTGAGGTAATGATTTTTTTGTTGCTCGTTAGTATGGTTACGGTAAACAGTTGCTTCATCATTGTGGTTATTGATCACCAGGTCCAGATCGCCATCGCCATCCAGATCGGCATAAGCGGCGCCGCTGCTGAAAGTTGGTTTCGTAAAACCCAACTGAGCCGATGCATCTTTGAACTGCAGATTCTGCTGGTTCAGAAAAGCGAAATTGGGAATGGGAACCGAAGGCATCCTGTTCAGCAGGTCCAGAAAATCAAATCCACCCTGTCGGATGCGGTTCAGGTTTTCCTCGCTGTTAAAATAAGCGAGAAAATCCTGGTTGGTCAGGTCTCTGCGGATGCCATTACAAACAAAAATGTCTTTCCATCCATCATTATCGAAATCAAAACTGAGGGTTCCCCAACTCCATCCTGTTGCATCTACCCCTGCCAGTTGTGCTATTTCACTGAAAGTGCCATCCTGGTTATTCAGTTGCAGTGTATTGGCGGTGAACTGGTGATGCAGATCCAGTTTATTCCTCGCATTCTGCACATCGTAGCCATCGAATTTAATAGTGGTCTTTAACCGGAAATCATTTTCCGGCAGCATTTCTGCGGTAAACAGATCCAGGTAACCATCGTTATTGATATCGGCCATATCGGTACCCATGGCACCATTGCTCATATGCCCCATGGCTTTTGTGCTCTCTTCTTTAAAAGTACCGTTTCGCTGGTTGATGTAGAGATAATCATGTTCAAAAAAATCATTGGCCACATACAGGTCTTCCCAGCCATCGTTGTTCAGATCGCCAACGGTAACACCCAGTCCGAATGCGATCTCTGAACCATAAATGCCGGCCTGCGCACTCAGATCGGTAAATTTGCCACCTTCATTTCTATACAGATGATCTCCATCTACCGGATCGCGGGTATAACGGATATCGCTTTTATATCCAAAGTTATCAATGGATTTGGGGCTGTTGTTCAGCACAAAACAATCCAGGTCGCCATCATGATCATAGTCAAAAAAGATGGCCTGGGTAGAAGCGCCTTTGTCATCCAGCCCGTACGCTTTGGCTTCTTCTGTAAAGGTTCCGTTTTTCTGGTTGATGTATAATTCATTGGCACGATCATCGCCTGGCAGAATACCGGCATTACAAACATAAATATCCAGCCAGCCATCTGCGTTGATATCTACCATGGATACACCGGTATGCCATTTGTGCTGACTGGTAAGTTTCGCTTTAGCTGTAATATCTTCGAAAGAAAAATTTCCTTTATTCAGGTATAACGTATTCGCGCCCTGGTTGGATGTGAAAAAAACATCGGGCTTGCCGTCGTTATTGATATCACCAATAGCTACCCCACCCCCATTGTAAAAATTATGGTAGTTCAGGATATTCATCTCTTTGGTATCGGTTACTTTATTGGCAAACGAGATGCCGGTTTGTGAAGCGGGCAGTAATTCAAACAGGCTGTCTTTGGCCGATGCCTGCTCTGAACGGGAGCAGGAAGCCAGCATAGCGAGACAAAGTCCGGCACTGATAAATACCACAAAGGAACGATCGAACATAGGCTTTTGCATCATTAACAATCAGCTGAAATAACACAGCAAATTACCCCTTTTATGATCGCAGTCAAAAAGAGAATATGACCGGCGGTATTGTTTAATTTTAGGAAATCGTTAATAGCAGGAAAGCTTACCAATCGGCGGTTTCTGGCGCAGATTACCTTATTTTGCAGTGCTATAAATTATACTGCTGTATATGAAGAAACTGTTGCTTATTCTCTTAGTGGTTCTTGCCCTTTTTACTTCATCCCTTTACCTGTTCATTCCCGGCAAAATCATCATAGACAGTTCCGTAGCTGTTAAAACAACGGATGTGGGTACCGAGCGCTTTCTGATAGACCAGACCAAATGGCCGCTCTGGTGGAACTATGGCACAAACGAAGACCACCAGGCCGGACCTGTATTCACCCATCATGGCTATTCTTTTCAGCAAACAGGCCAATTTTATAAATCAGTGGATATTGCTATCAGCAAAGAAAAGCGGCATCTGCTTTCTAAATTGATGATCATTTCCCTGGCGGTAGACTCTACCAGCCTGCAATGGAAAGCTGAATTCATCACCAGCCGCAATCCTTTTACCCGTATTGCCGATTACCTGGAAGCCAAACAGATCAAAAGGGATATGAATGAGATCCTGGGCCGTATGAAAGATTTTCTGTCTGAACCCTATAATATATACGGCATCCATATAGAGCGTAACCGTTTAAGAGATACCCTCTATGTGAGCTCCAAACAGATGCTGCCTGCAAACCCATCGGTAAAAGAAATTTATCAACTGATTGATAAGATCAAAACCTATATCAAACAGAATGGAACTGAACCCAGCGGAAGTCCGATCTTCAATACCACGCGTATGGACGAAAACCGCTACCAGTTAATGGCAGCTGTACCGGTAAACAAACACCTTCCCGAAACCGCCGGTTTCTCTATGAAGTATATGGTGAAAGGTAGTTTTATGATTACCGAAGTGGCGGGCGGAGACAGCACTATCAACAAGGCCTCGAAAAATATGCAGCAATACTTCCAGGACTACCGCAAAACATCTATGGCCATGAACTTTACCATGCTCGTTACCGACAGGATCCTGCAGCCTGATAGCAGCAAGTGGGTTACGAAATTGTGTATGCCGGTGTACTAGGGTGAATGTGCAATGGTGAATTGTCAATCGTGAATCGTGAGTGGTGAGTGGGGAGTAGGGAGTTTTGAGTGGTGGTAATTTTAATAAGGTTGTTTTCAATATCAATACCTTGCACAACGCAGATTAGTTTTGACTTTTGACTTTTGACTTTTGACTTTTGACTTTTGACTTTTGACTTTTGACTACTGACTACTGACTACTCACTACTCACTACTCACGCCCCTCATTTTTCATCCGCAAACGAAATCACTACCGCAGCATCATTATTCCTGGCCACCACAAACGCATCTTTTCCGTTGATCCGGATCTTCCTGATATGCCTGGCCTCTCCCTTTATCTGTATGCCATTGATATTTTCGGCAGTGAAATTTCCCTTGCCTTTGTTTAACAGGATAGTACCGAAATCTGCATCATACCTGCCCATCTGGATATTGTTCTTGTAATAATTGCCAACGAGCAGAATATCCGGCAGGTTATCTTTGTTGGCATCGATCACTACTGCATCGCGTAGGGAACTCAGCTGCGCCTGCCAGGGTAAAGCCTGTGCGGTAAATTTCATTTTCCCATCGTTGATGAATACGGCATTGGAAAAATAATCGGCCTGTAATATTTCGGATGCGTTCAGCTTTTCTTTGGTGAAGATCTTTTCCAGATCCGCTTTGGCAAAATCTTCGGCGTACAGGAATTTCTTTTTCAGCATGGGAATCTGTTTTTGCAATTCATCTTTGTTGGCGAAAGGTAATTCGCGACCATGCAGAAAGTAAGTTAGCACCTGCTCTTTACGACCATTGGCATCAAAATCGTTGTAGTATAATTTTACCGGCTCTTTCTCTGTGGTTTGCAAACGGCTGTTGAGGCCGAGGTTACCTGCAATGAGATCTATATCTCCATCGTTATCAATGTCAACCGGTAACACGAAATTCCACCAGCCTTTTTTCTCTGTAAGGGTTGATTTTATAAAGTTTCCCTTGTTGTTCAGGAAAGCATAGATCCCGTTCCATTCGGTAGTAATCAGCAGGTCCTGGTCTCCATCTTTGTCTATATCAAACCAGCTGGACTGCGTGATCATTCCCGGCTCCATCAGCTCTTTGGCACGTGTGGCCGTTACATCTGTGAAATGTCCCTTACCATCGTTCTGCAATAAATAGGAACGGGGTATTTTGCCATACTCGCCCGGAACGGATCTTGCGGCGATAAACAGATCGGGGGCGCCATCCCCGTTAAAATCACTAGCACTAACCGATGAGGCATTCACAAAAATATTGTCGAAAGCATGTTCCTGTTTACCCAATCCGCCTTTCCCGTTATTGAGGTATAACCTGGGCTGCAGGTGTGGATCAGGACCAAAAAATTCGTTACCACCACTTACTACCACCAGGTCTGCAAATCCGTCTTTGTTTACATCTGCCCACAACGCATCTATGTCTTCTGCTGCGCTATCTGCAGCCAGGGCAGGTTGTATACTTCTGGTAAATGTACCCGTTGCTGTTTGAAGAAAGAGGGCATTTTGTTTATCTCTGGCAGCACCGATGAATACATCTTCGCGCCCATCCCGGTTCAGATCTCCGACGGCCAATGCCGGACCTTCGGTAGAAACCATGTGGGGCATCAGTGGTTCGCGGTCAAACTCGGCAAATACATTCTCGCTATGTGTATAAGAAAGTGTTGTGGCTGCCGTAATATCTTTCATGGGCCTGGTTGGCTCGGGCCAATAGTTTCTGATCTTCTGATAATCAAATGCCGGTAATCCTTTCTGGTATTGAAGGCTTAGCTGGGATTGTTTACTGTTGAGTTGTACAGGTTGACATGTATTGTCCGGCCAGATCAAAAAGGCTGAATCAATTTTTGTCTGATCCATCCCGATATGCAGCGGCGTTTCCATACTGGATTGAAAACCGTGTACAGGATATTTCTCATACGTGCGGATGCCCCCGTTGGCAAAAAGTACCAGTTTGGCACCGATAGCCTGTGTGTTTTTTTCAGGGCCTTTCAATGTAACCGATACAAAGGCTTTCTCTTTTTTATCGTTACTGGTATTTTTATACAACATGGCCGCTTCATCAATATTGTTGACCACAATATCCAGATCGCCATCATTGTCAAAGTCGGCATATACGGCGCCGTTGGAGAATGTAGGTTTATCGTTACTGATCTGCTCTCCTATATCACTAAAGCGGAGGTTACCGGTATTCCTGTACAGCTTATTGGGGATCTTGATCTCGGGAAAGGTATTCACCAGCGCCATATCTTTCTCCTCCATTTTATTAGTGGAGATCTTACGCTGGATCTCATCATTGGATACAAAGTTCACATAATCCATATCGTTCATCCTTTTGGGGATGCCGTTGGAAATGAAGAGGTCTTTTAAACCATCGTTATCAAAATCCATCCACAAAGCGGCCCAGCTCCAGTCGGTGGCATAAATACCGGCATACAAACCTACTTCACTGAACATACCATTACGACGGTTCATTTGCAGGTTATTACGCGTGTATTGATAATTGTAACCGGCAGCCAGTTTATACTGGAAGATATCATACTCATCTTCGCCCAAAGAACGTTTTAAGATATAGGGATCTGAAGGAAGCATATCCATCGACACCACTTCCGGGTAACCATCGTTGTTTACATCTGCTATATCTACGCCCATCGAATACTGGCTGGTATGCATCATGTGCTCCGTGATCTCTTCTTTGAAAGTTCCGTTTTTCTGGTTAATGTAGAAATAATCATTTTCATG
This sequence comes from Sediminibacterium sp., assembly GCA_036405675.1. Classification (GTDB taxonomy): domain Bacteria; phylum Bacteroidota; class Bacteroidia; order Chitinophagales; family Chitinophagaceae; genus Sediminibacterium. The sequence continues at coordinate 28,630 of DASWXD010000002.1, forward strand.
AAAATCATTTCCCATATACAGATCGGGGTAACCATCCAGGTTCAGATCCGCTACGGCAATCCCTAATCCATAACTGATGGCAGAACTGTTGATCTGTGAAGCTTTGGTAATATCAGTAAAGATCTTTCCATCATTACGGAAAAGCCTGTCGCCGGAAAGCGGATGATAGGTACCGATAAAATCTTTTCTTGGCGAGAAGGACCCGTTACGATGCACGGAATGATTGAGCAGAAAACAATCCAGGTCTCCATCCAGGTCGTAATCAACAAACAGCGCCTGTGTGGTAAAACCGGAGAAATCAAGGCCATAACTTTTGGCTTCATCTTTGAAAGTAGGGATCCCGTTTTTTCCGATGCCCTGGTTTACCAGCAACTGGTTGCGGCCATGCAGGTTTTCAAATTCGCCTACACGACAAACATAAATATCCAATAATCCATCATGGTTGATATCTACTACAGATACACCGGTTGACCAGGCACCATCCTGTGGAATAGTTGCGTCCGCCGTAACATCTGTAAATTGTAATCCCTTTTTATTCAGGTATAATTTATTATCGCCCTGGTTGGCACTCAGGAAGAGATCTATCCATCCATCATTGTTAAAATCTCCGGCGGCGGCACCTGCGCCGTTATAGAAATACATGTATTTGAACATGTTAAACTCCTGCGTAGGTTTCAGTTTATTGGCAAATAACAAACCTGTTTTACTACTGTCCAGAATCTCAAACATAGGTGGTAACTGAACCTTCTGCTCCCGGCAGGAAGCCAGCACCACTAAAATCAATAACAGAGATTGTTTAACCCGATCCATCATACACATTTATTTCTTTGTTTTGGGTAAGACAGTGGCAGCATTTATTGATACAGCCGGTTTAAATAATACCGGACTCATATTATTACGCAGGAACAAAAGTTGTTTGCCAGCGGCTGTTTTAATCTCTTTGATATCGCGTACCTGTCCGTTCACTTCCACACCAGACTCCTGTGCATCGAGTAAACGGAAATTGCCCGCACCCAGGTTCATCATCACAGCACCACGCCCGGCATCCAGTCTTTCGAACTGCGGTAACAAACCATATTCATTGCCGCCCAATAACAGGTCTGGCCGACCATTGTTATCGAGGTCAGTGATCTGCACAGCATTCACAGAAGACAACTGCAACATAGCAGGCATTTTCTGAATCCTGAATTTTCCCTCTCCTTCATTGATCGCAATGATAGAAGCACAGTAGTTGAATTCTTTGATTTTGCAGGTTTTGATAATCTCGGCCGAGAAGAGCTCCTGTATGGGTTTATTGGCATAGTCGCGGTGTTTCAGATTCTTTTTCTTGAGTGAGGGAACCTGGTCTTCCATTTCATGTTTCATAAATACCGGCATATCTTTTCCGTTGATCACGCTGGTGAGTACTCTGTCTCTTGCCTGGTTCTGGTCAAAATCATTCAGCCATAATTTAACCGGATGTTCCTGATCGGGGTGGAGATAAAAGTTCTCACCGATATTACCTATTACCAGATCATTTTTGCCATCTCCATTCAGATCCGCTACCGAAACAGTTTGCCACCAGCCCAGCAGTTCCTGCAGATTGGTTTTAATTTCCTCGAAATGATCTTTATTGAAACGGAAGATCCGGGTAGCCATCCATTCACCTGTAATGATGAGTTCTTTCCGGGCATCACCTGTAAGGTCTGCCCAGACAGCTCCGGTAACCATTCCGATATTGGCAATGTCAGGATTTTTTGCTGGCGCGATATCTGTAAAGTGCCCCTTACCATCATTTATAAAAAGATAACTGGAAGGATCTACCCCATAATTGCGCGGATTACTGCGGCCACCTATAAACAGATCGGGAAATCCATCCTGGTTAAAATCTTCAGAAATAGCCACACCAATATTCATCCCTGTATTCGGGAAGGCAGATACATCAATACTGAAATTTCCTTTCCCATCGTTCTTGTATAAACGCAACTGCATCTGCCGGCTATCAGGTTTATTGTTATTACCCCCCGGACAAACCAGCAGATCCATATCATTGTCTTTATCTGCATCAAAAAAGTGTACGGCTACATCTTCAAAATCCTTGAACTGTTCAAAAGCAGGCTGCACCGATTTTACAAAGCCTCCATTTTTATTCTGAATGTATAATTTACCCCAGTGGCCGGCTGTTCCTCCGATATACAGATCCTCCAACCCATCTCCGTTCACATCTGCTATAGCTGCTTTCGGTCCTTCGCGCGAGATCATTTTAGGAAGGTTGCGCTCGTAATAAAAATCAATATTGTCGTCTTCTATATGCTGTTCAAATACCGTGCTTACAGAATCCAGGATCGCTTTTATCACAGGTTTCTGCGGCGCACGCGGCTGTGATTGCATGGCTGTCTGTTTCAGCAGATGTAATGTATCAACAGCCGGTTTGTCTAAACGGGAAACTGTCAGATCAGGCCAGGTAATGATCATCGAATCGATCTGGGCATTGGTTCCCAGTCCGATCACCAGTTTATAATCCATGGATGATTGAAAACCTCTGCTGGGAACCTGTTCGCGGGTAATGATCTCATTACCACGATACAGATCTATTTTGGTTCCGATCGCAAAAGTGTTTTTTTCCTTACCCTGTAACTGTACACTGATATAATGATGTTTATTGATCTGCCTGCTGTTATTCCGGTACACAAAAGAAGGCTGGTTCTCATTGTTAACTACCAGGTCAAGATCACCATCATTATCCAGGTCGCCATAAGCGGCACCGTTGGAGAAAGTGGGTTTTTCAAAACCCCAGCTCATGGCCATATCCTTGAACCGTAGATCTTTCTGGTTATGATAAGCTTTGTTCACCAGCGGATTCTGCGGAATATGTTTCAGTACCTCATCCACATCCTGTTTCTGGCCGGTGAGTACCATCTTCTGAATAACATCATTGGCAAAGAATTCAATGAAGTCAAGATCCGTTACATCCCGGTTTACGCCGTTACAGACATAGATATCATTGTATCCATCATTGTCCATATCAAACAGCAGGGCTCCCCAACTCCAGTCTGAAGCAGAAACGCCGCTGTAATTTCCCGATTCAATAAACTTGCCTTTTTTGTTATTGATCTGCAGACAGTTTTTTACATATTGGTAATAAAAGCCTGTTTTGAGTTTGGTATTAAAGAGATCGATATTATCGAAGGCTCCGGTAGTTTTTAAACGGTAGTCATCATCGGGCAGCATGTCTGTATTAAAAATATCGGGTAAACCATCGTTATTGATATCCGCCAGGTCAGAACCCATCGAAGAAAAACTGGTATGATCAAAACGTTCTTCAAACTCATCCTTAAAACTGCCGTTACGCTGGTTCACATACAGGTAATCCCGCTCATAAGAATCGTTCGAAACATAAATATCAGGATATCCATCGCTGTTAATGTCTCCTACCGATACGCCTAAGCCAAAACTGATCAGGCTGCTGTGAATACCCGATACGCTGGTTACATCTGTAAAATGGTTATTATCGTTTCTGTACAGATGGTTACCACCTCCTTTTAAGAATTCGGCTACGTTCCATTTGTTATCGGGCAGGTCGCGGTTATTGTTATAACCCAGCTGGTTTACCGGTATCGGACTATTATCGATCATAAAACAATCCAGGTCACCATCCAGATCATAGTCGAAGAAAGATACCTGTGTAGAATATCCTTTGTGATTTAATCCATAGGCAGCGGCAGACTCGGTAAAGGTAAGATCATGGTTATTGATGTATAGTTTGTTCAACCGATGTCCGGTAGACATATGCCCCGAATTACATACATAGATATCCAGCCAGCCATCGTTGTTGATATCTACAAACACGACTCCTGTGCTCCACATGCTATCCTGTCTGAATCCCCCTTTTTGTGTAATATCTTCGAAATGAAAATCTCCTTTATTCAGGTACATTTTATTCTCACCCATATTGGAGGTTAAGAAAACGTCGGCCAGTCCATCGTTGTTGATATCGCCCAATGCCACACCGCCACCATTATAAAAATTACGGAAAAGGAAGCTGTTCTCCTTTTTGCCATCAGCTACATCATTTCTGAAGTTGATCCCTGTATTATCCATCAATTCAAACAGTGTCTGTTCTTTCTTTTTGGCACAGGAAACCAGTATCAGCGTTAACAAAACAACCGGCAGAATATGGGCATGCTTCATTAGAAAACAATTGAAAAAATGATTCTCAGATAAATGATAAAAATAAAGAAAAAGTGACTCAAGTTAACCCATAATCTCTTAACAGCGGGTTATAATGGATCAATGGAAGATCGCTTGCAGACTATGTTTGGTGTATACAAGGGACCCAATAGAAAAAGGCTCCCAAGGGAGCCTTTTTCTATTATAATAAACTTATCAGAATTGATTAGTAACCAGGATTCTGTTTCAGGTTTGGATTAGCAGCCAAGGCTGAATTCGGAATCGGGAAGATCAGGTTCTTCGCATCATTCACAGTTTTATACTGCCATGGTTTCAGGTATAAACCGAAACGCTGAAGGTCTGTTCTTCTTACACTCTCCCAATACAGTTCACGACCTCTTTCTGCAATCAGGGTAAGTGGGTCGTTCACCTGGTTAGGATTAGCCAAAGTCATGGTAGTCAGTGGCGCAGCACCTCTGGCGGCACGAAGGTTGTTTACCAATGTTAAACCGGCAGGAGCGTTACCATTACGGATTTGTGCTTCGGCTACCATCAGTACCACATCAGCATAACGGAAGATCATCAGGTCATTACCTGCTGGTCCACCATAGTAAGCATAATCAGGTACATATTTCACTACACGGATACCGGTAACTTCCAGGTTAGAACCTGTTTCGATCATGTTAGGCGCGATATCTTTCACATAAGCCAATGGCGCACCTTTTCTGTCTTTAGAAGCTTCCCCTTTTTCGTTATACTGCTGGTTTACGAGGAAACCAGGATTGATACCGGAAATGGTTTTGGAATTATTGTAGTTACGTCCACCTATCCTTCCGTCAAACAGTGTATCTGAAGGACCGTAAGCAGTTGGCGCTCCGGTAGTGTTGAAAGAAGCATAGAAATCACCAATGGTAGAGAAACCGTTCCAACCGGCGTTAGGGTTGTTGGGAGTATATGAATTGTAGTGCAATGTCATATTCCAACGGGCCTGTAAACCAGAGTTGTTGGCACCCACACCAGAAGTGTTGTCATAACGGAAGATGGCTTCTTTGGAATTGTCGTTGGTAGGACTGAAATTATCGAAGTAGTTAGTAGCAAAACTGTATTTACCACTGTTGATGATAGCATTTCCCAATGTGATCACCTGGGCCAGATCTGCAGCTGCAAAAGTTGGTGCAGCCCTGTTGGCCCATACACCTTTCTGCAGGTAACATTTCATCAGCAGGGTTCTGCAGGCATCTGGGTTAGCTTTTGCGCTTCCATTGCTGGCAGGCAGGTTAGGCAAAGCCGCATTCAGTTCAGCAATGATAAAATCAGCAGCAGCCGCACCTGATAAAACAGTAGGTGCTAACAGCAGGTTATCACCCGGGTTCCTGATAGGGAACTGACCGTACAGATCAAGCAGGTAATACAGAGAAAGCGCTCTGATAAACTTGGCTTCTGCCGCCTGTGCTGCACTTGGTCCGTAGCCCAATACATTGGTAGCATCGAAGTTGATCTTGTTCAGCGCATTGAATACGTTGGTGATCTGACCGTGGTCAGCATTCCAGGTATGGCTGTGCAGCACACGCCATACACCGTTATCATCCCAGTCACCACCACGGGTAGGAACCAGTGATTCATCGGTTGTATTTTCCATCAGGGAGAATACAAGGTCCTGGCTGGTTAACGGTCCGCCCAGATCGGCATAAGCAGCAGAAAGCAGGAGACTTACGCCTTCACTTCCCAGTGCCGTAGATACCTGGCCACTGGTAAGCGTACTTCCCAGATTTTCTTCCAGTTTGGTACAGCCGGCCATTGCAAGAACTGCAACGAAAGGAACTGTAATTTTTTTAATCATATTATATGGTTTCATACTTCTCATTTTTGTTGTTGTGTAGGATGATTATAAAGTAAAATTAAATCCGAAAGAAATGGCTCTTGGTGTTGGATAAGGCACATACTCGATAGACCTTGAAGGATATGAGTTGTTGCTCTTGTCGATGTTCACCTCTGGATCAAATCCTGTGAATTTAGTAATCACGAACAGGTTGCTTCCGGTAATGAATGCAGACAGGTTCTTGATGTATTTACCTTTATTACCAAAGTTGTAACGGGCAGTCAGGTTTCTCAGTTTCAGGTAATCACCTTTTTCAAGGAACCTGGTAGAAGCACCTACACCACTGGCTATACCTTCTGGAGAGTTGTAAGCAGCCCTGTCAATATTTCTACCCTGTGCAATACCAGCGATATTGGTTACAGCTGTAGCGGTATTGTTGTAGATCAGGAATCCGCTGGCACCACCAAAATTCAGTGTAAAAGTCAATTGCTTGATGCGAACACTTGATCCCAGACCAAAGAGGTTATGTGGGTTTGGATCGCCGGCCAGACCAGGATTAGCGCCGATCTGCTGGTTACCACTTGCATCATATCCATTGAATTGTTTCAGATAGAATACGTTGATAGGGTTATTGTTGGTGATCACCTGCGCCAGTGTACCGGATACACCCTGACCGCTGATGAAACCAGTCTGCACCTGCAGATCTAAACCAGTGTTAGGATCTTTAAAGTTCTTAACGTTGTTTTTGTTATAAGCATAGTTGAAGTTCACATCCCATGTGAAGTTAGGCTTATCAACCACGGTAGCACCTAATGCCAATTCAAAACCTGAGTTGATGATATTCGCATCTTTCAGATTCACGAAAGAGATAGAAGATGGAGCCGGCTGGATAGCTGTTGTCTGGAACAGGATATCAGATGTTTTTCTGGTATAGTAATCCAATGAACCATAGATCTTACCACCTGCCAGTGTGAATTCAGCACCGAAGTTTAAAGATTTGGTTTTTTCCCATTTCAGATCCGGGTTACCGTTTACTACCTGTGGTGCATTGTTATAAGAGTTCAAAGCGAACTGCTCTTTAGATGAACCGGCAGGATATTCCTGGTTACCAGTGATACCATAAGAAGCACGGAAAGCCAGGTTAGCAAAAACAGAATTGTTTTTCATGAATGCTTCGTTGCTGGCTACCCATTTCAGACCTGCTGAAGGGAAATAACCGTAACGGTTGTTAGCACCAAACTTACTGGAACCATCTGCTCTCATTGTAACAGTTAACAACAATTTGTCCTGATAGTTCAGTGTAGCCCTTCCGAAATATGACTGTAATTCAGCCTGTGGATTGGCATAAGAGAAGAAAGGATTTTGTGTTTTGGCATTGGCCATGATCTTGGTGTAAGGAATATTGATCCTGGTTGCCTGATTCAGGTTTGTATTAAAACCACTGGCAGTAACGCCATTTCCGGAGAAATTAGTTTTGAAATATTCATAACCGGCCAAGGCATCAATAGAGAAACTCTTGCTGATGTCTGTACGGTAATTCAAAGTATGTGTGATAGTCTGGCTATTCAGTTTTGCGTTGGCAATACCGGCAAAACCCTGTCCGGATACACCTGGGATACCCTGTAACCATCCTTCAATGTTCATTTCCCTTGTACCGGTACCGCTATTGATACCGAATAACAGTTTGTAATCGAAATGTTCATTGATCTTATAAGTAGCAGAGATATTACCTAAGATGGTAAATACACTACTCAGGTCAGAATAGGCATCCTGGAAAGCTCTTGGGTTACCAGAACCGTTGGTTGGGAAATTAGCCAAACCAGCAGGATCAGATAAAGGTTGTGTTGGGTTCCAGCTAAGTGCTGAAGAAATAATATTACCTGTAGAACCGGCAGTATTGGATACGCTGGTCAGGGTTTCGGCATAGTTACCGGCAATCAGACCGAAATCGAGGGTCAGACGTTTATCGAGGAATTTGTAAGTACCGCCGATAGTAGCCAGGTATTTATCAAGGGCTGATTTTTTCAAAAAGCCTTTGTTATTAGAAGCGAGGATAGAAGCACGTACACGTCCCTGCTCATTTCCACCACTCAAAGCCAATGAGTAGTTCTGAGAGAAGGTACTTTGCGTCAGGTCTTTGATGGCATCAACCGATTGGCCGCCATCGTAAGAAGCTGGCTGGTTGTATTTTTTCAACGCAGCTCTGTATTCAGTTGCATTCAGAATTTCGAATTTCTTCATGAAACCGATGTTAGAACCATAGTTGATACCTACATCTACTTTCATGGCACCGGCTGTTGCTTTTTTGGTAGTGATCACGATCACACCATTAGCACCACGGGAACCGTAGATAGCAGCAGAAGATGCGTCTTTTAATACATCGATCTGAGCGATACTGTTTGGATCAATGTACAACAGTGGGTTGGAATTAGGGTTGCTACCAAAAGCGTTACCCAGATTAGGACGGGCAGTACCACCATCCAAAGGAACTCCGTCTACTACATATAACGGGTTGTTGTTGGAACGGATAGAAGAGGTACCCCTGATCTGGATAGTAGAAGCCGCACCGGGCTGACCATTGATGTTGGTAACTTCCAGACCGGCTACTTTATTCTGCAGCAATTGGTCAGGAGCGTTGATCACACCCTGGTTAAAGTTTTTTGCCTGCACCGATACAACAGAACCGGTCAGGTCTTTTTTCTTGGCAGTACCATAACCGATCACCACAACTTCGTTGAGCTGGTCGTTGGTAGCTGATAAGGTAACATCCACAGAGGTTCTGTTCTGGATATTCACTTCCTGGTTTCCAAAACCGATGGAAGAGATCACCAAAGTAGTGGCTGAAGATGGAACTGTAATCTTAAAAGTACCGTCTGTACCTGTTTGGGTACCCGTTTTCGATCCTTTTACAACTACAGAAGCACCTACCAAAGGAGATCCATCCTTTGCGTCAGTTACTTTACCTAAAATGGTTTTGTTTTGGGCTTGTGCGGAGATGACGAACAAGCAAGCAAATAAACCCATGAGTATGGGTCTGACAAGCTTCGAAAAATTCATAAATGGCAGTTTATTGGTTATTAAGCGTGTACAAAATACACATTTTTATTTCTAAAAAAATTATTTGTTAATTTTTTTTTGATTTTTTCCGGAAACCATTACAACAAACCGTAAAAATGCATAGGCTTTGATAGACCGGGCTAGTCCCGTAAACGATGCATCCGTTATCATATTATTTTCACGGGTAATCGGCTCAAAACCAATCTAAATATAGAGGGATCAGGGGGTTACAACGCTGGGATTCATTTTATTGGCAACCGCAAACGTTTGCGAAATCCTTTGATGTGGAAAATTTTCTACCTTGTCTGGCTCTAACCTATTTGCATGACTAACCCTACCCTGAAAAAGATTGCAGAAACCTTGGGTATCAGTGTGTCTACCGTGTCCCGGGCCCTGAAAAAACACCCGGATATTTCGGCGACCACCCGACAAAAAGTAGTGGATCTTGCCCAAACGCTTGATTATGAGCCTAATGCCAGTGCTGTGCAGCTACGTACCCGCAACAGCAAACTGTTCGGGGTCCTTGTTCCTTCTATCTCCAATTATTTTTACGAAACTTTTATAGCTGCCATTGAAGAAGCCGGCCGCAAAAACGGATACTCTATTATTATACTGCAGAGCGGTAACGATCCGGAGATAGAGCAGGAAAACCTGAAACTCTTTCGCCAGAACCGCATCAGCGGACTATTTGCCTGCATTACACCGCAAACCAAAGACCTGGCCGGTTTCGACAAACTCAGAGAACTCGAAACCCCCGTGATCTTTTTCGATAAGATTCCGCCGGACCAACAGGTACAGGCGGTATGCCTGGCCGATAGTGCCGCGGGCGAAATGGCAGCCGAAGCCATCCTCCGGAAAAAGAAAAAAAAGGTATTGGCATTGTTTGGCGACCGGCAATTACTCATCACCCAAAAAAGAATGCAGGCCTTTACCCAAAAGCTGACAGCAAACAACAATACAATTACCCTGCGAACGGTTCATACCTGCAGCAGCGAAGAAGCCTGGGTGCAGACCAACCGGTTGCTGGCTGATAAAACCAACAGACCGGATAC
>DASWXD010000003.1:0-4242 GCA_036405675.1 Sediminibacterium sp.
TATCGTACCGCTTCACAATATCGCGAACCACTGCGGCAGTTTTATCCTGCGTTTCTTTTTTGGCGGGATCCATCCAGTAATAATTCTGTTTCAGTTTTACTACCAGTTCAGGATTGGTTTTCACAATCGATTGGTCACTGATGTTTTTACTGGTAGGATGGTAGGCACGATACGGATTTAACCATACGTGCATTTCCAATCCACGATCATGTGCGGCTTCTGTCCAGAACTGCAGCGGATCATAATACGGATCAGGTGCTTTGCCCTGTTCTCCGGTAAGATAGTATGACCAGGGCTCCAGTTTACTGTCGTATAGCGCATCTGCCATAGGGCGAACCTGGAAAATAACGGCATTAAAATGATGCTCCTTTAAAAATTCGAGTTGCGCAATCGCTTCTTTCTGCTGCTCTGCCGTGCTGAGGCCGGGTTTGCTGGGCCAGTTAATATTGGCCACCGTGGCTACCCAGGCAGCCCGGAATTCTTTTTCTACCATTGGCGGACGAACAACAGTTTGAGCATCCAGGATACCTGGAAATGGGAGAATAGAAAAAATAAAACAAAATAATAAGCTTGTTTTTTTCATATCTAATAATTCAGTGCGACTAAAGTACAGAATGCGGGTCAACCCGGAAAAAATATCCCGAAGGGCAGGAGGATTTATAGTAGAACAGAAAAACGGGATAAGGTTTGTGCTCAGTGTGGCGATTATTTTTTGAACAAGCCTAACAACAAAGCCCCCATCAACGATCCATACAAAGTACTGTTTACCGGTTTGGAAGTAATCATACAGGTGCCTGAGCTGCAACCGATCTGTTGCCAGTACAGATAGCCGGCTATGGCACCGAGTAAAGAACCGATCAGGTATAGTTTATTGGTAAGTATCCATTTTTTCATAGCTACTGTTTCGTTGATAAAGAAAGGAAATATTTCACAAAAGGCAGGCTTTGGCTCTATCTGGTAACCAGTTTCTGAAAAGTACAGGATAGGTAGGTTTTTGCTTTATCCAGAAAGGTATTATGTCCTTTTTCGGGGTATCCCAATGCGGCCAGCCTGTCGGCAATGGCTTCCCTGCTTACGGCAATGGCGCTTACAGATACCTGTTGTGTTGTAACATCTGCTTCTACAGAAACCACCCCTTCCATCCGTAAGAGGTTTTCGCGGATATTCGTAACACAGCCCATGCATTTGATGTTTTCAGCCCGAAGTTGATAAGTGGTCATTTTGCTTTTTTTCAAAGGTAGCTTCCCATGGCGAGCCGTTCTGTAACATTGGTTACAAAGCGCTGGAAGGCATTTGACACCCGTCCTGATATCTGTTCGAACCTTAAACGGAGGCCTTAAAAAGCCAGGTTCATTGTCTATAAATCGGCCTCTTTGGGTTAACTTGCCGGTAGTTATGTGGCCGTATTTATTAGTTTTTATTGCTTCCATTCTGGTAGACCTCTTACCTTTTATCGGGCCGCCGGCCTGGACGGTGATGGTGCTTTTACAGGTTCACTATGGACTCAATATCTGGTGGGTACTGGTGGCAGGAGTAATCGGCTCTACACTGGGCAGGTATACGCTCAGTAAGTATATGCCATGGTTATCCGACCGGTATATCAAGGCCGATAAAAATGCGGATCTGAAATTCATCGGAGATAAACTTTCCCGGAAAAGCTGGCAGATTCAGTTGTTTGTGTTGGTGTATACTTTAACACCGATGTCGTCTACCCCCATTTTTACTGCGGCGGGCATGGCCAGGATCCCTTCTGTCAGGATCATTCCGGCTTTTTTTGTAGGCAAATTTGTAAGCGATATGGTGATGGTAATGGCCGGTGATTATGTGGTTCAGAATTCCAGATCTATTTTTGAAGGATTGCTGACCTGGCAAAGTATTTTGACCATTCTGCCCGGCCTCTTAATCATTGCGGTTCCCCTCTTTATTGATTGGCGCATATTACTGGAACAGAAGAAATTCAGGCTGAATTTTCGTATCTGGAAATAAAGTGCCATCCGCCATGTACAAAATGCATATTCTGCCGGTTTCTGGCTGTTTTCTGCTCTATAACAGGTTGTGGTAGCCTTATTTTTTAAGCCTGTAACTCTTTTTTCGCCTGTTTATTATGTAATGCGAATTTATTTTCTATGTTTTTTTCACGGTTTTTTGCCCGGTGAAAAGGCCGGGAAGTTGTAGGATAATTCATAGTAATTTGTAGTTTTTATAAATGATTTTTTGGCCCTGAAGAGTGGTTTGTTTACGTGAAATCAGATGATTTTACTACAAATTTGTGGTATTAAGGACCCCCCGATTTCTTCAATTATTTTTTTTGAAAAGCAGCGATGGAAAGGATTCCAGGTAGTGCTAATTTCTGTTAGTTTTTGTTCGGGGTAGTTTGAATTCAGACAACTGTTGAATTAATTCTACGGCAGTAAGTAAGGGGAGGGTTGACTACACAACGACCTGAAAAAAACGGGTCTCCAAATTTCACCGTAAGATGGAACGGTGAAATTTTTCTATACAATTTCCTGGGTATACTTGTGTCGTTAAAATCCAATATCACAAACACACCGTAGATAGTTGTACGGATTGTTTGTTGATATACGATCCGTATTCACAAACATATCCAAAGACTATGCTAAAAAACTACCCCCTGAGTTTTAGTAAGGCCCTTACGACCCTGCTAGTCACCCTTGCACTCGCCGCCAGTTGTACCAAAGGGTATGATCCCGGAAATGTTTTTGTAGAAAAGAGTGCCCTGTTAACCGGCCAGCCTGGCGCGGTTAACTGGATACTCACCAATATCCGCGTAAACAATTCGCTGGATTCCTCCGCCCGGGGTGCACAAAAAGTGTATCGTCCTGATGGCACTTTTGTGGATGACCTGGGATTTACCGGTTACTGGACCCTGCACTCCAGGGATTCACTGATCGAAAGCACACGTTCCAGTGTGAATCCGAATGCACCTTTTTTCACCAATCATTTTCACATCGACCGCCTGGATAAAGGAGGCTTACGCCTTACTTATGCCGAAGGCGATAAAATAATCCGGTTCGAATATGTCGCAAACAAGTAAACGTACGTTGGTTGTACTGTTTGCCTGTTTACTGCTGAATTCTCCCCTTGTTGCTCAGATAATGTCCAGCTTTCACTTTGGCTTTATCGGTTCAACCGGAGATACGTCTGTCAAACTCAGCGAACCGGTCATCATCCAGTACAGCAAATGTTTTGAGATTACCAATGGGGTGCCCAAATTTCTGTCACCCAAATTCGGTCCTTTTGCGATCGCTTGTAACGAAGCGCCCCCAAAAATCGAATTGCAGGTGTATGCCTATCCCAATCCTGTGATTAACCAGTTAACCATCCGTTCGCTCGTGAATTTTCCGGATAGGGGACAGGTTAAGTACAGCATTATTATCACTGATCTGATGGGTAATCCGGTGAGGCAGGTCAGAACGGATATTGCCAGCCTGAACCGTGGATTTACAATACCCGTTGTGGAACTACCCCTGGGTTATTTTATCGTAACAGTATATGCAGATAAGGAAAAGGTACAGTCATTCAAGATTTTAAAAGCAGTATAAGATGAATAAAAGTTTACGCTGTGTTATTGTATGTTTATTGGTTAGTTTTTTGGCAGGAAATTCTTCTTTTGGTCAGTTGATGCAGACGCCCAAGGGAATTTTATTTCAGGCATCAATCACGGATGCCAAAGGGAATTCTGCTTCTAAGCGAACCGTGTATATCCAGGATGCCATTATTCAGAAAACGCCCACCGGCCAGGTGGTGTATAGTGAAACTTTTCAGGTAACTGCTTCTGAGCAGGGATTGGTGACGATTGTGATAGGGCAGGGAACGCGCATTGCAGGTGCTGCTTCCATCACAGACATTGACTGGTCGGCCGGTCCTTATTATTTCAGTGTAAAAGCCGCAGTGGCACCGGCATCTCCGGCCATTGGCTGGGTACCTTCTCAGAACTATGTAGAACTGGGCACTTCTCCTTTCTGGGCTGTGCCTTATGCGTTGTATGCCGCAAAAGCGGAGGGCATGGATAAGAAGCTGAATATTGCTGATACGGCAGCTATGCTGAAACCATATGCTGATAACAAAAATATTGTTTTCAGTTCCGGAGTAAACGGACTGGTACCCGCACCGGGTAAGGCTCAGGGACGGTATTTGAGTGATAACGGAAGTTGGCTGCCTTTTATTGATACGGTTTTGCTGAACAGGAAGATTGCAGCAAAACTTAGTACAGTGGATACG
>DASWXD010000004.1:0-72077 GCA_036405675.1 Sediminibacterium sp.
GGTTACGCTGTATCACCAGCAATTTATCGGCAACGGGTAAGATGATTTTTTCTTTGTCTACCGGCCGCACATCATACCCACGGTAACTGAATACCGGTTGAAAGAGCAGGTATTCGCCTTTTTCTTTCAGCAAAACTTTTACTTCCGGTTTACAATCTTTGATCTCTTCTTTCTGCACATTGGTAAAATGTACATTGTATTCTTTTGACAGAGGAAGAATGAACTGCTGCAACTGCACGGCCCAGTCTTCTGCTGCAATACTGATCTTGCCACTGGGTAAAAATTTCTCTACCAGGTTAATATCTTCCGAACGTTGCCAGGTAAAAAACTGGTTATGGTACTGGAAGAGCAGCGCTGATTCGCTTTCGTTGTCTGAAATATTCAGATCGGCCAGGGGTAGTTTCACCCGGCAATCCACTTCGTAAGTGCCATTGGCATAATTCACTTCAAATTCCGGGCTGATGAATAACTGCATCAGTTCTGCCTGCTGCAGGTTGGAAGTGGTAAAGGTTTTGCGGGCCGGCAGGTAAAATACAAACCGGCTTTCTGCCAGCTCTGTAAATATTTTTTTGAATTTGGGATGCAGAAATTCATTGATGAGGTGGCGCGTTTCTTCGGGCAGCTCATCATCGTGTTGCTGGATGATATTTTCCCAGATACCGCTGAAAGGCGAATTGCGGTTCAGGTACCGGCTTACTTCGCCGGGCATCAGTTTGCGCAGTTGCTGCAACAGCATTTTATCCTCTTCACTGAAAACTTCGGTGTTGATGAATTTAGCCAGATCCAGCTTCACGGTTTTGCTGATGTATTTTGTCAGCTCCTCATCCGCTTCACCCTGTACCGCTTCCAGTTGTACGTAAGGGTATTGCAGTTCATTAGCCGTAATGACCACCCCCAGTTTCAGGATGGTTTTATCAGCCGCTTCTTCTACCAGTATCTCTGCCGGCGATTTTACGGGCTCTTCTTCTGCAGGCCTTGGTCGCGGTTCTGCACCTGGCGTCTGTGACACCCGTTTGATCGTGGTATCCAGCACCCGCAGAAACGGTTTGCCATCGGTATAGGTAAATTCGAATTTACCTTTCAGATCATCACTCAATGAATACCCATAGAGTGCGAGTAATTTATTTTTTTCTTTGTCCCAGTTGCGGATACTGTCAAAATAATTCGGACCGTAATTATGCAGTAACTGCAACAGCAGAATATTTTTATGCACGCAGAGCGGATGTTCCGTATCGCTCTGGCAGGTGCAGCTGGTATCAAAATTTCTTTCTTCGTTTTTCTGGATCAGTACTTTGAACAGTTCGCCCTCGTATTCCAGCTCGGCCAGTACACGTTCATCCTTGGCTTCCAGGATATTGCTGCGGCTGCTTCGCAGGTAATTCTCAGCTGCTTCAAAATTTTCCTGGGCCGATAACATGCGGATCAGTTTCAGCTCCAGCTGTTTCATTTTAACCACGGTGTGGCGCTGGTCGTAAATAGTTTCTTTATCGCCGAGTAAATTTTTATCGCGCAGATCCTGCAGGTGAAACAGGGCACCGGCTTTGTGGCGACAGATCTCTGAAAGGTTATACGGACAACTGCAACGGAGTGATAATGTTTTGGGATCTTTGAACTGGGTGATATGCACTTTGTAAAAAGTAGCATAGCCATCATCCTTCACACGGAAGATCACCGATGCCATCAGGTCATCATATTCTACCAGTTCCACATTGCCAAGGGCATGGATTTTTTTACCACGGCGGATCACTTCTTCTGTGCCGCTGTTATAAATATGTTTGATCAGGTACGGTAATGCCATGTTCTGTTGGCCATTTAAATTTGAGCACCTGGCGAATGGGGTACCGCGGAAAGATCTCTATCCAGACCCGGTACACCGAACCACAGATTCTCAAAAGGGCAATTTGCAAAAGTAAAGGAAAGGAACTGGCTTTGCGAAGAGATTTAAAAGAAATCTGCCCGGATCATGTTGGGTTTAACAGAAAAGCAAGCCATCAACAGGTTTTTGTTCAGTTATATACCCGCTTCGGCTTATACGGACTGAACAACCAGATCGCCCTCCCGGTAAATTGGAAGCACATTGGCCACATCGCGGCTAACGCAATATTCAAGGTCTTTTTCCAGGCCATAAGAAGCCAGTCTATGCCAATGTGTGGTTTTACGGATAAGGCTGTTCATATCATGCCGGTGCATGGCATACATGTCTGCGGCCATCAGGCAGCTGTCGCAGTGGATGGTGAAATAATCCTGTATTTCCTGTATGACCGCACCGGCAAACAAAGTGTCTTCTAGGTTAAACTTGTCTTTCCAGCCGGAACAGCCCAGGTACACATTTTTGTTTTGCGTGGCCAGAAAACGGCAAACCGCAGAGAGATTGGGAAAAGACCCCGTTACCACCTGCGAAGCTCCATTGTTCAAAGCCATGTGCAGTAGTTTGGTACCATTGGTAGTGGTTAATACGAGTGTTTTACCCTCAATAAAGGAACGCGGATATTCGGCAGGTGAATTGCCGTACGACAAACCCGGAATTACTTTACCATCCCGCTCACCGGCCGTAATGCCACCGGTACTTTCGCCGATTTCGATACAGCGGTCAACAGAATCTACCGGAATCACCCTGGCGGCACCATTGTACAAAGCGGTGGCAATGGTAGAAGTGGCACGGAATACATCAATGATCACCACAATACTGTTACTGATATCATAGGTATCCAGTAACCTTGGTGAAAGAACCGTATGCAGGGTAGGTTTTGCGCTCATAAAGCGGCAAAGATAACCGGAATATTGAATATCGAATATCGAACAGGGAATGTCGAATGTCGAAGTGGGGGGAAGGAGATTCGATCAGCGCAAAAAAAACTCTGTGCATCTCTGTTTCTCTGTGTCTCTGTGTTGAAAAAAACTGATATACAGGATGATTGTGAATAAGGAAGGTTTTTCAACACAGAGACACAGAGCCCAGGAGTTTCACAGAGATTGGCACCTTTGTCGATAGCCCTCAGCAACATCTGTGTTGAAATTGGGTGTAAGAGTTCCCGCGATGAAATAATAACTTCGACATTCGACATTCCCTGTTCGATATTCGACATTCCCTACGGTTTCTTCGTCAGTATCAGCAACTCATTCGCCTGCACTTCGGTTACATACCGCTTCACACCTTGTTTGTCAGTGTAATTACGGTTGATGAGTTTGCCTTCAATGGCTACTTCCGTTCCTTTTACGAGGTATTTTTCTGCTATCTCTGCCAGCTTACCCCAGGCCACTACATTGTGCCATTGTGTTTCGGTTACTTTTTCACCTTTGGCATTTTTATAGTTTTCGTTGGTAGCCACACTGAGATGGGCCACTTTTTTTCCTTCGCCAAAGGATTTGATATCAGGCACCTGACCCAGGTGACCGATCAATTGTACTTTGTTCTTGATCGCATTCATACCATTTCATTTTGCAGTTAATTAAATCAGGGGCAGGAAACCTTACCCTTATCCATACAAATATGAAAACACAGAAACGCATTAGCCGGTTAACAGGCGTTTACTTACGGATGTAAACGTTTGTAAATGCTTAACTACAACGATCTGTTCTTTTCTGAAAAACAGGGGAGCCTGACAGGTAGAAACTTTTTCTGCGGAACATCCGTACATAAGCAGCTATAAACCGCCAACTGATAGTATGAATTTGTTGTAGAATGAGAGAACAGGGGTTATTTTGTCGTAAAAAAACTACATATTTCACTGTTTATTGACGAATATAGGCTGTACTACTACAGGATTCCTGCTGAATACTTTATACTTGCATTGTGTCACAGATTCATAATCCTTTACAAAAGTGAACAGCGCATTCAGATATGCCGATATGTTGACTGAAAAAAGCGGCAACCGTATCCTACAACAACCTGTTGCCCGCTGTTACACATGTATTGTATCGGGCCTGTTCCATTTTCCGAAACTATTTTTTGGGGTGTTGGGTTTGTTGCTGAGTATGCAGGGAATGGCGCAGGTAACTACGGTAAATATCGATCTCAGTGCCAGTATAGATACTTCTATTACATTGAACAGTACGCCTGATAGAAATGGGGTTACCTGTGGTGTAAGTCCTCAAGGAAATACCAACTGTATCGTGTTCAATGTTAAGTTGAACCCTGCTTCAGATCAGATCAGTTTTGATATAATAGGTGCATCCGGATTAGGTTCCGCTGCTTATCAGGTAAACTGCGGAACACCCACTTCATTAGCTACCCCTATTTGTCTGAATGGCATCACGACAGCAAGTATCTCTTTTTGCAAAAACGGGAGTAATCCTTACACGTATAAAATATCCGTATCCTCCCTTGTAAAAGGATCCGCCGATCTTACACTCAGGCAGTTCTGTTCCGGCACTATGAGTATTACCGGATTGCAAGCTTCTTCTGTTAACTGGCAGTCCATTTTCCCCGGATCTGTTGGGCAGTATAATAATTACCTGAGCTGCGTGTCTGGTTGCAGCACAACCACGGTTACACCTCAGGCAGGGTCTCCGGCTTATATCGATTACCGTGTATATGGCTCAAGCACTTCCTGCGGAGCCGCTAAAGCAGATACGATCCGTGTATACACGACTCCCGCTATGGCCGTATCCATCATCCCTAATAACCCTGCCATCTGTTCCGGTGCCAGTACTCCTTTAACGGCATCCGTTACAGGTGGTAATCCACCGTATGTGTATAGCTGGAGTACGGGGTCAGCTGCTACTAGCATTACCGCCAGTACCATTGGTACCTATTCGGTTACGGTATCAGATAATACCACGGGTTGTGCAGCCATTACGCAAACTGCTACTGTAACAGCGGCACCAACCCCGGCAGCACCTACTGCTTCGGGCACTTCCATTTGTGCAGGTAATAGTGCCACACTAACGGCCTCCGCACCGGGTGGTACCTACGAGTGGTACAATGCCTCATCGGGCGGCACACTGCTTGGCACCGGCAACACGTATACCACCCCCACACTGAACAGTACCACCACTTACTATGTGCAAACCACTTTAAATGGTTGTACCGGTCCCAGAACAGCCGTTACCGTAACGGTGAATGCCATTCCTGCTGCACCTACAGCCAGCGGCGGCAGCTTATGTGTAGGTAATACCATTACCCTTACCGCAACAGCACCCGGAGGAACCTATCAGTGGTATGATGCGCTGAATGGCGGCACCTTACTTACTTCAACAGCTGCCTATACCACGCCTGCACTTACCAGCAGCACCAATTATTATGTACAAACAAGCATTTCAGGTTGTACCAGTGCCAGAACACCCGTAACCGCTACTGTAATACCCAAACAGGATCCCGCATTTGTGTATGCTTCCGGTACCTTCTGTGTTACAGGTACCAATCCAACACCTACCATTACAGGTGGGGTAGGGTCTGGAACATTCAGTGCTAATTCACCTGATCTAGTTTTTGTAAGTACCAGTTCGGGACAGATTAACCTGGCCGCGAGCAAACTTGGTACCTATACCATCCAGTTCGTTACCAACGGTACCTGTGCCTACACCAGCACGGCAAATATTACCGTTACCAATGCTCCCAATGCATCGTTCACCTATAGCGGTAGTCCGTATTGCCCGCAACAGTTATCGGCTGTTCCTACATTTCCAACCGGTGCCAGTGCCGGTATCTTCAGTTCCACTACCGGACTCGTTTTTAAAAATACCAGTACCGGCGAGATAGACCTGAAAGCAAGTACACCCGGTACCTACACAGTAACCAATACCATTGTAGCGGCAGGTGGTTGTGCCCAAACAATCGCAACCGGTAGCATTACCATTACGGCTGAACCAACCGTATCGGCGGGGATCGATCAAACAGTTTGTTCGGGAAAAACGGTAAGTCTTTCCGGTACCATCGGTGGTACGGCCACCAGTGCCAGCTGGTCGGGAGGCAGCGGCAGTTTCAGTAATGCCTCACAGTTAACCACACAATACACACCGGCTGCTAACGAAACCACCGTAAATCTTTATCTCACCACCAATGCTCCCGGTTCCTGCGCTGCTGCCAAAGACACGGTTGTATTGTATGTTGTTCCTACACCGGCTGCGCCTACCATCGCAGGTACCACTATCTGTGCCGGGCAGTCTACCACCTTAACGGCCAGTGCACCGGGCGGTAGTTATGGCTGGTATAATGCCGTTACAGGAGGCTCTCTTTTTGGTTCGGGCAACAGTTACAATACACCCGCATTGAACAATACCCAGACCTATTACGTACAGACCACGATTGCCGGTTGCAGCAGCAGCCGAACGCCGGTAACCGTAACCGTAACGCCCTTACCGGCAGCCCCAACGGTTGCCAACGCGTCTATCTGTACCGGCAACACCGCCACACTCACAGCCACGGCACCCGGCGGAACCTATCAGTGGTACGATGCCGGTTCGGGAGGCAACCTGTTAACATCAAACAATGTTTTTGCAACACCTGTCTTATATACATCCACTTCCTATTATGTACAAACAACGGTGGCAGGATGTACCGGTAACAGGGCGGTGGTAAACGTATCGGTAAACCCGGCTCCGGCTTTGCCAACTGTATTGGGTACCACTATCTGTGCGGGTAACAGCAGCTTTCTTACAGCTACAGCGCCGGGAGGAAATTACGAATGGTATGATGCTGCCGTTGGCGGAACCCAGGTGGCCAACACCAGCAGTTTTACAACGCCGGTATTGAATACCACCACTACCTATTATGTGCAAACAACCGTAGCCGGTTGTACAGGAAACAGAACCGCTGTTACGGTAAACGTAACGCCACTGCCTGCGGCCCCTTCGCTACAGGCGGCTTCGGTATGTGCAGGCAACAGTGCCTCATTAAGCGCTACAGCACCAGGTGGAACCTATCAGTGGTATGATGCAGTTGCGGGCGGTACTCTGCTTACCACAGGCAGCAGTTACCAAACACCTGTACTTAACAGCAGTACTACCTACTATGTACAAACTACTGTAAACGGTTGTACGGGTGCCAGAGCGGCAGTTACCGCAACAGTGATTGCGATTCCTGCTCCGCCAACTGCATCCGGGGGTAGTGTATGTACAGGCAACAGCCTTACCTTAAACGCTACTGCACCCGGAGGTACTTATCAATGGTACGATGCCTTATCCGGCGGTACCCTGCTCGCATCTGCTACAAGCTATACAACGCCGGCACTTACCAGCAGCACCCACTTTTTTGTGCAAACCACTGTATCCGGTTGTACCAGTAACAGAACCCAGGTTACCGCCACCGTTATTCCCATACAGGATCCGGCATTTACCTATCCTTCCGGTACGTTTTGTGTATCGGGCAGTAATCCTGTTCCGGTAATTGCAGGTGGCGGTACCGGTACTTTCAGTGCCTCACCTGCCGGACTTGTTTTTGCAAATACTACCACCGGTGAAATTAATGTTGCAGCCAGTAAAACAGGATCCTATACCATACAGTTTGTTACCAACGGCGTTTGCGTGTATACCAGCTCGGCAACGGTAACCATTACCAATGCGCCCAATGCTTCATTCTCTTATAACAGCCCTTACTGTCCGCAGCAATTAACAGCCATGCCGGATTTTCCGGCCCTGGCCAGTGCGGGTGTTTTTAGTGCCAGCAGCGGACTGGTATTTAAAAGCAACAGCACCGGTGAAATAGACCTGAAAAAAAGTACACCGGGCACCTATACCGTTACCAATAATATTGCTGCTTCCGGTGGTTGTATTGCAGCCAGTGCCAGTAATACGATAACCATCCATCCCGAACCTACGGCGAATGCAGGGGTAGATCAAACGGTTTGTGCGGGTACCATTGTCAGTCTCACGGGTATCATTGGCGGAACGGCAACCGCTGCGGGCTGGTCTGGTGGTAGCGGCAGTTTCAGTACCACTTCACAGTTAACAACGCAATACACACCCGGGGTAAACGAAACCACCATTAAACTTTATCTCACCACAGATGATCCTGTGGGTCCCTGTGCAGCAGCAAAAGACAGTGTCAGCATTTTTATTATTCCCACACCCGCTGCACCAACAGTGAATGCTGCAGCCGTTTGTGTAGGTAATACCGCTTTACTAACCGCTACTGCACCCGGCGGTAATTATGAATGGTATGCTGTTGCAACCGGAGGTACAGCTATCAGCAATACTGCGGTATATACTACACCGGTATTATCAGCCACTGCTACTTATTATGTACAGAGCACCATTAATAGCTGTACAGGCCCAAGAGCAGCAGTAACCGTTACTGTATCGCCCAAACCATCGATCAACAGTGCACCTGCCGGAGAAGTCTGCTCTTCGCAGCCCCTAACTTACCAGATCCTGAGTGATCAGCCGGGCAGTTCTTTTACCTGGAGCCGTGCCATAGTTGCGGGTATCAGTAATCCGCAGAGTGGTACGCAAAACAGCAGTACTATTAACGAAGTGCTTACCAATACCACCGCTGCAGGTATACAGGTATCTTACCAGATCATTCCTGTAAACAATGGTTGTACGGGCGATGCTTTTACGCATACAGTACTGGTAAAACCTACTCCCGCTGCACCTGCCCTTACCAACAGTACTCCTGTTTGTGTAGGTACAGCACTATCTTTATTCGCGGGTTCAGTAACTGGTGCTTCGTATCAATGGTCGGGGCCCAATAATTTTTCCTCTACCCTGCAAAATCCGGTGATTAATGATGTGGTACTTGCCTCTGCAGGAAACTACCAGGTTTCCGTTACCGTGAATGGCTGTACCAGTTTGCCCAGCATCAAAACAATTGCGCCGGTTATTGCAGCACCTGCGGCCAGCAGCAATTCGCCGGTATGTGTGGGTAGTACCATCCAACTCAGTACAGCAGGTTTAACAGGTGCCGATTACCAATGGAGCGGTCCGCTGGGATTCAGTTCTCTCTCCCAAAATCCATCGCTTCCTTCTGCCGCTACCAGCAAAGCGGGCAAATATTTTGTTACTGCTTTTATCGCAGGTTGTGCGGGTCTGACAGACTCTGTCATCATTACTGTCAATACCCCTCCCGATCCGCCTACCATCTTAACCAATTCTCCGGTATGTGTGCTGGACTCGATCGTACTGCAGGCAACCGGCACTGCCAGTACCCGGTTCAAATGGTCTGGTCCTAATAATTTTTCTTCCGATACGTCTTCGCCTGTTATCCGGAAAGCTTCTACACAGAACGATGGCACTTATAATGTAACTGCCAGCACTCCGGGCTGTACCACTACGAGTGCCGCATCAACCACTGTTTTTGTAAACCTGATTCCCAATATTCAGGTGGTATCCAATAACGGGCCTTTATGCGAAGGCGGTACATTGTCCCTTTCTGCCAACAGTCTGGCAGGCTCCAGCTACCAGTGGGGCAGCAGTTCCGGGTTCCGGTCCAGCGATCAGAACCCCAAACTTTCGGATATCACTGCCGCCAATGGCGAAACCTATTTTGTAACCGCTACCAGAAATGGCTGTAAAGGTGATACGGCATTTACCAAAGTAACCGTAGTAAAACCCGCTGTGGCCAGTGCCGGCAGGGATGTGACAGTTTGTGCCAATAATGCTTCTGTTTTTCTTACCGGCAGCATTAGCGGAGAAGATACAAAAACCGGCATCTGGACCAGTAATGGCAAGGGATCTTTTAGCCCGAATGCCAATACCTTAACTGCCAGGTATCTACCAGCTGCAGCGGATTCTGTAAAAAAGTCGGTTATACTTACACTCACTACTACCAATAACAAAGTATGTGCGGTAACCAGTTCCTCTATGCAGCTTACCATTAGCCCGGCACCCTTTGTAAATGCCGGAGCAGATGGTGTTGTTTGTGCCAATGATTCTCTGATTAACCTGCAGGGACTGGTAGGTAATGCCGGTAGCGGGCGTTGGCAGAGTTCCGGTTCCGGAACCTTCAGCAGGCTGGATGCAGACCCTTTGCATTTCAGGTATACCCCTTCGCACGCAGATATACAGAAAGGGCAAATCAATTTTTACCTCACTTCGATTGATAATGGTAATTGCCTTGCTGTAAGAGATACCCTTCAGTATCTTATCCGGCCTATCCCTTATGTAAATGCGGGGGCGGATCTTATTTTATTTGAGAGAGAAAACTATACTTTCAATCCACAGATCACGGGAACTGATCTGAGCTATCTCTGGACACCCGGAGACTACCTCAGCAGTACTACCATCCGGAATCCGGTACTGACCGCCACAAATAACCAAACCTATCGGATCAAAGTAACGGGAACGGGAGATTGTTTTGTAGAAGATGAGGTTTTTGTAAGGGTGCTGAAAGCGATCACCATCCCCAATATCTTCTCGCCCAATGGCGATGGTATTTATGATCTATGGTATATCCCTCAGTTAGCCAATTATCCCGGCTCCACTGTTGAGGTCTTTACCCGGACCGGACAGAAGATCTTCAGTTCTGTAGGCTATGACCGCCCCTGGGATGGCACATTCAATGGCAAACCGGTTCCGGTAGCCACGTATTATTATATTGTACGCCCCAATTTCAGGAACCTGCTTTTCTCCGGCTCGGTAACGGTGATCCGTTGAGAATTGGCTGGTGCAAACACAGATCTATCCGGGTCTGCGTATCTTTGGGATAACCATGAGCCTATACCCTTTACTTGATACCGTTTTTGAACCCGAACTATTAGAAGAACTGGAAGCCAAAGCCGAACATCGTTTTGTACCGGCTGGCACCAAACTGGTGTCTATTGGCCAAACCGTGAGGCAGATCCCGATCCTCTTATCCGGATCTATCAAAATCTCCAGGGTAGATGAGGAAGGAAAGGAATTACTGCTCTATTACCTGAATCCGGCTGAGAGTTGTGCCATGACTTTTACCTGCTGCATGCAGCAGTTTCCCAGCGAAATTGAAGCGGTTACAGAAGAAGATTCTGAGATCCTGTTCCTGCCCATCACCGTGATGGACCAGTGGATCGTTAAATACCCTACCTGGAAAAGTTTTGTGATGCGGACCATCCATTTCCGGTTTCATGAACTGTTGCAGACGGTAGACCAGATCGCTTTTCAGCAGCTGGATGAGCGGCTGGTGCGTTATCTCAAAGAAAAAGTAAAGATTACCGGTTCTCCGCTTCTGAATTTATCGCATGAGCAAATAGCCACTGAACTGGCCACTTCCCGTGTTGTCATCTCCCGCCTCCTGAAAAAGCTGGAAAACCAGAAAAAACTGCTCCTCTACCGAAACCAGGTAAGGTTATTAGGCGATATGTAACATTTGTCACAGATAGCCCCAACCACAGTTGGTAATTTTGTATCACAAAAGAGATACAACTATGAAGATGAATGTGGGCGTTACAGACAGGGTGATCCGTTTATTACTGGCAGCCGTTGTATTTACCATCCTGTATTTTACCGATTCGATTACCGAAGGACTGGCCATCAGTGCCGTTATTCTGGGTCTGGCCATGATTATTACCAGTATGGTGGGATTCTGTCCTTTGTACCTGCCTTTCGGTATTAATACCAACCGATTTTTTACTCCTACCAAAAAAGAAACCAAATGACACACGAAATTGAAACCCAATGGATGGGTAAAATGCAGTTCAACGCATTGGTTAACGGACATACGATTGTGATGGATGCACCGGAAAGAGTGGGTGGTGAAGACCAGGGGCCGATTCCCAAACCTTTTATTCTTTCAGCCTTATCGGGCTGCACAGGAATGGATGTAGTAGCCATGCTGCGAAAAGCCGGTAAGGAAGTAACCGATTTTGATATGAAAGTATCGGGTGAGATCAGCAAACAGGCGCCGATTGAATATACAGCCATTCACCTGGTATACGATTTCAAAGGACCTGCCGAAAACCGTGATGCCGCTTTACAGGCCGTTACCGATTCGCAGGAAAAATATTGCGGCGTAAGTAATATGCTCAAGAAAATCATGCCGGTTACCTGGGATGTGAACTACAATGGCGTATCCATCTTCTCCAACAAAAAAGAAACCGTAGCGCAACTAAACTAAATTCCGATACATGTTAGAAGCTTTAAAAAGCCTGCTGGGCATGGGCCCGGCAACAGATTATGCCGAACTGATGAAAAAAGGCGCACAGATCATCGATGTAAGAACACCCGCTGAATTTAATGGCGGACATATCAAAGGTTCAGTGAATATTCCTTTAGACAATCTGCAAACGCAATTGGTCAAGATCAAAAAGAACCAGCCGGTGATTACCTGTTGTGCATCGGGTATGCGCAGTGGTGCGGCCAGACAGATTTTGCAGGCCAATGGTTATGCAGAAGTATATAACGGCGGCGGATGGGCCAGCCTGCAAAACAAACTGAATTAATATGAAAAACAGAATACTCACAGGTTGGTCGTTCAGAAGAGCTTTATACCTGGCCATGGGCCTATACGTGGTGGTGCAGGGGATTATTGACCGTGAATGGTTCTGGTTAATACCGGGTATTTATTTTGCATCCATGGGTTTATTGGCTTTTGGTTGTGCCTCCGGCAACTGTTATGGCGGCCAGTGTTCCATCGAAAAAGAACCCACTAAACAATCCTGATATGGCAGCATTTTCAGACATACTCAACAAAGAGAAACTGGTACTGGTAGATTTTTTTGCCGAGTGGTGCGGCCCCTGTAAAATGATGGCCCCTATTTTAAAAGACCTGAAAACCAAAGTAGGTAACGATGCCACCATCCTGAAAATGGACGTAGACAAGAATCCGGCCCTGGCTTCCCGGTTTCAGATACAGGGAGTGCCTACGCTGATCCTTTTCAAGAACGGGCAACCCGTTTGGAGACAGTCCGGCGTGGTTGCCGCTAACCAGTTACAGCAGGTCATCAGTCAACACCAATCCTGAATACAGCGAAAAAACCTGTTGTAAAGCGTATTAATACGCTTTACCCTTATCGCTTCCATCACTATTTTAGTGATCAAGGTCTGTACCATTAATCCTGCACACCATGATCACTGTTGTCAAACACTGCCTTACCTGCCAGGCAGCCCTGCATGGCAGAACCGACAAAAAATTCTGCAACGATTATTGCCGTAACACCCATCACAACACCTTACATAGTGATAGCAACAACTGTATGCGCAGCATCAACTACAACCTTCGCAGAAACCGGCATATCCTCGAAAATCTGCTACCAGCTACCAAACCCCTTACCAGGATCTCACGCGAGTTATTACAGCGAAAAGGTTTCAGCTTTCACTATTTCACCCACCAGTTACCCAACCGGAAAGGGCATCCTGTTTTTTTCTGTTATGATTATGGGTATCGGGTATTGGGGAAGGAGTGGGTGATGGTGGTGCGGGGAAGGAATGATTGAACAGATGAACAGACGAGCAAGGAACAGAAGAACAGATGAATTGGTTGATATAAGTGAGACAGGGAGTTACACAGATAACGATAGCTATTTTCTATAAATGAACATGTTCGTCAGTTCCTTGTTCATCGGTTCGTCTGTTCATCTGTTCAATACCTGATCCGCACCCTCACCACCCCCGCATTCACCATATCGATTTTTTTGGCGGCGCTTCTGGTGAGGTCGATGATGCGGCCAGCCACAAAAGGGCCACGGTCGTTGATACGTACTTTTACGGATTTGCCGTTAGAGAGATTGGTCACTTTTACCCTGGTACCAAAGGGAAGTTTTTTGTGCGCAGCCGTTAATTTAGAGGAGTTATAGATCTCTCCGTTGGCTGTTTTACGGCCATTATAACTTTCTGCATAAAAAGAAGCCATACCGGTTTCTGTTCCGCTAACTTCTGCAGAAGAAGCAGGCACCTGTTTGCGGTGACAGGAACAGACCAGTAATAACAAAACCGGAAGCAGGGTCAGCATTCTTTTCATCATGTTACAAATCTACCCAGCGGGGTTCTCAGTCAAAACTTATTATTATCAACAAATACAAAACAGTGTTAATAACAGTCAAAAAAAAACCGCCAGCCGTAATGGCTGGCGGTGATATACTATTCTGAATTACCTTTTAAGCAAAAGGTGCTTTTACCACTTTGGCTTTTACCGGTGTATTCCGGATATCAATAAAGATCTCACTATCAATGGCTGCATGTGCAATGGCTACATAACCCAGTCCGATGGCTTTACCCAGCGAAGGTGCCTGGGTACCGCTGGTTACTTTACCGATGGTATTACCAGCCGCATCTTTGATCAGGTAATCATGACGCGGTATTCCGCGATCGATCATTTCAAAACCTACCAGTTTACGGGTAACACCTGCAGCTTTCTGTTGCTGCAGAATTTCTTTGGCGGTAAAATCTTTGGTGAATTTGGTTACCCAGCCCAGACCCGCTTCCAGTGGCGAAGTGGTATCATCAATATCATTTCCATACAGGCAATACCCCATTTCCAGGCGCAGCGTATCCCTCGCACCCAGACCTATCGGTTTTAATCCCTGTGGAGTGCCTATTTCAAAAATGGCGTCCCAGATCTTGTCGGCCGCGCCGTCTTTGTCTTCAAAATAAATTTCTACCCCACCCGAACCCGTATAACCGGTGGCGCTTACCAGCACATTATCTACACCGGCAAATTTACCCTTGGTGAAAGTGTAATATTTCAGGTTCATGATATCTGCATCCACCAATGGCTGCAGAATTTTGGTGGCGTGCGGACCCTGGATAGCCAGCAAACAGGTTTTCTCGCTCACATTGTGCATCTCTACACCCTTGGTATTATACTTACTGATCCAGTTCCAGTCTTTTTCAATATTAGACGCATTCACCACAATCATGTACACTTTATTGAATTCGATACAGTACACGATCAGGTCATCTACAATGCCGCCCTGCTCATTCGGTAAACAGCCATACTGTGCCTGTCCATCAGTGATCTTAGACACATCGTTGGAAGTAACCCGCTGGATCAGGTCCAGTGCATTTTCTCCTTTCAGGATAAATTCACCCATATGACTCACATCAAACACACCTGCATTTTTACGAACAGTGGCGTGTTCATCATTGATACCACTATAACTGATTGGCATATTATACCCCGCAAATTCAGCCATTTTGGCGCCGAGGGCAATATGTTTCTGGGTAAAAGGAGTAGACTTCATGGCGTACTGTTTGATAAACAGCCGCAAAAATAGGTGAAGCACTCCTGCCTAAAAAATAAAAAGCAGCGAATGGTTCGCTGCTTTTCTCAACTGCATCCCTCATCAATGATCGTAAGTAATGAGCCTTTTGATCTTCCAGCCCGCTTTTGTCTTCTCCCATACATGCATGAACTTGAATGTTCCTTTTTCCAGCTTCCCGTTTTCTACATGGCTGAACGTGTGCAGGCCGGATTGTATGGCCCCGAAATCTTTGATGGGATATACTTCCATACTGCCTTTCACCAGCTCGCGGGTAAGTATGTATTCGCGGGAGAATAATCCTTTAAAAGCATCCATGGCCTGTTCGTAATTACGAACCCCCACATTATCCTGGTACAATTCCAGATCGGTTGAAAAATAGGTTCGCAGACTGGTCAGGTCTCTTGTGTTAAACGCAGTAAAAAGCAGGCTGTCCATGCTGTACAGCTCACTATACAGTGCACCGTGACCAGGTTGCTGATGGGATGTTTGTGCAGCGCCTTTGGCGATCAGTGAAAAAAGCAGGCAACAGATGAGTAGTATGCGGGTTAAGGAGGGAGGCATGGGCGGTTAGTAATTAATAATTAATAGTTAATAGTTACTAGTTGGGGGATGTTTAGTCTACGGTGAGGCGGCGTTTGATGCCTTCGCCGAGTTGTTTGATGCGGAAATAGGAATCGTAATCATTTTCCGTTTTATTGAACTGGATCAGGAGTTTGCCGGGACTGATCTTGATATGAAAATGGGTACGGTCTTCGAGGGTCAGGTCTGCGTCTACCCTTCTTTTGCGGAACAGCTCGTTCTTGAGTTCTTTGCGCAGGTACTGGTGCACCCTTTCGGCTTTGTAACTGGCATAACTTGCATACAAACGATACGTGTCATCCGATTCTTTTACACGAACAGATACGCCATTGCGGTTACTGAACCCGTATTGCACCGCCTGCAAAAAACCGACGATACATAACACAGATATAATCACCAGGGCAATCACAAACTTTTTCATAGAACAGGTTTTACAGGTGGATAGTATGTTTTTTTGCGATTTTTTAGCGGAATGCCGGTGCCACACAATACGCATGACTGGAACCACAGACCACAAATACTTTTTCTCCCTTAGCTGTCAGCTCTTTTACAGCGGCCACTAATTGCTGATTACGCAGATCGTTCGAAAAAGCCATCAGGGGTGCCAGAAAACCGGGCAGGGTGTGTTCATCAGATACTTCGCGCCAGTCCGGACCGGAAGGGAAATATTTTTTCCAGTACCTATCTACATCAGCAACGTTTTTG
The DNA here is from genome assembly GCA_036405675.1 of Sediminibacterium sp. GTDB lineage: Bacteria > Bacteroidota > Bacteroidia > Chitinophagales > Chitinophagaceae > Sediminibacterium. The sequence goes on from DASWXD010000004.1 coordinate 16,338, forward strand.
ATACTGTCCTGCAGGTTCACATAAGCGGCGCGTTTGAGATATTCCTCTACAAAATTTTCCGGTGAAGCGGGTTTGCCAAAACGGAGATTACTGAAATAAGGATTCAGGATCTGTTGTAAAGCGATCTGGTCTTTTGTAAATTTTTCCCCTTCCAGCTGTTGGGCCAGCGCTTCTTTGGAAAGATCCCAGTTATAGATCCTGATCCCATCGCGGTGAGCAAGGTGTTTAACCGCTCCGCCCTCGCCCAGCGTTTTTACCGGATCCATCAATCCCGGAAATAAAAATCCCAATCTCCCTTCTACCAGTGCCACCGTGGGTTGCAAGCGTTTCCATTCCGCTTCCATTTGTTTGATCTCAGGTGCATCGGGGTTGCGTGTATGGGCGGCACCGAATATGACCAGACCGGGTTGGGTAACGATCATCGGTCTTGGATGTTCACCGGTATAACTGCCGAATAAAACAATACTGTCCGAAGGGTTATAGGCTTTTTGCGGAAGATAATACGCGGGTGATTTCCAGGATACGAGGTACCCAATGGCTAGCAGTATCACCAGTAATAAAAGCAGTCTCGGAAAATATTTTTTCATACGGTATATGCATGAGATCCCGGGCAAGCAGTTAATACGATTGCGGTTCCGGGAATGAATAATAGTAAGATGCTGTTGAATGAATGCCAGTGGGGGAATTGAAAGGGAGAACCCCATCCTGTGAGCAAGACAGGGTTCTTGAATCCCAACTTCAACCGAGTTTATAAAGCCATCTGCATCAATGCCAGTCTGGACAGTTCAGAAGCTGGGGGCAGGTGCTCATCAGATTCTGGTGCTTTAGGGGCATCGGGTGCTTTATTTGCATTAGGTGCTGTAAGAGAAGCCGCTGTTTTCTGGTAACGATACTTGGTTGTATCAACCGGTTTGTCCAGTTCCTTTTTCAGCTCTTCCGCTTCTTTTTGTTTCTTTTCGTATTCTTTTTTCAGTTCTTCTTTGCTCTTCTTGTATTTCTCTACAGCGTCATCACTGTTCTCATCGTTATTGCTGTCGTCTTCTTTTTTGTCTACACGCTCCAGTCCACCGGGAGTCATCACATATTCCACATCAGAACTCCACCAGTAGTCATTGTTCCAGTCCTCATCAAAATCCCAGTCATTACGTCCGGCATTGATATGGAAAGAATTCAGTCTGCGCGATACAGATCCTTTGATCACAATCCTTTTACCCACCGGCACCTGCAGGTTCACGGTCACACTCTGGTTACGGAAACGGGTACCACGCTGCAGAGAGAAACCACGATCGAGGTAAATCAGGCTATCCTGCTGACTCACACCATAACTGATTTCTTTTACATTACGCAGGGCAGCATTTTCGTCCGGACCGTTGCTGTATTTATAAGAACCTATATGAAATAACGAGTCATTACTTTTTACGATACGCAGGCGAACATTGTTCAGGAACAGGCTGTCATCGCTCATGCTCAGGATCCCGTCCATTCTCCACCAGCGGCCATATACTTTCACTTTGCTGTCGGGTACATTCACGATCAGTTTACCGTTACTGGGCTGTACAATGGTGTAATCCTGTTTGTCGCGGGCCCTTGCATCAAAATTGCGGGCAATAGAAGCGGCCAGTATACCACCGCAAACCAGGCCAATGAACCAGAGACCACCGAAAGTGAATCCCAGGTATTTATTACCTGATTTTACACCCATGATTCTCCGGATGATCCAGGTAACAAAAGCTACTACCGGTATACCGAGGAATAAGAGCAGGGTTGACCATGCGAGGAAGTTCTGCCAGAATCCTTCGAGGAAGAAATTCTTTAAAGGAAATACACCTACGCCGGCTACCATCAGGGCTAATAAAGCCACCAGCAGCGCAAAAGCGATAATACCGGCGATAAACAGGAAGAAAGCTTTGAACATGATGCCGATAGCGCGGCCGATGCGGCTACCACCTCTTTTAATGGCTGAGCCCGCTTCGGTTCCAAACTGCTGGCCTTTCTGGCCTACGGTGCTGCCGAATTCCTGGCCAAACTGTTGGGCTTTGTCTTTAAACTCACCACCCCATTTTTCGGCGCGTGATTTAAAACCTTCAAGGTCTTCCTGGATCGTGTTCTTGATGGTATTCAGGTCTACTTTCTCACCACGCATTTCCAGTTTCTCCGAAGCGCTTTTGGCTTCAGGTATCACGGCCCACAATACGGCATACACAATAAAGAGGGTACCGCCGAAAGAACCGAAGAGGATGCTGGGGAAAGGATCCACATCAAACCACATGATACCTCTGAAGATAGAGTTAATGATACCGAGTACCAGTGGCAAAGCAAAGATCAGACGGGGTATCCATACTGCGATATCAAAATAAGAAGCGATACCACTGGCAACACCGGCCACCACTTTTTCTTCGGGGTTACGGTACAAACGTTTGGTAGAGGTAGTATGAATCAGTGATTTGGATGGCAGGATGATCCATAATAAGATATAGAGAAGGATCCCGGTTCCGGCACCAAAGCTGATCACGGCAAATACCAGACGAACGATGGTAGGGTCTACACGTAAGTAACTCGCCAGACCACCGCACACACCACCCAGGATCTTGTCGTTCTCATCGCGGTATAAACGGCCGCGGGGAGTTTCTGTTTCGGCTGTGTGGAAACCGGATTTACTGCTGTTGCTGCTTTCTTCTCCGCCCAGCTGCGATTTTACTTTGCCTTCTTCGCCTTCGAAGTCTTCGGGGCGACCCATGCTTTCGATGATCTGGTTCACATCTGCATCAGTAATGCAGGTGCTGCCTTTTTTCAGGGTCTCACCAAACAGTTCAGCAATACGGCCCTCGATATCATTGATGATCTCATCACGTCCCTCCTCATCTGCAAAGAACCTGCGCAAACTTTCTACATACTGCTTCAGCATGTCGTAGGCAGCTTCCTCAATGGGAATTACCCTGCCCTGAAAGTTTATATTAATTACCTTTTTCATGTCAGTTCAATTTTATGGTTGGTTAAGGTTGGGATTGGTTGGTTTCGGATGATGGGTTTTCTACAGGTTGTGTCAAAGCATGAACAGCATCCGCCAGTTCCTGCCAGGTTCTTTCCAGTTCGCCGTAGAATTCGAGGCCCTTATCGGTCATCACGAAATATTTACGGGGCGGTCCGCTATTGCTTTCTACCCAGCGGTAAGTTAGCAAACCTGCATTTTTTAATCGGGTAAGCAATGGATAGAGGGTACCCTCCAGGATGTGGAGGTTGGCTGCTTTCATCCGCTCTACCAGGTCGGAAGGATATACCTCGCCCTGGCGAATGATGGATAAAATACAAAACTCCAATACGCCCTTTCGCATCTGACTTTGTGTGTTCTGAATGTCCATAACCGGCGTTTTTGTCCTGCCGCTTTCCTTTGAAAATGGCAGGCGTTGTGATTGAATGATAGGTTTTCGAGCGGGCTTTGTTTATGCCAAATGCCTTCTAACGATTCTTGTTCTGCGGCTACGTTCCAGGTTCCAGAGGTCAACCATTCCAAAACTGGATTTGGGGTTTACCTGGGCAACATGGGTAGCTACGGTTTCTTTTACTTCTTTCACTAAGTTATTCAACTGGTTTTCGCCAAGTGTCTGAAAGAAGAAGTTGTTTTGCGTTTTCATGATTTCTTTATTTAGAATGTTTTTAATTTTTTCAAGGTGGAGGAGAATCTCTCTTTGGGGATTCTCCCGGTTCATTCCCTTTGACAACACAAAGATGTGCATTTATTTGGTACTATGCAACACATAGTACCAGTTTTTTTCAAGTAATAGGTAGCGGACAATAACTGGCTTACTATAAATTATTGATTTACAGATGGATATGAAAAATTCAAAAAATATCGAAATGGTAGACGGTTCTATTTATTGATGAGTGGCGGCAGTCTAAAAATCTCAAAAAATATTTATCGTATTTGTACGATTAATCAGAAAATCTTCTTTTCTTTGTTCTATCGTACAAAAACGATAAACCAATGGCATCCGCTAAAACAGAGATATTTACACAGGAAGATCAGGACCTGGCAGCCATCGCCAAAGTGCTTTCGCACCCGGCCCGTGTTGCCATTTTAAAGATCCTTGCCGCGCAAAACGCTTGTATCTGCGGCGAGATCGTAGACATATTACCCCTGGCACAATCCACCGTTTCGCAGCATTTAAAAGAATTAAAGAACGCCGGCCTCATTAAAGGAACCATCGACGGACCCAAAAGCTGTTACTGCATCAACCGCGAAGCATTTGAAAAACTGCACGGGGTCTTTGACTCTCTTTTTACATCGCTGAAAACGGATAACGCCACCAACTGTTGTTAACAAACGCGCCTCTGCACTCTTACAGAATGCGTTCTGTTGAAGTGCAAAGGCGTTATTACAAACCATAAAAAATATATTATGCAAACCGAACAGGAATTAAAAGCATTGGTAAAAGAAAAGTACGGCGAGATCGCTGATCAATCGCGCACACAGAACCTGTCTTCCTGCTGCGGCTCCGGCTGCTGCAGCGATGAAGTGTATAACCTGATGGCTGATGATTATTCGCAACTGCAGGGTTATAACGCAGATGCGGATCTGGGCCTCGGCTGTGGTTTACCTACGCAATTTGCGCAGATCAAAAAAGGAGATGTGGTGATCGACCTTGGCAGTGGTGCCGGCAACGATTGTTTTGTAGCCCGTGCCGCCACCGGCGAAACAGGGAAAGTGATCGGCATCGATTTCACAGAAAAAATGATTGAGAAAGCGAGAGCCAACGCAGAGAAACTCGGTTATCACAATGTGGAATTCCGTTTTGGAGATATCGAACACATGCCCGTATCGGCCAATGTAGCCGATGTGGTAGTGAGTAACTGTGTACTCAACCTCGTTCCCAATAAATTCAATGTATTAAAAGAAGTATACCGCATATTAAAACCCGGCGGCCATTTCAGCATTTCTGATATTGTACTCGAAGGAGAACTGCCTGCCCCATTAAAACAAGCCGCTGAAATGTATGCGGGCTGTGTATCCGGTGCTATTCAGAAACAGGTATATCTGGAACTGATCAACACCACCGGTTTTACCAATATCACCGTACAGAAAGAAAAACTGATCAATATCCCGGATGATATTCTCAGTAACTATATCAGCCAGGAAGAGATCGCCGCTTTCCGTAACAGTAATATGGGCATTTACAGCGTAACCGTATATGCCGAAAAACCTGTGGAGAAAGAAGCCTGCTGTGTACCCGGTTCCGGCTGCTGTAATTAATATCAACCCGCGCCTTAGCGCCTTTACGGGAAAATTTTCCCGCAAAGGCGCTAAGGCGTAAACATAAATTTGTTGTATGCTTATTACCAAACTCCTTCCCGAACATTGGGAAGCTGTGAAAACCATTTATGAGGAAGGCATTGCCACCGGTAATGCTACTTTTCAAACCACGGCACCATCCTGGGAAGAATGGGATGCGGCACATAGTAAAAAACCCAGACTGGTTGCTGTTGAAAACGATACCGTTTTGGGCTGGGCCGCCATCACACCCGTTAGTGGCCGATGTGTGTATGCCGGTGTGGGCGAAGTCAGTGTGTACGTAAGTGCAGCTGCCCGCGGCAAAGGAGTGGGTAAACAACTACTGCAGGCACTCATCACGGAAAGTGAAAAAGAAAACCTGTGGACCCTGCAGGCAGGTGTGTTCCCGGAGAATGAAGCCAGTCTCGCTATTCATAAAGCCTGCGGTTTCCGCATCGTAGGCACCCGTGAAAAAATCGGTAAAATGAATGGTATTTGGAGAGATACCGTGTTATTGGAAAAAAGAAGTGCTCACGTATAATTGAATCAAATGTCTGCCAACAACTGCGCCCCGGCTCACGAAAGAAAAAAACTCAGTTTCCTCGACCGCTATCTCACCTTATGGATCTTTCTGGCCATGGCGATCGGGGTAGGCATCGGTTATTTGTTTCCTTCCTCTGCTGGTTTTATCAATCAGTTTTCCAGTGGCACTACGAATATTCCACTGGCAGTTGGTTTGATCCTGATGATGTATCCTCCCCTCGCCAAAGTGCGTTATGAAAAAATGCACGAAGTATTTACCAATACCAAAGTGCTGGGTGCCTCGCTATTGCTGAACTGGATCATTGGACCCATTGTGATGTTTCTGCTGGCCATTGTTTTTTTACAGGGCTATCCGGAATACATGATCGGTCTCATTCTCATCGGCCTCGCCCGTTGTATTGCGATGGTAGTAGTATGGAACGAACTGGCAGAAGGAAACCGCGAATATGCCGCAGGACTGGTAGCATTGAACAGTATTTTCCAGGTATTATTATACAGCGTGTATGCCTGGCTCTTTATTACCATTTTGCCACCCCTGTTCGGCATCAAAGGACTCGAAGTGAATATCACCATCGGCATGATTGCAGAATCAGTCGCTATTTATCTCGGTATTCCTTTTGCAGCCGGTGTGATCAGTCGGTACACACTGATCCGTCTCAAAGGCGAAGAATGGTTTCAGCAGAAATTTGTTCCCTTTATCTCACCCATTACACTGATCGCACTTTTATTTACGATCCTCGTCATGTTCAGTTTAAAAGGGGAACTTATTGTTCGCATACCGATGGATGTTGTAAGAATTGCTATCCCGCTGGTGATCTATTTTATCCTGATGTTTCTCTCCAGCTTTTTTGTTGCCAAAACATTGGGTGCCGATTATGCCAAAAACGCCGCCGTTTCTTTTACTGCAACGGGCAATAATTTTGAACTCGCTATTGCCGTAGCCATTGGTGTATTCGGCATTAATTCCGGACAAGCATTTGCAGGTGTCATCGGCCCACTGGTAGAAGTACCGGCACTCATCGCTTTGGTGAATGTGGCTTTCTGGCTGCAGAGAAAATATTATACGAAACCGCTTACGAACTCATAACATCTTGCGCTATTGAAATCAATCACCCTATTATTCGGGATTACATGTCGCTCACGGCCGCTGGGCCCCGTGCCTGTTACCGGGCTGCTTTGGCTTCTGATCAGATCTGCTTCGCATGATCTGATCTGTCTGTGCTTCGCTCGACACCGAACCCAAAGAGGCCCGTCCACAGGCACTGATTAGAAATAATTCATCGATCACCTTACAATAGCAGTTTTTTTAATCATACCGATTTAGAAGTATCGAATACACAAAATCTCAACTCATAACAATCATCATCTATGTCAGTCAAAAAGAAAGTATTATTTGTTTGTGTAGAGAACAGTAACCGCAGCCAGATGAGCCAGGCTTTTGCCATCCTGCATGGCGGTGATACGGTGGAAGCCTATAGCGCCGGCAGTAAACCCAGTGGTATCGTTAACCCCAAAGCCATTGCCGCCATGAAAGAACTGGGGTACGATCTCAGTACACACGATAGTAAATCATTACAGGAAGTAGAACAATATGCGCCTTTTGATGCTGTGGTAACCATGGGCTGTGGCGACGCCTGTCCGTGGATGCCTGCCAAACAGTTTATCGACTGGCAGATCCCCGATCCCAAACACATGGAGCCTGCTGCATTTAATGAAGTGCGTGATTATATCAGTGAAAAAGTAAAGGAATTGCTGAAAACCTTATGAGGTTTTGTTCCCGTCGTTGTTAGAACCGATCAGGGCTTCGATCAGTGAAGAAACAAAACTGACCACCAGGCTGAACAGTAAAGCAGATACCCAACCATCTACCGTAAAACCCGGTACCAGACTGGCGGCCCATTTAATGATCAGGATATTGATGAATAAAAGGAAGAGTCCGAGGGTGATAATGGTAATGGGAATAGTCAGGATGATCAGGATAGGCTTGATAAAACTATTCAGCAAACCCAGCACTACGGCCACCAGCAAAGCCGTTACCGTACTATCTACCTGTACCCCTTTCAATACATAAGCGGCGAACAGAACAGCCACAGCTGTAGCGATGGTTTTAGCAAAGAACCTTCCCATATGGATCTTTTGAAAGGTTAAGTTACCATTTAAATATCGAATATCGAACAGGGAACACCGAATATCGATCGGAGCGTTACTTCGGCGTTCGATATTCCCTGTTCGATATTCGATATTCAAAATTCCTACACCACTACCACTTCATAAAACGAATCCGGCTCCAGGTAATGCTGGGCAAGGGCCTGGATCTCTTCGGCGGTGATGGTTTGTACGGTTTTAATGCTGTTGTAGAAATATTCTTCGGTCAGGCCGTTCAGGATATAATTCTTCCAGCGGGCAATGATCTGGAACGGGCCATCCAGGTCTCCGAGCAGGGAGCCGATCATGTAATTGCGTACCAGGTCCAGTTCTTCTGCTTCTACGGGTTCATTGCGCAGGATCGCCATTTCTTTGTACACTTCTTCAATGGTAGCAGCGCATACATCCCGCCCCGCTTCGGTGCTGATCATCCAGGCGCTGGTATGGATATGGTTCTGCATATAACTATGTATGCCGTAGGTATACCCTTTGTCTTCGCGGATATTACTCATCAGTCTGGATCCGAAAAAACCACCGAAAATATTATTCAGCACCTGTGCCTTTGAAAAATCAGGATGATGCCTGTTAGGGAAGGGCCGCGCAATACGGATCGCTCCCTGTACACCATTCTCATCATTGATGATATTGTATTTTTTGGTCTCTGCCGGGTGCGTGTTAAAGTTTACCGCAGGCAGGTTTTGTGGCTGAAAAGGCAGGTGTCCGAAATTGGTATTCAATTGTTGCTGAATATCCCCAGGCAATTTACCTGCCACGAATACCAGGCATTTACCCCCCGTATAAAATTTCCGGTAAAAAGCATCCAGCTCATCGCGCTGCAGGTTATCGTAATCCAGTGTAGACGTATATTTTCCGTAGGGATGATGAAACCCATAAACATATTCATCAATCAACCGGTTAGCAATGAAGTCGCATTTCTTCAGGTTCACTTCCAGTCTTTGTTTCTGGTTCTGCTTATAAATCGCCAATTCTTCTTCGGGGAAAATACATTCCGTCATCAACTCTGCTACCACCGGCAACAGTTCCGGTAAATGTTTACTGAGGCAATGCAGGGTAATAGTGGCTGTTTCATTATAACAGCTCCTGTTCAGGTATGCACCATAAAAATCAAAATGCTCATTTATAGTAAAGGCTTTTTTCTGCCGGGTACCATTCTTGAGCATGAAGTTGGTGGTGGCAGCTACAATATTTTTTTCTTCGTACCAGTTCCCCGCATAAAACACCCATTCTACCAGTATCACTTCCTGTGCTCCCGCATCTATGCTGTACACAGGTACTCCATTATCGAGGGTGTACTGTTCGTAGGGTGGTAACTGCAATTGCATATTAACCGCATCAATGATCTCCGGCGCACTTGTTCTGTTGGTCATGCTCTTTACTTAGTGTGATAAAATAAGGTGTTGCTGTTATCGTTCCGGAATACTTCTTTGCAGTATTGCTGCACATCTGCTGCTGTAATTTCCTGGTAACGTGCCAGTTCGGTGTTCATCAGTTCCGCATCGCCCAGCAGTTCGTACATGGCCAGGCTGTTGGCCCTACTCATCACGCCCATATCTTCAAATGCAATTACGCTCTCTGTTTTGTTTTTCACCTTCTGCAGTTCAGCATCGCTGATAGCAACTGCCTGTATTTTCTCGATCTCTTCTTCAACGGCTTTGGCAGCTGCTTCCATGGCAACGCCTTTTACCAGTTTGCCTTCTACGGCCAGTAAACCTTTATCAATACTGCCGAAATGATAACAGTCGATACTCGAGAACAGCTGTTTCTCTTTTACCAGTGCCTGGTATAAACGCGATGATCCGCCACCGCCCAGCACTTCTGTGGCAAGGTCCATTACATAATACCCTTTATCCAGCCGTGCATCCATATGCCAGGTTTTGATAAACGCATCCAACGGCACATCTGCATATACAGTAGATACGCGCGCCTGCGTTTGCCTGGGTTCCTGCGGCAGGGAGCGGTTGTATTTTTCTCCCATGGGGATATCGCCAAACCATTTCTGCGCCAGTTGTTTGATTTTTTCCAGTTCCACATGTCCTGCCACCACCAGGATCGCATTTACCGGCCGGTAATGTTTGAAGAAAAAATTCTTTACATCGTCGATATGGGCATTCTCTACATGACTCAGTTCCTTGCCGATCGTCATCCAGCGATACGGGTGTGTGGTATAAGCCAGCTCCCGCATTTTATGCCACACATCGCCATAGGGTTTGTTGATATAGTGTTCCTTGAACTCTTCGCACACTACTTTTTTCTGCACATCCAGGCTTTTTTGCCCGAAGGCAAGACTCAACATCCGGTCGCTCTCCAGCCAGAAAGCGGTTTCTATGTTTGCTGCCGGTAACTGGCAATAATAATTGGTGAGGTCGTTGGTAGTATAGGCATTGTTCTCACCCCCTGCGCGCTGCAGGGGCTCGTCATAATCGGGGATATGGATGCTGCCGCCGAACATCAGGTGTTCAAACAGGTGAGCGAAGCCGGTCTGGGCAGGGTTCTCATCTCTGGCACCCACATCATACATAATATTCACCACTGCCATCGGGGTAGAATGGTCCTCATGAACCAGCAACCGCAGGCCATTATCCAATACAAAACGGTCATATCTGATCATACACACGATTAAAGAAGCTGCAAAATAGGGGATTCGGGAAAACTGGAACTACGAAAAGAGGAAAATGAACAGAGGAACAGATGAACAGACGAACAAGGAACGGATGAACGGAGAGATTGATTTATTACATTACTTCCGATCATCTGTTCATCTGTTCCTCTGTTCAATATTCCCACCCCCTACCGCCTGATATCTTTGATATCAATCGTAAGCACCAGGGGTTTCTGGTCGCGGAAGATGACTACGCGCATTTTGCCGATGCTGTTCTGGAAGAGGTTTTTGTAGGTCTGGATGTTCTTGGAAACATTGGTTTCTACAGAAAAGATCACATCACCCGGCAGAAAACCGGCTTTGTCTCCGGGCGAGCCCGGCATGATATCAATTACCCTGATTTCTCCATCCACCAGGTAAATACCCAGACCGGTATAGGAATAATCGAAGCTTTCGTTGTAATGCGTATTGGGTTTGATATGGATACTCTGCTCCGGATAGTTCAGGATCACGTTAAAACGGCGCAGGATATCATTGCCGATCAGTCCACCGAGTAAAGGATACGAAGTAACATTGTATTCATCTTCAAAAATATGTATCGGCACCCGCTTGAACTTGTAAGGGCCCAGCTTCACTTCCTTGACCACCGAAATAGACATCTGCCGTTTGCCCCCCAGCCCTTCTGCCTGTGTAGGATAAAATTTCCGTTTCTTACGGAATACCACACTATCATCCACAAAATCTTTGGATAACAGAAAACTGAGTCCCGCACCGGTATCAAAAATAAATCGGCTCACAATCAGCCTGTCGTCCTGTATCGCGGCAGACTGCAACGGAAGCGTAGAGAAATTAGGTTTCAGCATATAACCGCCGCGGGGATATTTGAAGGAACCCGGCGAATACACTTCGATAAACATGTTATCATAATCCAGTCTTACGATATACCTGCGCAGAAAGCTGTAGCCGATAATACCGTCGATACGGATCCCGTATACACTGGTCAGCAATTCATAGTCATTGATATGAAAATCGAGCTTTTCTACTTCCAGTGTGCCCAGTTTCAGGGTATGCCCCATGGTAAAATCCACGTTTTTGATACCTGCGATGCCACGGATGGTCTTTTCTGTTTTTACAGTGGGCAGTTTCAGCAAATCTACCGTAGTAGAATCCAGGGAAATACCGCCGCTTCCGGTATCAAAAACGAAATTGAGTGTATCGGGATAATTGTCGAGAACGGCCCGAACGATCACGATGCCGCCGCTTAGCTGGGTAAAGGAGAATCTGGTCAATAGTTTTGCCTCCGGAGAAACAAATTCCTCCTGCGCTTTGCCGCTGATACTAAGGCAAAACATGGCAAATGCAATTAAGACCGGTTTCATGCAGGTTGAAAATAGGATGATTTCAGATGCAAACGGCCATTATCTGTATGAGGTTGCCCGGATAGAAGATAAACGGCCCAAATGAAGGACAGCAAATAATTGGTTTTCGATGCAAGGTCAATCAACCATATCGCAGTACCTTTGTTCTTCTTATAAAGTGTTGAATATGCAATTAGCCGATCTGTACCAGAAAGCCCTGAAATTTGAGTTCCTCAGTATCGAAGAAGGGATGTTCTTATTTGAACATGCCCCCCTCACAGAACTGATGTATGTAGCCGATGAAATGCGGAAGATACAGGTGCCTTATAACAAAGTAACCTGGCAGATAGACCGGAACGTGAACACCACCAATGTGTGCATAGCCAATTGTAAGTTCTGTAATTTTTACCGGATCCCCGGCCATGCGGATGCCTATATCACCGATATGGATACTTACCGTAAAAAAATCACCGAAACCCTGAAATACGGCGGCGATCAGTTGCTGTTACAAGGCGGACACCATCCGGAACTGGGACTTGATTTCTATACCAACACTTTCCGCGCCATCAAGCAGGAGTTCCCCACCATTAAACTGCACGCACTCGGGCCGCCCGAAGTGGCACATATCAGTAAGCTGGAAAAAATGAGTCACCACGATACCCTGAAAGCCTTACAGGAAGCGGGTCTGGACTCTTTGCCGGGTGCGGGTGCCGAGATCCTGGTAGACAGGGTGAGACGCCTTATCTCCAAAGGAAAATGCGGGGCAGACGAGTGGCTGGCCGTGATGCACGAAGCGCATAAACTCAATATCACCACCAGTGCCACCATGATGTTTGGTCATGTGGAAACACTGGAAGAACGTTTTATTCATTTAGTCAGGATCCGGGAAGTACAAAGCAGGAAACCGGAGAATGCCAAAGGTTTTCTCGCCTTCATTCCCTGGACTTTCCAGGATGTAGATACTTTGCTGGCGCGCATCAGGGGCGTACATAACCTGACCACACCGGATGAATATATCCGGATGATCGCCATCAGCCGTATTATGCTGCCGAATATCAAGAATATCCAGGCCAGCTGGCTTACCGTGGGTAAACAAACCGCCCAGATCTGTCTGCGTGCAGGTGCCAACGATTTTGGCAGTATCATGATTGAGGAGAATGTAGTAAGTGCCGCCGGTGCTCCCCATCGTTTTACTTATAAAACCATGCAGGAAGCCATCCGCGAAGCCGGTTTTGAACCCCAGTTACGTGGTCAGCAATACGAATTCAGGGACATTCCGGCCGCCATACAGGAGCAGGTGATCGATTATTAGGTCTGGGATTTAACGTTTTGTTGAACCCGCAGGTGATGGATTACAGTATTTTCGTATACAAATAAACCCACCTGTATGAGGTCAAAATCCATCCTGCTGCTGGCATTAATTGCCGTATCTGTTACGTTTGTGACCTTTTTACTGCTGGAGAGCCAGTCTGTTACCGTAACCTGCGAAAAAAGTCCTGCCGGCATAAATCCGGATACAGGCGTTCTGGCAAGCCCGGAAAACCACCTGATCGTATCCATCAACTAAATCATACCAATCCTGCGCTGATACCGCAGGATTTTTTTTCTTTGCAGTGTAACATAATACCGGCTGATGCGTATAATATCTGAAACAAGGCAAACAACCAAAGCTATTCCCTGCTGTTTATGACCGAGAAAGCGTACAATGAATGTGTGAACCAATATGCGGATAACGTATACCGGTTCATTGTGAAGAATCTTCGCCATGAAGAGGACGCACGTGATATTGTACAGACCGCTTTCGAAAAATTATGGCGCAACAGGGAATCGGTGGAGCCGGATAAATCGAAATCTTACCTGTTTACCGTTGCCTATAACCAGATGATCGACCATATCCGTAAAAACAAACGGATCCAGCTGAAAGAGGATTTTGCGGAGGATGCAAGGGTACAGCAGGCCACCAATACCAACCTGAAAAAAGTATTGATGGAAGCCCTGAACCAGCTGAACGAAACACAAAGAAGCCTGGTGATGCTGAAAGATTATGAGGGCTATAGTTATGAAGAAATAGGCGAAATCATGGGACTGAACGAAAGCCAGGTGAAAGTATACCTGCACCGGGCCCGGTTAACCCTGCGGAATTATTTAGTGAGCGCCGAAAATGTGAGATAAAACAATCAGTGAAATCATATATCTGAGAAATCATACAACTAATCAAAATAATCTGTGCTTCATATTAACCAACATAATTACGAGGAATTTTTCCTGCTGTATGTAGACGGGGAACTGTCTGCCACAGACAAACAGGCCGTAGACCGGTTTGTGCAGGAGAATCCACACCTGGCCGTTGAGCTGGAGATGTTGCAGCAGGCACAGTTGCCCATAGAAGCATGGAGTTTTGATGACAAGTACCTGCTTTACCGGAATGGCGCAGCAGAGATCAACACCGATAACCACGAAGAGCAGTTTCTGTTATATGTAGATGATGAACTGGATGCAGACGGGAAAGAACAGGTAGAAAGATTTGTTTTGCAACACCCTGCATTACAGGAATCCTTTACCCGGCTGAAACAAACCCGGCTGGTACCAGAACTGATCCTTTTCCCCGACAAAGCATCGCTGTACCGGGAAGAGAAAAAAGAAAGGCCCGTTATTTACATGCGCTGGCAGCGGATAGCTGTGGCGGCGGTATTAACAGGCGTAGCGGTTTTGCTCTGGACCGTGATTCCACAGCAAAGAAATAGTGAGCCGGTATTGGCACAACAAACAGTTGCCCCGGCAGCCAGGGATAATCAACCAGCTTCCGTAACAGCACCCGGTACCAGCACCGTTACCGGTGATGATCAAGGCATAACAATTACTGCCGCTAACAGCAACCCGATCAACACTGCAGGCCCAACGCAGGAGAAAACAGCGGTTGTTACTCCGGCAACCGATCTGCTGGCAGCCCATACCGAAGCGATGAAACCGGTTGATGTGCCAAGAAGCGATGCAGATGTAATTGCCACTGTTTCCGGCAATGGATTTGAAACAGTAACCTCTAACACCAACCGGGTTTCGGGCGATAATGCGGTACTGGATCATGTGGATATGGTAAAACCCGCCAATGAACAGTTGAACAATATCACTGATAACACAGACAACAATATACACCCGGCCGTATATCGGGAACTGGATACCGAATCGGCTGATCAGAAAAAAACCTTGCTCCTCGGTTCACTGGAGATCAATAAAGACAAACTCCGCGGTTTCTTCAGAAAAGCCGGCAGCATTTTCCGCAGTAAAGCAAAAACGGAAGAAGAGAGCAGTCCTTCCTCTATCAGTACAAGACCATCAAAATAAACAGAAAAGAAAAAGACATGAAACGAATCGTTATGGCAGCAGCCTGCCTGCTGGTTACAGGAATCAGTTGGGCGCAGACAGATAGTTCTGCTAAAAATACAGACACTGTGAAAGTGGGCAACTTCATCATCATTAAAAAGAAGAACGCAGGTACTGTTTCTTCGGATGATGATAACAGCAAGCGGCGCGGCTCCATAGAATACAGCATTGAACGCCGCACCCGCAGAAGAAGTAATATCAGCACCAACTGGTGGATCATGGACCTCGGTTTTGCCAACATGCGCGATCAGACAGATTATACCGCCGCAGCAGCAGGTGGCTATTTTAAAACATTCCGCCCGGCGGATGGTGCTGTGAACCAGAACAGTTACAAACTCATCAACGGCAAATCCAGCAACGTGAACATCTGGTTTTTTATGCAGAAAGTAAACCTGATCAAACATGTGGTGAACCTGAAATATGGTCTGGGACTGGAAATGTACAATTACCGCTATGATACCAGATTAAGTTACCGCAAAGAACCGGCGCCTTTTGTGTTCAACGACTCGATCAGTTTTACCAAGAACAAATTGTATGTAGAGTATCTCACCATCCCGGTAATGCTGAACATCAATACCACTCCCGATAGCAGAAGAGGTTTCAGCATCAGTGCCGGGGTAAGTGCGGGTTATTTAACCAATAGCCGCAACAAACAGATCAGCGGCGAGCGTGGTAAACAGAAATACAAAGGTGATTTCAATTTTGAACAATGGCGCGTGGCCCTGATAGGCGAGATGGGATTGGGTCCGGTACGCGTATACGGCAGCTATAGCCTGAACCGTTTACAGAAAGATGTAACCCGTGTTGAACAATATCCTTACACAGTAGGTATCCGCTTCAGCAACTGGTAAGATTCAACTTAGTTTTTTTCTCATGTTACACAGCGCGCCCCCTTTCCAGGGGGCGCTTTTTGTTAAGCAGTAAATCCCATATTCAGCAAGTATCATCAGTGGTTAGCGTTTTCTTAAATCGCTGCATCAGCTCTCCGGCATTAACTTAATTTTTGGTGAATTAACCAAAACACAACAGGCAGATACGATAGGTTGCTGTTATAAAACCCCATCCATGAACCTACCTGTCTGCCTCTCCGTATTAGGTGTGATCAGCCTCACCCAAACCTCTTTTAAAAAAATCCCGCCAGACAAACGATTTACCACACCCGGCACTTATTATGTACGGGTAGAAAAACGTAAATATGTTTTGCATTTGTTTGATTCCAGCGGAGAAAGAATTGTCAGCTATCCCGTTGTATTCGGCAACAAAGATCTGGGTGATAAAATGATGCAGGGCGACCGCAAAACGCCCGAAGGCATCTTTCATATCAGTTCCAAACGCCGGCACGAGAAATGGAATGCTTTTCTCTTGATCGATTATCCCAATGCAGACAGCTACCGGAAATTCAATGAACGAAAAGCCAAAGGATTACTGCCTGCCAATGCACAGATCGGCGGTGGCATTGGTATACACGGCACCTGGCCACGCGAGGATTTTGCCATCGATCAATACCAGAACTGGACCGAAGGATGCATCAGCACCAAGAACATGTATATCCAGGAAATTTTTGGGTTATTACCGGTAGGGACGAGGGTGGAAATAACGCCGTAGGAATGTCGAATATCGAACAGGGAATATCGAATGTCGAAGTAATATCCGATCGACATTCGATATTCCCTGTTCGATATTCTGCTGTTCCCTAGATTTTCTCCGCCCCGAAATAACTATGCAGCACCGCCGGCAATTGGATGCCTTCTGTTGTCTGGTTATTCTCGAGCAGGCAGGCCACAATTCTGGGCAGGGCCAGTGAACTTCCGTTTAGTGAATGGGTGAGCTGCATTTTACCATCGGCATCTTTGTAACGGCATTTCATGCGGTTGGTCTGGTAGCTTTCAAAATTGCTCACACTGCTCACTTCCAGCCAGCGTTCCTGTGCGGCGCTGAATACTTCAAAGTCGTAGGTGATGGCACTCGTAAAACCCATATCGCCCCCGCATAAACGCAGGATGCGGTAAGGCAGCTGTAAAGATTGCAACAGTTTTTCTACATGGTTCACCATTTCATCCAGCACAGCATAACTGGTAGCCGGCTCCACAATCTGGATGATCTCCACTTTCTCGAACTGGTGAACACGGTTCAGTCCGCGTACATCTTTTCCAAAACTGCCCGCTTCTCTTCTGAAGCAAGGTGAGTAAGCGGTCATCTTAACAGGCAGTTCCTCCAGTTTCAAGATGGTATCGCGGTAAATATTGGTTACGGGCACTTCGGCCGTAGGGATCAGGTAAAAATTATCGGCCGTAGCATGGTACATCTGCCCTTCTTTATCCGGTAACTGTCCGGTGGCAAATGCACTGGCTTCGTTTACCATAAACGGTGGCAGGTATTCGGTGTAACCGGCTGCTGTGTTAAAGTCGAGGAAATACTGTACCAGGGCGCGTTGTAATTTGGCGCCTTTGCCTTTGTACAACGGAAACCCGCTTCCGGTAATTTTGGCACCGGTTTCAAAATCTACCAGGTCGTATTGTTTGATCAGGTCCCAATGCGGTACGGATCCTTCGTGTAATACAGGTTTTTGTCCCCCCTCTCTCACCACCACATTCTCTTCCGGCGATTTGCCCTCGGGTACCTGTTCAGAAGGCAGGTTGGGTAACAATACAATTGTATCCAGCAGTTCTTTTTCAACAACGGCCATTTGTTCTTTCAGGGGTTCCAGTGTGGCTTTCCAGCTGGCTACATCGGCTTTCAGGGCTTCGGCTCCTTCTTTATTCCCCTGGCCCATCAGTTTCCCGATCTCTTTGGATGCACTGTTTACTTTGGCCTGGGTACCATCAAAATCGGCCTGCAGTTTTTTCCGGGTATCATCCAGGGCAATGATCGTATCTACCAGTTCCGGCTGTTTAAAATGTTTCACAGCCAGTCTTTTTTTAACCTCAGCTGTATTGTTGCGCAATACACTCACTTGTAACATAAGGGTCCAATTTGCCGCAAAGATAACTTTTGCCGGTTGATGATGGCATGCTTCCACGGTTTACCTTTGCGGTAATTATGTTTATTTCAGACGATTTACAGCAAAGATGGTGGAACCTGGAGGCCAAACTGGTGGAGCGGTTTGGTAAAAAACCCGACCTGGAAGCGGTTTTATTCCTGATCGGTATGCAGGAAACAGGTTTTCTGCAGGAAAAGATCTCCAAAGAACAGAAACAGGACCTGATGCACGTGGCCGTATGCCGGGTGCTCAGCCAGAGTGGTTATTATATACTGGAAGGCAATGATGAAGAAGGCTGGCCCCATTACAAACAGGTAAAAGAATTACCCGTAATGGTTTTGCCGGAGCAGGAGAACTTTATCAAAGACCATGTGTTGCTGTATTTTGAGCAGCAGGGGTTTTAGGAGTTAATAGTTAAAAGTCTATAGTTAATAGTGGGAAGCAGGTAAAGTGTATGTACTTCAACCTGCCCGTTTTTCCCTTTTAACTATTAACTTTTCACTCTTTAAACTCCATTATTTAATTTCTCAACCGTTTTTTATCTAATATTTGCAATACTAAAACTTACGTTATGAATTTCCCAGCAGATGTTCGCTACACCAAAGACCATGAATGGATTCGCCTGGATGGCAATGTTGCCACTATTGGTATCACTGATTTTGCCCAGCATGAGTTGGGGGATATTGTGTATGTAGACATCAATACCATTGGCCAGACCCTGTCAGCCGAAGGTCTTTTTGGTACTGTAGAAGCGGTAAAAACCGTTAGCGACCTGTTTCTGCCGGTAGCGGGAACCGTATTAGAAGCCAATCCTTTGCTGGAAAAACAGCCCGAACTGGTTAATACAGATCCGTATGGCGATGGCTGGATGATCAAGCTGACTGTCAGTGATCCGGCTTCCGTATCTGCCTTGATGGATAGTGCCGCTTATGCAGCTTTAGTGGGATAAAACCAGGGAACCCAATCTTTCGTATATCCAATATCAACCTTAGTAAACCTGCTTTTGGAAGTAGTTAAAAAATACAGCGAACCGGAATTGGTACAGCTGCTCCGGCAACGGAGTCAGTCTGCCTTTGGGTACCTGTATGATAATTATTCAGGTGCCCTGCTTTCCATCATTCTGAATATTGTGAACGAGGAAGAACTGGCCAATGATGTATTGCAGGAGGTTTTTGTGAAGATCTGGAAGCAGATTGAGAGTTACGACAGCAGCAAAGGACGCCTGTTTACCTGGATGCTCAATATTGCCCGCAACGCTTCTATAGATACGGTGCGCAGCAAAAGCTTCCAGAACAGCCGGCAAAACCGGGAATTAACAGAAGACGTATATACAGCAGGAGGGGTTACCGAAACCCGGACAGATCAGATCGGATTAAGAAAAATGGTACACAGTCTGAAGGAAGAATACAGGGTATTGGTGGAATTATCTTATTTCCAGGGTTTTACCCAGGATGAGATCGCCAAAATGCTGGAGATTCCGTTAGGAACAGTAAAAACGCGGTTACGGGCCGCATTAACACAATTAAGAGAAATTATTAAACCATAAAGTGGATATCAAGGCTTACATAGAAAGTGGCGTGATCGAAAGCTATGTCTTAGGCATGGCCGATGCACAGGAAGCTGCCGAACTGGAACAGCTGAGCCGTCAGCATCCTGAAATCAGGAAAGCGATAGACGAGTTCGAAGCTGCGCTGGAACAGCAGGCCCTGGCTACTGCCGTTGTGCCCGCTCCCCGTGTAAAAGAACAGCTTTTGGCTGAACTTGATTTTGAGAAAAAGAATCAAAAAGCGGTGGTGATAGGATGGAGCCGCTATCTGGCTGCGGCTTCTGTGATACTGCTGGTAGTGAGTGCTTCCCTGAATGTATATTTCTACAAACAGTTTAGTTCTGCCAATACTGCTTACCAGGCATTACTGATCGAAAAAACCAGCCTGCTCTCAGATAACCAGCAAACCCAGACCAAACTGCTGGACCTCTACAGCAATATGCAGATGATGAGCGATCCATCCATGATCAAAGTATCCATGCCCGGTGTAGCCGGTAAGGAGAACAGCCTGGCTACTGTTTTCTGGGATAGTAAATCGAGAGACGTTTACCTCCTGCCTAATAAATTACCTGAAGCCGCCGCCGGCAAACAATACCAGTTATGGGCCATTGTAGACGGCAAACCGGTAGATGCCGGCGTAATAGATGCCTGTGCCGGATTGTGTAAGATGAAAAATATCCCTGCCGCTTCCATGTTTGCTATTACCCTCGAGAACAAAGGTGGCAGTGCCGCCCCTACCCTGGATCAGATGTATGTAGCGGGAAAAGTAGGATAAGAGAACAATATTCCGATATTAATGTGAAGCCGCAGCATGTGATTTCAACTGAAATCTTTGTACTGCGGCTTCTTCTTTTGTAATAATCGCTGATTAACATAGTATATGTAAAAAAATGGCTTACTTGCCTCCCTAAACAGTAGCCTTACTTGAAAATCATTCGTTTCCTTCCTACCATTGGTTGGTTTATACTAAGTATTATTTTATTAACCTTACCGGGTTCTGCCGTTCCCAGTTATCCCTGGCTGGCTACGATTCATGCAGACAAATGGGTACATATCGGGCTTTTTGGCATGCTTTGCCTGTTAAGTATGCTGCCATTTCGTGCAAGCAGTTATAACAATAAACAAAGAAAGAAATGGTTCCTGTTGATTACGTTTGGCGGGATTCTCTATGGTATTTTGATGGAGTTTGTACAGGAAAACTGGGTCATTAACCGCTCTTTTGAATACAGTGATATTCTGGCCGATACAGCGGGCTGCGTGCTTGCCTATTATATCAGCCTCCGGAAGTTTTTGGTGAAGGGGTAGAAAAAAATTGGTCCCGATAGAAATCGGGACCGCAACCAAAACTAACTGCTTATGAGAAAAATGTAAACTTGTTTCTGTTTTCTATTCTTATTAACGCAAATCCTGTGCCGCCGGTTTTTTCTGTTCTGTTAAACTCTGTTAAACCTTTTCTACCGGCTATTTCTTACGTAGATACAGGATTTTTATTGCCTGTTGCCTGAAGCAAAGTTCTATGTAATAGATACAATAAAATGTCAATGGTTTAACAATGAAATGTTAAAGCACTAATGACAGGAAATGCCATCCTGCGAATGATTGTGCAGGTAAGGACTTATATAGGGGATATTCAGATTCAGTCCTCTGAGGATCAATAAAATACCCATTGTAAACAAAACATAAGGAACTGCTTTCTTCATGGCATTGCGTGCAGCCATACCGATCATACTGCCAAAAAAAGAGAGGGCGAACATGGCAGGCAAAGTGCCAAAACCGAAAGCGGCCATAAAGAGAACTCCCCCTTCTACCGTACCTGCTGCCAGCGCACCGGTGATAGCGAAGTATACCATGCCGCAGGGTAATAAACCATTGGCGGCACCTAATACAAACATGCCATACAATTTACGTTGCTGCATATAGCGGGCAATAAATCGTTGTAAAGCCTGTGTAAACTTTTCTGTCCAGCGTACTCGGAATAATTTCTTAGGTAACAAAGATCCCAGTAATGTAAAAAGAATCAGGGCGCCGAGAAAAACAGAAAAACCCTGCTGCATACCACCGAGGTACACCTGGCGGCCTACAAATCCAAACAAAAGTCCCAGTAAAGAGTAAGTAACAATACGACCGAAATTATAGAGAAAGATCCCGAGTGCTTTTTGTGGTTTAGGCAGATAATGAACCGGCAGCGAAAATGCGATAGGTCCACACATACCCACGCAGTGAAAACTACTCACAGCGCCCAGTACAAAACCTGTTATCAGCAATTGCCCGTACATCTGGTTAGTTCACATTTACAATCTGTTCGGTATAATATTTCTGATCGCCGGCCTGCCAGTTCAGTTTTAATTCATAGGTGGTTCCCTTGGCAAGCTGGTTTTTTAAAATCAATTGTTTACCACTTGTATCAACAGACAAAGCAATTTTCCGGTCGCGCACCGCGTCTGTTTTACAGTAAAACCAGGCTTCGCCTTCTACTTTTACTCCTTTCATTTCATCCGGCAACCCGATGGTGAGGGCGTCAGCATCCTGTGTAACAGCTACTTTACCAATCAGGGCAGCATTGTTTCTGCCATCGATCCTGTCCTGGTAACGCAATTCATCTTTATAATAGTCTTTGCTGACCAGTTCAAACTTTGTATTCACTGCCTTGTATACCAATGTGGCCATTAATATCGCAAACAGAATAAAAACAACCACCAGTTTATTGCCCCAGTTCATGTATTTAGTTTTAAATGGATTAATTGGCCGGACCCAGAAAATTGGTCTTCAGCGAAGCTACTTTCTTATCAGCGATATACAGTCCCAGTTTCAATTCTGTTTTCCGGTTATGTATGCGGGAAGTAGGTAACACCACAAAAAAAGATCCGGAACCCTGGCCTTCTTTCTCTACTGGAATATAGGGTTTGCCGATAATTTCTACCTTACCGTTACCATCTTCCAGCCTTACCTCTACATGTGCCGGTTCAACGGTTTTGTTTACCATTTTGATATTGTAGAGATTGGAGATACTATCAGTACCACGCTCCTGGTACAGAATTCCGGGTGTTCGCATAATAGTAGCATCAATATCCACACGGGTTAGCAGCAATACAGTAAGGATGCATAATACAAACGCACATAACCCGGTATAGAACTTCATACGGGTAGTATAATGCAGCGGTTCGCCATTGGCGATGGAGTTTTCCGAAGCGTAGCGGATCAGTCCGCGTGGCCTGTCTAATTTATCCATGATGCTGTTACAGGCATCTATACAGGCGGTGCAGCCCACACATTCCATTTGCACCCCATCCCGGATATCGATACCCGTAGGGCATACTTTTACGCACAGATGGCAATCGATACAATCGCCTAAATGCTCATCATGTGTTTTTTTGGCATTTCCTCTGGGTTCGCCACGCTTGTAATCGTAAGCTACGATCATAGAGTTCTTATCCAGCAATACACTCTGTAAACGACCGTAAGGGCAAACCACGGTACAAGCCTGTTCTCTGAAGAAAGCATATACGGCATAAAACACGCCGCTGAAAACAAGGATTGAGGAAAAGCCTACAATATGCTGGCTAACCGGTTCCGTAATAATCTTCTCCAGTTCTTTTATACCTATGATGTAGGCCAGAAAAAAGTTGGCAATCACAAAAGATAACAGATAAAAGACCACATGTTTCAATGCCACTTTGGTGATCTTAGCGGGTGTCCACGGTGCATTTTGCAGCATTTTTTGTGCAGGGGCATCGCCCAGTATCAGGAACTCCACTTTACGGTACATCATTTCCATAAAGTTGGTCTGGGGACAGGCCCAACCGCAGAATAAACGGCCAAATGCAGCAGTGAACAGGATAATAAAGAACACGAATGTGATCATCGTGATACCGAAGATGAAAAAATCCTGTGGCCAGAAAATTTTTCCGAACAGAATAAATTTCGCTTCGGGGATATTGAACATAAATAGAGGCCGCCCATTGATATGTACAAAGGGCAGCCCGAAGAATACAATAAAATAGAGGGCACTTAACCAGCTGCGGATATTGTAAAATTTTCCTTTGGGTTTATGTGCGTAGATCCATTTCCGCTTACCACTTTCGTCTACTGTTGCAATTCTGTCGCGGAAACTTTCTGTTAACGGCTCGTTGGTATGTTTGATCTCACTCATCTTATCTGTTAACCGCTGTTATTTTTTGTCAACGGTTGCTTTCGCAGAATCACCCGCTGCAGGTGCCGGTGTTGCTGCATTCTCTTCATACACGGTACCCTGTGCTTCTTTCGGTTTGGCCGGTTTGGTACCTTTTAATGATTTTACATAACTGGCCACTTGTGCGATCTGCACCGGAGAATAATCATCCTGCCAGCTCTTCATCCCTTTTTCGGGCCAGCCATATTTAATGGTTTTAAAAATGTCTTTGATACTGCCTCCATGAATCCAGAACTCATCAGTCAGGTTGGGACCTACTGAACCACCGCCGTCTGCCTGGTGACAGGCCGCACATACCGTGGTAAACACTTTTTTACCGGCTTCCAGCGAAGCTGCATCTGACAGGTAAGTTACGGTATTCTCATCTACCTTATTGGCAGATTTTTTCAGGTATTCTTCCTTTTCAGCAGCGGCGGTTGTCATGGCTATCTGCAACTCTTCCTGTGGTAAGGGAGCACTATGTGCTACGTGATAACGATAGATATAGATACCCGCAAAAATGATACACAGATAAAATCCATATAACCACCATGGCGGCAAACGGTTATCCAGTTCACGGATACCATCGTAGTCGTGCCCAAGGTCGATATTGGCTTCTTCCTGAATTGGGCGGAGGCTATTGAATTTATCCCACCATGCACTCCAGCTGAAAGCGGGTTTGTGCGTTTCTCCTGCGAGAACAGCTGCTGCTTTTTCTTTTGCCAGCAATAATTTTAAATTATACAGCAGTGTAAAAAGTATGATCAGCTCAATCAGAATCACAAAAATCAAAGCATAAAAAGATGTAGCTGACAGGCCGCCGTAATGATCAACTGCAGGTGCAGCAACGGAAGCGGCAGCAGCTGCATCCTGTGCAAACATAGGCGTACTGAGGAGGCAGAGGGCCAGCAGACTGAGTAATTTACCCGGACCACTTGCTGCATTTTTGGCGTCTTTGTAGCGCTGCAGGTATAGCTGTGCGGCTCCCATCACCACATTGGCCAGTAAGGCAATGATCAGTAAAAGACCGATGATGATGAATATCAGTACCTGTGCCATGGGTTTAGACATTTCGGAAGGTACCGGTGGACCGGCGGCAAATGCGCCGGATGGGAAAGCGAAGAGCAATACCATCATCGTGGCCAGCAGATATCCGCTATATCTTTTTACAGAAGATCGTTTCATATCAGATGTTTTAAACATAATTCAGGTTAGTTAATTTTCTAAAGGGATACGGCTGATTTCCTCGATCATTTTTTTATCTGCCTTCCATACCCACAATAACATCAGCATAAAAAAAACAAAGAAGATCGAAAAAGAACTGAGCGCATACACATCAACGCCGGTGATCTTTTCTAAATAGTTGATGAATTTCATAATAGTTGTTTTTGCGTGAGCGGTAAGTAGTGAGCAGTGAGTCATTCTTTTCCAACTCACTGCTCACCACTCACTACTACCTATTTTTCTGCCAATGGTTTCGCCTGTGCTTTAATATCTGTTCCTACCCGCTGCAGGTAAGCGATCAGTGCAATGATCTCTTTGTTGGCAGTGGTATTGATCTTATCCAGTTTCAGGTTAATGCGGATCAGGTTGGCCTGCGACATGAGGTCGGCATTCGCCACTTTATCATATCCTTCGGGATAAGGAACGCCCAGTGTTTGCATGGCCCTGATCTTGGCTGGTGTAATAGCGGTATCAATCGGATCATCCAGTAACCAGCTGTAAGAAGGCATGATGGAACCCGGACTCATACTCTGCGGCTCCAGCATGTGGTTGTAATGCCAGCTATCGGGGTATTTACCGCCGATACGGGCAAGATCCGGACCCGTACGTTTACTTCCCCACTGGAATGGGTGATCGTATACAAACTCACCGGCTTTGCTGTACTCGCCATAACGGGCCACTTCATCACGGAAAGGGCGCACCATTTGTGAATGACATAAATAACAACCCTCTCTCACATAAATATCTCTTCCCTGCAGCTCAAGTGGTGTGTATGGTTTTACGGCCGCAATAGTGGGGATATTACTTTTGATCAGGAAAGTAGGCACTATCTCCAGAATACCACCAATAGCTACTGCCACCAGACTGAATACCAGCATCTGAATAGGTCTTGCCTCAATCCATCTGTGCCAGTATTGTTTACCATGGGTAACCGGTACTTTGGGTAATGCGGGTGCTTCGGCTTCTTCATTGGCCACCAGACTGCCCGCTTTCACTGTTTTTACAATATTATATACCATGATAAAGACACCTACCAGGTATAATAATCCCCCGATACTACGGGTAACATAGAGCGGAATAATATGAGTAACGGTTTCGAGGAACTGGAATTTCAGGGTTCCGTCATCGGTGAACTGTTTCCACATCATGGCCTGTGTAAAACCGGCCCAGTACATCGGGATGGCATAGAGTACGATACCGATGGTGCCGATCCAGAAATGCGTGGTGGCTAATTTTTTAGAGTAGAGCGGGGTATTGAATATTTTAGGAATGATCCAGTACAGGATACCGAAGGTTAAGAAGCCATTCCAGCCAAGGGCACCTACGTGCACGTGTGCAATGGTCCAGTCGGTAAAGTGCGAGATCGCATTCACATTCTTCAGACTCAACAAAGGCCCTTCAAAAGTTGCCATACCATAACAGGTAATGGCCACTACCATGAATTTCAAAATAGGATCTTCCCGTACTTTATCCCAGGCACCCCGCAGGGTGAACAGACCATTCAGCATACCACCCCATGAGGGTGCAATCAGCATGATGCTGAAAACAGTACCCAGGCTCTGCGCCCAGTCGGGCAGGGCTGTGTACAGCAGGTGGTGCGGTCCGGCCCAGATATAGATAAAGATCAATGCCCAGAAGTGGATGATGGATAAGCGATAACTGTATACCGGACGATTAGCTGCCTTGGGCAGAAAGTAATACATGATACCGAGGTAAGGTGTGGTAAGGAAGAAGGCAACGGCATTGTGTCCGTACCACCACTGTACCAGTGCATCCTGTACACCTGCATACCAGCTGTAACTTTTCATCATGGAGAAGGGGATCTCGAAAGAGTTTACGATATGCAGCATGGCAACCGTAACCCAGGTAGCGATAAAAAACCAGATAGCTACATAGAGATGGCTCTCCCTTCTTTTCAGGATCGTACCAAACATATTGATACCGAATACTACCCAGATCAGGGTAATGGCGATATCGACGGGCCATTCCAGCTCGGCGTACTCCTTACCGGTGGTATAACCGGCCAACAGGGTTACCGCAGCAGCCACAATGATGAGCTGCCATCCCCAGAAATGGATCTTACTAAGGGCATCGCTGAACATACGTGCTTTACACAAACGCTGCAGCGAGTAATACACACCCATAAAGATGCCGTTTCCTACAAAGGCAAAAATGACCGCATTGGTGTGCACAGGACGTACCCGGCCAAAAGTAGTAATGGGCAGACCAAAATTGGCCGCTGGCAGGTAAATCTGCACGGCAGCCAGTAAGCCCACGGTCATACCTACTACACCCCATAAAATGGTGGCATACGCAAACATTTTAACGGTCTTGTTGTCGTAATAGAATTTTTCTACTTGCATTATATCAATTTGAGGTTTGGAGTTTATAGTCAGGGAAAGGATCAGTTATTCAGTGTTTCTTCGGCAAGCAAATCACGCTCCCTTTTTCCACCGGGTTTGTCTTCAAAGAGGATCCTTACAGCCGGGGCAATCTCATCATCATACTGGCCATCCTTTACGCTCCAGATAAAGGCAAAAAGGAACAGGGAGGCTACTGAAATACTGGCAATTAGTAGTAAGATGATGACACTCATGGGCAAAATATTATCTGTTGTAAAAATAAAAGGGTCCCACACGCCGGAGCATGATATACATCAATACGGAATATGATTTTTATCATATCCGATCCGGTTTGTTTCACTACTTCAGTTTTTCCCTGAACCCGAAGTAATTACTCAGTCCATACGTTACCAATAATATACTGATACTGCTACTGGGCATCAGAATAGCCGCGATCATGGGGGATAAAACCCCCGTAACTGCAAAAAACAGCCCCACCAGGTTGTACAATACGGAGATCACAAAAGCGGCCATCACCACCTGTTTGTTGGCTTTACCCAGTCTGATGAAACGATCCAGTTTGGGTAATTGGTCTGCCGCCAGGATGGCATCGCTGGCCGGCGTGAAATTATTGTTGCTCTCAGACACAGCTATGCCGATATCTGCCTGTTGCAGGGCGCCGGCATCATTTAACCCGTCTCCCACCATCATTACTTTTTTACCCTGTGCCTGTAATGTGCGGATGGCTTCCAGTTTATCCATTGGCTGCTGGTTAAACAGTAAAATAGCTTCATAGCCCAGCAACTGCCGCAGGTAAGCCTGTTCCCCCGCATTATCGCCGCTGAGTACTGCCAGCTGGTATTTTTTTCCCAGCCGTTGCAACATAGCCGGCACTTCTTCCCGGTAATGGTTCCTGAATTTGAACCGGCCCCAGACTTCTTCTTCAATGGCAATGTATACCTGTGAAGCATCGTTGGTCATCTGTTCTTTTTGGGTCACAAACGAAGCGGAGCCCAGGGTTATCAGGTCGCCATCTACTATACCTTCAATACCCTTTCCGGCTATTTCGCGGAAACCACTCACTTTATGCCGGGTCAGGTTACCGGCCCAGGCGGCAATGGCTTTACTGAAGGGGTGGGTAGACTGTGCCGCCAATGCACCGATGGCTTTTACCTGCTTTTCCTGCAGGGGTTCGCCTTCATAGAGGATATCCTGATAGAGACCGGTGGTAAGGGTGCCTGTTTTATCAAAAACAATGCAATCGGCACTGGCAATGTCTTCGATCACCTGTGCATTGCGCAGGTATAGATGATTACGCCCTAAACGACGGAGTATATTGGCGTTGGTGAAAGTGTTACTGAGTAATAAGGCACAGGGACAGGCAACAATGAGTACGGCGGTAACAGCTGTCCATATTTTGGACGGATCATGAAAATACCACCAGGCAGCAGCAGCAGCGGCAATGGTGAACAGGATGATGGTAAAATAACGGCTGAGCAGGTGCACAAAAGAACGCTCTTCATCGGGTTTGCCGGAATCTTCGTTCCGGTTCCAGAGTTTGGTGAGATAACTCTGGGCCACTTCCTTGATCACGAGGATCTCAATATTACCACCGGTCTGTTTACCGCCGGCATATACAATCTCGCCCATCTCTTTGGCAACCGGCAAACTTTCGCCGGTTACAAAACTATAATCGATCAGCGCCTTGCCCCTCGTAATGATACCATCTGCAGGAATCAGTTCCTCATTATGTATCAGCAGCGTATCATTCAACCGGATATCGGGCAGCGCGGCCGTTTCCTGTTTTTCCTCGGTAATCCTGGTAACAGCAATAGGGAAATAAGAAGTATAATCTCTTTCAAAACTCAGTTGCTGGTAGGTCTTATCCTGTAATACCCTGCCAGCCAGCATAAAAAATACAATGCCGCTCATCGAGTCAAAATAACCACCGCCGGTGCCGGTCAGCACTTCGTATACACTGCGGCCAAATGTTACCCAAACGGCCAGTACAATGGGGGCATCGATATTAAGAAAACGGTGTTTCAGGCTTTTCCAGGCACTGGTATAAAATTCGGAAGCACTGTAAAAGAATACCGGTAAGGACAGGAACAGGTTGGCAAAACGGAATACCGTGAGCAGGTTTCTTTCCCTGGTATCGATACCGAGGTATTCCGGAAAACTCATGAGCATGATATTGGCAAAACAGAAACCTGCCACACCCAGCTTGTATAATTTGGAAGAATCGATCGTCGTTTTTTTCGATCCCATATCGTTAAAACTGATATAGGGTTCGTAACCGATACTGGTCAGCAATTCTGCTACTTTCCGCAGTGGAAATGACTGGTGATCGAAAACAATATCCACTTCTTTTTTAATGAAATTGACCTTACTGCTCAGCACTCCCGCTTCCAGGCGGTGCAGGTTTTCGAGCAGCCAGAGACAGCTGCTGCAATGCATCTGGGGTACGTAAAAACTGATATGGCTCTGTGTCTCATCTCTGAAATGAATAAGAGATGCCGCAATCTTACTGTCATCGAGGAAAGCGAATTTATCTTCTCGTACTTTAACCTTCCGCGTAGTACCAGGATTGCTGCTGATACTATAATAATCGCACATACCATTCTGGTTCAGGATCTCATAGACCATCTGGCAGCCACTGCAGCAAAAGTCTTTATCGTGTGCATGAAAAGTCTCCTCATTGCAGTCTTCGCCGCAATGGTAGCACCTGGGTTTGGCAGGAGAAGCTGTGAGTTTACTCATATCTATTCTGCCGATTGGGGTTTGCTACTGATAGAAGGATATAACAGACTCTGTTCGATATAGATCCATTGATGAATTTCTCTTTCCAGCAGGAACAGTTCATTCACACAGGCCCTCCATTCTTTACACCAGCCGGGCTGAACCACATAGTTATTCAGTTGCTGGCGGAGTTTGAGTAACAAGTTAATAATAACCTGCTGTGTCTGGTGTATATTCTCGGGAATTTTGGGTGGGATCACGTAACCCGGACCCGCATTTTTAATAGCCGGAAAAATGATACCGGTTTCTTTGAGGAAAAGGTGCTCTACCTCATCCTGTAGTTTGGCAAACAGCAATTGAACCAGCTCATATACCGGTTCCGGTGTTACTTTATTGGATTCCTGTGAAAAATAATCGGCGATCTTGCGGCAAGACAATCTGATCTCGCGCTGGCATTCCTTTTCTACGAGGTTGCATAGGCCTGGTGGATCTAATGTTTCCTGCAACTTCGTATCCCATTGTTTCATCAACATGTCCCTTCCATTTGACTGCAAGATACCCTGCTGCATTATGGGGATATATGATGATACTCAACCAAAAACATGATTTTTATCATGTTTTAAATACATAAAATTAAAACTAATGTATGTGATCAGTCCTGGAGATTAGCGGCCCTGATTAATTCCTTCGGTTTCATGATCTTGATCTTCTTGCCATCCAGTTCCACCATACCATCTTTTTTGAACTCAGAGAGCAGACGGATGGCCGATTCTGTGGCCGTGCCAACCAGGTTGGCTATTTCTTCGCGGGAGAGGCGAACATTGAGGGTAATACCATCTTCTTCAAAACCATAGGTTTCCTTAATGAACAGCAGGGTTTCGGCCAGGCGTTCGCGGATGGGTTTCTGGGCCAGGTGGGTCAGTTTGATTTCGGCTCTGTGCAGTTCATCGCTCAGCAGTTTCATCATTTCAAAAGCCAATCCCGGATCCAGTTTCAGTACACTTACAAACAGGTCTTTGGGGATGAAACAGATCTGGGTATCTTCCAGTGCCACTGCACTCGCACTGTACCTATCGCCACTTAACAGGGCGCGGTATCCCAACACATCACCGGCTTTGAGCAGGCGGATGATCTGTTCCTTGCCATCATCGCCCTGGTGAGAGAGTTTTACCTTACCATCGTTGATGCAATAGACCCCAAAAGGATAGGAACCCTCATTGAAAAGGATCTGTCCTCTTTTGTACACATTACAAATCTTCTGCTCATTGATCTGATTGATATATTCCTCTTTTGCTTTGCAAAAAACAGAATTGAATCTTTGTGAACAGGATTGACAGGTGCTATGATCGTTCATTGGTTGGTAGTACAATTCGCACAAATTTAGAATTTATCTGTTATAAACGGCTTTTTCCTTGGATTTGTAGCCTGATTTCCGGCTTTCTGTTAAAATAACAGGGCCGTAAAAGGGGCTAGTTTTAGCGCAATCGCTTATTTATCACGCTTCTCAACCTATTTTTACAAGTATTATGCCTTATTTCAACTGGAACGATAGTATTAATTTTTTTAACAAACTAAGTGTCCGCAGGCTGTGGAATGCCGCAAAAGTGTACAGCAGCTACCAGCTTACCAAACTTACCGGCAAGCCTATCCAGTGGGGGTATCCTATTTCTATCTCTTTTGAACCAACTACTTCCTGTAATCTGCGCTGTCCCGAATGTCCGAGCGGCTTACGGGCTTTTACCCGCCCTACCGGGATGCTGGAGAATAGTTTTTTCAGGCAAACCATCGACGATATTTACAAAGACCTGCTGTACCTGATCTTTTATTTCCAGGGCGAACCTTACCTGAACCCGGATTTCCTCACCATGGTAAAGTATGCGCATGACAAGGGGATCTATACGGCCACTTCCACCAATGCCCATTACCTGACCGATGAAAAAGCAAAACAAACTGTAGAAAGCGGCCTTGACCGGCTGATCATTTCCATAGATGGAACCACCCAGGATGTGTACCAGCAATACCGCGTTGGCGGTAAGCTGGATAAAGTGCTGGAAGGAGCCCGGAATATTGTAAAGTGGAAAAAAGAACTGAACAGTAAAACACCTTTCGTTTTCTTCCAGTTCCTGGTAGTAAAACCCAATGAACACCAGATAGAAGAGATCAAACGCCTGGGCAAAGAGATCGGGGTAGACCAGGTGCGGTTTAAAACTGCACAGGTATATGATTACGAGAATGATCCCCACCAGCTGATCCCCACTATCCAGAAATACAGCCGTTATAAAAAAGATGCCAGCGGAAAAATGAACGTAAAAAGCGGCCTCAGCAACCATTGCTGGAAGCTCTGGCATGCCAATGTGATTACCTGGGATGGACTGGTGGTACCCTGCTGTTTTGATAAAGATGCCACCCACCAGCTGGGGAATCTGCAGACACAAAGCTTTAAAGAAACCTGGCATAACGATAATTACCGCCAGTTCCGCCGCGAACTGCTCACCAGCCGCAAGAACATAGATATCTGTGCCAATTGCAGCGAGGGACTGACGGTGTGGGAGTCGTGAGGCGTGAATCGTGAGTAGTCAGTAGTAAGTAGGTGGAAATGGATAAACGCTCCTTACTAACGTCTCACGACTGACGACTGACGACTCACGATTCACCCGATACCCTTATTTTTACAAAACCATGGGCATAGAAAAAGATATCCAGCAGCAGCAGTTCCGGAATGATTACCAGAAGGCTACGGTAAATATTATCTTTTCTGCGGGATGGTTACAGGAAAAGATCAAGACTTTTCTGGATGCAGAAGACATTACCCCGCAACAATACAATATCCTGCGGATCCTTCGTGGTAACAAAGAACCGCTCAGTACCCTTCAGATCCGCGAAAGGATGCTGGATAAGATGAGCGATACCAGCCGTATCGTAGAAAGACTGCAGAAAAAAGCCCTTGTAGAAAAGAAAACCTGCCCTACAGACAAACGTCTGGTAGATGTGGTGATCTCCAAAAAAGGCCTGGCTTTACTGGATAAACTGGATAAACGGAACGGAGAGCTGGATAGTATGCTGCACAGTCTCAGCAGCGAAGAAGCCCAGACGCTGAACCATCTCCTCGATAAAATGCGCGACACCACCCGGCAAGTCCTGTGAATTACCGGTAAGTTCCTGTTAAATCATCCACAATCGCTTCAGCCTGCACCAGTCGGTTTATCTTCGTAGGATGAAGATTCTCTTTCGCCTCAGCCTGCTTTTGACAGCCTTCTGCTATTTACCCGTTAGTAAAGCCCAAACCGGTTCGCCCAATTATGAGTTCAGGGGGGTATGGATTGCTTCAGTAGTGAATATTGACTGGCCCAGTAAAAAGAACCTGTCTGTAGAAGAGCAGAAAGCCGAATATATCCGCCTTCTTGACCTGCACCAGCGTAACGGGATGAATGTGATCGTCATGCAGGTAAGGCCCGCAGGTGATGTGTTATATCCCTCACCCTTTGAACCCTGGAGCGAATACCTTACAGGAAAACAGGGGTTACCTCCCTCTCCGTTCTATGATCCGATGGAATTCATGATCAGTGAAACACATAAACGTGGCATGGAATTTCATGCCTGGCTGAATCCTTACCGTGCGGTGTTTGATATGCTGCGTTCCTCCATCTTACCTTCCCATCTCACCAAAACACATCCTGAATGGTTTCTGGTATATGGCGGTAAGAAATACTTCAATCCCGGGTTACCGGAAGTAAGGGCTCATCTGGGTAAAGTTGTGCGCGATATGGTTACCCGGTATGATATAGACGGAATTCACATGGACGATTATTTCTACCCCTACCGCATCGCCGGTAAAGAATTTCCCGACCAGAAAGATTACCTGAAATATGGCAAGGGGCTTAGCAAAGACAGCTGGAGGAGAAGTAACTGTGATAGCGCGATTATGCAGATTCATGAGATTATCCGTAGTGTAAAGCCAAGGGTGAAATTCGGGGTAAGCCCTTTTGGGATCTGGCGCAACAAAAGCCAGGATGCCATGGGCAGTGATACCCGCGGCGGACAAACCAATTACGATGATCTGTATGCAGATATCCTTCTTTGGCTGCAGAAAGGATGGATTGATTATGTAGTACCGCAATTATACTGGGAGCGCGGACATAAGCTGGCCGATTATGGCGTTTTACTGGATTGGTGGAACAAATACACTTATGGCAAACACCTCTATATCGGCCATGGCATTTACCGTGCAGGCACCAATACCGCCTGGAAAAATCCGAACGAAATTCCACAACAGATCGCGGAGCTGAGGAATTATCCCACTACGCAGGGCAGCGTTTATTTCAGCAGCAAAACATTTGAAAAGAATCCGATGGGCTGGAACGATAGCCTGCGTAATCATTACTACCGTTACCCGGCACTGGTACCTGCCATGCCCTGGATTGATAATTCAGCTCCTGCGCAACCCCTGGTACAGCAACAGGATAACAATACGGTAAAACTGGTATACAAGGGAGAAGAAAAGATCAAAGCCTTTGGTGTATTAACCCTGACACAGAATACTGCCGCGAAGTTTACACTAGCGCAGCTGGTACAGGTAATTGTGGCCGATAAAGTAGCGGTGGTTGACCTGTCAAAAATCCCCGATACAAAAAACAAACGCATTTTCTTTGTATCAGTAGATCTGGATAATAATGTAAGTCCGATGACAGAATTGGTAAGGTAGTTGAATTACACAAAGTAGTTATACCCATTTCCCGAAGTGCCGTTCCACGGCTACAAATCGATGATCGAAGATTTGTTTCAGCTGGGCTTTTACCATAAGTAACCAGGCAAGATCTCCCAGCAACCAGAGGGGTAATTTGTAATGCACGATATCCGTCATTTCTACCCCACCTTCGATTTCTCTGAAATGATGCTGGTGATGCCATAGGCTGTAAGGACCAAAACGCTGTTCATCCACAAAATATTTTTTATCCTCCACGTGAGTGATCTCCGTCATCCAATACAGGGGAATGCCCAGGATGGGCTTTACGGTGTATTCAATGATCTGCCCGGGATACATTTTTTCGCCATGGTGTTTGGAGATGATATGAAACCCCAGGTTGGGTGGTGTAATATCTTTCAGGTTATCCGGGCGGCTGAAAAATTCCCAGGCCTGGTCTAAACTGATCGGGATTTTTTGAACGGTTTTGATGGAGTAGACTTTTGACATGCATTAATAACAACCTCACCACCAAAAAGTTCAACTCACCCCGACGGCACTTCGTGCGTCGACCCTCTCTACTGCGTAGAGAGGGTGGGACTCTCCCCCTACCCCTCTCTGCTCTGCAGAGAGGGGTGACGAGCGAAGCGATGTCGGGGTGAGTTGATTATCTTTACGCTATGGCCGCTACCCAACAACAGAAAGAACAATTCGAAAAAATTTATACCAACCTGAACGAACAGCAGAAACTTGCTGTAGATACCATCGAAGGTCCGGTGATGGTGATCGCCGGTCCGGGTACGGGTAAAACCCAGATTCTGAGTGCCCGCATCGGTAAAATTCTGTTAGACACGGATACGCAGGCCGAAAACATTCTCTGCTTAACCTATACCGATGCCGGTGCGGTAGCCATGCGCAAACGGTTGCTGGGATTTATTGGTCCGGATGCGTACAAAGTGAATATTTATACCTTTCATGCTTTCTGCAATGATATCATCCAGGAGAACCTGTCTTTGTTCGAGAAAACCGTGCTGGATCCGATCTCAGACCTTGAAAAGATCGACCTCTTCAAACAACTGATTGATGGCTTTCCCAAAAATCATCCGCTGAAACGCTATCGGGGTGATGTGTATTTTGAGATCAACAACCTACAGCAGCTCTTCAGTGCCATGAAGCGGGAAGGTTGGACACCTGCTTTCATCAACCGGAAAATTGATGAATACCTGAACGAATTGCCTACCCGCGATGAATTTATTTACCAGCGCGCTTACAAACAATTCAAAAAAGGCGACCTGAAAGAGAACAAGATCGAAGAAGCCAGGGAAAAAATGGAAAAACTGCGTGCCGCTGTAAACGAGTTTGACCGTTTTCAAAAACTGATGCGCAGCCGCAACCGCTATGATTTTGACGACATGATCAATTGGGTGATCAAGGCTTTTGAAGAAAACAAAACCTTACTGGCCCGTTACCAGGAACAGTTCCTGTATATTTTGGTAGATGAATACCAGGATACCAGCGGTACGCAGAACCGGCTGGTAGAACTACTGATCAGTTACTGGGAGCAGCCTAATGTATTTGTAGTGGGAGATGATGACCAGAGTATTTACCGCTTCCAGGGTGCCAACGTAGAAAACATGGAAGCTTTTGCCCAGAAATACGAAGAAGACCTATTGGCCGTTGTATTACAGGAAAACTACCGTTCTACCCAACCCATTCTGGATATTTCAAAAACCCTGATAGACAGAAACGAAGAAAGACTGGTAAAAAAGATCAAGGGCCTTACCAAAAATCTTTCTGCAGCAAATAGCGCACTGAGCCAACTGACACACAAACCTGTTATTACTGAATACGAAACACAACGCCAGGAAATGATCCATCTTACCCTGGCGGTAGAAAAACTGCTGGCACAAAAAGTAGAACCGGGCCTGATCAGTATCATTTATAAAGAGAATAAATACGGTGAGGAACTGGCGCAGTATTTTGCACAACGTAATATTCCGGTATACAGCAAACGCAACCTGAATATTCTCGAGATCCCGCTCGCTAAAAAAATCATCCTGTTGCTGGAATACCTGGCCGCAGAACATGATATACCGGATGGCGGAGATGAAATGTTATTTGAGATTCTGCACTTCGACTGGTTTGGCATTGCACCAATTGAAATTGCCAAACTGACTTCTGCAGTAGCCGACAGGAAATTTGGCCAAAACAAAACTTCGCTTCGGAAATTATTGTACGAAAAAGTAAATGCCCCGGCCCGTGATCTCTTCAGCGGGGCAGCCCCTGCCGGTATGAAAGCCGCCAGTGATGCTATTGAAAAACTACTGACCGATGCGTCGAATGTAACATTGGTGAACCTGGTAGAGAACTGTATCCGCGATGCGGGATTACTGAACCAGATCATGCTGAGCCCTGATAAACACTGGCATTTACAGGTACTCACCGGTTTATTTGATTTCATCAAAGAAGAAGCCCGCCGTAACCCAAATCTGACGCTGGAGCAACTTGTCAATATTTTTATGTTGATGGAGAAAGAGGGACTGAGTTTGCCATTGGTACAGGTAAGCGGCAGCGAAAAAGGAGTGAACCTCTTAACGGCGCATGGTTCAAAAGGATTGGAATTTGAACATGTATTCCTGGTTGGCTGTAACGCTTCCAGCTGGGAAAAGAAGCGCAAACCAGGTGGTGGCTATAGTTTCCCGGATACCATGTTCACTTCTCAACCCAAACAAACGGACGAAGAGGAACTGAGGCGTTTGTTTTATGTGGCACTGACAAGGGCCAAACAGCATCTGCACATATCCTACAGCCGTTTTAAAAATGATGGTAAAGAACTGGAGCCATCGATGTTTATTGCAGAAATACAGGATACACATGTTTTACCAGTGGAGAAAGTGATCCTTGACAAAGAAGTGCTCAGCGAATTTGCCATGATCCAGTTTACGTCGGTGCAGGTACCGGAAATAGAAAAGAACGAGGCTGAATTTATCAGCCAGCTCCTCGACAAATTTGTAATGAATGTAACGGCACTGAACAATTACCTGAAATGCCCGCTGCAGTTCTATTTTCAGAACCTGGTAAGGGTACCTTCGGGCAAATCAGAAGCCACAGAGTTTGGTTCTGCCGTACACCATGCTTTGCATAAACTGTTTGAGAAAATGCAGCAAACGGAACAGTTCCCGGGGAAAGAAGAATTTATTCTCGATTTTAACTGGTACATGAACCGTAACCGCGAAAGTTTTACCAAAGAACAGTTTGCCCGCAGAATGGAATACGGACAGGAAGTACTCGGCAATTATTACGACCAGTATCACAAGAGCTGGAACAAAGTAGTAGCCGTGGAAAGAACCATTCGAAATATTGTGGTAGAAGGTGTACCGCTGAAAGGGAAACTGGACAAACTGGAATTCAATGGCAAAGAAGTGAACGTGGTGGATTATAAAACCGGCGATATTGATAAGGCCAAAGACAAACTGAAACCACCGCACGAGGAAGACCCTAATGGCGGCGATTACTGGCGCCAGGCGGTATTTTACAAGATCCTGGTAGATCATTATGAGCAGAAAAGCTGGAAGGCGGTAAGTACAGAGTTCGATTTTATAGAACCCGACAAAAAGAAACAACACCGGAAAGAAAAGATCGTGATCAGTCCGGAAGACATTACCACCGTAACCCAACAGATCAAAACCGTTTGGCAGAAAATTCAGGACCGTGCTTTTTATACCGGCTGCGGCAAACCCGAGTGTCATTGGTGCAATTTTGTAAAAACCAACGAAATGGCCATTGCCCTGCACGATCTTTCTGAAG
This sequence comes from Sediminibacterium sp., assembly GCA_036405675.1. Taxonomy (GTDB): domain Bacteria; phylum Bacteroidota; class Bacteroidia; order Chitinophagales; family Chitinophagaceae; genus Sediminibacterium. The sequence continues at coordinate 55,138 of DASWXD010000004.1, forward strand.
AAGAACCGGAATAGGAATGAATCTGTTTATTTGTTGAAAGAATCGCAGGAATCCGTTTCTGCCCGCCACAATTCGCTTTCCCTTCACAAAGATTTGATGCGGTAAGCTGCACGGAGTTCTATATTTGTGCTCACATGAAAAAGGTATCCGTTTCCTTATTGGCAGTAGTCGTATACATGGCATTGATATTGCAGTTAAGTTCCTGTGCCAATATCATCCCACCAGGTGGCGGACCCAGGGATAGTTTACCACCCCGGCTGGTAATGGCCCAACCCAAAGATTCGGCGGTAAATGTGACCAGTAAAAATATCACCCTCACATTTGATGAATATATCACGTTGCAGAGTCCGCAGCAAAGCCTCATCATCTCGCCCAACCCTTCTTCACAGGGTACCCCGCTGATTGATTACAAGTTGCGTAATGTGACCATCAAACTGAAAGACAGCCTGGAGCCCAATACCACTTACTCTTTCAATTTCGGAGACGCCATCCGTGATGTGAATGAAAACAATATTGCCCAGAATTTCACCTATGTATTTTCTACCGGAAAAAGCATCGACTATAACAGTTATAGCGGGAAAGTATTACTGGCAGAAAAAGGCAAAGTGGATAGTACCCTGATTGTGCTGTTGCATCGTAACCTGAACGATACAGCGGTGATAAAAGAAAGACCCCGCTATTACACACGCCTCAACGGCAAAGGCGAATTTACATTCCGTAACCTGCCGCAGGGACAGTTTGCTGTTTATGTATTGCCCGGTGCTGATATTTCAAGAAAATACGACGATAGTACCAAGATGTTCGCCTTTCGCAACGGTCCCGTTACAATCAGTGCCGATACTCGCCGCGATACCTTATATGCGTTTGAAGAAGCGAAGCGAACTGAATTCAGCACTGGTGCAACTGCCAAAGTAGCGGCTGCAGCGCGGGACGACAAACGATTGAAATACGCCCATGATCTGGAGAATGGCCTGCAGGACCTGCTGCGGAACTTCACCCTCAGCTTCAACCGGAAACTCACCGGTTTCGACAGCACTAAATTTATTTTGGCCGATACCAGCTATCAAAAAATAGACGGCGCTTCTTTTACATTAGATAGTACTGGAACCAAAGTGATACTATCTTATCCCTGGAAAGAGGCAAAACCGTTCCGCTTACTCATTGCCAAAAATGCAGTGACTGATTCTGCAGGAACAGAACTTTCCAAAGCAGATACCATCCGTTTTATCACCAAAAGGGAGTCTGATTACGGCAGTATCCGGATCCGTTTCACGAACCTCGACCTCAGCAAAAAACCGGTATTACAGTTTGTGCAGGGAGAGAAACTGGTAGAAACAGTTCCCCTCACACAAAATGATTTCCAGCGTAAGCGTTATGCACCCGGCACCTATGAAATGAGGATATTGTATGATACCAACCAGAACGGCAAATGGGATACCGGTAATTATAAAACCAAACGGCAGCCCGAAACAGTGTACCTCATTCCCCGCCAGCTGGCCATACGCGCCAACTGGGATAATGAGGTAACCATTGCATTATAGTTAGCGTATGCCGAAAGGGTTCCCTTGTCCCTAATAATCTTAACTTTGCGTTCTTATCAGCCCCTTAACTGAATCATGCAGCTCCCATCCTCCTTATTAGAAAACGCAGTGGCCCAGTTTACCAAACTACCCGGTATTGGTAAAAAAACGGCTTTACGTCTGGTGCTGCACCTGCTGAAACAGGAGGTGAATGAAGTGCAGCATTTTGGCGAAACCATTGCCCGGATGCGCCGTGACATCAAATTCTGTCAGCGTTGCCATAACGTGAGCGATGGGGATATCTGCTCCATCTGTTCCAATTCCATGCGTAACCAGCGGATGATCTGCGTGGTAGAGAATATCAGGGATGTGATAGCGATAGAAAGCACCCAGCAGCTAAGCGGCACTTACCATGTGCTGGGGGGCATTATTTCTCCATTGGATGGGGTAGGTCCGGATCAGCTCAATATCGAATCGCTGGTGGCGAGGATCACCAAGGAAGAGACCGAAGAACTGGTTTTTGCCCTGAATCCCAATATCCAGGGCGATACCACCATTTACTATATACAGAAAAAAATTGCCCACCTGCCCTGCCGTATCACCACCATTGCCCGGGGCATCGCTTTCGGGGGCGAGCTGGAGTATGCCGATGAAATGACGCTGGCACGCAGCCTTGCCAACCGCCTGCCGGTTCAGCAGTATGTTAAATAGGCTTTCTTACAGAACAATTTTAGCATTCAGGCAACCATATTTTTGATCAGCCGTATCGTTTTGTATTGATACAATGAGTAATTTGCTGTTTAAACAACAAATTTTCCCGTATGCAGAAATGGAAAAAAACAATACTCATGATTGGTGGTATCGGTTTACTGGCAGCCTTGGCGGTAGTGTTGTATGTATTCCTGAAGCCACACCGGGATGTATCGAAGGAAAAAGGCGTTCAGTTAACGGCACAGGCATTGTTTGATGCGTTTAAAACCAATGAAGCAGATGCCAATGTGAGGTATCTGGACAAAGCCATTGAGCTAAACGGAGAAGTAGCAGATGTAAATACAAACCAGGATGGCCATATTGTCGTAAATGTGAAGACCAACGATCCTTTATTTATGATCAACTGTACATTTAAAACCAATCCGGGTACTTTACAACCCGGACAAACGATTACTTTTAAAGGCATCTGTACCGGTTATATACCCGATATGAATGTAGTGATCAATGAAGGCGTCTTAGTTAAATAGTAAAAACCCGTTTATGAAATTTGTATTTGTTTTTTTGATAGGCATTCTTTTTTTAGGCACGCAGGCGGAAGCGCAGAAAGTATTCGGTACCCGCAACGGTAAGATCACTTTTGCATCTCCTACGGATGATGATGTAAAATCGACCAACAACGAAGTAGCCAGCCGGATAGCAGATAACGGTCAGATCACTTTCAGTGCATTGATCAAGGGATTCAAATTCAAGTATGCCGAAATGCAGGAGCATTTTAACGACCAGTACCTGGAAAGTAATAAGTTCCCGAGAGCCGATTTCAAAGGCACGATCGTGAACCTGAAAGAAGTGAATTTCGGCAAAGACGGTTCCTATAAAGTATCGGTAAAAGGAGATCTTACCCTGCACGGCGTAACAAAGAATATTACAGTAGCCGGCACGATCGAGATTAAAGGAGGGAAGCCGCTGGCAAATTGCAAATTTGTGATCCGGATGAAGGATTTTAACGTAGATGCGTCCAGTGTTACCGAAACGGTGAACGCTGAAGTGAGCTGTCAATACCAATAATTCCACACACATAAACTATCACCTATGATAATCTTTACCAAAAGGTTACTGGCCATTGTATGCCTTAGCCTGACCCTAGTTACTGCCCGCGCACAGCAGGTAGATCTTTTCAAAATGCAGGACAGCACCAATGCTGCCGACAATAAAACCCTGGGTAACGAACCGGTCATCAACACTTTTTACTCTACCCGCCTGGTAAACAGCCATACCGTTGAAATGCTCGGGCCGGGTAGTATGGATTTCCGGATCAACCACCGTTTCTCACCCCTGAATATGGGTCTATACGATATGTTCGGCCTCGACTATGCTTCTATGCGTATGGGCTTTGATTTTGGGTTATCCAAAAATCTGATGGTGGGCATTGGCCGCTCAACCATTTATAAAGAGCTGGATGGTTTTATCAAATACAGGGTCATGCACCAAAGCACCGGAACCGGTGCACCACTATCCATCACACTCTTAGGTGCCATGGCCTATCGCAGCATAGATATGGACCCTACGCTGAAAGTGACCGGCTCAGACAGAACCTATTATACGGCTCAGGTATTGATAGCGCGTAAACTCAATGCCAATACTTCCCTGCAGCTATCACCTACCTATACCCGTTACAACCGTTTGATCTACTTAACCGGCGGTGCCAAAGACCTTTTTTCAGTAGGGTTTCTGGCCAGACAGAAAATCAGCAAGCGTGTAAGCATTAACCTGGAGTATTTTGCCAGCACCAAGAGCTTTAATGGTACATATGATCCGTTGTCTGTTGGGGTAGATATCAATACAGGCGGGCACGTATTCCAGCTGCATTTTACCAATGCCACAGGCATGAACGAACATAGTTTTATCCATGAAACCACCGGATCCTGGGGCAAGGGAGATATCCGCTGGGGATTCAATATCTCCCGGATCTTCCACATTGGCAGAAAAAAGTAACCGTTTTACAATCCAATATCTACTTACTGAAAGCCCGCTATAGGAGATTTTACCCTCCTGCGGGCTTTTTCAATTTTGTATGAGTCTCTCTATAATTTTGTCATAAGCCCCTTACCCTTTATCTTTGTCATTCTTACTACAGGCGGATTTGTTTATTGTTCGGCCTGATTTCCCGCTTCGGCGGAAACAATCGAACTAATAAACGTTTTGAAGTGCTCTACACATACCACCTTCCAAAGCGTTTACAGTTCCTTATATAAATGATCCCGTAATGGCATCTGTTGGATGCTGCTATGAGATAAAAACATCGTATATGGATATCAGAAAAGAATTGGAAAAACGTATTCTTGTCATCGATGGCGCCATGGGTACCATGATACAGCGGCATAAACTGTCAGAAGCCGATTACCGGGGAGAGCGGTTTAAAGACTGGCATTCGGATGTAAAGGGCAATAACGACCTGCTTTGTATTACGCAGCCCGAGATCATCAAAGGTATTCATAAATTATACCTGGCAGCCGGGGCCGATATCATTGAAACCAACACTTTCAGCAGCACTGTCATTGCCATGGCTGATTATGATATGCAATCGCTGGCCTATGAACTCAATGTAGCTGCCGCCAAATGTGCCAAAGATGCTGTAAAGGAATTTATGGCAGAAAACCCAGGTACCACACCCAAATTTGTAGCCGGTGCCATCGGACCATTGAATAAAACCCTGAGTCTTTCCCCCGACGTAAATAATCCCGGTTTCCGTGCCGTTACTTTTGATGAAGTAGTAGCAGCTTACTACGAACAAATCAAAGGCCTGGTAGATGGCGGGGTAGACATACTGCTGATTGAAACCATCTTCGATACCCTCAATGCCAAAGGCGCCATTTTCGCCGCCAAAAAATATTTCCGCGATCAGCAACGTGAAGAACTACCCATCATGATCAGCGGTACCATTACCGATGCATCGGGCAGAACACTCAGCGGACAAACCCTCGAAGCTTTTTATACCTCCGTAATGCATGCGCGGCCCTTAAGCGTTGGCTTGAACTGTGCGCTGGGTGCGGCCGAAATGAGAAGTCATATTGAGGAGCTTTCACAGATTGCCGCCTGTTATACTTCTGCTTACCCCAATGCCGGATTACCCAATGCCATGGGCGAGTACGATGAACAACCGCATGAAACCGCGCATTTTATTGAAGAATGGGCCAAAGAAGGCTTCGTGAATATTGTAGGCGGTTGTTGCGGTACCACACCGGACCATATCAAACATATCGCGGATCATGTCAGGAAAATTGCACCAAGAATATTGCCGGTGCTGGAACAAAGTTTATAACGAATCAACCCACTGTTTGCACAATAGCAGGCAGTAAAAATAGTATGAGCACAACCATCAAACCTTACTTACGTTTGTCAGGCCTGGAACCACTGGTGATCAGACCCGAAACCAATTTTGTAAATGTTGGCGAGCGTACCAATGTTACCGGCTCTAAAAAATTTGCCAGACTGGTACGCGATGGGCGGTATGAAGAAGCCCTGTCAGTAGCCCGCCAACAGGTAGAGAATGGTGCACAGATCCTGGACGTGAATATGGACGATGCCATGCTGGATGGGGTGAGTGCTATGACCACTTACCTCAACCTCCTGCAAAGCGAACCGGATATTGCCCGCATCCCCATCATGATCGACAGTTCCAAATTCGAGATCATTGAAGCGGGGTTGAAATGTGTTCAGGGTAGGTGTATCGTGAACTCTATCTCCATGAAAGAAGGAGAAGAGAAGTTTATTGAACAGGCTTTCACCTGCAAAGCCTATGGCGCTGCGGTGATTGTGATGGCGTTTGATGAAATCGGTCAGGCCGATACCAAACAGCGGAAAGTAGAAATCTGCCACCGGGCCTATAAGATCCTCACAGAGAAAGTAGGATATGATCCGCAGGATATCATTTTTGACCCTAACATTTTTGCGATCGCTACCGGCATCGAAGAACATAATAATTACGCGGTTGATTTTATCGAAGCCACCCGCGAGATCAAACAACTGATGCCTTTGGCCAAAGTGAGCGGCGGGGTATCGAATGTATCTTTTTCTTTCCGCGGTAACGACCATGTTAGGGAAGCCATCCACTCCGTATTTCTGTTCTACGCCATTAAGGCGGGTATGGATATGGGTATTGTAAATGCCGGACAGCTGGTAGTATACGATGAAATAGAACCCACGCTGAAACAGTTGTGCGAAGATGTAATCCTGAACCGCAACAACGATAATAACGAAGCCACAGAAAAACTGATTGTATTTGCCGAAACGGTGAAAGCAAAGGGCAAAGTGGAAGTAAAAGATGAAGCCTGGAGAAATGAACCCGTAGAAAAACGATTGGCACATTCACTTATCAACGGTATCACCGATTATATTGAAGCAGATACAGAAGAAGCCCGCCAGAAATACCCCACCCCACTGGAAGTGATCGAAGGACCATTGATGGATGGTATGGGAATTGTAGGTGACCTCTTCGGTGCCGGAAAAATGTTTCTGCCGCAGGTAGTTAAAAGCGCCCGTGTAATGAAGAAAAGCGTGGCCGTACTCACCCCTTATATTGAGGCAGAAAAAGAAGAAAGAAAACAGGCACACCTTACCGCCGGAACCACCAACAACGAAGCTGCGGGTGCCGCTAAGATACTACTGGCCACAGTAAAAGGGGATGTACATGATATCGGTAAAAACATTGTGGGTGTGGTACTGGGCTGTAACGGTTACGATATTATTGACATGGGTGTGATGGTACCCGCTGATAAAATCCTCGAAACTGCACAAAGGGAAAAAGCAGATATCATTGGTCTGAGTGGTCTGATCACTCCGTCACTCGACGAGATGGTTCATATTGCCAAAGAAATGAAACGCCGGGGCATGACACAACCCCTGCTCATTGGTGGTGCCACTACTTCGCGTATCCATACTGCTGTTAAAATTGCACCGGAATACCAGGAAGGCGTAGTGCATGTACTGGATGCATCCAGAAGTGTAACCGTTGCCGGTTCGCTGCTGAGTAAAGAACAGAAACCCGATTTTCTCCAGGGGATAAAAGAAGAATATGTCAAATTGAAAGAAGGATTTGATAACAAGAAAGTCGTAAAAACCTACCTCCCATACAGCGAAGCACTGCAGAACAAAGTGGCGGTTGACTGGAAAAATCATACTACACAAACCCCCACATTTACCGGCACCAAAGTGTTTGAAGCATACGACCTGAATAGTCTCCGACCATTCATAGACTGGAAACCTTTCTTTATTGCCTGGGAAATGCATGGCAATTTCCCGGATATTTTAACCGATAGCGTAGTAGGTACAGAAGCTACCAAACTGTATAACGACGCCAATGCGTTAATTGATCAGCTCATTGCAGAAAAATGGCTGACGGCCAAGGGAACTATCGGTTTCTGGGAAGCCAGCAGTGTGGAAGATGATGTGGAAGTAATTTCACCTGATGGTCCGGTGCAACTTTCCTTCCTGCGCCAGCAGATCAAAAAAGCAGCGGATCAGCCTAATTTATCACTGGCAGATTTTATTGCTCCCAAAACCAGTGGTAAAAAAGATTTTATCGGCGCCTTTGCCGTAACCCTGCATGGCATAGAAGAACATATCAAAAAGTTTGAAGCCAACCACGACGATTACAACAAAATCATGTTACAGGCATTGGCCGACAGGTTTGCAGAAGCCTTTGCAGAAGCCTTACACCTGCAGGTAAGAAAAGAATACTGGGGCTACGATAAAGACGAACAGCTGAGCAACGAAGACCTGATCAAGGAACAATATATGGGTATCAGGCCGGCACCGGGTTATCCTGCCTGTCCGGATCATACAGAAAAATACAAACTCTTTGATCTGCTCAAAGCAACTGATACCATTGGGGTGCAGCTTACCGAGAGCCTGGCCATGTATCCGGCCTCTTCTGTTTGCGGCTGGTATTTCTCTAATCCCAAAAGTCAGTACTTCGGCGTTGGAAAGATCCAGCGCGATCAGCTGGAAGAGTATGCCAAACGCAAACACATGCCGTTGGCAGAAGCGGAAAGATGGCTGAGTCCGGTACTGGAATAAATCAACCAGCACACCCTCATAAACCCTTTTCACTGTTAACCTGCGGCGGAAAGGGTTTGTGCTTTCGGCTGTCTTTGTCCGCTTATGTGTCGTCAGCCATTATCTTTGTGGTCTGAAATCTTGTAACCGTGAATCTACTGAGAGCTTTTGTTGTTATTCTATTGAGTTTACCCCTTTTTGCCAACGCACAGAACAAAAAAACCGAACGCAAGGGCGAATTGTATTTTTCCTGGGGCTATAACAAGGAATGGTACACCAACTCCAACGTAAAAGTGAACCAATCTGCGTTGAACAATCAGTATACACTGAAAAATGTAAGATCACATGATAATCCGGGCTGGGACAAAGGCATTTTCAATACGCCGATCAGTATTCCGCAGTACAATTACCGGCTGGGTTATTTCTTTAACCGCAAAAAAGGATTGGCTTTCGAGATCAACTTCGATCATACCAAACACCTGATACAGGATGGACAAACGATCCGGATCGCAGGTACGCTCAATGGCCGGCAGGTAGACTCTTCCATCAATTTTTCTGAAGGCAATGGTTTTTATTATTACCTGAACAATGGTGCCAATTTTTTACTGTTCAATATTGTCAAAAGATGGAACTGGCAACAAAGCAAAAGCGGCAATTTTAAAATTGATGCATTGGGCAAAGCGGGAATTGGCCCTTTGATTCCCCATGTACAGAACAGTCTTTTCGGTAAAGCCAATGATCCCGGTTTTCAGATCGGCGGGTGGAATATGGGGGTAGAAGCCGCTGTGCGTGCTACTTTTCACAAACGTATTTACCTGGAGTTTGCCAACAAACTGGACTATGCCCGTTATTCCAACCTGAAAGTATACCAGGGAACGGCCAAACAGGCTTTTGGCACCTATGAGCTGATCCTGAGTCTGGGGGTAACCATTGATGCAGGAAAACGAATTACAGAATAACCCTTATCGGCTTTCCAATAACCACCATAATCTTTTCCTGGGTTTTACTTTGAAGTTTTTGGCGATATAGGCACCGATATACTGCATGGCTTCATCAATATCATCTGTTAACAGGATCAAATCTTTATCCTTGGCCGAGATGGTTCCCTTTTCAACCATGGTATCAATGGCTTCCATCAGCGGCATAAAATACTCTTTGCCATATAACACGATCGGGAAATTGGTGATGACGCGGGTCTGGATCAGGGTGATGGTTTCAAACATTTCATCCATGGTACCATAACCGCCGGGCAGAATCACAAACGCGTACGAATACTTTACCAGCAATACTTTCCGGATAAAGAAATAATCGAAAGTGATCCACTTCTGCATATAAGGATTGGGATGCTGCTCAAAAGGAAGTTTGATATTGCAGCCCACCGATTGGCCTCCATTCTCAAAAGCACCGCGGTTGGCGGCTTCCATAATACCGGGACCACCACCCGTCATAGTAGTAAACCCCATGGCCGCAATCCGCTTGCCAAATTCACGGGCCGCTTCATAATAGGCATGCCCCTCCTTAAACCGGGCCGACCCAAATACGGTAATACAGGGCCCAAGAAAATGCAGGTTACGAAACCCGTATATCATTTGCCGGAACACATTCCAGGCAAAGAAAAATTCATTGATCCGCGGTTTGGGCCCATCCAGGTAAACCGATTCTTTGGCAGGTATGATCCGTTCAGATTTTTCCATGATCTATGCTTATATTCATCAATAATTCAGATTAGCATACATTTTGCTGTAGTAAAGATAACGCTGTCTAACTGCTTTATACTTATGAGAAAAATAATCACCTGCCTGCTATTCCTGCTTGCCGCACAAACCGTTCCGGCCCAGCAGAAGATAGTGCTTGAAAATCTTCGTCTCTACAACCTCAACGAACCGATACTCCGCTACCTGCAAAGCCCTGATATCAAGCAAACCATTGTCACAGACCTGAATCAGTTACTCGGTAAAAAAATGAACGGGCAGCTTACCAACACCAGCGATCTGCCTGTTGAACTGCTTGATTTTAATTTTGTTGTGCCGGTCATCAAACCTGTTTTCGCTGATCCGGATCCCAACCTGCTTCATCTGTATCTTGATTTCATTGAAGCCGATCCTTTCTTTTTTTTCAGGTATGACAAAGAGAATGAGATTGACAGCCTTACACAAAAGCGGGTAAAAACAGTTTTTATACTGAAAGCGCATATATACAGCTCAGACCAAAAACTAATACGAACAGAAATGCTGAACGTATTGATCAGTGCGGCCGAAACACCGGGCATAGGCAACCTGTATAACCTGGGCATCCGGTTCACAGACCTAACGGTAACCTCAAAAACTTTTACCGAACTATTCAAAAAAAGCACTTCGTTATTACTGGATACAGCCAACAATCTTGCTGCTATTGAAGTAAAACTACAACCGGCTTATCTGGCCGATAACTATCTCCTACCAAAAACCCTTAACCGGACAAGAACTTTTGTCAGCACCCAAAAGAACATCAGTTCTTACCTGTTGGGAAAACAGTCAGAAATGATCCGTATGGGTGAACCTTTGTATGAAGAGATCCTGCTGAAAGGGAAAAAAGCACAAAAATATCCGGACCAGATCACCGCTGCTATCAAAGCCACACAAAACTTTTCAAAGTCTGATTATGTATTTCTCCGCCAGGAAGGAAGAGATGTGTTAAGAGATAAGAATTACCTGATCAAACTCTGCACGCAGGTAGACCCAACTGATATTCCCGAGAACCGGAACCTGCTCTTCACCCGTTTTCTCCCTGGCAATTTTCATTACCTGTTACAGGAAAAAGATACAGTGGCGCAGTTTTCTATTCTGAAAGAAGTCACAGAAAAAACCAATAAAATCTATCCCAATATCGTTACCAATGGGTACGATAGTACTGGTTTTTCTACTTTACCGGCTTTGGGCAGTCGTAAGACAGAATGGGAAGTGGTGTATCGCTACATAATCAATGGTTCTCTGGCGGGCACGCCCTTCCGGATCAAATGCAGCGGTTTTGATAACAGCCTGCGGGAGTTCTTCCTCGCCGATCAACTGGTCTGTATCGCACAGGGAAAATTTAACCCGGAAAAAATTGTGCTTTTTGATGCATCTTTATCCCCCGAAAAACTGAACCAGTTATTCCTGATCGGTTTTAATCGTTTCCTGGAATAACACAAACTCTACCCATGCGTATCATTTCCTATAATGTAAACGGCATCCGCGCCGCTATTAAAAAAGGTTTCACCGAATGGCTGCAGACAAACCCTGCTGATATTATCTGCCTGCAGGAAACCAAAGCCAGTAAAGAAGATGTGGACCTGACAGAACTGGAAGCACTGGGTTACCAGTCGTACTGGTTCTCTGCACAAAAAAAAGGATACAGTGGCGTTGCCATCTTTACAAAGATCAAACCCGACAATATTGAATACGGGCATGCCAAAGAACAAAGCGATTTTGAAGGCAGGGTTATCCGTGCCGATTTTGGTGATATCACATTGATCAACGCCTATTATCCATCGGGTACAAGCGGAGATGAAAGACAGACCTACAAATACCATTGGTTAGATGAATTTTTTGATTACCTGCAGGATCTGCGGAAAACAAGGAAAAAACTGATCGTAGTGGGCGATTATAATATTGCCCACACAGAAATAGATATACATGATCCGAAAGGAAATAAGAAATCCTCTGGATTTTTACCAGAGGAAAGGGCATGGATGGATAAATTTCTGCAGCACGACTGGGTAGACAGTTTCCGCGAACTGAACCCCGGTGTTACAGGCGCTTATTCCTGGTGGAGCCAGCGTTTCCCCTCGGTACGTTTGCAGAATAAGGGATGGCGGATTGATTATATCTGTGTAACCAAATCCCTGCAACCGCAACTGAAAGAGGCCAGAATCTACCCCGATGTAAAACACAGCGACCACTGCCCCATCTACGCAGAAATCAGTATTTAATGAAAAATGAACAATTAAAAATTACCATTTCAGATAAACCACTACTACGTCAATTATTAATTTTTAATTGCTAATTTTTAATTACCGAAGATGTTTATTTACAACGTAACCACCAAAGTCAGCTGGTCCATACACGAAGCCTGGGTGTTATGGATGCGGGAGAAACATATTCCTGCCATCATGGAAAAAGGGTGTTTTACGGAGTACCGTTTTGCACGTTTACTGGAAACAGATGATACCGAAGGACCTACCTATACCACGCAGTATTATGCCCCCAGCAAAGAAGCGTATGAACGTTATATAGCCGAACATGCAAATGCTTTGCGAAAAGATGCATTGGATAACTGGGGCGACCAGTTCATTGGTTTTCGTTCGTTAATGGAACTTGTGAATTGAGTGTGGATAGTTTACCGAATTCATTTTGGCAATCACAAATCTTTGTTATATTCCGCTAAAACCCGCTCGGGCATTGAATTTCAGACGATTCACCCCGAAATCCTTGCTGCACAAGGGTTTCAGGGAACATTGTTAAATACGCAATCTATTATATATCAAACCGGATTCAGCTGAAATCCTTTATACATAGGGGTTTTGAAGAAAACAACCATGATAAAAAAAATAATAAAATTTTTTGTTGATTAGCAAAAGCGAATAAATTTGTTGCTGTTATTAAACATTAAAAACACATCTATGAACAAAGCTGAATTAATTGCTCAGATCGCTGAAGATGCAGGCGTAACCAAAACACAGGCTAACGCTGCCCTGGATTCTTTTGTAGGCGCTGTAACCAAAACCCTGAAAAAAGGTGACAAAGTTACGCTGGTAGGTTTTGGTACTTTTTCCGTGTCTAAGCGTGCTGCACGTACAGGCCGTAACCCACAAACCGGTGCTGCGATCAAGATCAAAGCTAAAAAAGTTGCTAAATTCAAAGCAGGTAAAGAATTAAGCGCCAAGCTCTAATTATTGCCCAAACAAATTGAAACCCTGCCTGAACCGCGGGGTTTTTTTATGCTTTTGCCTTCCGCCAGGAGCCTTCCTGCAGCTGAATTACCGGCTATTTGAGGCTATTTCAAATGAACTCCCCAAAATCCCCGGGTTTTTCTATTTTTGCAGCCTTACATCATTCATTCAAAAAAACCATACCATGGGAAGAGGTGACAAAAAAACCGCAAAAGGTAAAAGATTCCAGGGCTCATTCGGTAAAAGCCGCCCTGCAAAAGCAACCAAACAAAAAAAGCCTGTAGTAGCCAAAGCCTCCTAAGCTTAACTGCACCGATATTTTGGAAACAATAATCGGGAAATGCACAACCGCAAACTGCGATACCGGCATTTCCCGATTCCAAAATTTTTACACTGGCTATTTTTTCTTAGCCGCTATTTCTCCGATCGCCATCACCAGTTTATCCAGGTCCTGCAAACGGGTATATACATGCGGGGTAATACGTACACAGGATACATTCTCCCACACAATGCCCACCGTGTGAATTTTATAGGTATTGAACAAAGCACTGTCTAATTCGCCCGGCGTCATCCCATCTATCGAAACACCGCAGATCGCACAGGCATATTCCGGTTTAAAAGAAGTATGGATCTTTACTTTAGGAATATCCACCACTTTAGAAGCCCAGTAATTTTTCAGATAGCGGATCCTTTCCTCTTTGCGTTTACTGCCAATCGCATTCTGAAAATTCACCGCTTCGCCAATACCCTGTTCTATCGGAAAACTCCTGGTACCAAGGGTTTCAAACTTCCGGATATCTTCGCTCCGGGGTTTATCATTACAAACCAATGGCCAGATCTTACTGATCTTTTCTTTTTTAATCCATAACATACCACTACCAATCGGCGCACTCAGAAACTTATGCAAACTGGTACCGAAATAATCACAACCCAGTTCAGGAATCTTGAAATCGAGCAGTCCGAACGAATGCGCCCCATCTACAATCACTTCCAGGTTGTGCTTTTGGGCCATGGCGCAGATCTTTTTCACCGGCATGATCTGTCCGATCCAGTTAATCACATGTGTAATATGGATGATCTTTGTTTTGGAGGTGATCGCTTTTTCATAGGTACTCACGATCTCCTCATCATTCTCTATCGGGAATTTGAAATTCAGTTGCGTATACACAATGCCTTCACGTTCGACCCGCTGTTTCCAGGCATTGATCATATTGGGATAATCCTGTTTGGTACCGATCACTTCATCGCCGGCTTTCAGATCCAGTCCAAAGATCACCGTATTCAGCGCCTCGGTGGCATTCCGGTTAACCGCAATTTCCTCCGGTGAACAACCGGCCAGTATGGCCAGTTTATGGCGCAGCGGTTCGCGGCCCTGGTCCAGAATCCGCCACATATAATAAGAAGGTCCTTCATTGGAAAGTTTATTGTAGCGCTCTACCGCTTCCTGCACCACCCTTGGTGAAGGACTAACGCCTCCATTGTTCAGGATGATCAGGTTGGAGTTAACAGTATAGGCCTGCTGAATTACCATCCAGTAATCCTCATCCTGAGCGGCCACCTCGGGTGTTAACCCCTCAATCCGCTGAGAGGCAGCTTCCCAGGAAGCGGCATGTGCCTGGTTAAATAAACTGTTGGCCGAGAACGCACCGGCCAGTAAACCAACCTTTTGTATAAACTTTCTTCTGGGTTCCATGGGCAATGATTGAACGAGAAAGTTAACGATTTATACGTTTATTCCTGTCTTATCTTTGCAGCAGAAACCAGTAATATGAGGATGAAAGGATGGCTATTAATGCTTTGTATTTTGCTCACCGCATGCAGCACGTCGCTGTTTGCGCAATGCTCTATCTGTACCAAAACGGCGTCTCAATTGGGCGAGGGACCTGCTTCTGCCCTTAACTCGGCCATTATTTACCTGGCCGCTGCTCCTTTTATGGTGATGGGGTATATTGGCTGGCGCTGGTGGAAAAACGAAAAAGCAATAGAGAAAACAGAATCCTGACACATCCCGGATCAGCTAAAAATCTTCTCATTCATTACCCGGCAGATACGCTTTGATGAACTGGTAGAGATTAGTATCCTCCGCTCTTTCCAATTGCTGCTTCAGTACCGATTTGTCAACGTCTTTCATTCTTCTTTGCTGTATGAGATGATAGGCTTTCTCAGCCAATAGCCAATATCTTTTATCATGGGTCTGCACCAACTGCTGGTGTGCCCGGATCTGCTGAAATAATTCTCCTACCCCTTCTTTGTTAGAAGCCACGGTTTTCACGATTGCAATCTCGTGTGTGGTTCTGTGAAATGCCGGCGCCAGCATCAGGCGTAAATTTTTTACAAAACTATCTGCATCTGGCCGGTCGGCCTTGTTCACTACAAAAATATCGGCGATCTCCATTAAACCGGCTTTCATCGTCTGCACTTCATCGCCCGCTTCGGGCACCACTACCACTACGGTGGTATCGGCGAGTCCGGCAATTTCTATTTCACTCTGTCCTACGCCCACGGTTTCAATGATTACCTGATCAAAGCCTGCCGCTTTTACCAGATCAGCGATTTCGATGATGCGGGGATGTAAGCCACCCAAACTGCCCCGGGTAGCCAATGAACGGATGAATACAGAAGGATGGTTGTACCATTCACTCATCCGGATCCTATCGCCCAGCAGGGCACCCAGGTTAAAAGGTGAAGAAGGGTCAACACATAATACCGCCACTTTCTGGTTCTGTGCCACTATCTCACCGATCAGTGCATCTACCAACGTGCTTTTACCGGCTCCCGGCGGACCGGTGATGCCCGTCAGTTTTGCGTGGGTACTAGCAGGTAATTGCTGCAGCAGCCACTCGTATCCAGCCACTTCATTTTCAACCAGTGAAATGGCGCGGGCAAGTGATTTGGTATGGCCCTGCAATAAGTCCTGTAATAATTCTTCCCACATGATTGCTAAAGTAACCCGGAAGAACGAATTTAGACGCATGACAGCACCCCTGTTGAAAAATAAATGGGCCGTACAATGGGTATCGGTCATGCTGGTTCTACTGATGGTTGGCTTGCTACTCAGTCGTGCGCTGGTATCTCTCTCATCTGTACTGATCGTAGTGCCTTTCTTTTTTCACAGGCAATGGGATCAAAGAACCCGCGTTCTACTGGTGGCGGTGCTGCTGATGCTGCTGCCTGTGATCATATCGGGCTTCTGGAGCGAAAACCATGCGCTGTGGTGGAACAGCGTGGTGGTAAAAATTCCCCTGGTAACCATGTTACTCGGAATCAGATCGGTGCATTTTTCTGCTGAAAGAAAAACGAAACTGATCTATCTATATCTCTTATTTATCAGTCTGGGTTGCATCTGGAGTTTTTCGCATTATCTTCTGGACCCCACTACCATACAAGCAGCCTATCTGCAGGCCAAAACATTACCTACCCCCGCCGATAATGATCATATCCGTTTTAGCTGGATGGTAGTAACAGCGGTGATTTTAGGCTTTTATAGTTGGCGAACTACTCAAACAAAAACTACCCGTTACCTGCTGGCAGCCTGTCTGGTTTTGCTGGTTGTTTACCTGCATGTACTGGCTGCTAAAACAGGGCTGGTTTGTTTGTATGCCGGAAGTGGGATGTATATTATCTATCTCATCATCGTACAGAAAAAATGGAAACCGGGTTTGCTGTTGCTGGCTGTTTGTGCAGTAGCGGCTTTTGCCTGTTACCAAACCATGCCCACCCTGCGTAACCGGGTGCAATATGTACTG
>DASWXD010000005.1:0-41845 GCA_036405675.1 Sediminibacterium sp.
AATGGAAAAAGAAACAATACCGTAAAGCTAAATCAGTACTATTGTAAAACACTGTAAAGCTTATTTAGTGCTACCGATAAACACTGTAAAGCCCTGGTAGTAATTTAACCCTCAACTGTAAAGTTTTTTCAGTACAAGACACAGTACAAGACAGCCAGAAATCAGCATATTACAATTCATTGATAATCCGTTAGTAACCCGTAGATAACCCGCCTATAACCCGCCTTTTTAAAGGGGCGGGTTATCAGGCAATGATATATAGGTAAACAATAAGATATTTCCGGAGCTTCCACGATCAGTATACGAAATGATAATATAGGATTGTGCGTCTAAAACCGCTGAAAAGGTCGATTTGATAGCTTTGACGCTCAGCTATCTTCTTCCGAACAGTACCCGCCGAAACGGAAATAGCTGCCCCCTTGTCAGGTTTTTACTGTTGCAACGTCATTAATCACAGTGGTGGAAAAGTCAAAACAGCATAAACCGGGGTTTGGATTTATATTTGACATCCTTCTATCACAAGAGACAATCATAAACAATTTAAATCTTAGACAAATGGCTTTAGAATTAACAGACGCAAATTTCCAGGCAACCGTACTGGACAGCGATAAACTGACATTGGTAGATTTCTGGGCAGAATGGTGTGGACCCTGCCGTGCTATCGGACCCGTTATTGAAGAACTGGCCAAGGAATACGACGGTAAAGTAAATGTGGGCAAAGTAAATGTTGACCATAACCCGAACCTGAGTGTGAATTATGGTATCACTTCCATCCCCGCCATCCTCTTCATCAAAGGCGGACAGATCGTAGACAAACAGATCGGTGCCGTACCGAAATCGGTATTGGATAAAAAGATCCAGGCACATATTTAAGTTGTGCTGATATATTTTGAAAAGAGCCCGGGTTTCGGGCTCTTTTTTTTGAATATCGAACACCGAATATCGAACAGGAAATGTCGAAGGGGAACGACGGGCGGAACGCAAATCTTTGCCAGCGGGATGGCGGTGGGTACAAGCTCCATCCAACCGCAGAGAAATGAGGGCGGGGAGTTTTCGCAGAGAGTATCGGTGTTGTGAGACGCTAACAGCTTACATAAAATTGGCTGTTATTTTGATGTTCCACTGCTCCAAAACTTCGATATTCATTTGTTCCTTGTTCGATATTCGATATTCATTATCTTCCAGCCCGATTTGCTCAACTAAAACAACTTGTCTATGAATATCAAGGCCCGCCTGATGCTGATGAATTTTTTGGAGTTCTTTGTATGGGGTTCCTGGCTGATCTCGTTGGGTGGTTATATGATTGTGACCCTCGGGTTTACGGGTGGTGAAGTGGGTGCGGTGTATGCTACCATGGGTATCGCTTCTCTTTTCATGCCCGCCCTGATGGGGATTGTGGCCGACAGATGGGTGAATGCTGAAAAAGTGCTGGGCTCCCTCCATATCATCGGTGCCTTATTGCTGCTCTGGGCTTCTACTGTTACCGATTACCGTACTTTTTACCTGATCATGCTGTTGAATTCGATGGCGTTTATGCCTACGATCGCACTGAATAATACGGTTTCCTATATCGTGCTGGAGAAGAAAGGTTTTGATATAGTAAAAGACTTCCCTCCCATTCGCGTATGGGGTACCATTGGCTTTATTGTGGCCATGTGGATGGTGGATCTGTTTGGCTGGACCAAGAGTCCGCTGCAATTGTATGTGAGTGCCGGATCCGGTTTGTTACTGGGTATTTATGCCTTTACCATGCCGGCCTGTACCCGGGTACCGGTGGAAGCCAAGCGCAGCCTGGTATCTGCATTGGGACTGGATGCTTTTGTGCTGTTCCGCCGTAAAAAAATGATCATCTTCTTTATGTTCGCCATGCTGCTTGGGGCGGCGCTGCAGATCACCAATGCATTCGGATCGCCTTTTCTGGATGATTTTAAAGGCAAGTTCCCTGATTCCTTTGGTGTACTGCATCCCAACCTGCTGATCTCTATCTCGCAGATCTCTGAAACCCTGTTCATTCTTACCATTCCCTTCTTCCTGAAAAGATTCGGGATCAAGAATGTGATGCTGATGAGCATTTTTGCCTGGGTGTTCCGTTTCGGTCTCTTCGCCATCGGCGATCCCGGTCCGGGTCTCTATCTGTTGTTGATGTCGATGATCATTTATGGTATGGCATTCGATTTCTTCAATATCTCCGGTTCTCTTTTCGTGGAAAAAGAGGCCGATATCAAGATCCGCGCCAGCGCACAGGGTTTATTCATGCTCATGACCAACGGTATCGGCGCCTATCTCGGTGGAACCATCAGTGGCTGGGTAGTAGATTATTTCACGATCGACGGCGTAAAGAACTGGCAGAATATCTGGTTCAGTTTTGCCGGATATGCGCTGATTTTGGGTATCGTTTTCCCCTTTGTTTTCAGGTATAAACATGACAGAGCAGCGTTGGAGACTGCAAAACATTAATGAATAGTTAGTAATTAGTAGTTAGAAATTGTTACAGCTGCGGAATGGGAAATTGCTATGCAATTCTTCATTACGCAGCTTTTGTTTAGGCTAGATAGGTGCCTTATTGATTATTTCCTAATTACTAACTACTAATTACCAATTACTAATTAATTTTGCACTCTAAACAGGTGAATATGAGCTCCGCAGTCTCCGCAATCGTTTCCAGTGTCAAAGATTCACAACTCCAGCAGATCGGCCAGAAAATACTGAACAAAGAAAGAATCTCTTTTGATGACGGTGTGGCTTTGTTCGAAAAAGGTTCCCTCGCCTACCTGGGCGCACTGGCCAACTGGGTACGCGAAGAAAAACATGGCAATAAGACCTATTTCAACCGGAATTTTCATATTGAGCCTACTAATCTCTGTGTGTTTTCCTGCAAATTCTGCTCTTACTCCCGCTTATACGCCCACAAGGAAGAAGGCTGGGAACTGAGCACCGACCAGATGCTGGATATTGTGAAAAGCTATGATGATCAGCCTGTTACAGAAGTACATATTGTAGGTGGCGTGCACCCCAAAATGAATATGGATTTTTTCCTGGAACTGATGCGTAAAATCAAAGCCCATCGTCCGGATCTGCATATCAAAGCATTCACACCCGTGGAGCTGGATTATATGTTCAGAAAAGCCAAAGTCAGCACCGAGGAAGGTATGCGACTGGCACATGAAGCCGGACTGGATTCCTTACCCGGTGGTGGTGCAGAAATTTTCCATCCGGAGATCCGCACACAGATCTGCGAGGATAAAGTAGATGCCGATGGCTGGTTACATATTCACAAAACCGCTCACCTGCTGGGTATGCACAGTAATGCCACCCTGTTATACGGACATATCGAAAAATTCTGGCACCGCATCGACCATATGGATCGCTTACGTACCCTGCAGGATGAAACCGGTGGATTCAACACCTTCATACCGCTGAAATTCCGTAACAAGGATAATGATATGAGCCATGTGCCCGAATCATCGATCATTGAAGACATGCGCATGTATGCTGTTTCCCGTTTGTACATGGATAACTTCCCGCATATCAAAGCCTACTGGCCCATGCTGGGCCGGCAGAACGCCCAGTTATCCCTCTCTTTTGGGGTGAATGATATTGATGGCACCATCGATGACTCCACCAAAATTTACGCTATGGCCGGCAGCGAAGAACAAACACCTACTATGAGCACAGCTGATCTGGTTACACTGATCAAACAGGTGAAGAGACAACCGGTGGAGAGGGGGACTTTGTATAATGAGATAAGGGTGTATGAGGAGGTAATGAGTGAATGAGTAGATGTTTTAGGTAGGAGGCAATGATAGAATGATAGGATGATAGATTGATAGAATGTTTAGAGTAGCTTTCATGTGGTGAAATCTGCGATGTAGCAAACTAACCAATCACTACATACTCACTACTGAACAGATCAATGAGCGAATGAGTGATTGAGTGGATGAGTGAATGTTTTAAGTAGTTTTCACGTGGAGAAATGTGCGAAGTAGCATACTAACCAATAACTACCTACTCACTACTACCTACTCACTACTCACTACTTCCCATTCACAATTGACCATTGCCCATTCACCCTTAACATTCCGGCAGACTGATCGGTATATGGATCGCCAATCCACCGTCGGCGGTTTCTTTGTATTTGCTGCTCATATCGAGCGCGGTATCCCACATGGTTTTAATGACTTTATCGAGGCTGACGATAGCATAATCGGGTGAGCTTTGTAATGCCAGCTGCGAAGCGGTGATGGCTTTGATGGCTCCCATGGTATTTCTTTCGATGCAGGGGATCTGTACCAGTCCGCCGATAGGATCGCAGGTTAACCCAAGATGATGTTCCATGGCAATTTCGGCAGCCATCAGTGCCTGGCGTTGTGTGCCACCCATACATTCTGTTAAAGCTGCGGCGGCCATGGCGGAGGATACACCGATCTCGGCCTGGCAACCACCCATGGCAGCTGAAATAGTGGCGCCTTTTTTAAAGATGCTGCCGATCTCAGAAGCTACCAGCAGGAAACGGATGATCTTGTCGTCTGAGTTACCGTCGCAGAAAGCAATAAAGTACTGTAAAACGGCAGGTATAACACCAGCAGCACCATTGGTGGGCGCGGTTACTACCCGACCGAAAGACGCGTTCTCTTCGTTGACGGCGAGGGCAAAACAACTTACCCAATCCAGGGTATAGCTGAAATCATGTCCACCTTGTTTAATGCAGTCCATCCAGCTATCATAATCAGTATAGGTCTGCCCTTTCATCAGGCGTTTGTTCAGGTCAAAAGCCCTGCGGCGTACCTGCAGTCCGCCGGGTAATTCTCCCCTGGCATGGCAGCCGCGGAAAGTGCATTCTTTCATCGCATTCCAGATCTGCAGCACGCCTTTGCGGGTATCGGCTTCGCTGCGCCAGCTGGATTCGTTTTCCATCACTACTTCGTGAATGGCCATTCCGTTCATACACCAGTGCAGCAGATCACTGGCCGTATCGATCGGGAAAGGTAGTTGTACCGTTTTTTTGCCGCCATTGCTTTCTCCTTCTTTCACCACAAAACCGCCACCAATTGAAAAAAAGGTTTCACTCCAGTTGTCACCGTTTTTCATTGTTACCAGAAAAGAAAGTCCGTTGGGATGATAAGGCAATGTTTCGTTAAAGAGAAACTGCACTTTTTCTGTCACAGGAAAATGAATAGGCAGGCTACCCCCCAGCGGAAGTTCTTTGTCTGCAATAATCCGGTTGATTTTTGGCGTGATAGAATTCACATCAATCGTAACCGGATCTTCTCCACATAAACCCAGCATTACCGCAATATCGGTACCGTGCCCCCTGCCGGTTTTGGCCAGGGAACCATATAATAGAACGGTAACGGAAACCACTTCCGCTAATCCTCCTTTCTCCCTTATGCTATCCAGACAACGCAGTGCCGCTCTCCAGGGACCCAATGTGTGCGAGCTGGAGGGCCCGACACCAATTTTAAACATATCAAAAACGGAAATCGATTCGTAAGGCATGGCAATCTGTATTACGTTTCAAATGTAGATGGTTTATTTGTTTATTGGTTTATTGGCTTATTCGTTTACTGGTATCTGTATTATTATCGATCTATACTCGTAATTAATATCTCTGGGCGACATCAGGTATAAATGATCCCTCGCAAGTACCTTGCCAGCCTGCTTACCAATAAACAAATAAACCAGTAGACCAATAAACCATCCCCTAAACTTACAAGCGTTTGGAATGTTTTTCCGAACTTTCCAGCGCAAAATTAATAGATAGCTAATTTCCTTAATGTAAATTCTGTATGCAACTTTCTTCTCTTCTCGACAGGTTTAATGAGCCCGAAACACTGAAAATGGCCAAACTGGGCCGCGAACTGGCAGCCAAAGGGTTTAATGTGATCAATCTGAGTCTGGGTGAACCCGATTTTGATACCCCACAGCATATCAAAGATGCCGCTATCAAAGCCATCAATGACAACTGGAGCCACTATTCTCCGGTAGCCGGGTACATGGACCTGCGCGAAGCGGTTTGTACCAAATTAAAACGCGATAACAACCTCGATTATAAGCCTGAGAACATTGTAACATCCACCGGTGCCAAACAGAGCCTGGCCAATGCCATTCTGGCCCTGGTAGATGAAGGTGATGAAGTGGTGATCCCCACTCCTTACTGGGTTACTTATTCTGAGCTGGTAAAAATTGCGCGCGGTAAAGTAGTGGAGATCAGAACCACCGTAGAGAACGGATTCAAAAGCACGGCGGCACAGCTGGAAGCAGCGATCACCGATAAAACCAAAGTGTTCATGTTCTCCTCGCCCTGTAACCCCTCCGGTGCTGTTTACAGCAAAGCGGAACTGGAAGCTTTGGCCGGTGTATTCAGGAAACATCCAAATATCATTATCCTCGCAGATGAGATCTACGAGTACATCAATTTTGTAGGAAAACATGAAAGCATTGCCCAGTTCGATGACCTGAAAGACCGTGTAGTTTTGATCAACGGATTGAGTAAAGGTTTTGCCATGACCGGATGGAGACTGGGATATATGGCTGCCAATGTGACCATTGCCAAAGCCTGCGAAAAATTACAGGGACAGTTTACCAGCGGTGCTACTTCGGTTACGCAGAAAGCAGCCGTGGCAGCTTTGACCGGCGACCTGCGTCCTTCGCAGGAAATGACGGCCGAATTTACCCGCAGGCGTGCCCGTACCCTGGAACTGATCAAAGAAATCCCTGGTTTCAAATGTTTTGAACCCGAGGGTGCTTTTTATGTGTTTCCTGATGTAAGTGCTTATTACGGAAAAACCGATGGTACCGAAACCATTACCAATTCTGCCGATCTGAGTATGTATATCCTGAACAACGCCCATGTTTCCTGTGTAATGGGTGAAGCGTTTGGTGAACCCAACTGCGTTCGTTTTTCTTTTGCCGCCAGTATGGAGAATATTGAAACGGCCTGGAAAAGAATTAAAGAAGCATTGGCGAAATTGAAATAGTAATTCTTTTGTTTTGTTGTTGGTCAGCGACCAACAACGGCGATAGATCAAATAGTAAAAACAAGACCCGGCACTTTCGTCCGGGTCTTGTTTTTGGGTAGATGACTATTTCGTTTTACTTCGTTCCACTCGCGATCCCTCCTTTCCTGCTATCTACGGTTACCGAATATTTTCCGCCACCCTGTACGATCCATTTCACCGTTACCGCGCCCAGGCCCGGAATATTGGGGACCTCAATGGTTTGCGGATTATTCTTCTGTTCAGTGGTCAGGTTCAGGTCTTTGTTCTCCACCGTCATACCGGCTAAGATTTTTCCGGTAGTACTAAGGCTGATCAAATCCGGTCTTTCGATCTTATTCTTCGTATCCTGGCTGCTATGCGTAGGCATCATACGCTGGTTGGCAACTACAGCAGTTACTTCTTTCAAGCCATCTCCCAGGTCTTTTTCTGTAATGCTCTGTACTTCCAGTTTGGGCGTTGAATAACAATGATAAATACTGAATGCCATGTTACGGTGTGCATCCGACTCCAATAAAAAACCGGGATGTGCTCTCGTGAAATTCTTTTTAAAACCGCCTATCTCCACTTTACCATATTGCGGATGGTCATATTCTTTCCAGGGAACAAATGCATCCTGAAATAACAGGTAACGATCAAAGCTATACGTAGGATTATCAAACGGATCACGCGAACCTTCTTTCATATACATCAGGTAGGGAGTCCATAATTCGTTGGAATAAGTATAGATCCCTCTTCCTGCATAAAACCAATCCAACTCACCGCCATAGGCTGAATACAGATCTTTGTACACTACCAGGTATTTGTAACCGGGTAATAACTCCTCTCCTTTTTTACCAATGGCATCATACACCTGTAAGTCCTGTGCGTTGTAAGTGTTCACGTCTTCCTGTCCGCCCGGCCCGCGAAGGATCATGCCTCCTGCATTGTGAAAAGACTGTGCTGCCGCAATATTCGGATGTTTCATCACGAACTCCATCACGGCCCTGTTCTCAGGTAAAGAGAACGGATATTTATACGCACCGTTCTGGATATAGTTCGGCTGCCAACCCCATCCCCAATCGCGGTTGGGATCGTACTGGAAAGTGTACCCATCTTCGCTTACACGGCCATCGCCGTCTTTGTCAATACCTTCAATACCCAGCAGTTCCCACTCGCCTCTTTCATCCACTCCGGCCTGAATCATATTTCGCGGATCACGGGGATCGGTTTTGAAACGGCCGTTCGGACTTTTTCTCCGCATCAGCGTGATATTACCGTCGCCATTCAGGTCTTCATAACTGTCTTCATCTATTAACCCATCCGCATCATTATCTACAGGTAATAAACCCGACCTGGGTGAACTGGCATTATTGGGTTTGTGGATATAGCTGTCTCTTCCGTCAGGGTTAATAGTGGGGATAATGTAGAATACTTTGTCTTCCAGTAATTCCTGGATGAACTTGGTATCGCCGAAAGATTCGGTCAGGTACCAGGCGGTATACAGGGCAAATTCAGCCCCCTGTATTTCGTTGGAGTGGATATTTCCATCGATATACATCCCGGGTTTACGGGCAGGATCACCTTTTTTGAAATCGGTAATGGTGAGGCACCAGAGATCCCTTCCCTGATAAGACTTTCCGATAGATTCGAATTTGGCGAGGTTGGGATAGGCAGCAGCGATCTTTTTACAGATCTCGCCAATACCTGCATGATCGTAATATTTGTTCCAGGTAACGGTTACTTTGGGATTCACCGGCGAACCTGCTGCTTTGAACATCTGTTCTGGAGCCTGTGCCAGTAACTGCCCCATAGAAAGGGTCAGCAGGGAAAGGCTGACAAGTAATATGCGTTTCATAATGCGTTGTTTTGAGGTTTACAGGGTTACTTCCACTTGTTTGGTACCGGCCGTAGGGCAACCCACATCAATGGTGAGTTTACCGCTGCCTTTGATCAGCCAATTGAAAGATTGTGATCCCGCAGCATCCAGTGAATTCAGCAGGGTGATCTTTTTACCACCTACGATCTGCTGGTTGCCGGTATTGTTTACCGCCACTTTCAGTTTTTTGAGGAAGTAACTACGTTCTGCCAGTTTGGGATGCGTGGCCAGACCGCCTTTGTTGATCAGGTCGAAACTGATCCGCGTTAGTCCATTACCCAGTTTTTCTGATTTCAGATTCACCACATCGATCTCTGCCTGCTGACCGGCCAGTTTTACCAGGAAGTCGGTATGCTTTTTTACAATATCGCTCACCAGTTTGTAAGGTGGATTCACCAAAACAAATGGATCCAGTCCACCCACTTCTACCTGCTGATCAGGATAATCCGGATGCTGGATCGTTTTCCATTCGGTAAACGTATTCGTAATTCCCTGCGGCTGTGCCCATCGTAAATAATTGGCCGCAGGATCTTCTACGGTAAAAGGTTTTTCCTTTTTGGCGGTATCCGGTTTGGCTTTAGGTACCCACCAGCCAGGTGTACTGAAACTATAGCGGGTATAATGGAAATAGCCCCATGATAACAGATCGCCACCTGCAGGATTGGTTCTGGGTGCATCTTTTAACCCGGTAACCTTGTTGTATAATTCGCTCACCATCCCATTCACCCTGGCATCGGGTTCGAGATAACCCGCAAGGATTCTTTCTCTTGCCAGCAAAGGATTATAAGCAATGGGCGTAGATAAATTATTGTTACTGCCAAAACTCACCACGGCATACACATTAAACGCATCGAATAAAAAATCGAGCATGGCACGGGTTTCTTTTTCGCTGGCAGGATAATCACCGGCACCGGCTGCAAACGTGTTGTGTTTAAACGTGAAGTTCTTGTTGAGGGCAATACCGCCTTCCCCATCTTCGTTCAGGTAACCGTCTTTATCATTGTCCAAACCCTCGGTCAGTAAACGGTATTTTCCTTTTTCTCCTTTGGCGGCATCGGCTTTTATCAATACCCGCGCATCATCCGGGTGGGTTTTGTAATCGCCTACGGGAGAAGCAATACGCATCAGCGTGATCTTTCCGTTCCCGTCAAGATCATCTACTCCATCTTCATTTAATTTGCCGTCCCTGTCATCGTCGGTTTCTGTGGCATTACCGCTACGTTCATATTTCAGTTTCGCAAAGTATTGCTCCGTTGCATCCGGACTCATATTCGGGAACACATAATAAGTGGTTTTGGCAAGCAGGTTTTTAATGCTGTCTGTACCACTTCCTTTCAGGAGATTTTCAGCAAAACCAAGGGACATTTCAACGCCCAGTAAATGGTTGCCTTCGGTACCACCGATTACCGCAATGGCGGGTTTGCTTTCTGTTTTGCCCGTGCCAATGGTCAACAGCCAGCAATCTTTGCCACTATTGGTTTTGGTAATGGATTGGAGTTTTACCAGCGAGGGCCAGGCTTTGGAGAGGGCCTGCAAACGGCTTAACTGGTCTGCATAACTGCTGTATTCCTGTGCCTGCATACCAGACACCAGCCCTAGCAGCAGGGATGCCAATAAGATTTGTCTCATGGAGCTAGTTTTAGGTTTTAAATATAGCGGTTTATTCGTTGATTGGTTTACTGGTTTATTTGTATGGTATGTCCCTTAAATCAACCAGTAAACCAATCAACCAACAAACCAGTACCCCAATAAACTAATCAACCAATAAACCAATAACCCCCGCATCTCCGTATTTTGCACCCATGATGGAAACGGCAAAAACAGAGATGTTCCGCAACCGTTTGGTAAAAGTGTTCAAACACAAAAGCAAACTGGCTAAAAGACAGGAAGTTTCCTGTTACCGGGTATATGACCACGATTTACCAGAGTTCCCGCTTTGTGTAGAAATCTATGAGGATAAGATCTACCTCGCCGAATACCTGCGCAGGCATGGCATGACCGATGAAGAACATGATGCCTGGCTGGAGGGTTGTTTACAGGTGATTACAGAAGTGACAGGCATACCCGCCGATCGTATGTATGTACGGCAACGGAAGCGGATGTCGCACCGGGGTGAGGACCAGTACGAAAAAATAGACACCAAACAGGAGTTCTTTACCGTGCTGGAGAATGGTTTGAAGTTCCAGGTAAACCTGACCGATTACCTCGATACGGGTCTGTTTCTCGACCACCGTATTACGCGTCAAATGGTACGGGAACTGTGCAAGGATAAAAGGGTATTGAATCTTTTCTGCTATACCGGTTCTTTTTCGGTGTATGCTGCTGCGGGTGGTGCTGCCTCTGTGACTTCTGTGGATCTGTCTAAAACCTACCTGGCCTGGGCAGAGGATAATTTTGTGATCAATCATTTCAAGGATCCCGAAAAATACCGGTTTATCCATGCCGATGTGATGCAATACCTCAAAACCCTGCCCCCCAACAGCTTCGACCTCGTGATCATGGACCCGCCCACTTTCAGCAACAGCAAGCGGATGAAGGATTTCCTCGATATACAAAGGGATCATGTAGAATTACTCAATGATGCTCTGGCAACCCTCTCAGCGGATGGTGTCATTTTTTTCAGTACCAATTTCACGCGCTTTGTAATGGAGGGCGAATTAATCAAAGCCACAGACATCAAAGACATCACCAAAGCCACTACGCCGTTTGATTTTGAAGGGAAGTTGAAGAGATGGTGTTATCGGGTAAGAAAATGATAGAATGATAGTATGATAGAATGAGGGAATGTTTTGATTTGTTTCATTTGCAGGAACCTTCTCTAAAATTTATTCTATCATTCTATCACACTATCATTCTATCATTATTTATCTGATATCATTGCTATCCAACAAATAATTCCTGGAAATGAAAATATTCGAATACTGATAGTGAATTGTATATGCGATAGCAGTACTGTCTTTCGAATAGAACATTTTAAGGGTGTGTGTGTGCCCTTTCATTCCCAGTTGCCAGGTATCTATTCTTTGACCAGAACTGGCTGGAGGTCCAAGATATCCATGAACCAGGAAACGATTTTCACGCAGCGGCAATCTTTTCCATTTTTGAGGAACAGTTAATGAGGCACTAAATGGGATGGCCCAATAATACAGGATGGAATACAAAAGCAAAGCAGCACAGGCCAAGCCACCGATCCAGTACGCTGATATTTGTTTAGTTGTCATTTATTTTAGGATAAACCGGCACAGAAAATGAGATACAGGTGCCTTTACCCTCCTCACTTTTGACAGTTAATTTACTTCCTGTACGTTGTAGGAATTCATAACAGAGCAATAAGCCTAGCCCGCTTCCAAATTCATTATGGGTTCCCGGGCGACTACTTCTTTTGCCGGGGTTAAACAGGTTATTGCGAACTTCTTCCGACATACCAATACCTGTATCGGAAAAGCTGATCCTGATTTGAGAATCGATGATCTCTGCCACTACCGTAATTTGCCCGGCCTGGGTAAATTTGTTGGCATTACTGACCAGATTTCGGATAATGAACTTCAGTACATTCGGGTCAGAAAATACGATCATATCCGAGGGCACTAAAATCTGTGTGGTATTTTGCTTGGATTGAACCGAATATTGCATTACGGACATTTCGGCTTGCACAAGATTTGCCAAGGGTATCGGTTGGGGCGTTATATCTTTGGCATTTCTAAGAAGGGCTCCCCATTCAACCAGGTTGGTTAATAAATTCAAGGTTTGATCAATCTGATCTTCTGTTTGGTGCATCAATGCGGAAGCCTCCTCTTTGGGTAGTATCCCCTCTCTGATTAGGGAGAGAATACATTTTAGAGAAGTAATGGGTCCTCTGATATCATGCGAAAGAATAGAAATTATCTTATTCTGAATAGTACTTAACTCACTAAGCTGTATTTTTTGTAACCCAATGGTCGTATTCTGTTCCTCAATTTCTTTGTTCCGCAAACGTAGTTCAAATAATTTAATGACTTGTTTGGCCAGCACTTTAAGCGTAAAACATTGCTCATCAGTTAATTTTCGGGGAACCCTATCAATCACACAAAGGGTACCGATCTTGTATCCATTGCTGCTGACCATGGGTACACCCGCATAAAAACGGATGTTGGGATCCGCTATTACCAGTGGATTATCAAAAAAACGTTCATCCACATGCGTATCGGGCACTTCCATCAGCTCATTCTGCAAAATCGTATGGGCACAGAAAGTGATATTTCTATCGCTCTCCTGTGAATCTATGCCTACTTTGGCTTTATGCCATTGACGATAGGCGTCTATTAATGTTATGGTAGAAATAGGTACCTGGCAGATTTCAGAAGCAAGTTTCACAATTTCATCAAAATCTACTTCACTCTGTGTGTTCAATACCTCATACCGGTATAATTCATTTAATCTTTCTATTTCGTCGTCTGGCAACTGCGGAAACTGCATTTCTTGCTATTTAAAAATTAGGGGTATAGTGCAAATTACAAAAGCTTGGATTCCTTACTGATTTTATCAGATAACTCATT
Organism: Sediminibacterium sp.; assembly: GCA_036405675.1. GTDB lineage: Bacteria > Bacteroidota > Bacteroidia > Chitinophagales > Chitinophagaceae > Sediminibacterium. The sequence continues at coordinate 13,389 of DASWXD010000005.1, forward strand.
TACGGTTTAGAGCCGGATGATTCATCCTTTGAATTTTCAGATTCTGCCAGAAACCGTTGGTGCAGTTTCAGCACCTGCGGTATGAGTAACTGCTGTTCATCGTTGATCAGCACAAAATCGCATAACCGCATTTTGATCTCTTCCTGGATCTGTCTTTTCATCCGGGCCAATACTTCTTCCCTGCTTACCTGGTCTCTGTCCATGGCCCTTTTGATACGAAGGTGCTGCGGGGCATAGACGCCGATCATATAATCAAAACCGATGGCTGAACCGGCTTCAAAAAACAAGGCAGCTTCTTTAATCGTATACGGTGCTTCCTGTCTGGCGGCCCATTCTTCGGCGGCGGCAATGGTAAAGGGATGTACGAGGGCATTTAAGATCTCCAGCTGAAAAGGATCATTGAATACAATAGAAGCGAGGTATTTGCGGTCGAGTAAACCATTCGGGTAAACGGCTTCACCAAATTGGGCGATAATGGCTTTTTGCAGATCCGGGTTAGTCTGCATCACTTCTTTGGCTGCCGAATCTGCATCAAACACAGGGATCCCCAGCGTATGGAAAATGCCGGCCACCGTGGATTTCCCACTGCCAATACCGCCTGTAAGCCCGATTCTGAGTGCCATAATACTGATTTCAATGGAAAGATATTATTTCTGCAGGAATGCCGCTAACCCTTCACAAAAAAAGCCGGATGAAGATCATCCGGCTTTGTATACAGTATTGTATTTCTTATTTGTTAATGGCGGCGGACCATTCCATGCTGATCGATGATTTTTCGATCTTCAGGTAACTGCCCGGACTCACTTCCAGCTGCATGGTATTGTCTTCGTTGATCTTGTTGATCGTTCCGTGAATACCGGCAATGGTTACCACTTTATCGCCTTTCTGCATATTCTCTACGAATTTCTTCTGCTCTTTTGCCTTTTTAGCCTGTGGACGGATCATAAATAACCAGAATACCAGGATGATACCACCCATCAGAACCAGTTGCACCATTCCGCCACCGCTACCGGCAGCCTGCAGTAAAACAAAATTTAAATTAGTCATTACAGTTGTTTTTTAATGTTTGAAACGAAGCCTGCGTTGTTAAGCGTTAGCTCTTCCGGCAGGAACGTAAAGATAAGTGTATGATCAGTTTGATTGTATGATTTTCTGGTAACAAAATGTAAAATCAGTTGACAGCCTATTTTTTGAAGCTGATCTTCTGGATTTTACCGGCTTCCATCATTTCTTTATGGATATTATCCAGGATGCCATTCACAAACTGTCCGCTTTGCGGCGTGCTGTAATCTTTGGCCAGGTCTATGTATTCGTTGATGGTTACTTTGGTGGGGATGGTCTCAAAATACAGCAATTCACAAACCCCCATCCGCATCAGTACCATGTCCAGCTGCGCAATCCGTTCTGCGTCCCAGTTCTTCAGTTTCGGTTTGATGATTTCGGCACAGTATTCTTTTTTCTCCAGTGTAGTGGTTAACAGCGAGCGGGCAAACTGCCATTTTTCCGGACTCAGCATTTCCTGCAGGTTATAACTGCCGGGTTTCTGGATATAGTTCTGCATCAGCTGGTCCATCATATCCGCATCGTCGTCCCAGTTATTGAAGAGCTCTTCCAGGTGGGCAATAAACGCTTCATTGGGCAGCATCAGCTGGGTAAAGATCAGTTTGATGATCTCTTTCTCTTTGGCTTTATCCCTGCTTTGCTGGGAGATATATTCTTTGTATTTGTCTGTATGGGTCAGATCTTCATAGATCTTTTTCAGGAGATCCTTATCGATCAGTTTTTCGGGAAGATCTGTTTCAACGGCCTTTTTGAAAGAAGGGTTTTCCAGGATCTGCCATAAAAAGTCGTTACCGGCAATTTTGATGTTTACATTCAGGTCTTCTTCTGAGGGAAGGTTGCGGGATGCCCTTTTCTGTGCACTGGTTTCTGCATAACGGGCCACTTCGGTTAAAAAGTACAACAGGTACACAAACAGCTCCCTGCTTTTATCCAATTGTTTCTGTAATTCTTCTACGGGTTTCTTAAAGGCGATCGGGCTATCGGCGGCTTCGATCATATACAGCAACTGCATCACTTTCACACGTATATTTCTTCTACTGATCATCTGATAAGAACTTATTTGAGGGATGCAAAGATATTGTTTTCGGCGGCTGGTACAAAATGAAAATACCCGTCCGGGAACGGACGGGTCTCAACCTTGATACAACCTTACGTGAAGCCATAGGCTTCTGGAAATCATATCATATTGAGTATATACGCTTTTGTACAGTATCAACTTGTTGATATCACGGTATATCTGTACTTACGTTGAACCCGTCCTGCCGGATTGCAGCAAGGGTATTTCTGTTGGAAAAAAATAATTTCTGCCAAAGCCAATCCGAACGCCTCCTGTCCTCGTTTATCTATCACATCATTCACAACTGAAATCCTTTTTATGAAAAGAAAACTGATCACAAAGGTTCTTGCGTACAGCGGGGCAACCCTGCTGCTGTTAACCGGGGTATTGGCGGTACATATCTACCTGGTTACCCGCCCCAAAGCACCGGATGCCAGTACCCGCATCATGGCAAGGATCGATATCCGGAAAGATATCAATGCAGCCGAAGCGGCACGTGTTACAACCTGGTTATACCAGCAGCCCGGGGTAGATCGGGTACTGTGTAACGAAGCTTCTGACATTGTTGTATTTACCTACTCTCCTTTACAAACCAATGCCGACCAGCTTACCGGCGATCTGGGCAGGAAACTGCAATTACCGGTAGAAAGGATCAAACCTTCTGCGGCAGAAATGAAATCGGGTTGTCCTGTGCCCAATGGTTCGCGTGGTTACAAGCTGATGGCTTACCTGAAACAGGTTTTTTAATCGTCACCCATAAAATCAAATACATGAAAAAAGCAAGCATTCTGACACTGGGCCTTATGGCAATAATGACCAGTTTTATCCTCAGCTCCTGCAGCAAAAATGAGGATGCCATGACCGTAGTAAAAGCCACTCTCTATGATTCCCTGGGTGGAACCACGATGGTTACAGATCCGGCCAACAATTCCACCAAAATTGAACAGGGCCGTTTGGGCATCCGTTCGGTGGTAGACAGTACCATTTTTGTGATTGCCGCCGATCCCAAACTGAATGGATTTTTTAAGGTATTACTGGCTGAGGTAACAGCGGGCAATACCAGTGGTTTTGCCGCTCTGAGCAAGGATCTGACAGACTTTTTCTGTGTAGCCACCGGAGCCAAAAATTTCACTTACACAGGATTGGATATGGTAGCCGCCCATGACCCTGCCAAAAACAGCCGCATGAACGGGAAATCATCCAGTGCCGATTTTGACCAGTTTATTGCCGACCTGGTGGTGGGCGCCAATAAAAACAAGCTGCCATCCAACCTGATCAATTCCGTGGGCGCACTGGTAAATACCCTGCGTTCACAGGTGGTTCAGCGATAACCGATACTGGTACTATTTTAGCCAACCGGCCATCATCCCGCAAGGATGATGGCTTTTTTGTGGGCATGCACTCCCCTATTGCAGCACGATATGGGTATCTGCTTAACCCCAAACCGGTTCCGGGAACCATGCAATTTTGACACAGGATGTCAGAAACTTACCCCATCTTTGCCGCCGTTTCTGACAGTCTTTACGAGCGCCACCCCGGTTTGGGCCGGGATGCTGAAAATTTGACCTGAATTACCCGCATGGCACAATAATCGATGACAGGACGGTATTATTACTCAAATCAATTAAAAACCCATAACGTATGGCAAAAAAACTCAACGTTACTCCTCTGCACGACAGAGTAATTGTTAAGCCTGCCGCTGCTGAAGAAAAAACTGCAGGCGGAATCATTATCCCTGATACTGCGAAAGAGAAACCACAACGTGGTACCATTGTAGCAGCCGGTGCCGGTAAAAAAGATGAGCCCGTAACTGTAAAAGTTGGCGATACCGTATTGTATGGCAAATACGCCGGAACTGAGATCCAGATCGAAGGCCAGGACCTGCTGATCATGAGAGAGAGCGATATCCTCGCAATCGTTTAATTGAACAATTTGTACCCGGCTGTTCTTTAACTGAACCAGCCCATCAGATTTTCAAATTCTCAAATTCACAAATTTTCAAATTCTAATACAATGGCTAAACAGATTTTCTTCGATATCGAAGCAAGAAATAAGATGAAAAAAGGCGTTGACACTTTAGCCAACGCTGTAAAAGTAACCCTCGGACCCAAAGGCCGTAACGTGGTTATTGAAAAGAAATTCGGTGCACCCCAGGTTACCAAGGATGGTGTTACTGTAGCAAAAGAAATTGAACTGGAAGATCCTATTGAAAACATGGGCGCCCAGATGGTGAAAGAAGTAGCTTCCAAAACCGCTGATATTGCCGGTGATGGTACCACTACTGCTACCGTTCTGGCACAGGCGATTATTGGCGAAGGACTGAAAAACGTTGCTGCCGGCGCGAATCCTATGGATCTGAAGCGTGGTATCGACAAAGCAGTTGCCAAAGTGATCGACAGCCTGAAAGCACAATCTCAGACCATCGGTAACGATTCCAAGAAAATTGAGCAGGTAGCTACGATCTCTGCCAACAGCGACAGCGAAATCGGCAAACTGATTGCCACCGCTATGAGCAAAGTGGGTAAAGAAGGTGTGATCACTGTAGAAGAAGCGAAAGGCACTGATACCACTGTTGACGTGGTAGAAGGTATGCAGTTTGACCGCGGTTATATCTCTCCTTATTTCGTTACCAACAGCGAAAAAATGGAAGTGGAACTGCAGAATCCATACATCCTGATCTACGACAAGAAGATCAGCGCTATGAAAGACATCCTCCATATCCTGGAGAAAGTGGCCCAGAGCGGTCGTCCGTTGCTGATCATTGCCGAAGACCTGGAAGGTGAAGCACTGGCTACCCTGGTAGTAAACAAATTACGTGGTACCCTGAAAGTAGCTGCTGTAAAAGCACCTGGTTTCGGCGACCGCAGAAAAGAAATGCTGACCGATATCGCGATCCTGACAGCAGGTACCGTGGTTAGCGAAGAACAAGGTTTCAAATTAGAGAATGCTGACCTGACTTACTTAGGACAGGCTGCTTCCGTAACCATCGATAAAGACAATACAATTGTTGTAGGCGGAAAAGGTAAAAAAGCGGACATTGTTGCCCGTGTAAACCAGATCAAAGCCCAGATCGAAAACACTACTTCTGACTATGACCGCGAAAAATTACAGGAGCGTCTCGCTAAATTAAGCGGTGGTGTAGCTGTACTGTACGTAGGTGCTGCCACAGAAGTGGAAATGAAAGAGAAAAAAGACCGTGTTGACGATGCACTGCACGCAACAAGGGCTGCTGTTGAAGAAGGAATCGTACCAGGTGGTGGTGTTGCCTATATCCGTGCCGTAGAAAGCCTGGAGAAACTGAAAGGTGCCAACGAAGACGAAACTACCGGTATCCAGATCGTGAAAAGAGCGATCGAAGAGCCACTGCGCCAGATTGTAGTAAACAGCGGTATCGAAGGTTCTATTGTGGTACAGAAAATCAAGGAAGGTAAAGCCGACTTTGGTTTCAATGCCCGCACAGAAGTGTACGAGAACCTGTTCAAAGCAGGTGTTATTGACCCAACCAAAGTGAGCCGTGTAGCATTGGAGAATGCAGCATCTATCGCCGCCATGTTATTAACAACTGAGTGTGTGATTGCTGACAAACCAAAGCCTGAAGCACCGCATGCACATGGCGCACCTGATATGGGCGGCATGGGTGGATATTAATCCCGCTTTACCTAAAATACAATCCCCGCTTCTTGCAAAAGAGCGGGGATTTTTTATGGTTAGGATTGGCTTTCAGAGATACGCTTTCTCCATACCTCTTACCATCAGGAACTGTGCAATGGCATAGGGAATGATACTGTAGATAAACCCATTCGAAGGCCCACCCGAATGAAACAGATTGAGTGCAAAAATGATATTCTGTATGATGAAGATGATGGTGCCGGGTAGCAGGTATTTCACTGCTATCTGATAATAGTGCTCACTGCCGGCGGCATGTATGACAAAAGCTGTCATTGTAATTAAAGTAGACATATACAGGATCAACGGAACTTTATAAGTGCCTATCTCTGTTTCAAGAATACTCACAAAAGCATATCCCATTACGGCCAGTACAACGATGGCAGCCAGAAAAGCCAGCGGTTTTTTCAGCCCTCCCCTGTTCAGGTTGTAAAAAGAGATACTGTAGCAGATATTCATCAGCATAAAAGCTACCAGACTGCAGGTAAAAAAGAGTTCATTAGTTACCACAATCTGCAACACATCGCCAAAAAAGGCAAAGAGAAGGCCTATGTAAAAGATAAATTTTCCCGCCGGTGAGTTGATGTGTGGGTCTTTGAGAAAAAGATACAATAGTAACAACGGCACCGGTAAAGAACTTGTAACAGCCACATAAGGAAGATCATAATAGAGAAACAGGCAATTGATGCAGATGGTTAGAAAATAAAGCAGGATTACATATCTGCGCAGCAAAACTCCCATTACATTCTGTCTGGTTCTGTTCATGAATAATCAAAGATATATTTTCTGCATTCCCTTTACGATCAGGTATTGGGCCAGGCCATAGGTTAACATCACAATCACGAAAATATCTTTATCTCGGTCGTAGTGAAATTTGTTAGCGGCAACCAGTACATTCTCTACCAGAAAAACCAGTACCCCCGGAATCAGGTAACTGATAGCGGCTTTCCGGTAGCGCATATTCCCGGCCACATTTACGGCAGAAGCCACCATGAAAGCGATAGTGACCATATACACAAGTACCGGAATTTTATAACTACCCATTTCAGCTTCCAGCAACTGATAAAAAGCATGTGCGATAAAAACCAGAAAAGCAAGGGTTATACAAACCGGGAGGATGCTGCTCTTACTCAACCGGTTCATTTGCAGGAAAGAGAAACTGAATAACAGATTCATCAGCATAAAAGCGATCATGCCACTTAAAAAGAAAGTGTCGTTGATCAGTATCAGCATTACATCTCCGAAAAAAGCCAGTATAAGCCCGACATAATAAATGAATTTGCCCTTTGGATAACCAATATTATTGTCGTGGAGAAGCAGATGAAAAATAAGCAAGGGTGTTAACATGGGTTTCGTAACCGCTACATACGGCAGCTCCAGATACTGAAATACGCAATGCAGCAGCAGTATGCACCAGAAAATGGTCAATGCCCTTTTTGCGAAGAATGACTGCATGATAGGTGTCCCCGTTAAATAGAAGATGTATGAAAATAAACAGAATATGTGAATTTTTCACGTATCTGTTTAAGGGCTTGGAACAGTCTTGTCTTTTTTTACTGCCACAAAACCCTTTACCAGCAGGTATTGGGCCATACCATAGGTGAACATCACAGCTACATCGATACTGCCGGTATGCAGCAGAAACTTGTTCAGTGCCAGTAATCCATCTGAGAGCACAAACAGGGCCGCCCCGGGGATAAAACAGCGGATGGAGGTTTGGATCAAACCAGGATGTACCCATGTTTGCGTGGCCATTACCGCCATCAGGCTGATGATAGCCATATATACAAGGATGGGAACCCGGAAACTACCCAGTTGATCGGCCAGCAGAAAATATACACCTCCGGAAATAACAGCCAATACTACTACGGCCAATACCAGGTTTACCGGTTTGCCAGGGTAACCTTTTTGGAGCCTGTAGAAGAAGAGGATATTACAGATATGCGTTCCGATAAAAGCCAGCATCCCGAATAAAAAAAAGATTTCGCCGGAACGGGTCAATAAGAGATCTCCCATAAAGGAACAGAACAGGCCAATGTATACTACCGGACTGGTTTTACCAGGTTCTGCGGCAAGATACAGGATGAGTATAGGTAACAATAAAAGTTTAGTTATCAGCCTGAGAGTGCTCATTTCCAGATAAATACATACAAGATGCAAAAGCAGAACCAGCAGGAATAGCGGCAGACCGTATTTCTTGATCAGTACCATAGTTTTCGCTTTCAGGGTAAGCTACAAAGACCTTCTATCAAACGTATTTACTGGCTGATTTATTACCCGCCCCAACATTATACTACCGGAAGGATTACTTTTGCGGTATGTTGAGTCCGGAAAATGAAGCGTTTCTGCACTGGTGGCGCCAGCATGGCGAAAAGGAGAAAACCAGCCTTCGTCCTTTTCTGGTGGGCTTATCCATCGGTTTTTCCATTGGTGTGGGGGTGATCCTGCTCATGGAAAGCGGCTGGTATACCCGGGCCAATATGGAGGCCAATTCGCGCTTAAGTTCCGTTGTTTTTGTGCTGGCCATCATGATCCTCTCGGTTTTTATGGCTTTTGTGTACCGGAAATTCAGGTGGGAAATGCAGGAACAACGCTACCAGGAGTTATTAATTCTAAAAAATAAAGCCGAAAAAGAGGCGCAGATGCAGCCTTAAGGCCTGAAATCAAGTCTATTAAAAAAAATGTGCATGAAAAAAATTGTTCTCTCTGTTCTGGTTCTTTCTTTAGTGTTGCTGAATTATTCCTGCGGTAAAAATGATACCAGTGGTTGCCAACCGGTTCCGGTTGCAAATGAAAAGGCACAACTGATAGCCTATTGTACGGCTAACAATATCACATATACCGAACATCCCAGCGGGTTATTATATGAAATCGTACTTCCGGGTTCGGGAAATGCACCTACTTCATCTTCGATTGTTTCAGTTGTTTATACAGGAAAATTCCTTGATAACACTGTATTTACTACTTCGAATAATCCACTAGATTATCCGCTTTCCGGGGTTATCGATGGATGGAAAATTGGTATTCCCCTGATTAAGAAAGGAGGACGAATTAAATTAATTATCCCTTCTGCGTTAGCTTACAGTTGTGTGGGCTATCTGCCGAACATACCGTCCAATAAACCATTGTATTACGATGTTACAGTATCTGATGTTAAATAATCGTCATCTAAGTAACATAAAAAGGCCGGTAGCTGACTAACCGGCCTTTTTTGTGAAAAACCAATCTCAGCAACGGATAGTATATTTCATTCCCATTCCCCTATCTTTGCCGCTCTAAAAAAATTTGTAAACCGTTACTAATATGCAACTGAAAGGTTTAGTGCGATTTTTTGCGATTGCCTTGATACTCATCTGTCTGTATCAATTGTCATTCACCTGGTTTGTCAAAAGCCATGAAAGTGAAATGGAAAAAAAGGCCGATACCTGGCTGAAAACTTTCCCCACTCCTGCTGCCAAATACCCCGGTAACAAAGAGTTACAGGCTGCTTATGCAGACACGCTGAGTGATCTGAAAAAAGACAGGCTGAAACGCTTGCTGGACAGTACCAAGGACGCAAAACTGGCTTTTGGCCTCACTACCTACCGTAGTGCCAAAGAGAAGGAACTGATGCTGGGTCTTGACCTGCAGGGTGGTATGAGTGTAACCATGGAAGTTGGGCTGGATGGCCTGATCAAATCCCTGGCCAACTATACCAAGGATCCCATGTTCAACAAAGCCCTGGAACAGGCAGTTGCGCGTAAAGCCAATACCAGTGCCGATCTGATCTCCCTTTTCCGTGAAGAAATGGCGAAAGTGAAGCCCGGTGCCAAACTGGCCCCTTATTTTGCGGCCCGTAGCGGAACACCTCCAAAAGTAAAAATCGACGACAGCGATGATAAAGTGGCTTCTTACCTGAAAGACCAGGCCAATATCGCTTTCAATACCACTTACCGCATTCTGCGTACGAGGATCGACCGTTTCGGTGTGGCTTCGCCCAATATCAACCCCGATCCCGTTAAAGGATATATCAATATTGAACTGGCTGGTGTAAATGATAAGGAAAGGGTTCGTGCCTTCCTGCAATCAACTGCCAACCTCCAGTTTTTTGAAGTATACACTTTCGAAAGCAAAGAATTACAGAACGGCATCCTCGCTGCTGATAAAGCGGTAGAAGATTACCTGAACGGCGTAAAAGTAACCGATACCAGTAAAGCAGCGCCTGCAACAGCAGATACTGCCAAAACCGCTGCAACAGCGGCTAAAACCGATACCGGTAAAACTTCTACACTGTCTGCTATTGCCGGCAATACCAAACCTGCTGCCAAAGCCGATTCGGCCAAGCTTAATGCCAACAAAAACCCGATCGGTCGCCTGATCCAGTTCAGCCAGCCCTATGCCGGTCAGGATGGTAAAGCGGTATACCCGGCTTCTATCGGTTATATCCCTTCTAAAGATACCGGTACCCTGAATGATTACCTGCGCCTGGATGTGGTGAAGAACAAGTTCCCTTCCAACCTCGTATTCATGTACGGTAAAGCGGAACTGGATGATCCTAAATTGAAAGATATCCTGACCTTATATGCCATCAAGACCCTGGACAATGGCCAGGCGGAACTGGGTGGTGAAGGCATCAGTGCTTCTCAGGATTATGATGAGAGAGGCCGTATTGCCATTAAAATGAATATGGACAAAGCCGGTACTGCCGGTTGGGCAAGAATGACTACCCGTAACGTGGGTAAACCCATTGCCGTAGTTCTGGATAATTTTGTGTACTCTGCTCCGAATGTAAACGAGCCCATCACTACCGGTAACTCACAGATTTCCGGAAGTTATACCATTAAAGAAGCACAGGACCTGGCCGAAATCCTCGAAAGCGGTAAACTGCCTGCTCCTGCCAAAATTATCCAGGAACAACAGGTAGGTCCTACCCTGGGTAAAGAATCGATTAAAGGTGGAGCGATGTCGTTCCTTGTATCCTTTATCGTAATCTTTGCGCTGATGCTGTTGTACTTTAACACAGGTGGATGGGTAGCGAATATCGCCCTGATCCTGAACCTGCTGTTTACCATCGGTATCCTGAGTGCCTTAGGCTTTACGCTGACGGCTCCCGGTATTGCGGGTCTGGTACTCACCATTGGTCTGGCGGTAGATACCAACGTAATCATCTTTGAGCGTATCAAAGAAGAGCTTACCAAAGGCAAAAGCTACCAGAATGCGGTGAATGATGGTTACAGACGTTCTCTGTCTCCTGTATTGGATGCACACGTTACTACCCTCTTAACAGCGATCATACTGGCTTATTTCGGATTAGGACCTGTACTCGGATTTGCGACCACGCAGATCATTGGTATCCTGCTGTCGCTTTTCTGCGGTATCCTGGTATCAAGATTGATCACTGACTGGTACATGAACAAAAACCGTCACTTTGAATATTTCACTGGACTGTCCAGAAAGATCTTCAAACACGCAGCTTTCAAGTTCATTGAATACCGCAAATATGCTTATGCCATCTCTGTTGTCATCTTCCTGTTAGGTCTGAGTACCCTGGTTCGGAAAGATGCGTTTGATGAGGGTGTGGAATTCTCCGGTGGACGTAGTTATACCATTAAATTCGATAAACCGGTGAATGAAGACCAGATCCGGGACGAGTTGAAAACGGAATTCGGCGAAGCGGTGATTATTAAAACCGTGGATGTAAAGAACCAGATCAATATCACTACTTCCTATAAGATCAAAGAAACCGGTACCAATATTGACTCTCTGGTGGAGAAGAAACTGTATACCGGATTGAAGAACCACCTGCCTGCAGGTCTGAGCTTCATTGATTTTGAAAAAACATACAAACAAAGTTCACAGACCGTATTACCTACGATCTCTGATGACCTGAAGAAAGGTGCTACCAAAGCGGTGGTTTTCGGGATCATCGTTATCTGTCTGTACATCTTTATCCGTTTCCGCGACTGGCGTTATTCACTGGGAACGATTTTCTCGCTGTTACACGACGTATTTGTAACCCTGATCGTATTCAGTTATGCACGTACCATTGTTCCTTTCCCATTAGAGATTGACCAGCATTTTATTGCGGCGATACTGACGGTGATCGGTTTCTCAATGAATGATACGGTGATTGTGTATGACAGGATCCGGGAAGACAGCAGCCTGATGAAAGGTTCGGATAATGCAGCCGTGATTAACCGTGCGATCAATGAAACACTGAGTCGTACCATTATGACTTCCTTAACCGTATTCCTGACCATCCTGATCCTCTTCATCTTTGGTGGAGAAGTAACCCGCGGTTTCGCTTTCGCGATGCTGATTGGTGTGGTAACAGGTACCTACTCTTCTATTTTTGTAGCGGCACCTGTATTGGTTGATTTTGCCAAACATCGTCCGCTGGGAAGGAAGTCTTCGGTAGAAAACAAGAAGTAATTTTTCTCTCTGATAGAAAAGCCCGCAATCACAATTGCGGGCTTTTTGTTTAAGATGCATTTACGCAACGCTATCAAGTGTTTTACGGTTGCACTATCATCCATAACAAAAGCCCCGCTAAGCGAGGCTTTCAAGAATTTCTGATAGGTAAATTACCAGCGATTATACGGCAAAACTGGTACCACATCCGCAGGTCTTACTTGCATTCGGATTGCTGAAGGTAAAACCACGGCTGTTTAATCCGCCCTGCCAGTCTATTTCCATACCGTAGAGGTACAATCCATGGCTTTTATTCATTACGCAGGAAATACCTTCGATCTCAAATGTCTGGTCTTCGGGTTCGGGTTTGTCAAAACCCAGTACATAGGTCATGCCGCTGCAACCGCCGCCCTTTACGCCAACGCGAAGGCGTTGGGTGGTATCAAATCCATCCTCATTCATTAAACGCTTCAGTTCGGTGATGGCACTGGCCGTTAAACTTACCGGGGTTAATTGGGTCATCGTCTCCATGGGCTTCAATTATTACTGCAAAGTTACGGATAAATGGAAGCGCGGCCACAAAGCCTGTTTTCGATAGCGGAAAATTCCAGATGGCCGGATAGTTCCTAAAACAAAGAGGCGCTGCCGCTGTTTACCTTATTTTTGTGAAAAATCGGTAGCATGGATTCTAAGTACCTGGTATTGGCTGGCGTGGTTGTAGTGGGTTGTCTGGCTTATTTCTATTTTCTCAGACCCAAACCGGCTGATACGCTTACGGCGGAAAAACTCCCCCAAAAAGATACCGGTTCTGTAGCCCTTCAATTACAGGCCTATGAAAGGCTGACGCTGCTGGTAGACAGGATCGCGATCTCTCAACTGGTGAGCCGGATCAGTTATGAGGGTTTATCTGCCCGCGATATGCAGTTGGTACTTACCCGTTCTATCAGGGATGAGTTCGATTATAATATTACCCAGCAGATCTATGTAACACCCGAAACCTGGAACGCGGTAAGAAGCCTGAAAGAGAAAAACCTGCTTATTATTAACCAGGTAGCTGCTCTGTTACCTCCTACCGCTTCAGGACTGGATCTGAACCGTGCTTTACTCGAATACCTGATGCACGATGATAAAGCGAATATGCACGAACTGGTGAGTGAAGCTTTGAGTTTTGAAGCGAAGAAGTTATTGTAGGGAGTTGGTTTACTTGTTTATTGGTTTAGTAGTTTACTGGTTTACCAGGTTATAGTTTTTCAGGTTGCTTAATTTAACGATTGCCGGATGAGTGAAAAAAAAGTATTTACCGATAGCGGGATAGAGATCAGGAAAGTATATTATCCCCAGCCACAAACAGAAACTGCGGCACCAGAGCAGCCAGGGCAGTTTCCCTATACAAGGGGGGTACAGCCTGATATGTATCGGGGCAAACTCTGGACGATGCGCCAGTATGCCGGTTTCTCCACAGCAGAAGAAAGTAACAAAAGGTATCACTATCTGTTATCGCAGGGTGTAATGGGGTTGAGTGTGGCTTTTGACCTGCCCACGCAGATCGGATACGATAGCGACCATGCACTGGCCGAGGGAGAAGTGGGTAAAGTAGGTGTAGCCATTGATAGCCTGGAAGACATGGAATTGCTGTTCAAAGACATTAAACTGGAAGACGTAAGTACTTCCATGACCATCAATGCCACGGGTTTTATCCTGCTGGCTTTTTATGTGGCCCTTGCTAAAAAGCAGGGGGCCGATCTTTCGAAGATCAATGGAACCATCCAGAACGATATTTTAAAGGAATACGCAGCCAGGGGCACCTATATCTATCCGCCCAAACCTTCGATGCGTATCATCACGGATATTTTTGAATGGTGCAGCAAAGAATTACCCAAATGGAATACCATTTCCATTTCCGGTTACCATATCCGCGAAGCGGGCAGTACGGCAGTACAGGAAATTGCTTTTACGCTGAGTAATGGTAAAGCTTATGTGCAGGCCGCTTTGGCGAAAGGATTAGATATTAATGTTTTTGGGAAACGTCTCTCCTTCTTCTTTAATGCGCATAATAACCTGTTTGAAGAAGTAGCCAAGTTCCGAGCCGCCCGGCGGATGTGGGCCACCACGATGAAAGAACTGGGCGCTACCGACGAAAAAGCCATGATGCTGCGTTTTCACACACAAACAGGTGGTGCCACTTTAACTGCGCAACAACCACTGAACAATATTTCCCGCGTTACCATACAGACCCTGGCGGCTGTATTGGGTGGTACACAGAGTCTGCATACCAACGGATACGACGAAGCACTGAGTCTGCCAACCGAAGAAGCAGCCCGGATTGCCTTACGCACCCAGCAGGTAGTTGCTTTTGAAAGCGGTGCTCCCGACACGGTTGATCCGCTGGCAGGAAGTTATTATATAGAATCACTAACGAATGAAGTGGAACAGAAAGCCCGGGAGCTGGTAAACAGGATCGATGCCATGGGCGGCAGTGTAAGTGCTATTGAATCCGGTTTTATGCAGGATGAAATTGCCCGCAGTGCCTATGAATACCAACGAGCCATTGAAAGCGGGGAAAAAATTATTGTAGGCGTAAACAAATTCACCATTGATAAAGAAAGCCCGATACCCGGCTTTAAGATAGACGACAGTATCAGAACCCTTCAATCGGAAAAATTACAGCAATTGCGGGCAAAACGTTCCGCAGAAAAGGCAGAAAACTGCCTGGAGAAAATTGCCCTCGCCGCCAAAGAAGGAACCAACCTGATGCCCCCCGTGATTGAAGCTGTGGAAAATTACTGCACCCTTGGTGAGATCGCAGATGTATTGCGGAAAGTATTCGGAGAATACAGAGGATAATTAAAAATTAAAAATTAGCAATTAAAAATTACTTCGGGGAAATGCCTAATGCAGTTCACTTCAGTTCTCTTTCAATTGCTAATTTTTAATTTCTGATTGCTAATTACCAATTGCCTAGGTTAATACTACGAACAAGGCATAGATCACACCTGGTAACCAGAACAGCAAAGTCAATAAGAGACTGAGCCAGAATTTACCATTGATTGTTCCTTCATGCAGGTAAACGGCCAGTGGTGGTAACAGGATGGCCAGAATAACCAGTAAGATGGTGCTGGTACTGGGTTCGGCGGCGGCTGTACCGGCTTTTTTGGCGGCTTTATATTCTTTGAGTACTTTTTTCACTTCAGCCATACGCATTTTCTTCTCTACCCGTGATAAACTCCTGAATTCACGTAGTGCATCGGTGGCAACCACATCATCCAGCATCATTTCCTTGATCACGGAAGAGTCGGCCTTGCTTTTAACAACAGGTTCTGTGATAGAAGCTTTCAGCGACATAGTGCTGAACAATCCGAGTGACAGCAGCAGTAAAGTAATTTTTCTCATAAATGTTTTTTTTGATAGGGTTAAAACCGGGTAATTTAACGTACCCACAACATAAAGGTCATGGGAAAAGAGCAGTTACAATTACAGTACGCTGCCTATTACTTACATAAATTACATATTACCTAAAAACCGGTGTAAAACAAGGTATAAATATATGCATACCGGCTGTAAATCAATATCACCAAATTAGTACCTTCCCTATTCAAACTACTGCTCATGAAAATATTTGTTTCTGTTTTTTGCCTGGTGATGCTCTTAACTACCGCGGGACATACACAAAATAACCCGTTTGTGAGTGATAGTCTCACCGCCTATATCGAAAAAGGCATGAAAGACTGGCAGATTCCCGGTTTGGCGATTGCCATCGTAAAAGACGGAAAAATAGTGGTGATGAAAGGTTTTGGCGAAAGGAATATACAAACCCATGAAAAAGTGGATGAGAATACCTTATTCATGATTGCCAGTAACAGCAAACTGTTTACGGGTACGGCGCTCTCACAACTGGCTTATAACAAAAAACTGACACTGAACGACAGGATTACAAAATATTTTCCTGACTTCCGGCTGTATGATAAAAATACCACAGAGCAGGTAACCATCAGGGATATGCTGAGTCATCACCTCGGCACAAAGACTTTCCAGGGTGATTTTACTTTCTGGGACGGCAATCTGAGCCGTAGCCAGATCATTGACCGGATGCGGTTACTTAAGCCTACCGGTTTGTTCCGCCAGGATTTTGGGTATTGTAACAGTTGTTTTCTTACTGCGGGAGAGATTATCCCCAAAGTAAGCGGCAAACCCTGGGAAGTGTACGTGTACGACAGTATCGTATTGCCACTGGGTATGAAGAATACCCATATGCTGACTTCCGGCATGCCGCAGCGGCCCAATGTTTCTAAACCTTATTCCACCTCATTTACGGGAGACCTGCATGAACTGCCCTACGACCAGGTAGATAACCTGGGGCCGGCAGGCAGTATGGTCAGCAATGTAAAAGATATGGCTCGCTGGTTACAGCTGCAGCTGGATAGCGGCAGGTATGAAGGCAAACGTATCCTGCCCTGGCCCGTGATCAGGGCCACCCGGGATATGGCAACGGTTATCTCGAGTCGCAAGAGCGGCTCCCTCCCTACCCATTATACCGGCTATGGCCTCGGCGTATTTATGACAGATTATAACGGCAAACAGGTATTCTGGCATACAGGCGGGGCTTTCGGCTTTGTAACCAATACCTGTTTTGTGCCTGAGGAGAACCTTGGTATCACCATTCTTACCAATAACGATAACCAGAACTTTTTTGAAGCATTGCGCTACCAGATTCTTGATTCTTACCTGGGTGTACCTTATGTGAACAGGAGTTTGCAGCAATTACCCGGTCATATCAAAGAAACTAAAGAAGCCGTAAAAAATCTGGCAGCTATGCAGGCGCGGGTCAAGGGAACTGCACCGGAACAGGCTATTGCTGCGTATACCGGCAGTTATGTGAATGATGTATATGGAAACATCAACATTACATCCATGGGTGATGAATTGTTGATCAAATTCAACAGTCACAATAATCTAACGGCTTATATGCGATACATGGATAATGGCGAATGGATGTTGGTATACAGCAACCCCGCTTTTGGTGTATTTCCTGTAAAATTCCGGATCGAAAACAATAAAGTCATTTCTGTAGACATCAAAGCAAGCGATTTTGTGGAGTTTGACTCCTACGTTTTTACCAAAAAATAATTTTCTTTTTATTTATATCAATCAAGAAACATGAAAAAATTGATCCCATTTTGTTTGCTCTTCACGGTGGCAGCATCGGCACAGAACCTGCCGGCCAATTACGAGCAACTGGTAAAAGAGCAATCACCCAAAGTGGTAGAATGGCGCAGGTATTTTCACCAGTTTCCGGAACTCTCGAACAGAGAATTCAATACCGCTAAAAAGATTGAAGCTACCCTGAAACAACTCGGCATCGAAACCCGGATAGCGGCCCGTACAGGTGTGGTAGGCGTATTAAAAGGCGGTAAACCCGGGCCGGTAGTGGCATTGCGTGCCGATATTGATGGACTGCCAGTAACAGAAAGAAATCCGCTCCCTTTTAAATCCAATGCCACCGCAGAATATAACGGACAACAAGTGGGTGTGATGCATGCCTGCGGACACGATTCCCATATTGCCATGCTATTAGGTGCCGCAGAGATCCTGTCGAAAATGAAAAAAGATATTCCTGGTACGGTTGTCTTCCTGTTTCAGCCGGCTGAAGAAGGTCCTCCCGGTACGGAAGAAGGGGGTGCGCCTTTGATGGTTAAAGAAGGGGCTCTCGATAATCCGAAAGTAGATGCCGTATTCGGCATGCATATTGAAGCCGGTCTGGATCTCGGTAAAATTTATTACAAACCGGAAGCTTTTATGGCTTCTTCCGACTGGTTCACCATTAAAGTAAAAGGCAGACAAACGCATGGTGCCAATCCCTGGCTGGGCATCGATCCGATTGTAGTGAGTTCAGCGATTGTGCAGAATTTGCAAACCATCGTCAGCCGCCAGTCTGAACTGCCCAAAGCACCTGTGATCCTGACTGTGGGTAAGATCCATGCCGGTGTGCGTCCCAATATTATTCCGGAAGAAGCCATCATGGAAGGAACCATCCGTACATTGGACAGTAAAATGCAGAAAGAGGTTCATGAGCGCATCCGCAAAATGGCAAAGAGTATTGCGGAAGCGTATGGTGCCACTGCCGAAGTAAGTATTGATACCAAAACACTGGTAACCTATAACGATCCCAAACTGGTGGCCCAAACCCTGCCCTCTTTACAGAAAGCGGCCGGCGAAGGCAATGTAGTATTACACCGTTGGGAAACCGGTGCAGAAGATTTTTCTTATTATGGACTGAAAGCACCGTCTTTCTTTTTCTATCTCGGTGCCCGTGATGCCAGGTTCACCGCAGAAAATGCACCCGGTCATCACACCCCCGATTTTATCATCGACGACAGTAAACTGGACGTAGGTGTAAAAGCCTTCTGCCAACTCGTTTTCGACTATGCAAAAACCAAATAAAACATTCTATCATTCCAGCATACTATCATTCACTCATTTTATCTATATGAAACGCATAGTAACCATCCTCCTGCTAAGCATCATTGCAACCGCAGCCCTCGCCCAAACCTCCCCCCTCTCTCCCGAACAATTATGGAAGTTAGGCCGTGTAACCGGATTGGGTATTTCTAACGACAACCAATATGTGATTTACCAGGTAAGCACCCCCAATGCTGCCGAGAATAGAAGCTCGCGCAAATTGTATGCAGTGGCTACCAGTGGTGGTGAATCTTTTCCGATTCCCAATACAGACAGCTTTCTGGTTAACAGCAAGATTTCTTCCAACAAAAAATACTTTGCAGAAACAAGAAATGTGGAAGTGATGAAGGTAACGGGGGCATCCATGCATCCCGACCTGAAAAATGCCAACGTTTACATTTATAACTCATTGAATTACCGCCACTGGGATACCTGGGAAGATGGGAAATTTGACCATGTATTTGTGTCGCCGGTCGTTAATGGAAAACCTGATCTGAAAAAAGCCAGCGATATCCAGTTCAATGAACCTTTCGATTGTCCAACCAAACCCTTTGGCGGTGATGAGGATTTTGTATGGAACCCGGATGGCAGACACCTGGTATATGTAGCCAAGAAAAAATTTGGTACCGAATATGCCCTCAGCACCAATACTGATCTGTATGAATATGATGCCGAAACAGGTAAAACCCGCAACCTGACTGAAAGTAATAAGGGATATGATGTAAATCCGGCTTTTAACAGCAAAGGACAACTGGCCTGGCTACAGATGAAAAGGGATGGGTACGAAGCGGATAAACAGGATATCATAGTATCTGATGGCAAAACACAGGTAAACCTGACCGCCCAGCGTGATGATATTCATGTAGAAAGCTTTCTCTGGAGCCGCAGAGGCGATAGTATTTATT
Organism: Sediminibacterium sp.; assembly: GCA_036405675.1. GTDB lineage: Bacteria > Bacteroidota > Bacteroidia > Chitinophagales > Chitinophagaceae > Sediminibacterium. Next base: position 32,925 of record DASWXD010000005.1, read on the forward strand.
TCATTGCACCTATCAATGGAACACTGCAGCTGTTTCGGGTGAATGATGCTTTGGTTACCAAAACTTCTCCCACAATAACACAGATCACCAATGGCGATTTTGATGTAAGTGCGATCATTTGCGAAACAGAAAATGCAGTGATTGTAGCACGGAACGATATGAACCGGGCATCTGAACTCTATCAATTCAACCTGTCTAATGGCAAATGGCTGCAGTTTACCCATGTGAATGATGCGGCTTATGCCAAAATCAAAAAAGTAAAAACGGAGCGCAGATTTGTAACCACCACCGATAACAAACAGATGCTGGTATGGGTGGTATATCCGCCGGGATTTGATCCGGCGAAAAAATATCCTACCCTGCTCTATTGCCAGGGTGGCCCGCAATCGCCTTTAACACAATCCTATTCTTTCCGCTGGAATTTTCAGCTGATGGCTTCGCAGGGATATATCATTGTAGCACCGGCACGACGCGGTATGCCGGGTTTTGGCACAGCATGGAATGAACAGGTGAGTAAAGACTGGGGCGGACAGGTGATCCAGGATTACCTCAGCGCCATTGATGCGGTTGCCAAAGAACCTTTTGTAGATAAAGACCGTTTAGGGGCCGTTGGTGCCAGCTTTGGCGGCTTCTCTGTATTTGCACTGGCCAGTCAGCATGAAGGCCGTTTTAAGACCTTTATTTCACACGACGGGGTATTTGATTTCAAAAGCATGTACGGTACTACCGACGAAATGTTTTTCGAGAACTGGGAAAAGGGAGGTAGCTACTGGGATAAGAGCAATGCCGTTGCACAGCGTTCTTTCGCACAATCGCCCAGCAATTTTGTAGAAAAATGGAATACGCCTATCCTGATCATACAAGGCGGCCGCGATTACAGGGTACCCATTGAGCAGGGTCAGCAGGCATTCCAGGCAGCACAGTTAAAAGGTATTAAAAGCCGCTTTCTATACATTCCCGATGAAAACCATTGGGTCTTAAGCGCACAGAATGCACTGGTATGGCAAAGAGAGTTTTATAAATGGCTGGAGGAAACGTTGAAGTAATTTGAAAATGTGAGAATGTGTTAATTTGAAAATGGGGTTTCCTTTTCAAATTAACACATTTTATATGCTGTATTTCGTTGCATCAAAAGCAAGTGGAAGCAAGACGCGCACCTACTATTGCTGATTTTTTTTTTGTAAAAGCTAAAATTATGTATCGATTTCTTCTATTTTTCAGTTTATCCCTTCTCGGCTCCTGCTCAAAAGACAGTATAGCGATATCTAAAGCAGATACAAATTTGTCAATTGTTTTATACAACAAACCTCTTGATACTATTACGTCATATCTAAATGGGACATGGCAGCTACGTTATTATTCGGGAGGGTTGCTTGCAGGTTATATTGTACAGCGCGACAGGTATGAAGAGTTTTGGTCATTTAGCAACGGGAAAATAATTCAATCCTTACATAATCGTATTGTTACTGATGCGACTATTTCCTGGTACCGGACGAAAGATGTATTCGGCGACAGCACTTATCTCCTGAATTTCGGTGACACGAATGGTTCAGGGAACACATATGTGGTAGATAGAATCTTTAATGACACACTTATCTTATTTGACAATGCTACTGATCCTTTCAAATATAGATTTACAAGAATCAACTAACCCAACAAACACAATAGGAAAGTATTTTAACAGGTTATAGAACCGGATGGCATTTTATCCCCCCCCAAAAAATCTTATTTTCAAATTTTCAAATCAGCACATTTTCAAATTTCCTTTTCTTTATATGATCGGGCACCAAATAACAAACTCCCGATCCTCACCATCGTACTCCCCTCTTCCATCGCTATCGTATAATCCCCGCTCATCCCCATACTCAGAATTGCCCACTCAACACCCACCACCGGCCATTCACGGCACTTATCAAACAAGGCTTTCAGGAAACGGAATTCACCTCTCACTTTCTCCCCGTCGTCACTGAAAGAAGCCATTCCCATCAAACCACAAACCCGCACATGGGGTAAAGCAGCGGTACCTGCCAATGCTTCTTCCAGTTCAGTTTGATCCATACCGAACTTGGTTTCTTCCTGTGCAATATGTACCTGCAGCAGGCAATCAATGATCCGGTTATGTTTAGCCGCCTGTTTGTTGATCTCCTGCAGCAGTTTAAAACTATCCACCCCGTGAATCAGGTGCACAAAAGGCGCAATGTATTTCACTTTATTACTCTGCAGGTGACCAATAAAATGCCAGCGGATATCTTTCGGTAAAGCGGCTTCTTTATCCACCAGTTCCTGCACATAATTCTCTCCAAAATCGCGTTGTCCCAGCGCATAGAGTTCCTGTATGTCTTCGTTGGGTTTGGTTTTGCTAACGGCCACGAGGGTGGTTGTTCCGAGTTCTTTTTTGATTTCGGTATATTTTTCCAGATTTACTGACATAGTCTATTTTTTAATTAGCGGATAACGGATTAGCGGATTGGCAGATTCATTTCGGAATACTTACGAGCGCGGTTTCACCTGGTTGCATGTATCGTTATCTAAACCCAGCCGATACAATATGTTCCAAATCCGCTAATCCGTCATCCGTAAATCCGCTAATTCGTTAATCGATTCTTCCAAACCAGGTATTCAAGTACCAATAAATTATTATACGCATCACAATCATAATAAAACTTTCCTACCCCGGCCCCTCCCATCCATTGCTTGAACGGATCGGGCAGCATGGAAGCCATATTGGCGATAAAGAAAGAGAAACTGCCTTCTTCTATCAGTTCGGTAAGGCTTCCTGACGTATAGATTTCTATGGCAGGTGGCTGCACACCCCATCGTAACAGCGAAGTACTGAGGATCACCTGCTCCATAAAATCAGTTGAATGATTCATGGCCTCCCTGGCTTCTTCAATCAATTGTGGTCTGTATTTTTCCAATGAGGGGATCGGTCTTACACTCATCAGCCTCGATAAATGATACAGAATAATGGGAAGTTTGCTGTAATGCGGCGATACATAGGCTGCGGAGGTAAGATGCTTTTTTTCCTCCAGCACTTTTTCAATCAGTTGTAAACTGGCAGTATCGGCAGCAGTCCAGTTCAATTGATATCGTTGTACAAAATACATTATGTTGGCAAGCACACATATATCAAAATCAACCGGCATTTTTTTCCCGAACCAGGTAGAGTACGCTCCAATTTTGCGGAAATCCTGAAATGTATTTTTGACGGGTTTCTGTCCGTTGTTTACATAACCCTGCATCAGTGCATGCACCTGCCTGGCCACCGAGTCCGGGGCATTCAGGGCCAGTAACATAATCACCGTATCGTCCAGGTCATCGGGTAAAGCCTGTGGTTTATCAAATACATTCAGCCAGCCGCCATTGGGAAAGATCCGTGGTGTATCGGTGGGCCAGAAATTATAGGTGGGTCTTCCCTTCCGGTTCTGAAACTTGGAATAAACCGGTAAACTGTTTTGAAGGATCTGGTCTGCCAGTTGCTGCTGCCCCCGGGAAAGATGCGGCTCTAAATCTTTCAGGGTAAAACCGATCAACCCTGTAAAAAAAGCATTCACATCCGCTTTCTCCCGGTCTTTGTTCAAAGCATATAAACGGTACGAAGCAAATGATCCTTCCGGAAACACACTGCTCTCCTTTACCTGCAACTGATCGATCCGCCGGAGTAATTGTGCTATAACAATACTATCCTGCGCCAGCATACCTTTCGTTAGTAGCATAAGCAGAGAAAACAGTAATATTCTTGCTAAGATCATGGGCTGTAAAATTAGCGGATTGGCGGATTACGGATTCACAGATTAAAAAATAAAAACGCTGGTGCCGTTTTCAAAAACAGCCACCAGCGTTCAAAACTTATACAGAACAGCATCGGCATTCAATCCGCAATCCGTCATCCGCTAATCCGTAAATCCTTACTTAAGAATACTCCTCGAGATCACGATCCGCTGCACTTCACTTGTACCCTCATAAATCTGGGTAATTTTCGCATCGCGCATCAGGCGTTCTACATGGTATTCTTTTACAAAACCGTAACCACCGTGTATCTGCACCGCTTCGGTGGTAACCCACATAGCTGCTTCAGAAGCAAATACTTTGGCCATGGAGGAGCTGAGGGTATAATCCAGTCCATTATCTTTTTCCCATGCCGCTTTTAAACAAAGCAGGCGGGCCGCTTCTATTTTGGTGGCCATATCAGCCAGTTTAAACTGGATGGCCTGGTGATGCATGATCTCTTTACCAAAAGCTTTCCGCTGTTTGCTGTAAGCCAATGCCAGCTCATAAGCGCCACTGGCAATACCGAGTGCCTGCGAGGCAATCCCGATACGGCCACCGGCCAGGGTCTTCATCGCAAACTTGAACCCAAAACCATCTTCGCCAATCCGGTTCTCTTTCGGAACCTTCACATCACTGAACATGATGCTATGCGTATCGCTGCCACGGATACCAAGTTTGTTCTCTTTGGCCGCTACCACAATACCCGGACTGTTTTTCTCTACAATAAACGCATTAATACCCCGGCTTCCCTTGGCTGGATCGGTCTGGGCAATCACCAGGTACACAGAGGCTGATGAACCATTGGTGATCCAGTTCTTGGTACCATTGATCAGGTAATGATCGCCCTTGTCTTCGGCAGTGGTCTGCTGACTGGTGGCATCGCTACCCGCTTCAGGCTCGCTCAGTAAAAATGCACCGATATAAAGCTCCCCGTCTTTCCGGCCCTGGGCCAGTGGGGTCAGGTATTTTTTCTTCTGTTCCTCGTTACCAAAAGCTTCCAGTCCCCAGCAAACCAGGCTGTTGTTCACACTCATGCTCACGCTGGTGCTGGCATCCACTTTACTGATCTCTTCCATGGCCAGCACATAACTGAGGGTATCCATGCCGGAGCCACCGTAATCCGGGCTCACCATCATACCCATAAATCCGAGCTCGGCCAGTTTCAATACCTGCTCGCGGGGAAATTTCTGGTGTTCATCACGTTCAATTACGCCGGGTAAACATTCGGTGCGGGCAAAATCACGGGCCGCTTTCTGGATCATCAGGTGCTCTTCGCTCAGTTCAAAATGCATGGATTTATCTGTTTTATGGCGCAAATTTAAGCTAACAGTCGTTAGGATTGACAATCACACGCAATTTTTTATAGATTGTTTTTGGTACCGGCCCGGGAGCTTTGGGCAGCGGGGTTGCGTCGCACAATTGTACAGTTAACTAACCGGCAGCTGGAAAAATTCGGGGAAAACACCATTGGCTGGCAAACAATGAAACCTTAGTTTTATGGAACCAGGATTTGTTGTGCTTTATTATATTACAAGCTACCAGACTTCTTTATACATTTTTTCAAATATCCACACTATGATTTCATCCACCACCAAGATCCGTTTTACCTGGATTCTCCTCTTGTTATGTACAACACTATCCAGCCTTACCGCTCAAACCAACCGTTTTGCTGCCCGTAAACATATACTGGCAGGTGATACGCTGGCGTATCGCTTATTGGTACCTGATTACGATACCATGCGTAAATATCCACTGGTCGTGTTTCTCCACGGCTCCGGTGAACGGGGAACCGATAATGAAGCACAGTTAAAATGGGGAGCCATGAACTTTGCCACAGACCAGGCCATGGCCGCTCACCAGGCCATTGTGTTGGCACCGCAATGTCCGCCCGGAGCCCGCTGGGATAATTTCGAAAGAACCGGAGGAAGCCGTAAACTGACATTGAAACCAACGCCTTCCAAACAGGTAGCCGTTTTGATCGATCTGATCCGGCAACTCAGCAAACAAATGGCCATTGATACCAACCGCATTTATATCACCGGTTTATCCATGGGTGGCTTTGGTACTTTCGATATCATCCAACGATACCCTTCCCTATTTGCAGCAGCGGTACCGGTTTGTGGTGGAGGAGATAGTGCCCGGGCAGCTACCATCGCACATTTACCCATCTGGGTTTTTCATGGTGCAGAAGATCCTTCTGTTGATGTAAAAATGTCGGATGATATGGTAAATGCCTTAACGGCTGCCGGTGCACATCCCGGTTATACCCGCCTGCCCGAAACAGGGCATTTTGCCTGGCTGGCAGCTTATACAGATAAGCTGATGTTGGAGTGGTTGTTCAGGCAAAGGAAAAAATAAACAGGAACCGGTAAGGATTGTTAGATAGGATTGCAAACAATATCTAAGCTAATAACGCATAGATGGAATTACCTGCGTTTCTGTAAAATATTTTTTATGCCCATATCCAGATTATCCAGCCCGCTATTGTTTTGCCTATTGTTTGTAGGCACCCTTTCATCGCTGCAAGCACAGATTCCGAAAGGCAGATACATCGGATACGAAAATAACCCTATTCATTTTTTACCGCCCGCACTGGGGCTGGCACCATCGAAAGAAGAAAAATTAGTCAGTAATGAGCGTTACATCGAGGTTACTATCATCATTTCAGACAGCGCCATAACGATCACTAAAATACCGGTAACATTCATCAATAACCGGTTAACAAAAAAAAGGATAGATAGCACAGCGGGTGGTTACTACCAATACAGAGCGGAAATGGCGAAGACCCTATTGGGGACATTCATAAGTGGTTTTTTAACCACCCGTAAATATTGTGAACGGTTTGGCGATGCACTTCCCCGGTATATTTATACTACATATAGTGTAGTGCAGGAGGGAAAAAACCTGTTGTTAAGTAAAGAAGGTGAAAAGAATATTCTATTTAAAAAACAGAAAAGATGATTTTATTCGATAAATGCATCCTGTAACAGCCTGTAAACATGAATGTACTATTTCACCTGACTTCTGCCATAGGCCTGGCCGTTTTACTGACAGATACGAAATCCATTACCCGATCGCAAACGGTTAGCCCCGTAGTTGTGACAGGCCTATTGGGATTTATTGCCGGCATTATTTCACATGGCGCATTAGACTATATTCCTCATTGTTATCCCGTTAACGCCAAAGCAGATGCAGTGGCAGGCCTCTTGCTTATGTTATTTCTAACAGTAAAAACAAACAGGAAGTTTCGTTTTATAACAGTTGCAACACTTCTGGGTATTGTATTTCCAGACCTGGTAGACCTGGCTCCTGCTATCCTTAATAAACAGTTAGAGCTGAACCTGCCCATTGTTGAAAAAGTCTTTCCCTGGCACTGGAAGGAATACTCCGGCTCTATCTATCAAAACAGCTGCAGCATTTCAACACTTAATCATTTGCTTTTATGTAACAGCGTCATCATTGTGTGCTGGTGCAGACGGGCTGATTTACTGGAAATGATAAAGCGTGAGCGGTAGCTTCAATTGTTCAAACTGCTGATAATCAAGGCTAAAGCCAGATATAATGATGCCTATTGTCCCATGCTAAAGCATGGGGTTATTTTTAAATTTCTATTTCTATTCCCTTTTAAAATGCCGGTAATAAATTTTAATCTGTTTGACATAGGCACTTACTAAAGATTATTTTAATTAAATTTAATGCAATTCATTTTTCATCCAAACAAAAGATGGTATGAAACAGGTCAGCTTCTTTCTGCTTGCGGTTATTATTGCTTTCCCTGCTATGGCTCATGTTGAAAATGGGGGTATGCTAAATTCACAAAACATACTTGAATCAGGCGTAGGATTAGGAGCCGTCATGGCCGTTGTTACCTCCTGGTCAAGAAACCGTTCCATTCTCTGGGCCATTTTTCACGGCATCTGCGGTTGGTTGTACGTGGTATATTTTGCATTAAGCCGTGCTGAGAACGAGTAAACCATTTACGATATCAGTAGTTAGTTAACGGAAATGCTATTACTCAATCTTTAGAAAAGAATCTGATGTAATTTTTGTACACCCTTTCTATTTTCCATCAACCTATCCCGCCATTCACATAAAAGGAACATGCGGCCCCCGGATTCTGGCATAAGTTCGCAAAAAGACTCATGCACGCTGCAACTACAACAGAGATCAGAATTGAAAACAGTACCCTTACCGATATCACAGAGATCTATCGCCTGTACCGGCTGGCAGCCGAATACCAACGCTCCAAAAAAACAGTAGTGGTATGGCCGGAGTTTGCCAGAGAACTGGTTGAAACAGAGATTAACGAAAACCGGCAATGGAAAATGCTGATCAACGATCAGATTGCCTGCAGTTGGGTAACCGCTTTCAGCGATGAACAGATCTGGGAAGAACGAAATGCAGATCCTGCTGTTTACATACACCGTATTGCTACCAACCCGATTTTCAGGGGTAATAACTTTGTGTTCCGGATCGTACCCTGGGCAATAGCCTATGCCCGTCAGCAGGGAAAAACTTATGTGCGACTCGATACCCTCGATAACAATACCCGCCTTATCCGTCATTACCAGGATGCCGGCTTTGAATTTCTGGGCATGTTCGACCTCAAAAACACCGATGGTTTGCCCGATCATTACCACAATGTTCCTGCCTGCCTCTTCCAGATCAAAGTAGATTGAGCAATCGCATTCTATCATTGGCCATACCGCTTTACCGGTGGCAAACGACCTCACATAAAGATGTGAAATTGACCATCGGTTTCAGCTTCATTTCTCTTGCCTGTAGTTTAGCGGCCACTTCAATCTGATACACTATGAAAATCAACCAACACAGAAAGATCAGTTTATTAGCCGTATTACTCATTCTGGGTATGGGTCTGCAGGCACAAACACAGCACATTACCAAACAGAAATGGCATTTCGATGACCCGCTTACCCAGGATACTTTGTACGGTTATACCCAGGCGGTAAAAGTGGACAATATCTTATACATATCCGGCACTGTATTGGGAACCCTAACGCCCAAAGGCATTACCCGTTTATACGAAGTACTGGGCAAATCCTTAGCCAGTTTCGGGGCCGGTTTTCAGAACGTGGTAAAAGAGAACCTCTATACCACCGATATGGAAGAACTGAAAAAATGTATTGATT
>DASWXD010000006.1:0-12037 GCA_036405675.1 Sediminibacterium sp.
AGGGCGATATTATCCTCTTTGATGAGTTTTCAGTGGCCATGCACGAGTTCAAAGCTTTTACCGAGTTTACCGGTAATTTTTACATCAACCTGAAGCCGCTGGGCGCTGTAAACAACTTTTACCAGGTAGCATTTGAGGTTGCTTAGCATACAGATGATTATATTTTATATGTTTTAATTGGATCAGCTAAAGAGCTGATCAGCCAGCAAAAAGCCGGAAAATCATCGATTTCCGGCTTTTTTTATTGATAATGAATCAGTTACTGATCTTAACTGCCTTCAATCCAACAACCCCATTCTGCACCGGCTACCATTTATCCTGCTTATTTACCGTTGAATACAAAACTATGTACTATGCATTGCATAGTTCATAGTTTTGACCTGTAATCAGTAACAACTGGAACTAAATAATCAAGCATAAATCAGCCAAAATGAAAAAAATCATCGCAACGCTAACTGCACTGGGAATTCTGGGATTTTCCTTTGTTGGCCATGCACAAACCGCTATTTCCGGTAAAGTAAACGGAACGGTTACTTCTTCCCAGAAAACAGTAGAATCTGCTTCGGTAGGTTTATTGCGCGCCAAAGACTCTGCGGTGGTAAAACTGGGGGTCTCTGATAAAAGCGGCCGTTTTGAAGTGGAAAAAGTGAGAGAGGGTAAATACCTCGTGTTGATTCAGGCCGTGGGTCATGCCAAATATTACAGTGAGGCTTTCACCATCACCGCCGCTCAACCTGAGTATACGCTGAAAACCGTGGCACTGACTGCCGCGGCTAAAAAACTGGATGATGTTACCGTTGTATCCAAAAGACCTTTTGTAGAACAGAAAGTAGACCGTACCGTTATCAATGTAGATGCTACCCCTTCCAATACCGGTGCCACTGTGATGGATGTACTGGAAAAATCGCCCGGTATTTCTGTTGACAAAGACGGTAATATCAGTCTGAAAGGCAAACAGGGTGTGATGATCATGATGGATGGCAAGCCTACTTACCTGAGCGGACAGGACCTCGCCAATATGCTGAAGAACCTGCCCAGTGCTAACCTGGATCAGATCGAGATCATGACCAACCCACCGGCCAAATTTGATGCATCGGGTAATTCTGGGGTGATCAATATCAAAACCAAGAAAACCAAAACCGTAGGCTATAACGGAAGTGTAACGGCCAGTTATGCACAGGGTGTATTTCCCAAAGCAAATCTGAGTACGAACCTGAACTACCGCCAGAACAAGTTCAACTATTTCGCCAACGCCAGTTATTTCTACAATGAAGGTTTTGGTGATCTGACCATCATGCGTAAGTTCCGCGATCAGCAAACCAATAGTCTCCTGTCTATTTTTGACCAGACAGCTAAAAATGCGCGTGACAACAAAGGATATAGCTATAAAGCAGGTGCTGATTATTTTATGAATAAAAAGACAACCCTGGGTATTGTTGTAACAGGCTACGATAGCCGCAACACCGAGTTTACAGATAATACAACCCTGATCAAGGATAAAAATGGTATGTTAACTACCCGCACGCAGGCCATCAATGATGTGAAGTCGAATTACGGAAATATCGGTGTAAACTTCAATCTCCGTCATGTGTTTGACAGTGTAGGTAATGAATTGACGGCCGATCTGGATTATGTGAATTATACATCCGGCTCACAGCAATTGCTGGCCAATAAATTCTTTGATAACGCAGGTAATAAGAAAAATAACGATGAAACGCTGAGAGGTAATATCCCTTCAGATATCAATATCTATAGTGCCAAAATAGACTTTACGCACCCGATGAAACAGGGAAGTCGTTTTGAAGCCGGATGGAAAAGCAGTTATGTAGAGACCGATAATGATGCGCAGTACGCTAATCTGGATTTTGTTACGAATCAGTATGTAACCGATCAGGTTCGCAGTAATCATTTTCTGTACAAAGAAAATATCAATGCCGCTTATGCGAATCTGAGTAAACAACTGAACAAAAAATGGAGTGCACAGCTGGGTTTACGTCTGGAAAATACCAATCTCAGTGGCAACCAGTTGACCACTAACCAGACTTTTAAAAGAGATTACACACAATTATTTCCAACGGCCTATATCGGTTATACGCCCAATGATAAAAACCAGTTTTCTGTCAGCTACGGCCGCCGGATAGACCGTCCGAATTACCAGGATCTGAATCCTTTTTTCAATTTCCTGGATAAATACACGTACCAGGTGGGTAACCCTTATCTGAACCCGCAGTTCAGTCATAATATCGAGCTCAACCACACTTTCAAAAGTATGCTGACCACTTCGCTGAACTACAGTACTACCAAAGATATTATCCAGGATGTACTGGAGCAGGTAGACAGTACCAATACGAGCTATGTGAAGAAAAGCAATATCGCCAAAAGAGAGAATATTGGTTTATCGGTAAGCCTGAATGCTCCGGTAACCAAATGGTGGAGAACCAGTATCTATACCAATGCGTTTTACAACAAATTCAGTGGTATGGTGAACGGGGGATATGTAGAAGTAGATGGTACTTCATTCATGGCCAATATCAACAATATGTTGAGTTTCTCCAAAGGATGGGGCGCAGAACTGAGTGGTTTTTACCGTTCCTCTGCTGTGCAGGGTGTGTTGGTGTCTGACCCGATGTGGGCCATGAATATCGGCCTGTCCAAGCAGATCATGAAGAACAAAGGCTCTATCCGCCTGGTGGTTCGTGATGTGTTCTACACACAGGTATTCAGCGGTTACAGCAAATACCAGAACGTGGATGTAACGATCCGCCAGTCAAGAGACAGCCGCGTGGTAAACCTCAGCTTTACTTACCGTTTTAACAAAGGTAAAACAGCCGCACAGCGTAAAAGAGGTGGAGCCGGTGAAGAACAGAATCGGGTAAGTAACGGGGGTGGTAATTAATGAACCCAGCAGTTGATCCGGAAGAAATTTTTCAGGAATGATCGTTGGTTTCCATTTGAACTGAATTTTATCCGCTCATCCTACTTTGACATTTGTGTGAAAGGATAAGCATCCAAATTCGTGCACCAAATCGTTTTTTTCTCATGTGCATTATATAGAACCGGCCCCGATGTCTATCGGGGCCTCTTTTTTGACATGAATATTCCGACGCAATATTCTTTATTCTCCACCGGTTGATTACCTTCGTAGAAATCCCTGTTTATGCCATCTTTTGATATTGCCAGTGAAGTAGATATCCAGGTACTGGATAATGCTGTTAACACAGTTAAAAAAGAAATCAGTACCCGTTTTGATTTCCGGGGTTCGCCGGTTACCATCGAACTGAATAAAAAGGACTACCAGATCCTGCTGGAAGTAGAGAGTGATATGAAAATGAAGCAGCTGATTGACGTACTCATCAGCCGGGCATTAAAGCAGGGCATTGATGCCGGTGCCTTTGATTTCAGCAAAGATGCCTATCCCAGCGGCAAAGTGGTGAAAAAGGAAGTAGGGGTACGTAATGGCCTGAAGCAGGATGATGCCAAAAAGATCGTGAAAATGATCAAGGATAAGGGTTTTAAGGTACAGGCCGCCATCATGGATGATATTGTACGGGTAACCGGCAAAAAGATCGATGACCTGCAGGAAGTGATTGCCGAATGCCGGACCGCTAACCTGGGCATTCCGCTCCAGTTTGTGAATATGAAGAGCTAAAACAGGCTGAATTCCCCGTTTTGGGGCCAAAATGCCCATTTTATTTGGTTAGAAGCCCAATCCGCCGTAATTTTGCAGTCCTAAAATAATCGCACGGCCAAATCCGTGCCACCTAAAACAATCAATATGAAACAAGGTATCCATCCTGAAAATTACCGTTTTGTTGTGTTCAAAGACATGAGTAACGGTCACACTTTCCTGGGGCGCTCAACAGCTGCTACCAAAGAAACCATCGTATTTGAAGATGGTAATGAGTATCCGGTTATCAAACTGGAGATCTCCAATACTTCCCATCCTTTCTATACCGGAAAGAATATGCTGGTAGATACAGCGGGTCGTATCGACAAGTTCAAAAAACGTTACGCCAAGAAAGACTAACCTCTTTCTTATCATACCAAAAGAACCCAACGATTACCGTTGGGTTCTTTTTTTTGCCGTCTGTCACCAACCACATAAAGATGTGATGAAGGTGCACCTGACCCGATAATAGCTTTGTCTGCATTATTAACAGAATTAATATGAAGACAATGAAAAGATTGACCGTTTTAGTGAGCTGTTCCATGTTCCTGTTGACCATGGTTTCCTGCAGAAAAAATCCTGTTACCCCTATAGAACCTGCTCCCGTTGCCGGAAAATTAACCAAACTGGAATACCAGGATGGTGCGTATGATTCGATCTATTATAATAGCCAGGGGTTGATCAGTAAGATCGTTAACCGTTATGTGATACCCTTTCCTTATAACGAGATTCATCAGTTTGAATATGATGCCAATCAGAAAGTGACCCGGATTACAGATAACAACGGACAATCTTACGAGTATAAATATGTGGGCGGCCTCTTAACAGCTGTGCTGCATTACACTGCCGGCGTGAAGGAAGATTACCGGTTTTACGAATACCAGAATGGTAAATTATCGTTGGTTGAGGAGTATTTCCGCCTTGGTATCAATACGCCCGGTTACCAGCTGAGTTCAAAGCTCGAATATTTTTACTATGCCGATGGCAACCTGAAACAGGAAGTAAGTTATTCTTTTGATCCCCAGACCATGACGCCGATCAAAGATTTTTCGATTGAACATCTTGATTACGATGGGAAAGCCAACCCGACAGATCCGATCAGTCGCTTTCTTTACCTGTACCAGGTGCCGATGGCAACTAAGAATGTGGGTAAGCTGGTCACAAAAGATGAAAGAAGCGGTACATCAACCGAGTTTACGTTTGCCTATACTTATAACAATGCCGGTAATCCTGTGACCAAAAAAATGACCTATCTCCGCGGTGGACAGCCGGTGGAGGAAACCATTAAATATTACTACTGATCCAGATGGGGGTTGATCAGTAATCCAGCAAAGCCGGAACAGCCTGTTCCGGCTTTGCTGTTGACAGAACCGTGGTAAACATTACCTTTGCCAACGATAAAAACGAAATATGAAACTGGATATACTAGCTTTTGGCGTACACCCCGATGATGTGGAACTGGGCTGCTCCGGTACTTTGCTGGCCGCTTTGGCGGAAGGCAAAAAAGTAGGTATTATAGACCTTACCAGGGGAGAATTGGGAACAAGAGGAACCATTGAGACCCGTAAAGAGGAAGCAACGAAAGCGGCTGCTATCCTTGGGGTACAGGTAAGGGAGAACCTGGGTATGGCGGATGGTTTTTTCCAGAACGATGAAATCAACCAGCGGAAAGTGATCGCAGCTATCCGTAAATACCGGCCGGAGATTATTCTGGCCAATGCATTTGAAGACAGGCACCCAGATCATGGCAGAAGTGCCAAACTGGTGGCCGATGCAGCTTTTTTATCCGGACTCCGTAAAATTGAAACCATGGAAGAGGGACAACTGCAGGATATCTGGAAACCGTCCTATGTATTTCATTATATCCAGGACCGCTTTATCCAACCTTCGTTTGTGGTGGATATTTCTGCGTATATGGATCAGAAAATGGAATCGGTACTGGCTTATTCGACCCAGTTTTTCAATCCAGATCTGAATGAACCTCAGACGTATATTTCCTCTTCCCAATTCCTCGAAACGGTGAAAGCAAGAGCGTTGATGATGGGTAAACGGATAGGCGTTGCGTATGCGGAAGGATTTTATACAGAGAAAACAATAGGCGTGAAAAGCTTTGACGCATTTATACAGAACCCAACCTAACCAACAGGCATTTAAAGAAACAATACACTATGGCAATAGTAAAAACAGGGCTGGTACAGATGAGCTGTTCTGCCGATCCGAAAGCAAACCTGGCGAAAGCCATGGAAAAAGTACGTGAAGCTGCTGCCAGGGGCACACAGATCGTTTGTTTGCAGGAATTATTCACTTCCCTTTATTTCTGTGATGTGGAAGATTATGAGAATTTCAAACTGGCAGAAGCCATTCCAGGTGCCACTACGGATACCCTGGGGGCACTGGCGAAGGAACTGAATGTGGTGATCATTGCTTCTTTGTTTGAAAAACGTACGCAGGGACTGTATCACAATACAACAGCGGTGATTGATGCGGATGGAACCTATCTGGGCAAATACCGTAAAATGCATATCCCTGATGATCCCGCATATTTTGAGAAATTTTACTTTACGCCCGGCGATCTGGGTTATAAAGTTTTCAAAACAAAATATGCCACATTGGGTGTACTGATCTGCTGGGATCAATGGTATCCGGAAGCGGCAAGAATTACGGCTTTGATGGGAGCAGAGATCCTGTTTTACCCAACCGCTATCGGCTGGGCCACTTCACAGGATGAAGCCACCAATACAGAACAATACAATGCCTGGCAAACTATCCAGCGCAGTCATGCCGTTGCCAACGGCGTACACGTAGTAAGTGTGAACAGGGTAGGCTTTGAACAGAACGGAGCCATGAAATTCTGGGGTGGCTCTTTTGTAAGTAATCCCTTCGGAACCCTTTTGTACAAAGCCTCGCATGAGGAGGAAGAAGTAACGGTGGTAGAGATTGACACAACCAAAACGGACCGTTACAGAACCCATTGGCCCTTCCTGCGCGACAGAAGGATTGATTCCTATCAACCCATCACCAAACGATTTATCGACGAAGACTAATTATTTCTCTGTGCTACTCTGTTGCTCCGTGTCTCTGTGTTGAAAAACAGCGATTCGTAGCAGGAAGTTACAGTTATCCACATCGAAAAGATATGCGCATGAAGCCCCCCAAAGAATCCGGCTATTATTTCCCCGCAGAATTTGCGAAACACGAAGCCACCTGGTTAAGCTGGCCGCATAAAGAAGCCAGTTGGCCCGGGAAAATCGAGAGCATTTATCCGAATTACAGCCTGTTTGTAAAATACCTTACTGCCGGTGAGCTGGTAAGGATTAATGTGGTGGATGAAGCGATGCAAACAGCCGCTACCCAGCACTTACTGAAAGCTGGCGTGGATCTGACGAAAGTGCATTTTTTTCTGCATCCCACCAATGATGCCTGGTGCCGGGATCATGGCCCTGCATTCCTGATCAATCCAGCTGCTGAAGTGAAGAAGGTAATTGTAGACTGGAACTATAATGCCTGGGGAAACAAATATCCTCCGTATGATCTGGATGATGTGATCCCAACCCTGATCGGTAAGCAGTTTGATATACCGGTGTATCACCCGGGTATTGTAATGGAGGGAGGTTCTGTTGAATTCAACGGCAAAGGAACCATACTAACATCAACCGCCTGTTTGCTGAATAAAAACAGGAATCCGCATTTAGACCAGGGGCAGATCGAAGAATATCTCTGCAACTATTACGGCGCAGAGCAGGTATTATGGGTGGAGGAAGGCATTGTGGGGGATGATACCGACGGGCATATTGATGATACCGTTCGTTTTGTAAACGAGGATACAGTGATCACTGTAGTAGAGGAAAATGTGCATGACGTGAACCACGACCTGTTACAGACCAACCTGAAACAATTACAACAGATGCGTTTGCTGAATGGCAAACAACTGAATATTGTTGAATTACCGATGCCTGATGAAGTGATTTATGAAGACCAGCGTTTACCGGCTTCTTATGCCAATTTCTATATCAGCAACCAACATGTGATTGTACCGGTATTCAATTGCAAAAAAGACGATAAAGCTTTACAGATTATCGCCAGTTGTTTCAAAGACAGGGAAGTGGTGGGCATTGACTCTACCGATATTATCTGGGGACTCGGTAGTTTCCATTGTTTAAGCCAGCAGGAACCGCTTGTGTAAACCATAGCCGGTTCCTGCCGGCAAAGAAAACTGTTTAACCGGTTACGGTTAAGGTAGATCCGGTAATATTTACTGTATACTGTTTCAACGCTTTGGCTGCCGGCCCCAGTGTTACACCACCTGATGTATTGAAAGTTGATCCGTGGTTCGGACAAACAAACTGATTAGAAGAAGAATTGAAGTTGATAGATGTTCCTTCATGTGTGCAGGCTACCTGCACGGCTGTGAAGGAAGAAGGGGTGTTTCCCGTTGCCAGTCTGACAATGATTACGCCATCCTGTACAACGGAGGAGCCTACTGATAAAAGACTGGTGTTCAGATTAACAGTAATGTTGGCATTGGCCGGAGGGGTAACAACAGTACCGGGCGTAGTGCCTGAGTCGCCACCTTTACTGCAGGCACCCATACATACGGCACAGGCAGCTAAAACGGGACCGGAGAGGTTACCCAAAAATTGTCTTCTTTCCATTTCCAGGATAGTTTAAGGTTAGAAATAAGGGTGTTTGTTATGGCTTGGCTATGAAAAACAATTCGGTACCCGCACGTGCCGGGATGGAATTGTAACATGGCTCCAGCAATAACATACGGAAGGCGGTTGAAAATAGTTGCCTGTACGCTTCAGAATTTCCACCAAAGGGTGGAGATTGTTCAAATTCCCGGTTGAAGAGCAGGCCCGCCAGTGTACCGTTGCCTGAGAGCAAGGATTTCATTTTCCGTATATAATCTATCCTGAGAGAGGGATGTAAAGCGCAGAAAAAAGTCTGTTCGAGGATCAGGTCAAATGTTCCCACCAGTTCAAAAAAGTTACCTGTCAGAATGGTAATAGAAGGATACCGGTTGCCCAGTTTTTCCTGTAATCGACTGGTGAGTACCGCAGAGATATCGATGATCGTGATATGTGTAAAGCCTTTCTCAGCGAGATAAACAGCTTCATATGCATTGCCGGCACCTGGTATCAGTATGCGTTGTGTTTTATCTGTCAGTTGGTCTATATATGCTTTTAGCGGACCGGAAGCTGCGCCGATATCCCAACCGGTTTGCTGTTGGCGATAACGTTCATCCCAATAAGCAGCAGAAAGAAAATCCGGATCTGTGTTCATAGAAAAGCTTTATAACTGGCTTAATTTCCCAATGTGTTTTGCTGACGCGGAATCAGCCACAGATTTTTTTGCCTGCTGCTGATATACCTGAAATCTTTACCTGTAAACACTCCATCTTCTTCCAGCATGATCCGGATTGATTTCTTCCATTCCGGAATGGTAGAAGCTGCATTTAACTCGATGGAATAAGCGGTATTAGCATGCAAGGGATAATCGCCGGAACCCGGTACGCCTTTCTGCTGATCCCACATTCCAATGGTGGGACCGGCAGCATGCCCGTGAAAACCGATCGGATGGGTATAAATGCTGGCTTCTATATTTTCTTTCGCTGCCTGCGCCAATGCGTCGGCTAAGATCTGGTTGCCTGTTTTATGTAACACAAACTGCGAAGTGAGGATATCCTGTAACCGATTGGCTTTTGCGAGTGCCTGCCGGATAGAAGCGGGAGCTTCTGTTTCGCCGGGAAGCAGCACATAGGCATGTTGCTGCACATCTGTATTCAGACGGAGATACGTAATACCGATATCTACATGTAACAGATCTCCCGGACGGATCACTTCTTCTTTAGGTCGGTTAGAGAAAGCGCGCAGGTGTTCAAAATTTTCGGCATCTTTTCTTTGCACTGCCACAGAAGTATGGAACCAGGTATCCAGTCCGAGGTTACGGATTTTCTGCCGGAACCACCATACCACATCATCCGTAGTGGTTACGCCCGGCATGATCACTTTTTCTGAAAACCCTTCTTCAATAATAGCGTGTGTGAGCTGTACCAGTTGCGGGTATAATTGTAATTCCCGTTCGGTACGTGTTTCAAGCCAGGCTACTGCTAATTTTTCGGCCGATTGTACTCTTTGCCTGTACAAAGCAGGTAGCTTTTCTGTGAACTGTTTCTGTTCCGTATAAGTCAGTCCATCCGCATGTCCATAATCATCAGAATAATTCAGGGCAATTTTTTGTGGATTTCTTTCTTTGATGATATTCACCAACGCATCCCATTGATCCGGGTATTTCTCCATATCCCAGGCGGCTTTGATCTGGTCGCCTACATTATATCTCGCGATAGCTAATTTTTCAAAACTACCTTTACTGGTATCCCGGAAAAATACGAGGATGGTTCTTCTGCGGGCTGCTAACCAGGTGGCGGGTAAAAAGGTTTTAATCACCGGATCTTCGTTGTATTCGCGGGAGATGATCACCCACATATCCATTTTTTCCCGTTCCATCAGTTGCGGCAGCAGGTTATTGAGCCTGTCGGCCAATATTTCATCTGTTACACGGGCCTGTTCTTTTACAGATAATATTTCCTGTGCCGGCAGAATAGCTGACAGTGATAATAACAGTAGAAGCAGCATCTGTTTTTTCATAATAATTTCTTTATGAAGCCGCTGTAATCGCAGCCTGGCGGGGAATGATAAAAGCGATCAAATCATCCAGCTCGATGGCTGCGCGGGTGCAGGCATCCTGGATATCTTCCCTGGATACATTGGCAGCAAAGGATTTTTCTTTCAATCTTTTCTTTACGCCTTTTACATCCATGCCCTCATACCCACCGGGGCGCATGAGTGAATAAGCATGTATGAGTCCGGACAATTCATCAAATGCGTATAACATTTTATCCATCTGCGTTACCGGTTCTACACCAAAATGAAGGTGTCCATGCGAAGCAATGGCACGGATGATTTCCGGATCAATATTCCGGCTCTCCAGTTCTTCAATAATTTTTTTGCAATGCTGATCAGGCCATTGATCCCAGTCGGCATCGTGCAACAATCCTGCCATTTCCCATTTCCACTGGCCGGCTTCGTCCAGCTGTTCTTTTTCTGCTGCCCAGCATTTCATCAGGTGTCCTACCTGTTGCATGTGTACCTGTAATTTGGGATTCAATACCCAACTGCTGAAGAGTGAAAGGGCTTCTTCGCGCGTTAATACATTTCCTGTATGGGCGCTGTTTCCGAAACTGGTTCTGCCAAGCTGTAAAGACATGTGCTACTTAGTTTATTTCAAAGATAGGCGGCTGATTTTGATTTATATCTGGGGTGAGTAATATCTTTAGGCAAAATCTACGTTCCGGTTATGTATCAAAAAATAGCTTTTTTGTCGATGGCAGCGTTTTTTCTACTGCTGATTGAGGGTTGCAGTCCCAAGCCTTATAGCGCCACCAACAAAGTGTACCGCCAGCAGACCAAGGCATTTGCCAAACAGCTGATGCTGGAACCTGCCAATCCTTTCAATGATACCATCCAGCAACCACCTTACTGGGTAGGTACTACCAATTTCGGCATCCGTAAACCCAATTTTGTGATCATCCATCATACGGCACAAAACTCCTGTGAGCAGACTTTGCAAACCTTTACGCTGAAGAGAACGGCGGTGAGTGCGCATTATGTGATCTGCAAAGATGGAACGGTGCATCATATGTTAAACGATTATCTGCGGGCGCAACATGCGGGTGTGAGCCGCTGGGGTAACCTGATCGATATCAATTCCTCTTCGATCGGGATAGAGCTCGACAATAACGGCTTTGAACCTTTTGACAGTTTACAGTTGAACAGCCTGATCAGCGTATTGGCGAAACTCAAAAAAGATTATACGATCCCTACGGCTAATTTTATCGGGCATGGGGATATTGCTCCCACACGCAAAAACGACCCCAATTTCCGGTTCCCCTGGAAGAAACTGGCAGAGAACGGGTTTGGATTATGGTTTGATGAGAATAGGGAAGAAGTGCCTGCCGGTTTCAATCCGATCCAGGCTTTAAGAATTGTGGGGTATGATGTAAAAGATACTACTGCTGCCATCCGCTCCTTTAAAAGGCATTTCCTGCAGGACACTACCCGGCAGCTCAATGATATTGACAGGAGTGTATTGTATAATCTGCAGAAGAAGTATATGTAGCGGTAAACGACGGTAGTACATTGTTTGAATAGGATATAAAGAGAGCAGATGATAACATTATATGCCTCTTTATATATCGTTCTGTATGCATATATTTATTGGAACATTCCAGATCTGAATAAAATATATGGTACTTTAATGTGTATGTTATTAACATCGTTCCGTAAGGGAATGAAAATAATCTTACTGCTT
>DASWXD010000007.1:0-72220 GCA_036405675.1 Sediminibacterium sp.
TATTTTGATGTGAAGGAGCTGGCGAGTTTCCGTAAACTGAACACCCGTTTACAGGGTCACCCAACCACCCACGAACATTTACCCGGCGTACGTATTGCCAGCGGTTCACTGGGCCAGGGTATGAGTGTTGCCATCGGTGCAGCGCTTACCAAAAAGATCAATGGCGATAACCACCTGGTTTTCTCTTTAGCGGGAGATGGCGAGCTGGATGAAGGCCAGAACTGGGAAGCTATCATGTTTGCGGCCCATAATAAGGTGGATAACCTGATCGCTACCATTGACTGGAACGGACAACAGATCGACGGACCTACCGAAAAAGTAATGTCGCTCGGTAATCTCCGCGCCAAATTTGAAGCGTTTGGCTGGACCGTTCTGGAAATGAACGGAAATGATATGGACGATACCGTTACCATTCTCAACAAAGCCAAGTCTATGACTGGCCAGGGAAAACCCATCTGCATTCTGATGAAAACAGCGATGGGTAAAGGCGTTGATTTCATGGAAGGCAGCCACGAATGGCACGGTATTGCGCCTAACGATGAGCAATTGGCCAAAGCCCTTGCACAGTTACCAGAGACACTGGGAGACTACTAATCCTGTTTCTTACTGAACATACTTCGAAAGTCATCACCCACCGTGATGACTTTTTCTTTGTGCCTTAGCATCTTTGCGGACAAGATTTTCACGCAAAGGCGCGGAGGCGCAGTGAGAAGGATTAACTTTTCAGGGAGAACAGTTGTTGTCCCGCTTTACGGGAAGGAATCCATGCGGCGAGGATGGCGATAAGTGCAATCGTGGCAACCACCAGTACAAAATCGCCGGGTACCATTTTAACGGGATAATAATCGATGATAAACGTATTGCCACCCAGTTTGATGAGATGAAAACGGATCTGCAACCAGCAGATAAAGGTGGCAAGTAAGATACCACCACCACCACCCATCGTAGCCAGCAATACACCCTCACTCAGAAAAATACGCTGTACTGTTTGTTCATTGGCGCCCATGGCTTTGAGAACGGCAATGTCTTTTTGCTTTTCCAGCACCAGCATGGTCAATGCACCAATCATATTAAAAGCCGCTACTACCAGTATCAATGAAAGAATACCATAGATCACCCATTTCTCTACCTGCATAACGGCGTACAGACTTTTGTTCTGTTCATATCTTGTTTCCACCAATAGTTCTTTACCCAGTAAAATCTGTAACTGTTTTTTTACTCCATTGGGATCGCCGGTAATTTTAATTTCCATGGCGCTGAATTCATCGGCATCCATATTCAGCATGTACTTTACAAAACCCAGATTGGTGAACACATATTTGTTGTCAAAATCCTGCTGCACCATAAATGTGCCGGCGGGTGCAATACTGAATGCATTCAATCCATCATCAGCTGATAACCGGGCTGCCTGCCGGTTGGGTAGATAAATAGTAGCGGTATAGATGGGCTTTTCCACATCAATGCCTGCCGCATTCTCGATGCCGGCTCCTACTACCAGTTTGGGTTCGGCGGTGGTGCCCAGTTCAAATTTTCCCCGGGGAATATGTTCGGTGGTATTGATGCGGTTCACAGCTGTATACTGTTTATCCACCCCCTTCACAGAAACAATGGTTTGTAAGGCGCCACTCAGCACGGCTTTTTCTTCTGCTACAAAACTGACAACAGCTACGCCTTTTGTGCGCTTGAGTTGCGCTATCTGTTCGGCCGAAAAATGAAAGGTTTTACCACGGGCGGGAACCACACGTATATCCGCATAAAAATCTGCGTACAATCCTTTTACCAGGTCTTCAAACCCATTGAATACACTCAGCACAATGATCAATGCCGCGCTGCCCACTGCAATAGCGGTAACACTGATCCAGGCAATTACATTAATGGCATTGGTGGATTTGTTTGACCGGAAATAGCGCCAGGCGAAAAGGAGGTTCATGGATTGGATTGGCGGATTAAGCATTACGGATTTGCGGATTAAGGATTAGCGATTGGTGATTGTTGAATCCGCTAATCCGTCATCCGCCAATCCGCTAATTCTCCTCCCCCGGAGGTTTTTCTTGTTTGATCTGTTTAAAAATCTCTTCCATCTTAAACACATAGTCCAGCGTATCATCGAGATAGAAATGCAATACAGGTATGCGGCGTAACTGGTGTTTGACGCGGTCGGCCAGTTCTTTTTTGATCTCCCAGGCCCTTGCTTCGATTGTTTTCATCACTGCTTTGGGATCTTTTACCTGGAACAGACTCACATAAATACGTGCTTCCAGCAGGTCGGGCGTAACTTTAACGGAGGCAATGGATACCATACCGCCATCTATCATACTCAGGTTTAAACGCCTGAAAATATCATTCAGTTCTTCCTGCAGGGCACCTGCCACCTGTCTCTGACGCTTTCCTTCCTCCATATTCTAACATTTGATTGACTGCAAAATTAGTTACTTTGCTGCGTTTTAAAGGTTTTACATTTTATGAAGCGATTTGCCCGCATACTTTTTTACCTGAGGAGCCAGAAACGGAATATAGTACTCTATGTGCTGTTCAACCTCCTCTCCATTGTATTCTCGCTGGTATCGCTGGCCATGCTGGCCCCTTTTCTGCAAATGCTCTTCGGTAAGGAAAAATTCATCCAGAATGCCCCGGAACTGACATTTTCGGCTGCCGGTGTGCTGGATTACCTCAAATATATCATCGGTAAACTGATCCAGGACCATGGAGAAATCTATGCCCTGGGCGCCATCTGTGTGATCATTATCATCTCCATTTTCTTCAAAAACCTGTTCACCTACCTCTCTTTCCGGGTATTGGCGCCCATGCGGAACTATGTAATGACCAAACTCCGCTCCGACCTCTATGCCAAGATCCTGGAACTGCCCATCGGCTTTTTTACCGAACAACGCAAGGGCGATATCATCAGCCGCATGAGCAATGATGCCAATGAAGTGGAATGGAGCGTGATGAGTACCCTCGAAGGACTGATCCGCGACCCGCTGAATATCCTCATCATCCTCGCATCGCTGGTGTACCTGAGTCCGGCTTTGTCTTTGTTCCTGCTGGTACTGCTTCCCCTGACCGGTTTCATCATTGGCCGGGTGAGCCGTTCGCTGAAAAAACAATCCACCGCCTCACAGGAACAACTGGGCACATTAATGTCGATCCTGGATGAAACACTGGGTGGTTTACGCGTGATCAAAGCGTTTAATGCAGAGAAGATCCTGCGTAATAAATTCTTTCATACCAATGATACGTTGAACCATATCCGCAACCGGATGAATTTCCGCCGCGACCTGGCTTCGCCCATGTCTGAGTTCATGGGGGTGCTGGTATTGAGTTGTATTCTGTGGTTTGGCGGCAAGCTGGTATTGAGTAACCAGGTGGGATTGAGTCCGGATAGTTTTATCACTTATATCGTGTTCTTTACACAGATCATTAATCCGGCCAAATCCTTGTCCACTGCGTTTTACAATGCGCAGCGAGGCAGTGCCGCCATTCAGCGTATTGAAGAAATTCTGCAGGCACCATTAACCGTTACAGACAAACCCGATGCCACTGCCATTCCTTCTTTCAACAAGAGCATAGAATTCAGGAATGTGTCTTTTGCCTACGAGGATAAAGTGATCCTGAAAAATATCAACCTCGTTATTGAAAAAGGGAAGACCGTTGCACTGGTAGGTTCCTCCGGTGCCGGTAAAAGTTCGCTGGCCGATCTGGTGCCGCGTTTTCATGATGTAACCGAAGGCGAGTTGCTGATCGATGGGGTGAACATCAAAAATTATACTTTACATTCTGTGCGAAGCCTGATGGGTATTGTAACACAGGAGCCTATCCTCTTCAATGATACCATCGCGAATAACATTGCATTGGGGGTTGACAATGTAACCAAAGAGCAGATAGAACATGCGGCCACCGTAGCCAATGCCCTGTATTTTATCCGCCACAAAGAAGACAGTTTTGATGCCAATATCGGCGACAGGGGCAGTAAGTTAAGTGGTGGCGAAAGACAGCGCCTCACCATTGCCCGTGCCGTATTAAAAAACCCGCCGATCTTAATCCTGGATGAAGCTACCTCCTCTCTCGATACAGAAAGTGAACGCCTCGTACAGGATGCCATCAATAACATGATGCAGAACCGCACTTCCCTCGTCATCGCCCACCGTCTTTCTACCATCCGCCACGCAGACGAAATCATCGTATTACAAAAAGGCGAAATCGTAGAACGCGGCAACCACGACCAGCTGCTGGCGTATAATGGCATTTATAGAAAGCTGGTGGATATGCAGGAGGTTAGATAGAACAGACGAACAAGGAACAGATGAACGGAGGAAGGAAGTAGTTGTGTAAAGTTCATTTATGTTTTGCGTTCTGGGTTCTTTGTTCTGGCTTCAATGACATATCCTCTCACTTCGTCTGTTCCTTGCTCATCTGTTCTTCTGTTCATCTGTTCCCCCCCTTCGACATTCGATATTCCCTGTTCGATATTCGATATTCAAATCATCCGTTCCATTTTCAAGATATACCCACCTCCTTCATCTGTTCCTTGCTCATCTGTTCATCTGTTCCCCTCCCCTTCGACATTCGATATCCCCTGTTCGATATTCGATATTCAAATCATCCGTTCCATTTTCAAGATATACCCACCTCCTTCATCTGTTCCTTGCTCATCTGTTCATCTGTTCTTCTGTTCCCCTCTCGATATTCGACATTAAAAAAGGCCCCCGAATCATCAGAGGCCTCTTTCTATCTAATTTTCTGTATCTCTTATTGCTGCTCCGGTGCTGGTTTTACCAGACCCAGTTTCGCTTCCAGGCTAAGGGTAGCGTGGGGTACGGCACGTAAACGGGCTTTATCGATCAGCTTACCGGTTACACGGCAGATGCCGTAGGTTTTGTTTTCGATCCGCATCATCGCTTTTTCGAGGTGATCGATATAAGTGATCTGGCGACTGGCCATCTGGCTCAGCTGCTCTCTCTCCATGCTCATACTACCATCTTCCATGGTCATGTAACGGGCATCATCATTGTCACCACCCATTTCATCTTTCCGGGTAATCAGGCCTTGTAAATAAGCCAGTTCTTTTTTAGCTGCTTCCAGTTTTTTGCTGATCAGATCCCTGAACTCATTCAGGTCGCTGTCGCTGTATTTTACCAAAGGATCTCCACTGGTTCTGGCTGCATCTGTTCTTTTTTCTAATTGGGTATATCCGGGCTGGTAAGGAACACTCGTCTTCGTGTTGATCTTAGGAACTTTTACGTCTTTGATAGGTTCGGGTTGTTTTTTTACAGGTTTCACGGGTGGAGCCGGTGGGGCTTTCACTTCTACTTTGGGTTTAACGGGTGCCGGAGCTGGTTTAGGCGCTACGGGTGCTACCGCTTTGGGAGCTGGTTTAGCTGGTGCCGGTGCCGCTTTTTTGGCGGGGGCAGGAACTGGTTTGGCGGCTGGTTTAGGCGCAGGTTTTACTACTGCCTTAGGAGCCGGTTTGGCCGGTGCCGCTTTTTTGGCCGGTGCCACTACTTTTTTGGGTGCTGGTTTAGGAGCAGGCTTGGGAGCCGCTTTCTTTGCCGGAACTGCTTTTTTAGGCGCAGGCTTAGGGGCCACTTTCTTGGCCGGTGCCGCTTTTTTGGCGGGTTTAGGCGCAGGTTTGGGTGCCGCTTTTTTAGCCGGTGCCGCTTTCTTAGGAGCAGGCTTGGGAGCCACTTTTTTGGCTGGTGCCGCCTTCTTTGGAGCAGGTTTCTTAGTTGGCATACAATTTTATCCTTTTTTGTTTACAACCACTTTTAACAGCTCGTCATTGATCTCAACCTCGGTCCCGCCGCTAATTTCGGGCGACCAATCAATGCTATCTGCCAAAATTTCGCGGCAAATATAGTCGTTATATTTAATTAATGACGGCTTGAGAACCGTGGTTTCAAGCACGGTCACGAATATACGGTCTGTGAGGTCAAAACCGCTTTCTTTTCTGATATTTTGCACCCGGTTCACGAATTCCCTCGCATCACCTTCCTGCTTCAGTTCATCGGTGAGGGTAATATCCAGCGCCACCGTGAGGCTGCCCTTACTGGCCACACTCCAGCCCGGTATGTCTTCGGCCACAATGTCCACATCCGATAATTCAATCACAACAGACTCATTATCAATCTGTAATGAAAATTCGCCCTCTTTTTCAATAGCGGCAATGTCCAGTTGACTGAAATTGCCTATAGCTGCACTTACGGCTTTCATTTTGGCGCCCATCCGGGTACCGAGGGCCTTGAAATTGGCTTTGATCTTTTTGCTGATCACCCCTTCAGTTTCCGTGATGTACTGCATTTCTTTCACATTCACTTCCGCTTTAATCAGGTCCTCGATCTTTTCGAGCTGGGTTTTCATACCGGCATCCAATACCGGGATCATCACTTTCTGAAGTGGCTGGCGAACCTTGATATTCACTTTTTTACGGAGTGAGAGTACCAGCGAGCAGACATCCTGCGCCAGCTGCATCCTTTCTTCGAGCGAAACATCGATCACAGCTTCATTGGCCACCGGGAAATCGGCATGGTGTACAGAAGCTACCTGGAACTTACCGGTTACCGCATTCAGGTTGCGGAATACCGCATCGCTGAAGAACGGAGAAATGGGGGCCATCAGGCGAACGATGGTTTCGAGGCATTCGTAAAGCGTCTGATAGGCACTGATCTTATCCTGCTCATATTCACCTTTCCAGAACCGGCGGCGGCAGAGACGCACGTACCAGTTACTGAGGTGTTCATCTACAAATTCTTCAATAGCTCTGCCGGCCAAAGTAGGCTCATATTCATCCATCGAACGCGAAACCCTTTTCACCAATGTGTTCAGGGATGAAAGGATCCAGCGGTCGATCTCAGGCCTTTCCGCCAACGGAACCGGTGCCTGCTCAAAAGCAAACCCATCTACATTGGCATAGAGTGCGAAGAACTGGTAGGTATTGTATAAGGTTCCGAAGAATTTACGCTGTACTTCCTGTATCCCTGCCAGGTCGAACTTAAGGTTATCCCAGGGCGAGGCATTGGTGATGAGGTACCAGCGGGTGGCATCGGCACCATATTTTTCAATGGTTTCAAAAGGGTTCACCACGTTGCCGAGGCGTTTACTCATTTTGTTACCATCTTTATCCAGTACCAGTCCGTTACTTACTACGGCTTTATAAGCTACACTGTCGAACAGCATTACGCCCAGCGCATGCAGGGTATAGAACCAACCACGGGTCTGGTCTACTCCTTCCGCAATAAAATCTGCCGGAAAAGCCTGCCCCTTATCTATAAAATCTTTGTTCTCGAATGGATAATGCCATTGTGCATAAGGCATGGCACCGCTGTCGAACCATACGTCGATCAGATCGGGTACCCGTTTCATGGGTTTGCCCGATGCACTTACGAGGATGATATCATCCACAAAAGGTTTGTGCAGATCAAGAATGCCCTCGTGTAAATAATTTTTATTGACGTCTCCTCCCAAAACTTCATTCGCTTTGCGGATGCCCTCGTTCAACTCCTCAATAGAGCCGATACAAACTTCTTCTTCGCCATCTTCTGTTCTCCATACCGGTAAAGGCGTTCCCCAGTAGCGGCTGCGACTCAGGTTCCAGTCTACCATATTCTCTAACCAGTTGCCAAAACGGCCTTCGCCGGTAGAACGTGGTTTCCAGTTGATGGTTTTGTTCAGCTCTACCATCCGGTCTTTTACGGCCGTGGTTTTAATGAACCAGGCATCCAGCGGATAATAAAGAATGGGTTTGTCTGTTCTCCAGCAATGCGGATAACTGTGTTCGTATTTCTCTACTTTGAAAGCACGGTTTTCTTTTTTCAGTTTTACGCTGATGTCAACATTCACATCTACGTAGTCTTTCTCGTCTTTGTAATTTTTTACATAACGGTTACTGAACTCGCCCAGGCCCTCTACAAACTTACCCTGTTTGTCTACCATGGTCAGGATCCCGATATTGTATTTCTTACCCACGCGGTAGTCATCTGCACCAAAAGCCGGTGCGGTATGTACGATACCGGTACCATCTTCTGTGGTAACAAAATCGCCCAGGATTACGCGGAAGGGTTCTGCATCGGGCGTGATTTCTTTGATCGCTTTCAGCGAGTTGGCTTCGTAGGGTAATAACTGCTCGTATTCACAGTTCTCGATCTGAGAACCTTTACACTCGGCGAGTATTTTCCAGGGCAGCAGTTTTGCTTTTTCATCATACCCTGCAAAATCCCCATTCTCTCCTTCCGGTTTAAAATACTTACCCAGCAAGGCTTTGGCCAGTATCACATTTACCGGAAGATGGGTATATGGGTTAAACGTACTGACCAGTACATAATCGATATTGGGGCCTACTGTTAAACCCAGGTTAGAAGGCAATGTCCATGGTGTAGTGGTCCATGCCATAAAAAATACCTCACCCCGGCCCTCTCCACTGTGTGGAGAGGGAGCGATTTCTTTGAAAAGAAATTCACTCTTCTCGTTTCTGATGGCTTTGAACATGGCCACCGCACTGGTATCTTTCACATCCTTGTACGTACCGGGCTGGTTCAGCTCATGCGAACTTAAGCCGGTACCCGCAGCAGGTGAATAGGGCTGGATACTCACACTTTCGTAGAGGTATCCTTTTTTATAGAGTTCACTCAGGATCCACCAGAGTGTTTCAATGTATTTGTTGTCGTACGTGATGTAGGGATTGTTCAGGTCTACCCAGTAGCCCATTTTCATGGTCAGTTCATCCCATTTGCCTTTGTACCGAAGCACGGCTTCGCGGCATTTCTGGTTATACTCTTCTACGGATATTTTTTTACCGATATCTTCTTTGGTGATACCCAGTTCTTTCTCTACACCCAGTTCAATCGGCAAACCATGGGTATCCCATCCCCCCTTGCGTTTTACCTGGAAGCCCTGCATGGTTTTATAGCGGCAAACCATATCCTTCAGCGTACGGGAAATCACGTGGTGAATGCCGGGCATACCGTTAGCACTGGGCGGCCCTTCATAAAACACGAACGGGGTCTTACCCTCACGCAGCGAAACACTTTGCTCAAATGCCTGTCCATCCTTCCATTTAGCCAGGATCTCCTGTTCTATGGCCGGGAGGTTTAATCCGGAAAATTCTGGGTATTTAACACTCATATCCTGAAAATCGCTTGAAAAGTCCTACCCACCGGGTAAAAGGCGGGTTTTAAAGGGTGCAAAGGTAAGAAATATAAGGACGTGAATCGTGAGTCCTGAGTCGTGAGTGGTCAGTCGTGAGTAGTAAGTAGGAATTTCTCTTTGGAATACGGACCACTCACTACTGACTACTCACTACTATCTGTCTCTCAACAGTTTATAAATGCGAATAGCGCTCATGAGTAAGCCGATGAACAGGACCAGTCCCACCACGCCCCATACCAGGCTGATACTCTGCTTAACCACTACCAGCATCACAATGGCGATCAGGAGTACGGTGGCGCCTTCGTTCCAGATCCGGAGTTGCTGGGAACTGTATTGGTAAATGCCTTTGACCTCCTGTTGCAGGATTACCTGGAGTGTCCAGTGGTAGGCGTAGAGTAAAATCACAAATGCCAGCTTGATCAGCAGCCAGCGGCCTTCGGGAGCAAATAGCTGCAGGTACCAGTTACCATTGATCAGCACCCAGGTTCCGAAAATGAGAGTAAGGATAGCCGAGGGCCAGGTGATGCCATACCAGAGCCGTTTCATCATGATGGTAAATTGGTCCCGCAGGACTTTCTTTTCTGCCTCGGGTTTCTCACCCGCTTCGGTTGCATAAATAAACAAACGGGGCAGGTAGAAGAGACCGGCAAACCAGGTTACAATGAAAATAATGTGAAGGGCCTTGATATAGGAGTACATGAGGGGAAATTAAAAATTAAAAATTAAAAATTAAAAATTTCCCGGGCAAAGACATCTTCAGTTCTAAGTTCTTTGTTCTAAGTTCTTTGTTCGATGTTCGACATTCAGTGTTCGGTGTTCGATATTACTCTGCTCCTTGCCCCTTTGTTCATCTGTTCAAAATCATCTCCCGACTTCCCGCTTTATAGTCTTTCATCCAGTTGGCCAATGTTGCTACCCACATCGGATGAGTGTTTAAGCAGGGAATCATTTCGTAGGATTCGCCGCCGGCTTCCATGAAAGTTTCTTTTCCCCGCTCAGCAATTTCTTCGAGGGTTTCGAGACAATCGCTGATGAAAGCGGGACAGATGATGAGTAATTTTTTAATGCCTTCTTTCGGCATCTGTTCCAGGCGGATATCTGTAAAAGGTTCCAGCCAGCCTTTGCCCAGTCTTGACTGGAAAGAAATACTGTATTTATCCTTCGGTAACCCCAGTTTTTCTGCTACCAGCCGGGTGGTGGTAAATACCTGGTGGCGGTAACAGGTAGCATGCGCTACTGTATTCACTTCACAACAGTTGGCTATTTTCATACAGTTGCAACCATTGCTGCCGCCGGTTTTGCGCAGATGGCGTTCGGGTATGCCGTGGTAGCTGAACAGGATATGGTCGTATTCTTTCTCCAGCCAGGGTTGCATACGGGCGGCCAGTGCGTTCAGGTAATTTTCTTCGTTATAAAAAGGTTTGATGAAAGAAATGCGGAACGGATAATTACCCGCTTCATATTGTTCCTGTGCCTGTACCAGGGCTGTTTCATAACTGCTCATGGCATAGTGCGGGTACAGGGGTATTATCAGAATCTCTTTCAGGTCGGGATTGTTTTGCAGCAGCTCATCATAGGCCTGTTTGGGCGATGGGTTACCATAACGCATAGCAATGGCCACCGGCTCTTCTACCTGCTGCTGCAGGGCCTGTTGCAATTCTTTGGTAAGTACAATCAGAGGAGAACCTTCGTTGGTCCAGATAGTGCGGTAAGCTTCTGCCGACTTGGGTGCCCGGAAGGGAACGATGATACCCCTCACCAGTAAAGCCCTGGCAATGAGCGGAATATCGATGACACGGCCATCCATTAAAAACTCATTCAGGTATTTTCTGACATCTTTTACAGAGGTAGAATCGGGTGAACCGAGGTTCATTAGCAGGATGGCTCTTTGGGCTGACTGTGGCATATCTTGATTATGTTGGCAAAGGTATAGTAACAATCTACATACGGGAAAGTTTTGCAAAACGATTGCCCGATGACCGCAAATATGCATGAACAAAGGATTTGATGGGTTTGGCTGGAATTGTCATGCAAAAACATGACAGAGAAATGACAATGGAATGACGAATCTCATGTTTTAGAAGAAACCATGGAAGATACCTTTGCGTAAGTAAAAGGGAATACCGAAAAAGAGCCGTTACATGCAGATCAATCATTTTTTCACAGCGGGGATCAACTACAAAAAGACAGATGCGGCTATCCGCGGTGAATTTGCGATTGGTGCAGCGCAATATGCTTCCCTGCTGGAAAAAGCGGCTGGGGCGGGTGTAACAGAAATGTTCGTATTAAGCACCTGTAACCGCACCGAGATTTATGGTGTAGCAGATAATGTAAATGTGCTGATAGACCTGCTCTGCAGCGAAACGGCCGGTGAAGCGGATACTTTCCGCCAGTTATGTTATACCAAACAGGGGAATGAAGCCATCCAGCATATTTTTGAAGTAGGTGCCGGTCTGGACTCACAGATCCTCGGCGATTATGAAATTGTGGGCCAGATGAAACTGGCAGTGAAGTTTGCGCGGGAGAGAGGATTCATCGGTGCGTTTATGGAGCGGTTGTTTAATACCGTTCTGCAATCGTCCAAAGCCATCAAAAACGGAACTGCGTTGAGTGGTGGTACCATTTCGGTATCATTTGCCGCCATCCAGTTTATCAGAGAGCAGCTACCAGACACAAAAGATAAAAAAATCGTTTTACTGGGTACCGGCAAAATCGGCCGTAATACCTGTAAGAACCTGATCGATTACCTCGATACAACAAAGATCACACTGATCAACCGTACCGACGAAAAAGCCCGTGAACTGGCGGCAGAACTCGGTATTCAATCCGCTCCTTTTACAGACATGTATGCAGCGGTAAACGAAGCTGATATTGTGATTGTGGCCACCAATGCAGACAAGCCCATGCTGACCAAAGCAGACCTGCTGCACAGTGGTCCGAAAATACTGATCGACCTCTCTATCCCCAATAATATAGAGCCGGCAGCCGGTACATTACCACAGATCATCCTCGCCAATGTGGATGATCTGTCGGTAATCAATGATCTTACCCTGCAGAAAAGAAAAGCAGAAGTGCCCAGGGCACGCCAGATCATTCAGCAACACCGGCAGGAACTGGCAGAATGGTGGTTGCTGCGCAGTCATGTACCGGTATTAAAAGCCGTGAAACAGAAACTGCATGACATGCATTCCTGCAATATGTTCCTTGCTACTACCCAGATCAAAACCATTGACCAGTCGGCAATCCAGAAAGTAGTCAATACAGTGGCCGTAAAAATGCGTAGCCAACATCAGCCCGGATGTTATTATATTGAGGCTATCAATGATTTCATGACCATTAATTAATCCATGACACAGCCTTTACGAATCGGCACACGCGACAGTCAGCTGGCAGTGTGGCAAGCCACATTGGTACAACAGGAACTCCGCCAGAGAGGTGTAGACGCGGAACTGATATATATCAAGAGTGATGGGGATATTGACCTGGTTACACCACTGTATGAGTTAGGTGTGCAGGGCATTTTTACCAAAACCCTGGATGCCGCTTTACTAAGCAACCGGATTGATATAGCTGTGCACTCCATGAAAGATGTGCCCACACAATTAGCCAAAGGTTTACAACAGGCGGCTGTTTTACCCAGGGCCTCCTACAAAGACATTCTGGTATACAAAGGCGATAAGGATGCACTGCTGGATTCATTAGGTTTTGCAAATGGAATATGGTCTGCGGCCGGTAAAAAGAATCCCCTCCCTACTCACCACTCACCACTCACCATCGCCACCAGCAGCGTTCGCCGCAAAGCGCAATGGCTGAACCGATATCCGGATCATATACTGGATAACCTGCGCGGTAATGTAAATACCCGGCTGCGTAAGCTGGAAGAGAGTCATTGGAACGGTGCCATTTTTGCCGGAGCAGGACTGGAGAGAATTAAACTGCGCCCGGAAAATTCCATAGATCTCGACTGGATGTTACCCGCCCCCTCGCAGGGAGCCATCATGATTGCCTGCCGGGCGAATGATACGGCCAGTTTTGAAGCAGTACAGCCGCTCAACGATGAGCATACAGCTATCTGTACCCGCATAGAAAAAGATTTTCTGCGCGTGCTGATGGGAGGTTGTACCACACCCATCAGTGCATTGGCCGTGATCAGGAATGACAAATTATTATTCCGAGGCAACGTTCTTTCACTGGATGGACAACAAAAAGCAGAAATAGAATCAGAAGTACCGTTGTCAAAAGTGAATGGCCTCGGCGAGAGATCTGCCCTTAGCTTATTAGAAAATGGTGGCGAAAAAATTATCGAATCGATACGCAATGCCTGATAAAAGGATCCAGATATTATCTACCCGGCCCATCACCGGCGCACAACTGGACAATGCCCGTAAAAAAGGTGTTGACATTACCGTGCAGTCTTTCATAGAAACCACCGCCCTGCAGGAAATTGCGGTACAGCAGGAAATAGAATGGGTTTCTGTGCAGGAAACGGTTGTGGTGTTTACCAGTATGAACGCGGTAGTGGCTGTTACTGATATGTTAGATGGTCATGTACCCTCCTGGCGTATTTACTGCATGGGATATGCTACACAGAAACTGGTAGCGGAATATTTTGGCGAGACAAGTATTGCCGGAACCGGTGCCAGTGCATTGGAACTGGCAGAAACCATCATCGAAGAAGAAGAACCCGATGAACTGATCTTTTTCTGCGGTAATATCCGAAGAGATGAATTACCGGTCAAACTAAGCAGACAGGGCATTACAGTACACGAGATCTGTGTATATGAAACCCTTGCTACACCGCACAAAATGGAAAAAACATTTGATGGCATTCTGTTCTTCAGTCCAAGTGCCGCCGAAAGTTTTTTTTCTAACAATACAATTCCACCTGAAACCGTGCTGTTTGCCATCGGACAAACCACCCGCGATACACTGGCCCGTTTTACCAGGAACAAGATCGTAGTAAGCAAAGAACCCGGGAAGGATGAGATGGTGGGGCAGGCGGTGAAGTATTTTCGTGAGACGGGAATCGTGAGTGGCGAGTAGTCAGTAGGGAGGGAAGATCAGTCATTAAAATAATAACCATTAATCATACATATAAAAAACAAAGAGATCAGTTAAAGTGCTTTACCCTATAACTCACTACTGACCGCTCACCACTCACTAATACACTATGTTACAGAACGACCTCTTACTCAGAACCCTCCGCGGAGAAGCTACCGAAAGAACACCTGTTTGGATGATGCGCCAGGCTGGCCGTTACCTGCCGGAATACATGGTGTTGAGAGAAAAATATGGTTTCTTCGAAAGATGCCAGACACCAGAACTGGCTTGTGCCATCACTTTACAACCAGTGGATATTGTAGGAGTGGATGCTGCGATCCTTTTTTCGGATATCCTGGTGGTGCCGCAAGCCATGGGATTGGAAGTGCAACTGATCGAAAGCAAGGGACCGGTATTACCCGATCCTATCAAAAATGTCAATGATCTGAACCGCGTACATGTACCGGATGTGAATGAGACATTGGGATATGTATTTGATGCCATCAAACTCATTAAGCAGGAATTAAATGGCCGCGTGCCTTTGATTGGTTTTGCAGGTGCACCCTGGACACTACTTTGTTATATGGTGCAAGGCAAGGGTTCCAAAACTTTTGACGAAGCCAAAGCATTCTGCTATACCCAACCCGAACTGGCGCACCGGTTATTACAGATGATTACCGATACTACCATTGCCTACCTCAAAGAACAGGTGAAAGCCGGTGCCGATACGGTGCAGATCTTTGATAGCTGGGGAGGTTTATTAAGTCCGGGTGATTTTGAAAATCTTTCTTTACAGTATATGCGCCAGATTGTAGCTGCATTAAAAGACAGTGTACCTACGATTGTTTTTGCAAAAGGTGCCTGGCACAGTTTAGATGCTATGGCGGCCACCGGTGCGCAGGGTTTGGGTATCGACTGGTGCATTACACCGCAGCTAGCAAGACAATTTGCGGGAAATAATGTAACCCTGCAGGGTAATTTTGATCCGGCTAAATTATTATCCCCCATTCCAGTGATCAAAAAAGAAGTGACCGCTATGCTGGATGCATTTGGTCCGGGCCGACATATTGCCAACCTCGGCCACGGCATTTTACCCAATGTACCCGTTGATCATGCAAGGGCTTTTGTAGATACCGTTAAAGAATACAGGCACAAACAATAATTACCGACGATATCCCCAGTTGTATATGGACAGTATTAAAACACAATGGATCAGTCTTATTCACCAGTTACAGGACCAGATCTGTGCTGCACTGGAAGCTTGTGATGGCAAAGCGGTGTTTATAGAAGACAAATGGGAAAGACCTGAAGGAGGCGGTGGCAAAACAAGGGTAATCAGTCAGGGAAATGTGTTTGAGAAAGGCGGAGTGAATACATCTGTTGTGTTTGGGAAAGTAACCGATACCATGCGGGCACAACTCAAGATCAACGGTGATCAATGGTTTGCTTGTGGAATGAGTATTGTGATACATCCGTTGAACCCTTTTGTACCTACCGTACATTGCAATTACCGCATGTTCGAACTATATGATGCAGACAACAACGTAATCGATCGTTGGTTTGGCGGGGGTACAGATCTGACACCTTATTATCTGTTTGAAGAAGATGCCCGTCATTTTCACCAGACTTATAAAACCGTGTGTGATAGTTTTGATCAAAGCTTCTATCCGCTTTTCAAACAGGAATGCGATGCGTATTTTGTGAACCGGCACCGCAACAATGAACGACGTGGCATTGGCGGTATTTTTTATGACCACCAGCGACCCGATGCCAGCAAAGATGTGCAGTTCTGGATCAGTTTTGCCAAAGCCTGCGGGGAAGCTTTTATTGATTCGTATATTCCGATAGCAGAAAAAAGAAAACAAGTTCCCTACCAGCCCGAACATAAGTACTGGCAGGAGATCAGGCGAGGAAGATATACCGAGTTCAACCTCGTGCACGACCGCGGAACCATTTTTGGTTTAAAAACCAATGGCCGAACAGAAAGCATTTTAATGAGCTTACCCCCAACGGTAAGATTTGAATACAATCATCAACCAGTCGAAGGAAGCGCAGAAGCCGCATTGTTAGATGCCTGTCTGCATCCCCGTAACTGGGTTAACTAAAATAGTTTCTATGTACCTCCAGAGAAGAAACAGGATCTTACGCCAATCATCCGCTATCCGATCAATGGTAGCCGAGACCATTTTACGTCCTGCCGATTTCATTGCCCCTCTCTTTATTGATGAAGGTGAAAATATACAAACAGAGATCGCTTCCATGCCGGGTTATTACCGTCGGTCAGTTGATCTGACGGTGAAAGAAGTAAAAGAACTCTGGAACATGGGCATCCGGTCTGTACTGGTTTTCATCAAATGCAAAGACGAGTGGAAAGACAATACCGGCAAAGAAGCCTGGAACCCGGATGGACTGATGCAGCGAAGTATCAAAGCCATCAAAAATGCGGTTCCTGAAATGCTGGTGATGACCGATGTTGCGCTGGATCCCTACTCTTCTTATGGCCATGACGGTATTGTACTCAATGGCGAGATCGTGAATGATGCAACGGTGGAAGCACTGGTGCAGATGAGTATCAGTCATGCCAAAGCCGGTGCCGATTTTGTAGCCCCCAGCGATATGATGGATGGCCGTATCGGTGCCATCCGCAAGGGACTGGAAGAAACCGGTTTTACGCAAACGGGCATCATGAGTTACAGTGCCAAATATGCTTCCTGTTTGTATGGTCCGTTCCGCGATGCATTAGACAGTGCACCTGGTTTTGGTGATAAGAAAACCTACCAGATGGATTATGCCAACAGAACGGAGGCCATCAAAGAAACCCTGATGGATGTGGAAGAAGGGACAGATATTGTAATGGTAAAACCAGCACTGGCTTATCTCGATATCATCCGGGAAATCAAAAACGCAGTAACGGTTCCGGTAAGTGCTTACCAGGTAAGTGGCGAATATGCGATGATCAAGGCTTCTGCTAAAATGGGATGGATAGATGAGAACAAAGCAATATTGGAGACCTTAACCTCTATCAAAAGAGCGGGTGCAGATCTGATCGCTACTTATTTTGCGAAAGATGCAGTGAGGTTACTTGGATAGCGCGTATTTATACGGTGGAAAAGAGGGGTGTTAAAACGGAATTTGTGTGAATGGGCAATGGTGAATAGTGAATATACTTTGTTTTGCATGATGGCAGTACAATTCATATTCAGTCAAAACCATTTGTATGTTCCTTTCATTAAATCACCAGAAGCTCGACATTTACGGAACATCCAGGTTATTTGTTCGTGAGTGTTATCGGTTAACAAATTGTTTACCTGCTGAGGAAAGATATGGCATGATCTCGCAGATCAGAAGAGCTGCTTTATCCCTTCATTTGAATATCGCAGAGGGCGCTTCCAGAAAATCAAATGCAGAGAGAAAAAGATATTACGAGATTGCAAGGGGATCTGTAATTGAGATAGATGCAGCACTCGACGTCGCACAGGATTTATCGTATTTACAAAATATACAAACCGACAAACTGGGAACATTAATGATAACTTGTTTTAAAATGTTATCAGGAATGATAACAACAGAAAAATAAACCTATTCACCATTCACCATTGCCAATTGACAAAAACCATGTACGAAAAAAGTAAAGCCCTCTTTGAACGCGCACAACAATCCATCCCCGGCGGCGTAAACTCTCCGGTACGGGCATTTAAAAGCGTAGGTGGAACGCCTTTATTTATAGAGAAAGCAAAAGGCGCGTATTTATATGATGCCGATGGAAATCAGTATATCGATTATATAGCTTCCTGGGGACCGATGATCTTAGGACATGCATACGAACCGGTGGTAAAAGCCATCCAGGAAAAAGCGTTGCTCTCCACCTCTTACGGTGCTCCTACGGAGTTAGAGATAGAAATGGCCGAACTGATCAAAAGCATGGCGCCTAATGTAGACCTTATCAGAATGGTAAGCAGCGGTACTGAAGCCTGTATGAGTGCTTTGCGTTTGGCAAGGGGCTATACCGGCAAAAATAAATTCATCAAGTTTGAAGGGTGTTACCATGGACATGCAGATGCATTCCTCGTAAAAGCCGGTAGCGGACTGGCCACTTTTGATATTCAAACGGTGCCGGGTATTACAGCTGGGGTGGCCAACGATACGCTGACCTGTGCCTTTAACGATCTGGCCGCGGTGGAACAACTGGTGGCCGAAAACAAAAACCAGATCGCAGCCATCATCACCGAACCGGTGGTGGGCAATATGGGCTGTATTTTACCGGAACCAGGATTTCTGGAAGGCCTGCGTACTATCTGCGACAGAGAAGGTATCGTACTGATTTTTGATGAAGTGATGACGGGTTTCCGTCTGGCAGCCGGTGGTGCCCAGGAACGTTTACAGATCAATGCCGATCTGGTTACCTATGGCAAAGTGATTGGTGGCGGTATGCCCGTGGGCGCTTTTGGCGGAAGACGAGAGATCATGGAAAAGATTGCCCCGCTGGGTAATGTTTACCAGGCCGGAACCCTTAGCGGTAACCCCATTGCCATGATAGCTGGT
The DNA here is from genome assembly GCA_036405675.1 of Sediminibacterium sp. Lineage (GTDB taxonomy): Bacteria > Bacteroidota > Bacteroidia > Chitinophagales > Chitinophagaceae > Sediminibacterium. Next base: position 18,724 of record DASWXD010000007.1, read on the forward strand.
TTTACCATGCTGCAAGCATTAAAAAACAACCCGGAGATTTACACAGAACTGGACGCCAAAACCGCTTACCTGCACGATGGCCTTGCAACGGTACTCAATGCTTCCGGTATTCCTTATGTGATCAATCGCCTCGGTTCCATGATCAGTCTGCACTTCAGCGATCATGCCGTTACCGATTTTGCATCTGCCGCTTCGGCCAATAACCAGTTCTTCAATACCTTTTTCCACGCCATGCTGCAACGCGGTATTTACTTACCACCTTCTGCCTATGAAAGCTGGTTCCTGAACAATGCTTTGTCGTATGCAGATCTGGATAAGACGATTGCTGCGGCAGCGGAGAGCTTGAAGTAGTGGCGTGAGTGGTCAGTAGTGAGTGGGTAGTCAAAACAATTCTTACTCACTACTGACCACTCACAACTCACTATCCCCTTTCCCTCCGTATCTTTAATTCATTATGAAAATCATCTTCTTCTCCGCCCAGCCTTATGATAAGGAGTTCTTTAACCGTTTTAACGATAGTGTAGGTTTTGAACTGGTATACCATAAATCACAACTGAATGAGCAAACGGTAGGTTTGGTAGATCAGGCGGAAGCGGTTTGTGTATTTGTAAACGATAAAGTAACCGCACTCGTTTGCCAGCAACTGGCCGATAAGGGGGTAAAAGTAATTGCACTGCGTTGTGCGGGTTTTAATAATGTGGATCTGGAAGCTGCCAAAAAACTGGGACTGAAAGTATGCCGCGTTCCCGCTTACTCGTCCGAAGCAGTGGCAGAACATGCGCTGGCATTGATCATGACGCTGAACCGGAAAACACACAAAGCCTATAACCGGGTGCGGGAACAGAATTTTGCACTGAACGGCCTGCTTGGATTTAACCTGCATGGTAAGACCATTGGCGTAATTGGTACGGGAAATATTGGTCAGGCTTTTTGCCGGATGATGATCGGCCTGGGCTGCCAGGTAAAAGCTTTTGATCTCATTGCCAATAAAGATCTGGAAGCGATGGGTGTTAGTTATCACCCCTTACTGGAAGTACTGCAAACCGATATTATTTCGCTGCATTGTCCGCTGAACGAACAGACCAAACACCTGATCAACGATACCACCATTGGGATGATGAAAGACGGGGTAATGCTGATCAATACCAGCCGGGGCGGATTGATAGATACCAAAGCCGCAATCAAGGGACTGAAAGCCGGCCGGATCGGTTATCTGGGCATTGATGTATATGAGCAGGAAGAACACCTGTTTTTCCGGGATTTATCGGGAGAAGTGATACAGGACGATGAAATTCAACGCTTAATGAGCTTCCCCAATGTGCTGATCACCGCTCACCAGGCTTTTTTCACCGATGAAGCCCTGTCGCAGATAGCTACAACAACGTTAAATAACGTAGATCAGTTATTAAAAAACGGTAATTTGACTAACCGGGCAGCGTTATTAGTATAAATTTTATCTGATATTCGTATAAGCGAGAAAATGCGAAAAACAAACATGATCAAATTAACCCTACGTTTTGGCCTCATCTTAGCTGTATTCTTTGCCTTCCAGGCATGTAAAAAGGAATATAGTGTAGAAAGAGGTGGCTTTAATGGCACGGCCCAGGGAGAACTGGTAGATTCGCTGGGAAACTGCAAATCGGCAGAAGTGAAGGGTGACTACAAAGTAGATACTGCCTTGGTACCTACCTATAACTATGTAAATATCAATGTTAACTTTACCACACAGGGCAAATACAAGATCTATTCAGATACCGTAAATGGTATGTGGTTCCTGGATTCCGGTTTCGCGGTAAGTACCGGCCCGACTGTGATTAAGCTGAAAGGCTATGGCACCCCCATCCTTCCTAAAACCACTGATTTTGTATTGATTTTCAATAATAATATCTGTAGTTTCTCTGTTCCGGTATCCGGCAGCGGCACAGGTGGTTCAGGAGGTGGCACCGGTACCGGTGGCGATTATTTCCCCACTACAGAAGGATCCAGCTGGGTATACCAATATGTTCCCAAACTGGGTACCATTGATACTTTTTCTGTGAAAGTAGCAGCTGGCCAGGTTGTACGCGATACCCTCAGTTATGCGCAGTTCGCTACCCGCCTGCAGGATACTTTCTATTTTGCCAAAGATGGCAAAGGCACGTATTATGCCTTAAGTACCGTAGACTTTGATTATACCCTGATATTTGACACGATCCCTAATTTCTTCATCAGTTATCCATTCCTGAAAGAGAGTGCCAATGTAGGCGAGAGCTGGTCGTCTTCGGCACAGCCCGGCTACTGGACGGGTGGTCAGAAAGGAACTGCCAAAGCCGTATTCACCATCATATCCAAAAACACCAGTAACTATACCATTGGCGGAAAGCAATATTCCAATGTGATTAATGTGAAACGGGAAATCATGTTCCTGCCCGATAATGGAAGCAGTTACCAGACATTGATGTCGGGAAACAGTTATTACGCAAAAGGATACGGCCTCATAGACCAGGTATTCAATACCACTCCTGCGCAAAGCTTATCGCTGTTTAATGTGCCGGTGATCAAATAAATATTCCTTACACTCTTATAAAAGAGAAGCCCCGGTAATGGTTACCGGGGCTTCTCTTTTATCGTTGTTATCTGTTTAAAATATCTGTGTCTTATCATTCACCACACTATCCGTTTCAATGGTATGGTGTTGTACTTCTTCCTGTTTTTTGAAATAGCGGTTCTGAAACAAAAGAATCACGATCACACCGGTAGAAATGGAAGCATCGGCCAGGTTAAATACCGGACGGAAGAACTCAAACTCTTCGCCACCATATAAAGGAACCCAGGAGGGGAAATGTGCATTGGTGATGATGGGGAAATAAAACATATCCACCACTTTGCCATGCAGGAAACCCGCATAACCACCACCGGGGGGAAAGAAACGGGCCACATTCTGTGAGAAAGGATTGCTTTGCTCAAAAATGATCCCGTAAAACAGGCTATCGATCAGGTTGCCCAGTGCACCCGCATAAATCAGGGCCGCACAGATGATAAACCCTTTGTGGTATTTTTTACGGATAAAATCGCGCAGCAGAAAACTACCCCAGATCACGGCTACCAGACGGAACAGTGTCAGGATGATTTTTCCAAACCCACCGCCGAATTTCCAGCCCCATGCCATACCCTCATTCTCTACAAAATGCAGGCGGAACCAGCTACCCAGCACCTGGTGTTCTTCACCGGCATAATAATTCAGTTTGATATAAAACTTCAAAGCCTGGTCGGCAAAAATGATCAGTAGTATCAGGAATATGATTTGTCTGGCTTTCACTGCATGTTTTTTATGGTGGGCAAAGATAGGGCTTTGTGCTATTTTGGAATTTGAGGCTCAGGATTTTGGGAAATCTTTGGAAGATCATGTACCACTGGAGTCTTTTATAGCTTTCCAGGTCCTATTCTTCGAGGTACACCCGCTTTACCCGCTGGCTGATACCCGTCATGATCTCATAGGCGATGGTTCCGGCCCATTTGGCAACTTGCTGTACAGGAACATGTTTACCAAAGATCTCTACTTCCATGCCCTCTTTTACTCCTTCAATCCCGGTTACATCAATCATGGTCATATCCATACAAACATTGCCTACCACAGGGGCTAACTGGCCATTCACATACACAGAAGCCCGGCCATTACCCAGCTCCCGTCCAAAACCATCCGCATAACCGATCCGGATAGTGGCTATCAGGCTATCTCGCTGCAGCACACCTTTCCGGTTATACCCCACACTCTCCCCTGCTTTTACCAGGCGTAACTGTGCAATGGTAGAGCGCAGGGTAGCTACTGTCTGAAGCGAAAGGGTTTCACTATCGGAACTGTCTACTCCATATAATCCAATACCCAGGCGTACCATATCAAACTGGTATTGCGGGTAACGGAAAATGGCGGCCGTATTGGCGATATGTTGAACAAAATGATAACCCAGTATTTGCTGCAAATTGTTACAGGCTTCTTTAAAACGACTCACCTGTGTTTCAGTAAAACGATCATGATCAGAGGCTTCGCTGGCTACCAGGTGACTGAACACTGTTTTCACCGCCATTGTTTGTTGTGTATGTAGAAGCTGCGCCAGTGCCGCTGCCTCTTCTACTTCAAACCCCAGGCGGTTCATGCCTGTATTGAATTTGATATGAACCGGAAACTGTTGTATCCCCTGCTGATCCAGGTAATGATGAAAAGCCCGGTAAATCGGAAATGAATAGATTTCCGGTTCCAGGTCGTAACTAACCAGTGAATCAAAACCGGCGGCATCTACATTCATCACCATAATGGGCAGACTGATACCGGCTTTACGCAGTTCAACGCCTTCGTCTGCATAAGCTACTGCGAGATAATCTACTTTGTGAAACTGCAGCATGCGTGCTACTTCTGCACTGCCACTGCCATAACTGAACGCTTTTACCATGGCCATCAGTTTGGTGGTGGGTTTCAGTTGCTGCTGGTATTGTTTCAGGTTATGCACCATGGCAGTGAGGTTGATCTCCATCACCGTTTGATGAACTTTCTGCTCCAGCATGGCCGAAATACGCTCAAACGCAAATACGCGGGCACCTTTCAGTAAAATATATTCATTCGAAAAATCGTGTGTGCTTACCTGCTGCAGAAATGATTCAGTAGATGGATATATCTCAATTTTATCCAGAACCGCAGAAGTATGAAACAGTTCCTTACAACGGGTAATAGCAGGACCAATTCCGATAAACCGATGAATACCCCGCACAGTCAGTTGCGCCGCTATATCTCGATACAGGGCTTCTTCATATTGTCCCGACTGCAGAATATCAGAAAGGATCAGTGTAGTACGATGTGTACCCGCCTGCTGCTGCAGGTGTTCAATCGCCAGATCAAGGGAAGAGAGATCGTTACTGTAACTATCGTTGAGAAGGTAACAGTTATTACTCGCTTTTTTCAGCTGCATGCGCATATCTACCGGTTCCAGCAACAACATCCGTTCACTGATCACCGATGCCGGATAATTCATCTGCAGCAGTACAGACCAGCAGGTAATCGCGTTATCAATAGAAATACGGTCGGTGAAAGGAATGGTAATCCTTACTGTTTCTCCGCGATACAGGGCAGTGATAAAGGTACTGTTCTCTGTTCTTTGTTCTGCAGTTACTGAAAGTGTAGCCGCTGATTCGCGGCTCCAGGAAAAGAAATCCTGTGTGGCTGCAAAGAAATTTCTATCGGCGCCATCCGGATCCAGTTGGTTCTGCAAACCATCTCTGCCAAACACGAGTGAGTGGCTGTTCCGGAATAACATCGCTTTTTCCATGGCTTTCTGCCGAAGGTTTTCAAACCCTTCGCTATGCGGATCTGCCAGGTTCGTGAACACGCCGGTAGTAGGTTGTATAATAGCAGCCAGTTGCCCCATTTCGCCGGTGGTAGAAATACCCGCTTCAAAAATGCCAAGTGTATGCCGCTCATGCAACTGCCAGACACTCAGGGGTACGCCTACCTGCGAATTATAACTTCGCGGACTTCTTACAATCACATGGTCATGTTGTAACAACTGGTAAAGCCATTCTTTAACGATGGTTTTCCCATTACTACCGGTAATGCCAATGACGGGAATGGAGAAACGACTGCGGTGATAAGCTGCCAGTTGCTGTAAGGCCTCCAACACATTCTCTACCTGTAAAAAAACGGCATCGTGATAAGGTGAATGATCAAAACCCTTCCGTACCACAAAATTTCTGACACCGCGTTCATATACTTCTTTGATAAACTGGTGCCCATCGCGCCGGGGACCGCTGATGGCGAAGAACAGTGATGTAGCCGGGAAAACAATCTTACGGCTGTCTATCAGTAAATGTTCTACCTGAGCATCTGCATGAATGCTGGCATCTGCCCTTAGAATCTGTGCAATATCCTGAATACGATAAGCCAAGTATGTCAATTAGGTTTTATAAAGTACCGTCATTCACTTCTTCGGGTGTTCCTTTTTTGGTCTTGAACATGGAATAAAATATGGACCCCGAAATACAAAGCATGATCACACCCAGCGAAAGAAATACCTGGGATGATTTAGACATCCACATACTCAGGTAATGTTCGCCCAGCATTTTTACACCAATAAATACCAGTACAATGGCGATCCCCTGTTGCAGGTAATCGAATTTACTTACTGCACCTCTCAAAAGGAAAAACAGGGAGCGGAGACCCAGCACTGCAAAAATATTGGAAGTATAAATCACCAGCGGATCTTTGGAAATACCCATCACCGCAGGAATAGAGTCCAGTGCAAATACCAGGTCAATGGCAGCCAGTAATACCACTACCACAAACAGAGAAGTATATACGGGTTTACCATTTTCACGCATCACATATTTGCCATCACCATCATGGTTTACCAGGGGAAGGAATTTTTTCAGGAACTTATATACTTTGGAATCATGCGGATCAAATTCTTCCTCTTCATTACTCGTAAACATTTTATATCCCGTATATACCAGGAAAACACCAAAAATGTACAGGATCCAGGAGAACTTGGCTACCAGTACCACTCCTACCGTAATAAATATGATCCGGAACAATATTGCCATCAGAATTCCGACCAGTAATACACGGGGATAATGTTTTTCTTTCACACCAAACGCTGAGAAGATGAGAATGAACACAAAAATATTATCAATACTCAGGCTCCATTCCATCAGGTAAGCACTCAGAAATTCCAGTGCCAGTTGCGAACCCGTAACAGCCAGTCCGGTCTTTGAATCAACCGATTCAGCAGCCAGCGAAGGTCCTTCTATCCACATGAATACAAAAAATACGAGTGCCAGTCCCACCCAGAAAACCGTCTGGTAAAAAGCCTGTTTAATGGTTACGCTTTGGTTTTTTTTACTGAGTAATCCCAGATCAAATACCAGTGCTATAACCAATACAATCGCGAATACTACATAAACAAGTTGGTGGGTAGACATGCAAAGGGTTTAATGCGTAAGTGTAAATATAGGTAGACTGTCCCAATCCATCAGGACTGGTACCGCTTTTTCCGGCGCCACTGAAAAACAAGACCGAATGCGATAATAACAAGCAGGGGCAGTACGATGTTCAGGAACTGCCAGAGGCTTTTCTGCTCAGCCACTTTGGTTTTATCGAGCAGGCGCAGCACAAAATCCTTGTTCCGGCTTTCAAAGAGGTTGTTTCTGCTAACGAGGTAATCGATGGAGTTGAGGAAGAACTCCCGGTTGGCAAAACGATAGTTTTCCAGCGGCAGCAATCCCATGGGCAGCGGGCCTGCCGTTTGGCTGATAGAATTGGTTACAATATCTGCATCGGCCACTACAATCTGTTTGCTTTCCTTACCGGCATGCGCCAGATAAGGTTTTCCCGTAACACGTTGTACAGAATCCATTACCTGTTGACTGAGACGGTTACTGTACAGAGAGCTGAACTTACCTTCCAGCAGAACGGCTACGGGTACATAACTTTTGGTGAATGACAACAAATCATTATCATCTTTGACACTGTTGATAGATACGATAGCCGGAGAACTGATGCGGCGGCTATTGGTATCACTCGTCAACAAAATAGTTTTGCGTATCCCGGGTGCTTTCACCGTATCAATACTTGAGGGAAAAATAGGTAATACCCGCTCCAGGTTTTTACTGATCGGATTTGCATCTCTGGATGATAAAAAAGGATAATAAGGCCAGGGCACCCGTTGCATTTTAGGACTGCCATCTGCATTCGTACCGATTACTATCGGAATCTTGGAACAGTTCAGGTCCTGCAGCAAATCGGGGTTGATGCGTACGCCGTATTTGAAGAGGATATCATCCAGTTCCAGTCCTCTGTCGAATGCCGTGTATTCTGCCTGACTGCGCATCAGGCTGTCCAGTTCGGCGTGCAGTTTGTCGATGAACCAGATCACATGTCCGCCATTCATTACATACTGATCGATCTTCAGTTTATCTTCTTCCGTAAAAGGCTGAGTGGGTTTAACGATGATCAGAGCATCGATCATAGCAGGATCAGGATATCCCTGCTTGATATCAAATACCGCCAGGCGGTATTCATTGCGGAGACTTTCGCCCAGATCGTTCACTTTAAAATCAACCGGTTCTCCGTTACCCACGAGGTAGGCTACGGTAGGAACATATTTCCGGGTCAATTTATCAATGGCATCTGCAAATTTGAATTCGAGCAATGCTTCTGCTGCGTTGCGGGTGGCTTCTACATCCTCTTGCGGACTATTATCATTTATCACATTAAACTGTTTGAAGATCTTGCGGCTGCTGCGCAGATCAACCGCAATGGGTTTCTGTCCTTTGCGGAAACTTACCAGGGCAGAAGGAATGATCAACTGGTTGGTTTCTTTTTCAGACTCCACACTTTCGGCTCTTTCAAAAACCACTCCTAAGCGGGAGAGACTATCGTAAAATTTTACTTTTACTGTATCGTTGGTAATGTCTTCGCCGGGTTTTTCAAAACTGACATGTACGAGGTTGCCAGATAAAGAGCGGAACTCATCCAGCAGGTCTTTGGTGGCGATGCTGAGTTTTTTATAATCAGCGGGCAGATCGCCTGTGAGAAATACCTGTATGTTGATCACGCTGTCTACATTCTCCAGCAGGGTTTGGGTAGCGGTGGTCACACTATATCTTTTTTCAGCGGTGAGATCGACCCGGTAGAAAAAAGAGGTAGACAGGTATACCAGGGCTACAAACAAAGCGGTCAGCGCCAATACACCATATTTATGTTGCCTGATTTGCTGCATGGTAAGCGCTTATCGTTTAATGAGGTTTCGTTGGGTAATAAACAGGAACAAGACAATGATGCCAATAAAATAAATCAGGTCACGGCTATCTACCACTCCCCTGCTGATACTGCGGTAATGAAAATTGATACCCAGCATTTCGATATAGTAATCCAGTCCGGCATTGAATACGGGCAGTTTGCTGATCGCATCAAACCCATTGTACAAAGCAAAACAGATAAACGCTGCCGCAATAAAAGCAACCACGGTATTATTGGTATAACTGCTGGCGCAGATACCGATGGCGGTAAATACGGCTCCTAACAAAACAAGTCCGATATAACTACCAGCTGTAGCCCCGATATCAATACCGCCGGTTACACTTAACTGTTGCACCGAAACGGCATAAATGAGTGTAGGCACCAAGGCCGTAACCACAATAATGAGTGATCCAAAAAATTTACCCCAGACAATCTGCGAGGGGGTTAAAGGAAGTGTTTTCAATAATTCAAAGGTGCCGGTCTTGTATTCATCTGCCAGGCTGCGCATGGTAATGGTGGGAACGAGGAATAATAAAATCCAGGGGGCGAGGTTAAAAAAACTACTCAGCGAAGCATAGCCGAAATCAAGAATGCTGGTATCCGGAAAAACAAAGAGGAACAGCCCATTCAGCAGTAAAAAAACAACCAGGGCAATATAGCCGGTGAGGCTGCTGAAAAACTGCTGCCATTCTTTTTTACAGATCATCCACATGGCTTCAAAACTAAATGTTATTAGGCAATCACCCTATTTCAACCCAATTTTTAGCCGCACTTTATGGATTTTCTCACATTTCGCATCTCACTATAAACCTATTTATGAAACTACGACTAAGCCTGCTCTTGTTCTGCCTGCTGGGAATCGGCGTTTTCAGTCATGCACAGCAACCCAAAAAAGCCCCCGCCAAACCTACTGTAGAAAATGGGCCCGACGCCCTCCCTGTTACGGTTACCAGTAAAAAAAAGGCACACAAACAACTGCCTCCGCCGCCGCCACCCAAAGTGGAAGCAACTAAGTTTACCCCACCTAAAATCGTGAAAAACGGGGAGAAACTTCCGCCCCCACCACCGCCACCACTCCGACCTGCCAAAGTAAAAACAGCAAAACCTCCTAAACCTGATGCTCCGCCATTAGTGGATGAAAAAGCAGAATAGTATCTTTTTCTAAGGTTGGGCCAAATCAAACACAAAACTCTGCGTTAATAGCAGTTACTCTATTTACTTTTTTGTCTTGATACAAAAAAGTAACAAAAAAAATCAAGGCTCCTGAAAAAAAGCTAAAATTTACTACATGCCGCTAAAATGAACGAAGTCTAAAGCCTGGCATATATTCATTAATGGAACAAATCAGCCCTTCAACTGATATAGAAAGCCAAGCATCGTTCATTTCTTAACGCTTCATTCCGTAAATTTCTTAACGCTTTTTTTCAGAGGCCGATTGAATAAGTGATAAGATTATATATTTATTTCCCTAATCCATTTTAAGCATATTCGGACTTTGGCAACTTCTTCTTATATAACTACCCAAAAAAATAGCCGCACCAATGTGCGGCTACTATATTTTTTCTATTTCCATGTAAGCAGAACTGCTACACAGCAAAACTTTCTCCACAGCCGCAACTTCTGCTGGCATTGGGGTTATTGAAGTAGAAACCTTTGCCGTTCAGTCCATCAGAAAAATCCAGTTCGGTATTTACGAGGTAAAGAAAGCTTTTCAGGTCTGTTACCACTTTCACGCCGTTGTCTTCAAAAACCTGGTCCATGGGTTTGATCTCGTTGTCAAAATCCAGCTTATAGCTCAGTCCCGAGCAACCACCACCCACCACACCTACGCGCAGGAAATAAGAAGCATCTCCCGCCACGCCAGCGTCTTCCATTAACTGCTGTACTTTCTTTTTGGCTTTTTCGCTTACGTATATGCTGTTCTCTGTTGCTACCATGATTAGCGGATTAGCGGATTGCGGATGACGGATTGAATAAATTAATTCGTTAATCCGTCATCCGCTAATCCGCAAATGGATTAATGTATTCTTTCTTCAAACACCAGTTCTTCCAGACCGTTCTTTTTACGGTAGTCGTTGATGGCGGATTTGATCGCATCTTCGGCCAGTACAGAACAGTGGATTTTTACCGGAGGCAGGTTCAGTTCTTCTACCAGATCCATATTATCGATCTGCACAGCCTGGTCAACGGTTTTACCTTTGAGCCACTCTGTAGCGAGTGAGGAAGAAGCAATAGCGGATCCGCAACCAAAGGTCTTGAATTTTGCATCGGTGATCACACCGGTTGCATCATCCACTTCAATCTGCAGGCGCATTACGTCGCCACACTCAGGAGCACCTACTAAACCGGTACCTACGTTTTTCTTTGATTTATCCAGCGTTCCCACATTCTTGGGGTTGCTGTAGTGATCGATCACTTTTTCTGAATATGCCATGGTTGAAATTTGAAAATTTGAAAATAGGTTAATTTGAAAATGAGGAGACCCGTTTAGCTGTGTTAATCTGAACTCATTTTCAAATTTTCAAATTAACACATTTTCAAATTGACTAGTGGTGCGCCCACTCAATCTTATCCATATCCACGCCCTCTTTGAACATTTCCCAGAGCGGACTCATATCTCTCAGTTTCAGTACGGTATCGCTTACAGCTTTGATGGTGTAGTCGATCTGCTCTTCGGTGGTAAAACGTCCCAATCCAAAACGCAGCGAACTGTGTGCCAGATCATCGCCCAGGCCCAGCGCTTTTAACACATAACTGGGTTCAAGTGAAGCCGAAGTACAGGCAGAACCGGAAGATAAAGCGATGTTCTTGTTAAAGCCCATCAGCAAACCTTCTCCTTCTACATATTTGAAAGAAATATTGGCTACATGTGGTAAACGGTGTTCGCGGTTACCATTCACATAGGCTTCTTCGAGTTTCAGTAAAGCTGTTTCCAGTTTATCACGGAGTTTGCTTAAGCGGACGGCATCGTCGGCCATTTCCAGGCGTGCCAGTTCGCAGGCTTTACCGAAGCCTACAATACCGGGTACGTTCAGGGTACCGCTACGCATACCTCTCTCGTGGCCACCGCCATCCATTTGTGCGGTAACTTTTACACGTGGATTTTTACGGCGAACATATAAGGCACCGATTCCTTTCGGACCATACATTTTATGCGCTGTGAAAGCCATGATATCGATTCCGTCTTTGTTTACGTCCACGGGAATTTTACCAACGGCCTGCACCGCGTCGGAGAAAAACAGAATGCCGTTTTTCTTGGCAATGGCACTGATTTCTTTTACAGGCTGGATCACACCAATTTCGTTATTGGCATACATGATCGCGATCAGAATGGTAGTAGGTTTAATGGCCGCTTCCAGTTCTTTCAGGTCAATCAGTCCATCGGGTTTCACTTCCAGGTAGGTAACTTCTCCACCCTGGCGCTCAATATGTTTACAGGTATCCAGTACGGCTTTGTGCTCTGTAGTACAGGTAATGATATGGTTACCCTTGCTGGCATACATTTCAAATACCCCTTTGATACCCAGGTTATCGCCTTCAGTGGCACCAGAGGTGAAAATGATTTCTTTTGAATCGGCACCAATGAGCTTGGCCACCTGCTCGCGGGCATAATCCACCGCTTCTTCCGCTTCCCATCCAAAAGGGTGGTTACGGCTGGCGGCATTTCCAAAATGCTCGGTAAAATAAGGTATCATCGCTTCCAGCACACGCGGATCCATGGGTGTGGTGGCATTGTTATCCAGGTAAATCGGTAATTTCAACATATACGCGTACTTTTTATAACTCTATTAAACACAAAAATAGGTCAATAGGTTCTATAAATGGGGGCATTCAGGCTGGTGTGGTTTGTTTTTCCGACTTTCGTAAAGGATTGATATTAAAATAAGATATATGTTAAAAGTTGAGCATATCGGCATTGCAGTAAAAGGCTTTTCTACGGCCATCCCTTTATATGAAAAGCTGTTGAATACTCCTTGTTACAAAACAGAAATGGTTGATTCTGAGAAGGTAAACACGGCTTTCTTCCGCCAGGGCGATACCAAGATCGAATTACTCGAGAGCACCGACCCGGAGGGCGTAATTGCCCGTTTTATCGAAAAAAAGGGGGAAGGCATCCACCATATCGCTTTTGAAGTGGCAGATATCCAGGCCGAAATGGCCCGTTTACAGGCAGAAGGGTTTACCCTGTTGAACGAAACACCTAAAAAAGGGGCAGATAATAAGCTGGTTTGTTTTCTTCACCCAAAGGGGACAAATGGGGTGTTGGTGGAGTTATGCCAGGAGAGTGGAGTTATGCCAGGAGATAGGATAGTATGGACTTAGTAGTTGGGGGGAGTTATTTTTTGAGGCCGAAATAGAGGATCGCGAGGATACCGATGAGGAGGATGCTGCCGAAAAGGATGCCTTTTTTCTTGAGCTGGAAATGGAATTGGTCGCGGGAACTCATACCAGCCCCAGTTTTTCTACCGCTACCTGGGCGGCTACCTGGCTGGCATCTTTTTTATTGTAACCCTTGCCCATGGCCAGTAACTGGCCATCCAGCATGGCATTGATGGTGAAGAGGCGGCGGCTGCCTTCCATTTTTTCGTTGGCCAGCTCAAAAGTCAGGGTTTTCCCGTTTTTATTGGCCCAGCCGATCAGTTTGTTCTTGAGGTTGATATCGATCAATTCCAGGTCATCCACAAACATATGTGGGATCACGATCTGGCGCAGCACCCAGTTATGGGTCTTCTGGTAGCCTTTATCGAGATACACAGCACCTACCAGGGCTTCCAGGGTATTACCAAAGATCTGGCTGCCTTTGAGGGCATTATCGAACTTATTGTAGAAAGTTAATTTGCGAAGTCCCATTTTCAGAGCAATATCGTTCAGCTGCTGGCGGTTCACCATTTTGCTGCGCATTTCGGTGAGGAATCCTTCGCCTTTGTATGGATAACGCTTAAAGAGATAATCGGCCACGATGGCACTCAGTACGGCATCACCGAGGTATTCCAGTCTTTCGTTATTCTCATCGGGCGTTTCCTTCACTGAACGGTGACTCAGGGCAGTGCGGTAAAGCGTAGCATTACCGGTCTTGATACCAAGCACGTTTTTCAGCTGTTTTCCGAACGATGAGTCGTCTGACTTCTTAAAAATCTTTTTGAGGAATTGCACGAACTTAAGCTACGTATTTTTTTACAATCACACAAGCATTGTGACCGCCAAAACCGAAGGTATTGCTTAAGGCTGCACGTACCACCCTTTTCTGCGGCTGGTTAAACGTGAAGTTCAGTTTGGGATCCAGGGTAGGATCATCGGTAAAGTGATTGATAGTAGGCGGAACGATATCATGTATCACACTCTGGATACAGGCAATGGCTTCAATAACCCCGGCGGCGCCCAGACAGTGACCCGTCATGGATTTGGTGGCGCTGATATTGAGGTTATAGGCATGTTCACCAAATACTTCGGTGATGGCTTTGGCCTCGGCACCATCGCCCAGCGGGGTGGATGTACCATGGGTATTGATATAATCGATTTCATCGGGGCGCATGCCGGCATCTTTTAATGCGGCAATCATCACATTGCGGGCACCCAATCCTTCCGGATGCGGGGCGGTTAAATGATAGGCATCGGCTGTTGCACCGCCACCTGCCACTTCGCAGTAGATTTTAGCTCCTCTTTTAATGGCATGTTCGTATTCTTCCAGTACCACTACACCGGCAGCTTCTCCCATCACAAAACCGTCGCGGTCCTTATCGTAAGGGCGACTGGCTGTTTTGGGATCGTCGTTGCGCTCACTCATGGCTTTCATGGCGTTAAAACCGCCAACGCCGGCCATGCTGATCACAGCTTCCGATCCGCCGCTGATGATGATATCGGCTTTCCCTAAACGGATAGTATCTACTCCGGCAATCATACCATTGGTGCTGGAAGCGCAGGCGCTTACCACCGCATAGTTAGGACCACGGAAACCATGCCGCATAGAAATCTGGCCGGCAGCAATATCGAGAATCATTTTAGGAATGAAGAAGGGATTGAACCGGGGGGTACCATCGCCCTGGGCAAAATTGATCATTTCGTCCTGGAAAGTGGTTAAACCACCAATACCGCTGGCAAAAATGACACCGGTACGGTCCACATCAACATTGTCTTTACTGATCCCTGCATCCTGAACGGCCATGTCGCTGGCTACAAGTGCCAGCTGTGCAAAACGGTCTAATTTGCGGGCTTCTTTCTTATCCATAAACTGGGTAGGATCGAATCCCTTTACCTCACAGGCAAAGCGGGTTTTGAATTTACTGGCATCAAACAAAGTGATGGCATCAGCACCGGAAACACCATTGAGCAGACCGTTCCAATAATCTTCGAGATTATTTCCGAGCGGCGTCAGTGTACCGATACCTGTTACAACAACTCTTTTCAATTGCATATTCATTACCTGTTTCAAGTGATAATCCGCCTTTCGGGCATTGTCTGCCGCAAAAAGGCGGATTAAAATTATTCCATTTGGAGGAGTAAGATCTTACTTGGCGTGCTCTTCAAGGTAAGCTACAGCCTGACCAACAGTTGTGATGGTTTCAGCCTGCTCATCAGGGATGGAGATGTTGAATTCTTTTTCGAATTCCATAATCAACTCAACGGTATCCAAAGAATCGGCACCGAGGTCGTTAGTGAAAGAAGCTTCGTTGGTTACTTCCGCTTCATCAACACCTAACTTGTCAACTATGATTTTCTTAACTCTTGTAGCGATGTCTGACATTGTAAAAAGTTTTTGTTACAGGCGCAAAAATATACTTTTTGTCAAATAAGCAATCTTTTCGGGCATTTTTGTTTTCAAGGTCCATAAATGGGCTTTCCCGGCCAAATCCGGTTTTGTGGGTAAAATTTAGAAAAATGATCATTATCTTGTACATCCTAGTTATTACACATGGCATTAAAACAGATAGATCACGGTTCCAAAGAATACCAGCAAATGGTAGATCTCCGGTTTCAAATCCTGCGAAAACCGCTGGGATTATCCTTTACTGAAGAAGATCTGGCCGCCGAAACAGACGATATCCTGCTGGGCTGCTTTGAAGATGACAGGCTGGAAGCCTGCTGTGTATTAACCAAAACAGACCCTAAAACGATACGTTTACGACAAATGGCCGTTAGTGCCAACCTGCAGGGAAAGGGTATTGGCAGGGTATTGATGAGTTTTGCCGAAAATGTAGCCCGCGATCATGGCTACCGCCGCCTTACCATGCACGCCCGCAAATCAGCCATTGGTTTCTATGAAAAAAACGGCTACCGCATCTGCAGTGATGAATTCAATGAAGTAACTATTCCGCATTATGTGATGGAGAAGGAGTTGTAAGGTCTATGTTCTAAGTTTTAAGTTCTAGGTTATAGGTTCTAAGTTGTAAGTATAGAACCTTGGCGATCGGTAGATCCTGCCACCGGAACATAGAATGCAGAACTTAACACTTAGAACTTAAAACTTAGAACCTAGAACTCAAAACTACTTCCCCCCTATCTTACTATTCAACACCCCTCTCAGTTCATGTCGGAACTCATCTCCCATCCCTTCTTTGGGTACGAGGAAAAACGATTTGCTATCGAAATACAGATGGAAAAAATGCGGGCTTTCGAAGAAGCGGCTGAATTTGTTCCAGGGCCATTGTACGGCACCGCGTTCGTTCTCGAGTTGGATTTCATCAGAAAGGAAGCTGATGATAAATGAATCCTGGAAAGTAGCCGATTTTTTATAGATGCTGTTGGGCAGGATATACCAGAAAGTAGCCATGAGCAGCAGCCAGATAACCGAGCCCAGTAAAAAAGGTTCGGGGCGGATCTTTTTCATGTAAAACAGCACGGCCGAAAGAATGGCAAACACATTCACCATCACAATCAACACCCGCACTTCGGGACGCTGCACAAAGTGATAACGGAGGGCCTGTATCACTTTCTTTTTTTCGTAGGAGAAACTATGCTGCATACAATTACAATGACCGCAAAAGTATAGAAATCTGTGGCAACAACCATCTACATGCAGGAAACAGTGCAATATTCAAACAGGTTATACAATGCTGGAATCTTTCCGCAGAACCCTCTTTTGCTCTTTTCTCTTATCCTTCTCTTAGTGAAACTTTGGGTATTGTCCCGCGGAGGCGCAAAGGCGCAGGGGATTTCAGTAAGCGCGAAAAAAGAAAAGGAGACTATTACAGGTACAAAGTCTTCAAAGTCACAATTCCGCAATATGCTTGCTGATTAGTGTTCAGAAAAATCAATCACCAGCTGGTCCAGCACGGGCATGGCCAGCCGTTCCTTACCCGAAGCAATCACAATGCGGTAACGGAAGGTGGTGGATTGCCCCTTCGCTAATTTGAAATTGAGCGTTTCTTTGCCATTGGAGAATACTTTCTGTCCGAGCGGGTTGGCCGCAAACAATCCGTAATTACGGGCATGCCAATAGGTAGGATACCCGATATTATCCGGATGATCGATAATGGCAATGCTGATGGTATCGCCTCCTTTTTTCCCATACAGCATACACCAGTTGGCACGGGTGGCCCAGGCAGCATCTCCTTCCTTGCCCGCTGAAGTGATATAGTTTCCGGTTACACCCGCATCTCTGGTAGCTTTTACTTTGGTGATAATGCCCTTATCATCTTTGTATTCTTTGGTTTCCATCACTGGCAATTCCAGCTCGTGCGCCACACGCAAACCCAGCATGCCATCTTTCACATCCGGAAATGAAACATCCTGTACAGCAGTTAATTCTGTTTTACGGTCTATGACACGGTTATTACCCACTACCGAAAAAGTATAGGTTGTTTTTTCTGTAAGCAGGTTAGTTTTCTCCTGGTTGGTCCAGTTAGCTGTGTACACCAGTTTACCTGTTGTACCGCTTTTGGTTTCTACAATCTTATCCGTACGGATCCAGCCATATTGTTTTTTCTTTTCGGCGGGAATGTTATAGGAGTTGTTCCAGAAATCCAGTCCGTTCACATTCTCATAATTGAACCAGAGTCCGATATGATGCGGGTGATCTGTAGGATCATTGGGCTGTGGATTCCAGGGAAAACCACGGGTGATGGTTTGTCCGTTGGGAGCCATAATAGGATAGAGAAAAGGTTTCTCCATCGTATCTGTAAAAATAAATTCGGTAAAGGGCTGACCACCGATGGTGATCGTCACTTTTTGCTGTACGGCATCTTTTTTCACCTGCACTTTGGGTTGTGCCTGTGCGCCGGCAACAGCAGCCATGGCCAAACAGCTTCCCAAACAGAGTTTCTTAAGTAGTTGCATACGATTATCTATTACGGTACAGTATCAAGCCTGTACCGGTTTTATAAACGAACCTGTTTTTCTCTGGGCACCAGTGCTTTCATAATACTCCATGCAATCAGGTAAGCAATGGCACAGAACGTAAACATGATGGTATAAGAAGTTGACATGGATGCCAGCACCAACTGTTTCTGCAGCGCCAGAAACTGGGCAAACTGTTCGGGATTAACCTGCTGCAATTGTGTCTGCAGCTCTTTCGAAAGATTAAATACTTCTTTGTGTGTGATATCGATTACATCTCCATGTTTATCTGCCAGTGGTAATAATTTGATCTTATCGAGATAGCCACCCAGGCCATTGGCCGTAGCCTGTTCCCATGACTGGCGGATACCGGCCAGTTTATAACTATCGAAGAGCCAGCCTCCTATTTTGGAGATGATCACACCGCCAATGCCACCGGCCATACCTCCAATCCCGATCACCGAAGCAATCGCTTTTTTGGGGAACATATCTGATACCGTTGTAAAAATATTGGCCGACCATGCCTGGTGGGCAGAAGTACCAATACCGATCAGCAGCACAGGCACCCAGAAACTATAACCACCCAGTGGCTGCGAAGCCAATACCACCAGCGGGATACAGGCTATCACCAGCATCGCTTTCATTCTGGCCTCGTAAGGACTAAGTCCTTTATTGATGAAATAGGTAGGAAACCAGCCACCGCCCACACTACCTACCATGGTCATGCTGTATAATACTGCGAGAGGCAACATTACCTGTGTGCCTTCCATCGCATATTGATCTTTGAGGTAACCGGGCAACCAGAACAGGTAAAACCACCATACACCATCGGTCAGAAATTTTCCGATCACAAATGCCCATGTCTGGTTAAAACCAAGCAACACCATCCAGGGCGTTTTGGCAGTTGATTTCTCATTTTCTGTTTCGTCGATAACTTTATCGCTGTTGATATACTCGAGCTCTTCTGCTGATAAACGTTTCTGCTTTGTCGGGATTTCATAATAAACCATCCAGAAAATCAGCCAGATAAAACCGATGGCACCGATGATAATAAATGCGGCTTCCCAACCCCAATGCAAAGCGATCCATGGCACGGATAAGGGTGCCAATACTGCACCGATATTGGCGCCGGAATTAAAAATACCGGTAGCAAAGGATCTTTCTTTTTTAGGGAAATATTCAGCTGTGGCTTTGATGGCTGCCGGAAAGTTACCCGCTTCACCAAAACCCAGGATAGCCCTTGATAACATAAAACCAATGATCGATACCGGCACCGCCGTAATACCCACCCAGCCCAGCACCGCAGCTACACCCGTACCCAATGGTACGGCATACGCGTGAATGATGGCACCGAGAGACCAGATCACGATTGCCCAGGCGTAGCCTTTTTTCGTACCCAGTTTATCTACGATCCGGCCCGCAAATAACATGGAAATAGCATACACAAACTGGAAAACAGAAGCGATGTTGGCATAGTCTGAATTAGTCCAGTTGAATTCATTTTCCAACGTGGTCTTCAGCAAACTCAGTACCTGCCTGTCTAAATAATTCACCGTGGTGGCAAAAAATAACAAGGCGCAGACTGTCCACCTGTACTTACCGATTTTTTCTGCTATAGCTGTCATGGTTATGATTTGATGGATTGAATGATCGCCAATACTTTTTCCGTATCCTGTGAAATCTGTGCGTAGTTTCCTGTTTCGAGTAATTGTTTGGTGATGAGTTTGCTGCCCATACCCACTGCGCAAACACCGGCTTTGAACCAGGCGGCAATATTGTCCTTATCCAGTTCTACCCCACCGGTAGGCATAAACAATAAACCCGGAAAGATCTCTTTAATGGCCGATAGAAAACCAGGCCCCAGTATATTTCCGGGAAACAGTTTGATCATTTTGGCCCCCAGGGTTTCTGCCTGGATAATCTCGGAAGGTGTCATACAACCGGGCACCCATAACATCTTGTTTTTATCGGCAACGGCGGCAACGGATTCAACCAGTCCGGGACAAATAATATAATCCGTACCCGCATCAATGAAAGTCTGGGCCATTTCCCCGTTTTTGATGGTGCCGATGCCGAGGTACATCCCTTTCAGTTCTGTATCGCAGACTTTGCGCATTTCTTTGAAATTCTGGAGGGCCGCTTCACCGCGGTTGGTATATTCCACGGCACGGATACCGGCGCTGTATAAGGCTTTCAGCACTTCAATGCTGACTTTGGTGTCTTTATAAAAATAGAGCGGAAGGATACCCTGTTGCGGAATCAGGGCCAGAATAGCGTCTTTCTTTTCCATATAGCAATTTTTCTTCCAGCAATGTTATCTGAAAAGGCTAAAACAGCGGTATTTTCTTACGCAAACGTTTGCGTATTTTTATGACAGAAAACAACCCTATTTCTTTTCTTCCCACCGATTATTAACCAACTTCGCAGGAAGGGCTTTCAAGTTAATTAATAATTTCCCGTAACCCATCCTAATTTAAAAATACGTTTGATCATGGCAAAAAAAGTAGTTACCCTCGGAGAGATCATGATGCGCCTCTCCACACCCGGATTTGAAAGGTTTGTACAGAGCGATAGTTTTGATGTAACCTATGGCGGCGGTGAAGCCAATGTGGCTGTTGCCCTCTCTAATTACGGATTGGACGGCACTTTTGTAACCAAAGTGCCTGATAATGCATTGGGGCAGGCGGCTATTAACCATATCCGCCGGTATGGTGTGGATACACAGTTCATTGCCCGTGGTGGTAAACGCCTGGGGATCTATTTCCTCGAAACAGGTGCTTCTATGCGCGCCTCGCAGGTGATCTATGACCGTGCCGGTGCTTCTATTGCCGATGTGGAGATCAGCGAATTTGATTTTGATAAAATCCTGGACGGTGCCAGCTGGTTTCATACCACCGGTATCACCCCCGCCCTCAGCGATAAAGCCGCGGCCTTAACCGAAGCTGCCCTGAAAGCCGCCAAAGCCAAAGGCATTACCACCAGTATTGACCTGAACTACCGTAAAAAATTATGGAGCAAGGAAAAAGCAAGGGAAGTGATGACACGTCTCTGCCAATATGTGGATATATGTATCGGCAATGAAGAAGATGCCGACACTACTCTTGGTTTTAAAGCAGAAGGTACCGATGTAACCAAGGGCGAGCTGAACCTGGATGGTTACAAAAGCGTGTTCAAACAAATGAAAGAGAAATTCGGATTTAAATACATTGCCTCTACCTTACGCGAAAGCCATAGTGCTTCTGATAATGGCTGGAGTGCATTGGTGTACGATGGAACCGAGTTCTATCATACCAAACAATATGAAGTACGTATCGTAGACCGTGTGGGCAGTGGCGATTCTTTTGCCAGCGGATTTATCTACGGACTGGTAAGCGGTATGCCCATGCCCGAAGCGGCAGAATTTGGCGTAGCGGCTTCTGCCCTCAAACACACTATTCCGGGAGATCTGAACCATGCTACTTTAACGGAGGTAAAGGAATTGATGAAGGGAGATGGATCAGGAAGGGTGCAGCGGTAATTTGAAAATAGGCGGATTTGAAAATTTGAAAATGACTTCAATATGATTTTAGATAGTTTGTCGAATGCAGGTAAGTATGCGGGATTGAATCCTTTGTTTGCGAAGGCCTTTGCGTATATCAGTTCTGTAGACCTGGCTTCACTGGAAGTGGGCAAGTTTGATATTGACGGCGAGAACCTGCGGGGGATTGTATCAGATAAAAATGGAGTAAAGGCGGAAGAGTCTACTGCCAAGTTTGAGTGCCACAATGCACATATCGATATCCAGGTTTGTATCAGGGGTAAAGAAACCCTGGGCTGGAAACCGCGCAATACCTGTGTGGCTCCCCGGGGAGAATACAGTGCAGAAAAAGATGTATTGTTTTATGATGATGCACCGGATATGTTCTTTGGGATGACGGATAACCAGTTCGCCATCTTTTACCCGGAAGATGTACATGCACCGATGATCGGCGATGGGCCGATCAAAAAACTGGTGATCAAAGTAAAGATCTAATCATCTATCTGTGAGCATAAAAAAGCCGCATTCCTGAAAAGAATGCGGCTTTTGGTTTTACAGGTGTGATTTATTTCATGTCGGCAATAGCCACCGGATCCATATCAGTAAAAGTATAATTCTCTCCTGCCATGGCCCAGATAAAACCATAGTTGGTAGTGCCGGGTCCGCAGTGTACAGACCAGGGTGGGGAGATCACTGCTTCGTGGTTAGCCATTACAATATGACGGGTTTCTGTGGGCTCGCCCATGAGGTGAAAAATGCGGTGTTGTGCAGGTACATCAAAATAAAAATATACTTCCATACGGCGGGTATGGGTATGTGGCGGAACAGAGTTCCATACGCTGCCCTCTTTCAACACCGTTAATCCCATTACCAGCTGGCAACTCTGTATGCCGTCCTGGTGAATATATTTATAGATGGTTCTTTCATTAGCCGTTGCTTTTTCGCCCAGGTTAACGGGAGCGGCTTCTTCTTTGGTCATCTTCCGGTTGGGATAACTGTGATGCGCCGTAGTTGACATCAGAAAAAAGTTAGCGGGATCAGCAGCCGAAACACTTGCAAAACTTACTTCTTTGGTTCCTTTACCGAGGTAAACAGTATCCAGTTTATCCAGTTCATATGTAATACCATCAGCCGTTACCACACCTGCACCTCCTACATTAATGATACCCAGTTCCCTTCTTTCCAGAAAATAATCAGCCCTTAATTCAGCCTCATTGTGTAAAGGCACTGATTGCTGTAATGGTTGTACCCCACCAATGATCACACGGTCGTAATGAGAGTATACCAGGGTGAGGGTGTCGGCTTTCATCAGTTCCGGCACTAAAAAATTCTCCCGCAATTCTGCCGTAGTCATACCGCGTACTTCTTTGGGACTGGATTGAAACCTGATTTGCATGGGTGGTGGTTTATTGGTTTACTGGTTTATTGGTTTATTCGTTTATTGGTTTACTCGTTGCTGGTCATTACTTACCGGATGTATGATATTATATCGGTTTACTCTTTTATTAGTTTACTGACCGATTCGGGTAATTGTTTATGAACGGCCTACCAATAAACCAGTAAACCAATAAACTAATCCCCCCTATCTACCCATCCACCCCCCATCTACCACCAAAATAGTTCCGTTCACATAAGCGGAAGCATCTGATGCCAGGAATACGGTGGGGCCTTTGAAATCTTCGGGTTGTCCCCAGCGTGCGGCGGGTATGCGTGAGAGGATGGAAGCACTTCTCTCCGGATCGTTGCGTAAAGCCTCCGTATTATCTGTAGCGATATAACCCGGGGCGATGCCGTTTACGGTTACGCCTTTCGATGCCCACTCGTTGGCCAATGCTTTTACCAGGCTGCTCAATGCCCCTTTGCTGGCGGCATAGCCGGGCACATTAATACCACCCTGAAAACTTAACAACGAACAGGTAAAAATAATTTTTCCGGAACCTCTCTCAATCATTTTTTTGCCGATTTCTCTCGCGATTATAAAAGGAGCGTCGAGGTTAAGTGCCAGCACGGTATCCCAATATTCATCCGGATGTTCGGCAGCAGGTTTGCGCATGATGGTGCCTGCATTGTTCACGAGGATATCGATCACCGGATTTTCGGCCTGCAGTTGTTGGATGAACGCATATAAAGCTTCCCTATCAGAAAGGTTAGCTGCATAGGGTTTGAATGATCTACCCAATGCCATCACTTCCTTTTCAATATCGCTTCCCGGTGCCAGCGAACCCGACACACCAATAATATCCGCACCGGCTTCTGCCAGGCCCAGGGCCATGGCTTTCCCGATACCTTTGTTACAGCCTGTTACCAGGGCTGTTTTTCCACTGAGATCAAATAAGGGTGCCGCCATAGAAGAGTTCAATTAATAAGACTTATCAGGTTCGTTACATGGCAAAACTGGTATTTCTCCGGTAACTAATCATCAGAAACTACGAAAACGTTTGCATGCCACCTATTTTCCATCCGGCAGAATAGATTGCCAGCCAAAATAGGAACGGGCATTATAGTAGCAGATATCTTTTACCACTTTGCCTACCCATTCCACATCATTTGGTAATTCACCGTTTTCAATCTCTTCCCCGAACAGGTTACAGAGAATCCGGCGGAAATATTCGTGGCGCGGGAAAGACAAAAAGCTTCTCGAATCGGTCAGCATACCTACAAACTTACTCAGCAGTCCCATATTGGATAAGGCATTCAGCTGTTTTACCATACCGTCTTTCTGGTCAAGAAACCACCAGGCAGAGCCGAACTGGATCTTACCTGCCACCGATCCATCGTTGTAATTGCCGATCATGGTGGCCATCACTTCATTGTCTGCCGGATTCAGGTTATAAATAATGGTTTTGGCGAGTTTGTTATCGCTGTCCAGTTTATTCAGGAAAATGGCCAGGTTCTTTGCCTGCGAAAAATCGCCGATAGAATCCCAACCCGTATCCGGACCCAGTTGCTGCAGCCTGCGCGCATTATTGTTACGCAAGGCACCCAGGTGAAATTGTTGTACCCAACCTTTTTCCCAGTCCCACTCTGCAAAATGGATCAGCATGGCTGAGCGGAACTTGCGTTGTTCGGTTTCATTCAGTTCTTTACCCGAATGAATTTTAGCAAACAGGGTATCGATCTCCGAACCTGTAAAATCATCTGCATAAATTTCCTCCAGCCCATGGTCTGACACTTTACAACCTACCGATGCAAAGAAATCATGCCGGTTCTGCAGTGCATACAGAAAATCATCAAAGGTAGAAACGGCAATGCCAGTAATGGCTTCCAGTTTCTTGATATAATGATTGAAATTAACCGCACTGCTCACATTCATGGCCTGGTCGGGACGGAAAGCGGGCAGGATCGGGATCTCAAATCCATCCTTCTTTAATTGCAGGTGATGCTCCAGCGAATCTACCGGATCATCGGTGGTACATACCAGTGCCACGTTCATTTTACGCAGCAGGTTTTGTACCGAATAGTCTTTGGTTTGCAGCAGGCCCGTACAGGTGTCATAAATTTTCTGGGCACTGCGTGGATCCAGTATATCCTGTACCCCAAAATAGCGCTGTAGTTCCAGGTGTGTCCAGTGATACAATGGATTACGTAAGGTATAGGGAACGGTAGCTGCCCACTGTTCAAATTTTTGCCAATCGGTTTTATCGCCCGTACAAAAACTTTCATCAATGCCATTGGTACGCATGGCCCGCCATTTGTAATGGTCGCCCGATAACCAGACGTCCGACAGGTTCCTGAACTGGTGATCAGTGGCGATCAACTGCGGCGATAAATGACAATGGTAATCAATGATCGGCATGCCCGCCGCATACCCATGGTACAGTTCCTGTGCCGTACTGTTACTCAATAAAAAATCCTCGTCTAAAAATTGTTTCATGCTTATACATTAATTCTTTGATCATTCCCACGATCTTTGCACCTCAAATAATTCACTCCCGACTCCCGACTCCCGACTCCCGACTCCCGACTCCCGACTCCCGACTCCCGACTCCCGACTCCCGACTCCCGACTCCCGACTCCCGACTCACAAACTCACAAACTCACCCCCCGCTTCCACGGAATAAAATCATCCTGATTCAGTAAAACTGCTTTCGGTGTAACTTCTCCGCTGGCCGCGCGGATACAGTATTCCAATATTTCTTCGCCCATTTCCTGAATAGTTTTTTCACCTTCAATAATAGGACCGGTATTGATATCAATGATATCGCCCATTCTTTTGGTCAATGCCGAATTGGTGGCTACTTTAATGGTTGGACAAACCGGATTACCCGTAGGTGTACCCAGTCCCGTAGTGAACAGGATCAGCGTAGCGCCACTGGCTGCTTTTCCGGTAGTGGCTTCTACATCATTGCCGGGCGTACATACCAGGCTAAGACCCGGTTTGGTAGCGGGTTCTGTATAATCGAGCACATCTACTACCGGCGACTCTCCGCCTTTTTTAGCTGCACCATTACTTTTGATAGCATCAGTAATCAAACCATCTTTGATATTACCGGGCGATGGGTTCATATCAAAACCGGAACCTGCTCTTTCTGCCGCATCGCTATAGGTTTGCATCAGGTGGATGAATTTTTTGGCCACCGCTTCTTCTTTGGTACGGTCGATCAGTTGTTGCTCTGCCCCACATAGTTCCGGAAATTCTGCCAGTAATATCTTTCCTCCCAAACCCACGAGGAGATCGGAACAGTAGCCTACGGCGGGATTAGCAGAGATACCGCTGAAACCATCGCTGCCACCGCATTTTACACCAATGCATAATTTATCGAGGGTCGCAGGTTTTCTTTCCAGTTTATTGATCTGCACCAGGCCTTCAAAAGTAGTGCGGATGGCTTCTGTTACCAGCTGCTCTTCGCTCTGTGATTGTTGCTGTTCAAATATGTGCAGCGGTTTGTCAAAATGCGGATTTCTTTTTTTGATATCATCCAGCAGTTCCTGTGTCTGCATATGCTGACAACCCAGGCTCAGAATGGTTACCCCTGCCACATTGGGATGATCGGCATAGGCGGCCAGTAGTTTGCTGAGTACAGCTGCATCCTGGCGGGTACCGCCACAACCTCCCTGGTGATTCAGGAATTTAATGCCATCCACATTCTTGAACACACGTTGTGTGTGTACCATCGATTCGCGGATGGTCAGATCGGCACTATGAATATCGGCACCGCTTTTATATAACTCTACCAGTAACTGTGTTTTCTGTTTGTATTTGTCTGTTACTGCATAACCCAGCTGTGTATGCAACGCTTCTTTGATCACATCCAGGTTACGGTTCTCGCAGAATACGGTGGGGATGAACAACCAGTAATTGGCAGTACCCACCCTTCCATCGGAACGATGATAGCCATTGAATGTCCTGCCGGCAAAGCGGGAAGTGTCCGGTGCCTGCCATTGGTAATGACTGGGTCTATATGCATAGGGTTCTGCTGCGTGTTTGGTATTTTCAGTACTCATGCGGCTTCCTTTGGTAACCGCTACCTGTGCCTTACCAACGAGTACACCGTACATAATAATTCCATCACCGGGTTGCAGATCCTGCATAAAGAATTTATGCTTGGCAGCGATATCTTCTGTGAGCACATAAGTGACACCATTAAACGATAGCTCTTCGCCTTTGGAGAGATCCGATAATGCCACCAGCACATTATCGCCTGGGTTTACCTGCAGTATGCGTTGTTTATGACTCATGCCAATGCTTTTTTTGCTAAGATAGAACTAACTGTTTTCTCCGGTCCTTCCGCTACCAATAATTCCACTATTTCCAGAACAGCTTCTGTAAATACGGGGTAAGCAGAAAGGTCCTCTCCAAAAATATCTATGTTCCGTAAACTATTCTGCACTACCCACCGCGGATTGGTACCTGATTGCCATTGCTGGTACATCAGGCTGGCTTTATCATCCTGTATGGGGTAGGTTTTACCATTATAGTGGCCGTAAAACTGATTCTTTGCCTGCTGATCTGATCGCATGAATAACAGAAAGCAGGCAAAACCGGTAGCCATGCAAACCGGCACTTCTGTACTGACTGCAAAATGTTTTTTCACCAGTGGCACTACCCGCATCTGCATTTTGGAAGTATACTGCGCGGTAATATTAAACCAGAGATGTTCGATATGCGGGTTGCGGAATCGATCCAATACCTGTTTGCCAAAAGCTACAGCTTCTTCAACGGAGATCGTTTCGCCCGTAACCAGCGGAACAATTTCTTTAAATACCAGCGTGGAGATAAAAGACTCGAACAATGGATCCTGCATAGCCGCTTTTACAGTAGCGAATCCGGATAAATGAGCCAGTCCACAGGAAAGCGTATGTGTGGCATTCAGCAAACGCAGTTTCAGTTCGCGGAACTTATTGATATCGGCGGCCAGTATTACTCCCTCGTTACAGGTGCTGAAAGAAAGGATCTCTTTGGTACGCTGCCGGCTGGTTTCAATAGCCCAGAGACGGTAGGGTTCCGACATGATCATCAGTTCATCCTGGTAATGCAGTTGTTCTTCTGCTTTTGCCTGCTCGGTAGCGGCTAATTTACCGGGCACAATACAATCTACCAGTGAATTGCAGAACTCATTTGCATGAGTCAGCCAATCGATGAATGCCGCTGGTAATTTTTTCTTTGTTGCCAGCGCCAGCACTATCTCCCGGAGTCTGGTTCCATTATCAACGATCAGTTCCGTGGGAACAATTACCATACCTGCTTCTGCTGAACCATTGCTTACGCGATATCTTTCTTCGAGAAAAGCCAGTAGCCTTCCAGGAAAAGATACTGGCACAACAGCTGTAACATCTGCTTCTTCCCATACAATACCTACTTCTGTGGTATTGGAAATGATGAGTTGTAAATCCGGGTTGGCAGCTGCGGCAAGGATCTCGGACCACTGTTCCGCAGCAGATAATACGCGGCTGATGGCTGCGTTGATATACGTATGTTCCTGCACTGCTCCATTCACTACTCCTTTTTCCAGGATCGTGTATAACCCATCCTGTTTGGCAAAAGCATCCGTGCCACCGGTGGCGGTAGATTTTACCACGAGTACCCTTCCGTTAAAGATGCCCTGTTTATTGGCCAGGTCAATAAAATGATCTGGCAATCCACGAAGCAACACACCCGTACCAAACTGTAACACCCGTTCAGGCAGATCAAATACAGTAACCGACGGTACAGAAAGATTTTCTGCCGGAAGCCGCTCTACTATTTTTTTTGACAATGTATCCATCACTTATACCTTCTTCTGTTTTTGCAACCAGGCAGGATAGTCTGACTGCAGTAATTTCTGTGGCCATACGCCATACCAGGCATAACCGGTTCTCCTTTCATTCTCGATCTCTTTCAGGTCATATTTTTTCTCACTGTTCCTGCCGCTGAAAAAAGGGCGGTTGGTGCCAATTTCATAAAACCTTGCCCAGATGGTGCTAACGGCATCCGGCTGAATGATGCGGTCTTTGCCATTTGGTTGTTCCGGCGCAATTACATCTCCGTATTTGTATCCTGTAATTTTCACCTGTTCAAACCAGGCGATAGCAGCCTGTATGGCTTTTTGTACCGCAGCAGAGGGATCCGGCAAACGCATCAGGAAACGGGTAATACCCACTGATTCACTGCCACTGATAGATACCAATTCAAATTTCCTTGCCATTTCTGGTTGCAGGGTAATATGATTGTATTGTGCACACCAGGCAGTGAGCTGCCCATTCACCAGTATCTGTGTATTGAGTATGCAATCAACTCCTTTTCGTACAGCTTCCCTGCAAAGAGGGATCAATGATGGACTCACCAGTTCGAAATGATTTTTCCCTTCCACAATATCCTGCAGAATATTCAGCACATTCACCATGGCATCATCATTATACGTAATCTGGCTGCGGTAAATTGAAGAATCCGGGTAATATTGTGGCCAGCCTCCGTTGGCATATTGCGCTTTTAAACAATAGCGGATCCCTTTTTCGGCAGCGGCCAGATACGCGGGATTGTTTGTTTGCCGGTAGGCTTTCATCAGGTAACGGATCTCACGACTTGTGGCACTGTTATCAATCGTAGCATCTTTGTGTGCTGAATCTTCGCGTAAGGTTTTCTTTTCTGCTTCACTGAGCGATTTGTTGTAATTCACTTTTACTTCATGAATCGCTTTGGGCCAGCCACCCACAGCTCTTTGATAAACCAGCATATTCTCCGCAATAGAATCAACTGAAGGGTTAGAAGCTAAAGCTGTTTTCTTTGGGGAGGAAGCTGTCAACCATTTCTGATCAATTTTCACCGGCACTGTGGCTGGTTGCCATTTACCGGCAAATGTCCAGTTGATGGTAATCTCTTCGGGTTTGGGTGAACCTTCAGCTGTGGAAAGATTATCTGCATGCCATGCATAATCGCCACCCTTTCTGTGTGCGTTATAAAAGTAGATTCTATGTCCCCAGCGGATCAGGTTCTGCGGATTGGATGGATTGAGATAAATCGGTGCATCCGCCATATTCTCCGGGAAAGAAGCGTTGAGTATGTAAAACTGTGCATCGCGGTGATAACGGCCCAGTTTAAATCCATCATCACCACTGAAGCGACAGTTCATCAATACGGTTTTGGAATCTTTGTGTACAGATCCATCATGCCAGATCGCGGCTGTTTTGCTATGTGCCACAAATTCACAGTTCTCGGCCCAGGCCCAACCGCGTGGACAATAAAAATCCACCCCACCTTCCATCAGGCAGTCTTTGAAATAGAACATACCGTTATCGGTATTCCATGGACTCACCGTATCACCACCATAGCCTCGCAGAATACAGTTCCGCACAATCAGCCGGGTGGTTTCAAAACTGCGCAAAGCCATCTGGTGACTATCGCGTTTAACCGTTTTAAAAGGGTTGAGGCTATCTGCACGGCAATCTACATGTACGCCTTCGGTGTCATTGGCATGATCCAACCCGAATGTGTTGGAAATGGTTAGATTTTCTAAAGTGATATCACTGCCTTTGAGATTGATGGTAGCCACGCCCCAGTCATCCGGGTTCTCGCAGCGCCAGATCTCGCGTGCCAGTGAGATCTGCAACTGGGTCTTGTTTTTATCTTCCCCTACCAGCGTGATAAAATCTTTTTCGATAAAGATCTTCTCCTGGTAAAGACCATTACGGATAAAAATGATCCTCGGTGCTGTTGCTTTACCAGGTAAACTATTGATCGCGTCCTGGATACTCGTAAAATCGCCGTTGCCTGCCTGGTCCACGATGATGGCTTTAACAGGCGGTTGTGCCGTAGCAGGTACCATGATACAACTGCTACAGAAAACGTAACAGGTTACCACCCATACGAACCGGATAATATGCCATGAATGGGTTCTCATTGCTTTTTACGGACCTCCTTACCAGGTATCTGTTTAATCAGCCAGGAAACCAGCTGTTGTGCAGCCGGATAATTTTCATATTCAGCGGGCAGCTTTCTGCCATCAGTATATTCATTGTATAACCAGGGATCACCGGTAGCAAAAACAGTTCCCTTACCAACCCTGGCAACCGCAAAAATAACGGTGCCATCATCCTTAGTCAGCAGCGCTTTGGCAGGTGCTTTCAGCGAGATACTGCTGATCTCTTTCTGGTAAATCTTTTTTACGCCGGGCAGAATCGGATTACCCGCAGGAATATCAATCTTGCCACCACTGTATTCATTTCCGATCACGCGGTTACGGCTGTCTTCATTAAAATGGATCCCGAATTTTTCGGCCAGCAGGTTAAAGTGTTCAAATTCTGCATTGCCCTTATCATTATGCAGCAATACCAATACACCACCAGCTTTTACCCAGTTACATACTTCTTCCACATCTTTGGGCTGCACATAATTGGGGGTAGGATTATCAGCTGTATTATCTGCATCTACAATCAGGTAGATATCCGCACTGCGCAGGTTTTTTGCAGTGGGTGCTTCGCTCAGTGTTTGCGTAGCTACTCCCTTGTTTCTGAAGATTTGGCCCAGTAAAGAGAAGCCATTGTTATATAACTCATACCACTTGTAGTGATAAGGTTTTACCGTTCCGAGTATGTCTTTCTTTTTCTCTGCATTAAAATAATCATCCAGCAACACGGTTTTTCCTTTTCCTTCGGATAATGTTTTCAGCAAAGCCATTTCATTGGCTGCCTGTAAAAAAGCACCTACCCCTTTCGGATCATTCACTACTACCGGTTCGCTCATGTAATAGGCATAACTGCCATCGCGGTAAGGATTGCCACCCAATCCGCTTACACTCACTGTACCGTGCAGGTTGGTTTGTCCGTTGGCATCAGTTTTTACAAATTCTTTGAGTATGCCGGCAAATCCTTTTTGAGAAACCGGGAGATAAGTAGCTGGTAAATGTCCCAACCGAACGGCTTTGGCGATGGCACAGACAAACATAGAACTGGCCGAAGCTTCGGGGTAATTACCTTTTTCTTTGGGCAGGTTAATGATATCGTACCACAAACCGGTGGCCGGGTCCTGTACTTTTCTGATCGCTTCTGCAAAACGTTGCAGAATGGCTCTGAGTGTATCTCTTCCGGGATGCTCTGCGGGAAAATTCTCCAGTACATCTACCAATGCCATGCCATACCAGGCCATGGCCCTGGCCCAGAAATGCGCCGATAAACCTGTTTGCGGGTTGGCCCATTGCTGGGTTTTGCTTTCGTCCCAGCCATGGTACAATAAGCCCGTTTTGGCATCGCGTGCGTGTAACTCCATCCAGCGGAACTGGTTCACAACATCATTCAACGCTTCGGGCTCATTATAGGTAACCGCATATTCTGTGTAAAAAGCCTCGGCCATATACAAGCCGTCGAGCCACATCTGGTAAGGATAAATCTTCTTGTGCCAGAAACCGCCTTCTTTGGTGCGTGGCTGGTTACGCAATTGCTCACGCAGGGTTTGTACTGCTTTAAAATATTTTTCTTTACCGGTTACATGGTAAAGTGTAAGCAGAATTCTTCCGCAAAGCACATTGTCGAGATTATAATCTGCTTGTTTATAGGTTCTGATCTCTCCTTTTTCATTCACAAAAAAATCCATACACTTTTGCAGGTAGGCAAAATACTGTCCATCGCCCGTCTGGTACCAAAGCCCTTCTATTCCTTTCAGAATTACACCCTGGTCATAGGTCCATTTGGCTGGTTTGGCAGGATTTGTATACAAAGAATCCTTCCAGATGGTCATAACGGTTTTAGCCATTTTCTCAGACCAGTTCTGTGCCTGCAGTGCCGGAACCAGGGTTACCAGCAAACTAAGCACAAGACCAAAACGGATGATTTTTTTCATAACAGTTACTTAATAATCAGGGATGAAGGTTCTGCACCAAATCCAAAACTGCTTTTGGCTTTGGCTTTGGAAAAATCTGTCTGGCTAACTTTGATATTGGCCGACCTGTCTCCATTTACACTGAACAACAGATCCGTTGGCAAATCAAAACTCAGTTTCTCAAACGAAACCCCATTACTATTCTGGATATACACCAACGGCGATGGTTCCGCTGTTACCAGCCGGATATTTTTCAATTCCACGCCCGTAGCTTCTGTGCATTCAATACCCTTGCGAGATTGTAATACTGCATTCGTAATCTGCACATTCCGGATATTCATTTCGGGAATACCGCGGATAAAAATGGCTTTCTCTGCTCCCCTGCATACAATATCATTAAAAAAGAAATCACGGAAAACAGGGGTGCCTTCATTTACAGGCAGGGTTTCGATCTTCGGCATTTCAGCTTTTTCGCCCGCCAGCGGAACCGGATCTTTGGCCATATAATACATGTCAAAGAGTATTGCTTCGCCGGCTATATCTTTCATCCGGATATTGGAGGCATAAATCTTTTCTACCACACCTCCTCTGCCGCGGGTAGTTTTAAAACGCAGACCGATATCCGATCCGATAAACGTACAGTTGGATACAAAAATATTCCGCGCACCACCACTCATTTCACTGCCGATCACAAAACCGCCATGCGAATGATATACGGTTGTATTCTGTGCAATCACATTTTCTGTAGGTATGCCACGTTTCCGGCCTTCCTCGTCGCGACCGGATTTGATGCAGATCCCATCATCGCCCGTA
Organism: Sediminibacterium sp.; assembly: GCA_036405675.1. Classification (GTDB taxonomy): domain Bacteria; phylum Bacteroidota; class Bacteroidia; order Chitinophagales; family Chitinophagaceae; genus Sediminibacterium. The sequence goes on from DASWXD010000007.1 coordinate 52,321, forward strand.
TCAAAAGAACAGCCATCAATCAATACATTGGCGCAGGATTCCAGGTCGAGGGCATCGGTATTCTGTCCGTACCAGGGATTTTTTACGGTTATATTTTTAATGGTGATATGCTGACTAACGGCAAGGTGCATGGTCCAGGCAGGAGAGTTTTCAAAAGTGACACCCTGGAGTAATATATTTTTACACTGACTGATGCGCAGAAAATTAGGCCGTAAAAAATCGCGTACCTCTTCAAAATCGGCCAGTTTTTTCCCGGAGCTGAGTTTGCCTACATCACCCGTTACCGATCCTTTTAAAGCAGAAGCGGAAGGATACCAGCTGGATTTATCGGCCGATAAAAAACCGGTACGTTGTAAATTCTTCCATTCCGAATCGGTGATCTTTCCTTTTTTCACGGGCCGCCATACATTACCCGATCCGTTAAAAATCCCGGCACCGGTAATCGCAATATTCTCTGCATCCGTAGCTGAGATCGGCGATTGGCAGCGGGCCGCATCCACACCTTCAAAAGAAGAAGCTACCAACGGGTACTGGGTTTTATCTTCTGTAAATGAAACAAGTGCCCCTCTTACAGCATGCAATTCTATATTACTCTTTAATACAATCGGTCCGGTAAGCCATAAGCCGGCAGGTATCAAAACAGTACCACCTCCGTTTTTTTCGCAGGCATCAATGGTAGCCTGGATGGCTTTGGTATTCAGGGTAACACCATCACTTACAGCTCCGAAACTGAGGATAGGAAAAGTATCTTTTTTGAAATGCGGCTGATAGATCTTAGGTAATTCATAAGCCAGCTTTTCCGGATGGGCAGAAGGTTTCAGGTATTGGGCCAGTGGGAAATGCTTTTCATCTATTTCTGCACAAACCAACGATGCAACCGAAGCAGCACCATAAACCGAAAAATGCGTGTCATCTTTTTTCCCTTCAGGAGCTGCTTTAAAATGTTTCGGATCGATCCATAAGAATAACTTCTTTGAGCCTTCCACCCCTTCTTTCTCAATCAGGGCCTGGCTGCTTTTATGCAGGTCGATCAACAGCACGTTCAACTCCTTTGCTACCGCCCTTACCACTTCGGGATATTCGCCATGCTGGTCTACAAATTTTCCATTGGTATCAAATTTTCTCCGCATCACCGGCGTAACCAGGATCGGTGTAGCGCCTTTTAAACGGGTTTCTTTTACAAAACGGATCAGGTTATCCCGGTACAAACCCTGCGGGGCTGCATAACGGTTACTGTCTTCTTTTTTCTGATCGTTATGTCCAAACTGGATGAACACATAATCATTGGCCTGCAGATTTTTCATCACAGAATCCCAACGCCCTTCTTTGAGAAAACTTTTGGTGCTTCTGCCATTAACGGCATAGTTTTTTACCTGCACGGCTTCTGTTAAAAATTCAGGGAACAGTTGCCCCCAGCCTCTCTCCGGGTTATCGGCCAAAGGTTTATCGGCCATGGTAGAATCACCGATCATGAAGATCCGGATCTTTTTCTCAGGCGTTCCAAAAGCCATCAACACAAGTACAGATGCAAATGCAATTATCTTTTTCATCAACAGGTTCTGAGTTTAACAAAATAAAAAGGAAAGGGTAAACGCAAAAGCAAGCTACGCAGCTTTCGCTGCATAGCTTCTTGCGATTGCCTGCTTGTATATACCAATAAAAAGAAAGAAACAAAGTGGTTTACCGCTGCCTTATACGCATAGAAGGCACTGTGCGGAACAGCGAAATCTTTTGTCTTTTTTTGTAACAGGATGGTAAGCATAATTGTCATGGCATTCCCCTGGATCTTAGCACGTTAGCTGGTACAAGTCTACTCAGTAATTCAGCAGTTTCCCGCAGAAAACACCTATTTATTTACGCAAACGTTCCCGGTATAAAGTATGGGTAAATCCTTTACAGTCAAGCTTCTCAGACTATCCCAACCTGATTTGATCTGCTTCAGCAAATCCTCCCCATCCTTCAAAAAAAATATATCATTCTGGCCTCCAGGAAGGGCGTAATGGCGCTCTTCCATAAATAGCGTATTTTTAAAGTCCCGAAAGGTATCCGGCTGTAAAAAGCCTTAAACCGCCTGCTATGAAGTTTGAAGCTGTTACCATTAAAGATATTGCCAAAGCGCTGGGACTTTCCACTTCTACCGTATCGCGGGCATTGCGTGATAGTTATGAGATCAGTCCGGAGACCAAAAAGAAAGTACTCGAGTATTCTGAGAAAATCAACTACCGGCCCAACCCCATTGCTTTAAGTCTGAAAGAGAAACGTAGCCGCTCCATCGGGATCATTGTCTGCGAGATCGCCAACAGTTTTTTCTCCCAGACCATCAACGGTATCGAATCCATTGCCTACGATATGGGTTACAATGTGATCATCGCCCAAAGCCATGAATCTTACGAAAGGGAAGTGCTCAACGTTCAATACCTCGCTTCCCGCTCGATTGATGGCTTGCTGGTGTCTGTTTCCTCCGAAACCAAAGACCTCGAACACCTGCGTAACCTGCACGACCGGGGTTTCCCCATTGTATTCTTTGACCGGGTAGTGGATGAAATGGAAACGCATAAAGTGATTGTTGATAATTTCAAAGGCGCTTACGATGCCACTATTCATCTCGTACAATGCGGCTACCGGCATATTGCGGCACTTGCCGGATCAGAATACCTGTCGATTACCAAGGAACGATTAGGCGGTTACCGGAAAGCGCTGGAAGACAGCGGACTCACTTACAACGAAAACTATGTGCAGCATTGCCTGCATGGCGGTATGCTGTATGATGAAGTGGAAGATTCCCTGACGGCCTTATTGCAGCAGCCGCAAAAACCAGACGCCATCATGGCATCTGCCGATAAACTTACTACCAATTGTCTCCGTTATTTTAAAAAGCGAAAGATCCGCGTGCCGGATGATGTAGCACTGATCGGTTTTTCCAACCTGGATCTGACCGATCTTTTATCACCCTCCTTATCGGTTGTTCGCCAGCCGGCTTTTGAAATGGGCCAGCTGTCTACAGAATTACTGATACACCAGATCGAAAGCAAAAGACCCGTTAAGGAATTTGAACAACGCATCCTGCCACCACAGTTATTTATCCGCGAGTCTACCGATAAAACCCTAGCTGGCTAATTTCACTGCCTGGCGGGCCAGTAGTTTCCATTCGCCTTTTTCTTTTACCCATACCAGTAACACTTTCAATTTTACTACGGCGGGTTTACCACCATCGTTGGTATTGGCCAACAGGGTATGACGTACAATGGCATTTTTATTAACCACAGAAACCGTTTGTTCCGATAATTCAATGGTTACAAAATCTGATTTACCGGAAGCGATATTCTCTACAAAAGAGGTTTTGTTCTCTGCCTTACCGCCGGAATGGCCATAACTGAGGCTATCAGCTGCAATACTTTCCAGTGAAGTTCTGTCGCCACTGATCATGGCCTGGCGCAGTTTTTCTACAGCTTCCATCACGGCTTTTTCATCTTTTGACTGGGCAATGGCAGCAAACGAAAACAAAGAGAGTATTCCGAACAGATACAGGTATTTCATATGGTTTGATTTGAAGAACTAATATAAACTTTCTTTGGGGCTGTAAATACAATAACTACGCAAACGTTGTCGCAGCTGATATAATTGGTTTTGCTGGTATACTTAAAAAACAAGACCGCCGTACGGGGCGGTCTTGCTATATCATTCATCTGTGTTTAGTAACCAGGATTCTGCGAGAGGTTCAGGTTCGCATCTCTTGCCGGTTGTGGCAGTGGAAGCAATTCAGATTTACCTGTTACAAATCCGGTAGCATAACGCGAAAGTGCGGTTGTATTAATAGCTGCACTTAACCAAACCACCCGCGTAGTTCCGGCAGGCGCGGTGGCTGGTGCCGCTTTATAAAAAGAATTGGCCCACAAACCACCTGTATAGGTATTGTCATCAGAAGTAGAAGTGGTTCTGTAATACATGGATACCGGTAGGGTGTTGTAAGGTGCCGAGAGGGTAGACATGGCCAGCAGCGCTGCCTTAGTGGCTGCAATTTTGGTAGCCAGCAGGTTCCAGCGGATCAGGTCAAACTTGCGGATACCTTCTCCACCCAGTTCCAGTGAACGTTCTTTTACGATGGCATCGAAGAACGCGGTTTTACTTAAACCGGCAGGCAGATCAACAGTAGCATCCACCGTTCCGATTGCTTTTCCATACCCTCTTCTTCTTATCTGGTTAACGGCATTGTAAGCGGCAGCAGTGGGTCCGTTCAGTTCATTTTCTGCTTCTGCAAACATGAGCAGAACATCGGAGTAACGAAGGATCTGCCACTTCAATCCAAAATACTGGATGGCATTGGTAGGCGAAAAAGAAGGATTGCTGATCCAGTCTCTTCTGTATTTACCATCACAGATAGCCGTAATGGCCTGGCCAATTTTAGTGGTACCATCTGCCGCCACATTGTATACAGCACAGGTTACATCTCTGCGCTGGTCGGTTGAATCGAATGTATAGAAATAAGTAGGTAATACGTTAATACTTTTATTACCAAGATTATTCACGGTGGGTCCGTTATAATAGCCCAGCTTCGTATCTTCTGCAGCCACGCCACCAATGGCACTTGCCTGGAACATCAGTTCTCCCTGCGGATCAGCAACTGCATGTGCATTTACCTGGTTCTTCCAGAGATTTTTGAAACTGGGGTTTAAAGCATGTTGTGCAGAATTGATGATATCATTACACTCATCTTTTGCGATCTGGTAAAATGTCTGGTAATCGGATGCACGTTTCATGGTTCCATCACTACGCAAGGAAAATCCGCCTCTGAACAAAGCGATGCGGGCACGTAATCCCTTTACCGCTCCTTTGGTGATCCGCTCATCTACCTGGTCGCCAATAGCGGTTACTTCATTTTTCCAGGGCACCAGGTCTGCTGCTGTTTTCAGATCTGCCAGCAGTCGGTTATACAAAGTATCGCGGTCTGTTCTGGCTGGGAAAGGGTTACCGGAAGCGAGTGAAGAAGCCGGACTGAAATGCGCCGGCAGATCGCCCCAATGTTTAATAGCTTCAAAATAAAACTGGGCACGTAAGGTCAACGCTTCGCCATACATACGCTGCAGTTGTTTTTTCTGTTGATCGGTTCCGTTGTTATACATGGCCATTTTAGGAATATTGGCAATGCAGATATTGGCATACTCAATACCGGTAAATAACTGGTTAAACGGATTGGTGATCTGCGCATTACCCGGTGTGGCGCTGTAACGGGCAATATCACGGCGGTCGTTATCTGCATTACCGGTAGGTCCCTGCATCTCATCGGTATCTACCGTATAATACAGACTCAAACGGATGCCGAAACCCGCATCGCCTACCAGGCGACTGTACACACCGGCCAATGCTTTGTAAGCACTGGGCACATCGCTGAATACCACTTCGGCACTCACATCGGTGATGGGTTGCTGGTCGAGAAATTTCTTACAACTGGCAAACAACAACAGGAAACCTGTTGCGGTAAGGATTGTCAGTTTATAAAAATGTTTCGTATTCATATCAGAACATTTAGTTGGGTTATGTTAAAAGGTTGCATTTACGCCGAAAATAAAACTGCGGCTTTTGGGATAGGCTGAATAATCCAGGCCGGGGGTAAGCGGGCTGTTACGCACACTCACTTCCGGATCATATCCTGTATACTTGGTAAACACAGCCAGGTTATTAGCGGTGAAATAGAACCTTAGTTTGTTGATCTTCATTTTAGCCAGTGTGGCAGCAGGCAGGGTATAACCAATTGTGAGGTTATTCACGCGCAGGAAAGATCCTTTTTCAATGGCCCATGAACTGGGATAGAAAGCACCGGCACTTTTGATCGGCTGCCAGATAGTGGCATTGGCATTTAAGGCTGCCAACTGATCAGGTGCAATACCCACTGCCTGGCCGGAACCATTTACCCACTGCGCAGTTTGTCCGGTTTCGGTTACCACTTTCCAGCGGTTGGCCATCAGGGCCAGCATATTGGAGTTAGCAGTATAGCCATTGGTAAACTCGATCTTGTTGGCATTGTAAATATCATTGCCGTAAGAGAAGTTTACAAATACACTCATATCCCAGTTCTTGTAGGTAAACTGGTTGTTCCATCCGCCGGTAAACTTAGGTGTTGGATTACCGATGATGGTACGGTCTTTATCCAAATTGATCACACCATCGCCATCCAGGTCTTTGAACTTAACAGAACCGGGCTGAACAGTGCCAATGATACCTGAATTGTTTACCACACCGGCTTTCAGCGTATAAACAGAAGTAGCTGCGTTATAATCAAAATCAGATACTTTGTAGAATCCATCATTCACCAATCCCCACATAGCACCTACCGGATCGCCGATACGCACGATATAATCCGTTGGCTGACCAGATACCCCCCAACTGGCGGCAGGATAAAAGAGTTGCTGGTTCTGTCCCAATGCCTCCACCCGGTTGGTATTAAATGCCATATTAAAATTAGACGACCAGCTGAAATCCGCTTTTTTAATCACGATCGCATTCAGCTGGATCTCTACACCCTTGTTGGATGTTTTTCCGATATTCTGCAGTTGCGTTGAATAACCGTAGGTAGAAGCGATCGGTACATTCAGCAACAGGTTTTTCGCATTGTTATTATAATAATCCACACTCAGGCTGATCCTGTCGCTCAGGAAACTGATATCCATCCCGTAGTTACGGCTCACATTCGACTCCCACTGTAACCCTTCATTCACCAGGCCGGAAGAATAATAAGCGGTGATGGCCTGGTTATTCAATCCATAGTAATAAGCACCATCATTGCGGAAAGTGGTCAGGAAGAGATAATCGTTGATCCGGTTATTACCTACGGTACCCATACCCACCCTGAACTTCAGATCGCTGATGGCTTTTACGTTCTCGAGGAATTTCTCGTTCTTCACCCGCCATGCCACAGAACCGGATGGGAAATAACCCCACTGTTTACCCGGTGCAAATTTGGAAGCACCATCGGCACGAACGTTGAAAGAGAAATAGTATTTGTTCATATAGGTATAGTTCACCCTGCTGAAGAATGACAGGTTGGTATACCTTGTTTTATTCAGTTTCGGATAACCGGTAAAGGGAACACCCAATCCTGTTTTATTAAAAGCATCATCCGGTGCAGTATAGGTAGGATATAACCTGATCAGCTGCGTATGCAGTTCTGTTCGCAGGTCATAAGTTTCCTGTCCAACCATAAAATCAAAATCATGTTTGCCTTTGAACTTGCTGATCGAATACGTTAACACATTGGAATTGGTCAGCGTTTTCCGGGTCAATGAATCCAGCTGTGCAATGGGTTTTCTGGAACCCTGAATCACAGAATAGGGTGTAATAGAATCACTGAACTGGCGATCTATCAGGTTATTGTAATCATACCCGAAAGTAGACTTGAAAGTCAGGTTGCGGGTGATATTGTAGGTAAGGCTGGTAGTGATATTAAATACATCGGTTGATTTTCTGCGGTATTCTGCATTGGCCAATGAGATCGGGTTCACGAGGTTCAAACCATTTCCCACATTCGGATCAGCCAGTGGATCGGCATCTTCGAGATCCTGGTTGGCAGAAAGGAAGGGACGGTACTTCACCGCGTTACGCAAACGGCTGTAAGAAGAACCCTGCTCGGAAGAGATCCCGGCACCATACACATCGGTACGGGTATAACGCGCAGATACACCCAGCCTGATTTTTTCTGTTACGCGGTAATCGGTTTTCAGATTCAGCAAATGCCTTTTGTAATCGGAGTTAAGCACAATGGCTTTATCACTGTTATACGTATACCCAAAGTTGTACGTGAGTTTTCTGCTGCCACCCATAGCAGATACATTATGCGTTTGCATGATACCGGTTCGGCCGGCCACTTCATTCTGCCAGTCAACCGCAGCTACATTCTTATAATTATTCAAAGTATCCCAGGTGGTACCGAAGTTGCGGGTAAAAGTGGTGCTGTCTGTGCTGCTGCCACGTGATCTTTCAGATTGATAGATAACATAATCATAAGGCGACAATACATCCAGTTTTTTAGCGAGTTTCTTGAACCCGATAAAACCGTTATAGCTGAGGGTTAATCTGCCGGGTCGTCCGCTTTTGGTAGTGATCACCACCACCCCATTGGCACCACGGGCACCATAAATGGCGGTAGCGGCCGCATCTTTCAACACATCAATGGTTTGAATATTCTGGGGGGAGAGCGCAGATAAACCATTTTCTACCTGTACACCATCCACGATGTACAGAGGCGAGTTATCGCCGGTGATAGACATACCACCCCGGATCCTTACGCGGATATCCGCATCGGGCGAACCTTCTGCCGTAGTAGCGGTAACACCTGCCAAACGGCCGTTCAGGGCTTCTGCAGCAGAGTTCACGGGAATATCTTTCAGGTCTTTGGCACCCACGCTCGATACAGCAGCCAGCAGGTTCTTTCGCTTGATGGTCTGGTAACCGATCACCACCACTTCTTCCGATTCTTTGGCTTCAGCGGTCAGGGAAATGTTCACCGTGTTTCTTCCTTTCACCGCTTCCTGGCGTTGGGCGTAACCCACATAGGAGAAAGAAAGGGTAACAGTACCATTGGCAACGAGGATGCGGTACTGACCGGTCTGGTCTGTTACGGTACCGGCCTGCTGGCCTTTTACCGATACACTTACTCCTTCCAATGGCTGGTTATCGGTAGAAGTAACTTTACCTTTTACCTCAAATTTCTTTTCCTGTGCCGGCAGCACCAAAGGCTGCAGCAGCAGCAAACCTGCCAGCAAAGCCATACACAGGTTTACCCGTTTCATAAGCATACGCAAACGTTTTAAACGATCCATAATAAATAAGTTGGGAATGGAAGAAAGGACGGATATACTGTTGCGGAGAGGGGCAGCAACAGGCAAAACAGAGCAATGTTTGAGAGCTACAGACATGACAAGCAGTTTCTACAATCGTTATTTTGGCAAATCCACCGGTATCAAAGACCCTTTTGTAAGGTCAGGGCCAGCATAGATACCAATCCAATGCTACACCTATAAAGACAATGCAGAAAGCGAAAACGATTTTTTTTCTACGCAATCGTTCCCGGTAACGTTATCAGCAAAACTAATTTGCCCCAAACCCTCAACAGGCGTCGGTTTTACTCCCGGTTTTACCTATTTTTAGTAACACCTAACTAACCGGTTGTTATGTCGTTATCCAAACCACGTCTCAGCTTCATGCAGATCATTAACATGAACGTCGGGTTCTTCGGGATCCAGTACAGTTTTGGTCTGCAGCAGAGCGCTGTTAACCCCATTTACGACTTCCTCGGTGCCAAACCCGATGAGATCCCCCTGCTGAACCTTGCAGGCCCCATGACGGGCCTCCTGATCCAACCCATTATCGGTGCTTTAAGCGATAAAACCTGGCACCCGCGCTTTGGACGACGCAAACCCTATTTCTTTATCGGTGCCTTGTTCTGCAGTCTCTGCCTCTTTCTCTACCCCTTCAGCAGCTCACTATGGATGGCCGCCGGTTTGTTATGGGTACTCGATGCGGCCAATAATACCGCTATGGAACCCTATCGCGCTTTTATTGCCGATAAACTACCCGCTTCACAGATGCCTACCGGTTTTTTAACCCAGAGTTTTTTTACTGGCCTCGGTATCACCCTCGCCAATGTTTCGCTCTTTGTATTTCAACAGGTGGGTTTTCTGAAACAGACACACGGACAGATCCCTTACTGGGTATTCGGTTCTTTTTTTCTCGGCTCCCTCTGTTCTATCTCATCCGTGTTATGGTCTATCAGTAAAACACCCGAGATCCCTCCATCTGCAGAAGAGCTGGCTGCCCTCAAAGCCAATAAACGAAGCGTATTCGGACCTTTTATCGAAATAGCCCATGCCATCAAAGACATGCCCAGCGTAATGTGGCAGCTGGCCCTCGTGTATCTCTTTCAATGGTATGCGTTGTTCTGTTACTGGCAGAATGCATCTAAAAGTATTGCCCAGTCTGTATGGAAAACATCTCCTTCGCAGGATCCCAAATTATATGAAGAAGCCGTGGGCTGGGCCGGACTGGTGAACGGCTGGTATAACGTGGTTACTTTTTTATCGGCTTTCGGGTTGGTGATACTGGCTAAAAAATACAGTGCCAAAGCCGTGCATATTACCTGTCTGTTATTAGCCGGCATTGGCCTGCTGATTTTCCCGCATATCGAAAACAAATACGTATTATTCGCCCCCATGACTGGCTTCGGCATTGCCTGGGCCAGCATGATGGGTGTGCCTTACCTGATGGTGGTGCACAATATCCCTAAAGAAAGGTATGGCGTATACATGGGCATCATTAACATGATGATCGTGATCCCGATGATCTTACAAACCACCACTTTCGGTTATGTGCTGGAACATTTCCTGGACAATGATCCCGGTAAAGCCATCAGTTTCGGCGGTGTATTATTATTGATCGCCTGTGCGGCCACTTTCCTTATCAAGGCAACTAAGGTGAATGAGGAGGATGTGGTGTTGCAGGCAGGCGGACATTAGAATATCGAATCCCGCTCTGCGGGAAATATCGAATCCCGCCGGGGCGGGAAATGTCGAAGTGGAAAAACAAAAAGTTCGTTGTTAGACAGTATTTCTGTTAGGTAAAAGTTAGCTCATTGATTAGATACAGGACTAAAAAAATGAAAACTCTGTGCCCCTCTGTTTCTCCCGATCTCTGTCTTGAAAAAGAAACAGATGTTGTTGCGTGATGGAGGATGAGTAGTGATTTTCAACACAGAGATACAGAGGAAGGGAGTTGCACAGAGAAAAGAGGCGGGTATTAGAATATCGAAAATGGAATGTCGAAGTGAAAAAAATAAAACACTTCAACATTCGATATTCCCTGTTCGGTGTTCGATATTCAAAAAGGTTTTTATAAGATTAAGCATCAACAAAATTTATCCAGGCTTAAAAGGAGACTAGTATGAAAATCCTCTGCATCGGCGAAGCACTCATTGATATGATCTGTACGGATAAGGGCAGGTCTTTATCTGAGGGAAATAATTTTTTAAAAAAGCCCGGCGGCGCCCCTACCAATGTGGCCGCCGCCATTGCGGCATTGGGTGGTAAGGTAGAGCTGGCCGCCAAAGTGGGTAACGATCCTTTTGGCAAACAACTGATACAGGTAATGCAGGAATTCGGCGTATCTACCCGCTGGATGCTGGCTGATGATAGCCATTTTACCACTTTCGCCTTCGTATCACTGATGGAAGATGGGGAACGCGATTTTGTGTTTAACCGGGGCGCCGATGGGCAACTCAGTCGCGAAGAAGTAGATGCCATTGATCTGGAAGAAGTATCTATCATCCACTTCGGTTCCGCCACCGGTTTTCTGCCGGGACCACTGCAGGCAGCTTATCAGAGCCTGCTGCAGAAAGCATTGCAGAAAAATATTTTTATCAGTTTCGATCCCAATTACCGGCACCTGCTTTTCCCGAACGATACACAGACTTTTATCGACCAGTCCTGGAACTTTTTAAAAGCCTGTCATTTCTTTAAGTTAAGCGATGAAGAAGCCAAACTCATCACCGGCGCCATTACTGTAAATGATGCAGCGGCCATATTACTCGAAAAAACAACAGCTGTATTTACCATTACTCTCGGTAAAGAAGGAACACTATTTGGTTTTCAGGGTAAGACTACGATCATCCCCAGTATTCCCGTAAAACCGGTTGATACAACCGGTGCGGGAGATGCTTTTGTAGGTGCGGTATTGTACCAGTTATGCGATAAAACACTCGATGCTATTCAATCTCTGAGCCTTGCCGAATGGAACCGCATCATCACCAATGGCAACAAAGCCGGGGCCCGCACCTGCGAATACCTGGGTGCCATGGAAGCTTTTAAACATTTGAATAACCAGATCTTTCAATAAGAAAATAGACTACCGTGTACCAATATTCACTGCATAACCGCGTAAACGAAGCCTGTGTAAAAAACAAACTCGCTACCGGTGGCAAAGACCAACTGTTTTATGCCAGGCTGATGGCCAATACCGCCGCTATACGCAGTCTGTATACCGAACTGTATGGTCATCACCCCAAAGGCGAAGCCGGTTTTGATGCGCTGGTACAAACACTGATCAATGCCCACTTACAAAGAAGTACCGTATTGCAGGAGAAAGATAACAGCAAAGAAAAACAAGGCCACTGGTTTCTCAGTAACGAAATCGCAGGCATGAGTTTGTATGTAGACCGTTTCTGTGGTGGTTTGGCCAACTTACCCGGTAAACTTCCTTACCTGAAAGAACTGGGTGTGAATTTTCTGCACCTGATGCCGGTATTCGAGAGTCCGGAAGGAGAAAGTGATGGCGGTTATGCCGTATCCGATTTTCGCAAAGTAGATGAACGTTTTGGTACACTGGATGATCTGCAGAAACTGCAATTACGCATGCATCAGGAACAGATGCACCTGATGATCGATATTGTACTGAACCACACATCGCACCACCATGAATGGGCGCAGAAAGCCAGGGCAGGTGATCCGGTTTACCAGGAATATTTTTACATGTTCGATGATCGTACCCTGCCCGACCAGTTCGATAGCACCATGCCCGAGATCTTTCCCGAAAGTTCGCCCGGCAGTTTTACCTATGTAAAAGAATGCAACAAATGGGTGATGACGGTATTTCACCAGTACCAGTGGGACCTGAACTATACCAACCCCGCCGTATTCAATGCCATGCTCGATACGATTTTTTTTTATGCCAATCTCGGTGTTGATATTTTACGGATCGATGCCCCGGCCTTTATCTGGAAACAGCTGGGCACTAGCTGCCAGAACCTGCCGCAGGCGCATAGTCTGTTGCGTTTGATCAGGCAGTGTGTACAGGTGGCCGCGCCGGGTATGGCCCTGCTGGGCGAAGCCATTGTGGCACCCAAAGAGATCATGAAATATTTCGGCACCGGTCTCTATTACGGTAAGGAATGCGATGTGGCCTATAACGCCACACAAATGGCCCTGCAATGGGACGCACTGGCCACCGGCGATACCCGGGTAATGCTGGCGGCCCAGCATGATATACTGCAGAAACCCTATGGCTGCACCTGGATCACCTATACCCGTTGCCACGATGATATTGGTTTGGGATATGAAGATGCGTCGATTGAAGCAGCCGGTTTTCATGCCTACGGCCATCGCAAATACCTGAAAGATTATTACTCGGGGGTACATCCCGATTCGCCGGCCATGGGGGCATTGTTCTCGGTAAACCCGAAAACACAGGATGCACGGATCAGTGGTTCGCTGGCTTCTTTGTGCGGACTTGAAAAAGCCATGGAAGCTTACGATGAAACCGAGATCGAAATGTCTGTGCGAAAGATCTTACTGATGCAGGCACAGAGTTTTTTCATTGGCGGGATTCCCATGCTGTTTTATGGCGATGAAGTGGGTTATACCAATGATTACAGTTACCTGAACGAGGAGGGTAAAAGTTATGATAACCGCTGGATGCACCGCCCCGTCATTAACTGGGACAAAAATGAGCGGGCCAAAGAAAGCGGCACCCTCGAACAAAAGATCTTCAGTGCCACACGCCGCCTGTTACAGATCCGTAAAAGTTTGCCCGTAGTGGCCGACCACAAAAACCTGACCTGGCTCACCCCGCACAATATCCACGTAGCCGGTTTCCTGCGCAGCGATGGTAAGAAAAAACTGTACTGCCTGTTTAATTTTCAGGCCAAAGCGGCGTATGTAACCTGGTACACATTCAAAGAACATGGCCCCGCAGTTACCCGCTTATATGATCATTGGAACGAACAGAAATTGACCGTTGGCTCTGACTATGAGTATTTGGTGATTGCGGCGTATGGGTTTTGTTTGTTGGAAGTAATGGAGTAAAAAAGCGCTGACTCTCTTGTCCTTCTCTTAGTGAAACCACTTTAGTTTTGAAAAATTCGCTGATCAGCGGGAGGTTTCTGAACCTACCACAAAACTGTTATACGAAGCACTGCATCCTCCATTACATCAAACCGCTGTTAGCAGCAGACCCTCTGTTGTCTCTTCTTGCAAACCATTGTCAATACTACGTTTCATCGGCCTTGTCGTATCGGTCTGTTCGGTTGCGCATTTTCAGAAGGGAGGAAAGATTTTTTTAATTCAATTTTGTCAGGGTTGGACAGAGACTCTCTTTGCCAAGCTTTGGCCTGTGCATTGGCTTGTTCGGCTTGTCAATGTGTGTGGCTGTTGGGCTGGCTATTCATTTTTCTTTCTTTGTCATTATTTATAGTTGTCCTCCAACTCCTTTAAACTTCTCTACAAACGAAACTAACTTTTGAAAAACACTTTGTTTTTTTGCCAAGTACTGAGGATTTAAGGGACTCATTTTCGGCAAAAGTGCATTCAGTTCTGTTCCATTTTCACTAGCAAATTCACGTTTTAAGGAAGTTGATATATATCGCTTTGCTTCATCTTCATTTAAATTTTCTTCTGCAATTAATTCTGAAGCCTCAGTTTTCTGCTTGTTTTGAGCAAATGCAAAAAATGAATCTATAACATTCACTTTGTCTTGAAGTGTGTCAAGGTCGGTTTCATTTATGAAATCAACAACTAAACTCTCTTTTGCTCTATTCCCGACACTTGAACGAATAACTCTGCGTATTTCAGTAATTAAAGTGTCTTTGTCCTTGGTCTTCTTGTTATGCTCAAAAATCAATTCAAGAATGTAGTCAAGGTTAATTTCTTGCGATTTTAGTAAGTCAACCTCAAAAACAACATCGTCCCAATCAATCGTTGATTCTTCAGTTTCTTTACCGCTTTTTTCTCGTCTTAACCAGTCACGTATATCATTGTAGGTGGAACGGTAATCTTGAACTGTCCTTTCGTTGAGCAATTCAATTTTTTGCATTGCAGCAATGTCCTCATCTGTTATAAAATGAGCTTTTTTAAATTCTTCTATTGCCTCAGGATTATTTATGTCAATTAATTGAAGTGCTTTGAGGTGGTTAAATTCATCGTAGTTCTGGAGTATGTTTTCTACCCTTAAATACTCTCCGAATAGTTTAGCAAATTCCTTTTTGTCTTTCTCTCTTACGATTTCATCAGGGTCAGGGAATTTCTCATTTAACTCTTTTACTACTTCCACATAACCTCTACGTGCTTCACCTGTAACAATGTCCGAGAAGCCTTCTAAATATTCTTTATAACTCTTTTCAAGAACCACATTTTTAGTATTGCTATCTCCGAAAAGGGTGATTGCGTCAATAGTTGCTTTTTCTAAATCACGAAATGTTACTATGTTGCCAAATGTCTTTGTGGCATCATAAATTCTATTTGTTCGTGAAAAGGCTTGAATCAAGCCATGATAACGCAGATTTTTATCAACAAACAATGTATTGAGTGTAGGAGCATCAAATCCGGTTAGGAACATTCCAACAACAATAATTAGGTCAACCTCTTTATTTTTTACACGTTTTGCAAGGTCACGATAATAATTTTGAAACTCATTACTTTCAACTCCATAACTGGTTTTGAACATTGCATTGTAGTCATTGATAGCTTTAGTCAAAAACTCTTTAGAACTGCTATCCATTGCAGAGGGTTCAAAGCCTTCATCCACTATTTCACCGATTGCACTTTGTTCTTCATTGGCTGTAAAGGAGAAAATTGTCGCAATCCTTAAAGGCTTATCACTATTCTTTTGTAAATTGTTTAACTCATCATAAAAATATTTTGCTGCATCAACACTGCTTACGGCAAACATGGCATTAAAGCCTTTGTTACCTCCTTGATTCCCGTGAGTTTTTATTCTGAAATTCTGCAAAATGTAATGAGATATTTCTTTGATACGTTCTGGGTGAAGCAATGCCTTTTTGTTTTCTGCTGCACTTAATTTTTTCTCATCCATTTCAGCTTCTATACTCTTAAACTGAGGTCTAACATCATTATAGTCAACTTTGAATTTCAGTACTTTTTCATCTCTAATTGCATCCGTAATTACATACGAGTGTAATTCACGTCCAAAAACACTTGCTGTAGTTTCAGCACCTAAAGCATTTTGAGGAAATATCGGTGTTCCTGTAAAACCGAATTGATAGAACTTCTTGAATTTCTTTTGCAGATTCTTTTGTACTTCTCCAAATTGTGAACGATGGGCTTCATCAAAAATGAAAACTACCTGTTTTTGATATATCGCTAAATCGCCCTCAATTTTCATGAGGTTATTTAGCTTCTGTATAGTTGTTACAATAATCTTGTTATCCTCCTTTTCAATATTTCTCTTTAAACCTGCTGTGCTATCAGAGCCGTTTACGCTATCAGGAGAGAAACGCTGATATTCTTTCATAGTCTGAAAGTCAAGGTCTTTACGATCCACTACAAAGAATACTTTATCAATAAAATCAAGTTGTGTAGCTAAACGTGCCGCTTTAAAACTGGTCAATGTTTTACCTGAACCTGTGGTGTGCCAAACATAACCACCACCGTCTGTTGTTGACCATTTCTTTGCTTCATAAGAACTTTTTATTTTCCATAACATACGTTCTGTTGCAGCAATCTGATAAGGTCGCATGACAAGCAATGTATCACTTGTATCAAAAACAGAATAGGTAAGCAATACATTCAATAAAGTATGTTTTTGGAAAAATGTTGACGTAAAATCTTTTAAGTCTTTGATTAATGTATTGTCAGCCTTTGCCCAGTTCATGGTAAAGTCAAAGCTGTTTTTATTTCGTTCAACGGTATTAGCAAAATAGCGAGTGTCGGTTCCATTTGAAATGACAAAAATCTGTATGTACTTGTAGAGTGAATTTTTGCTATTAAAACTTTCTTTGGAGTAACGATGTACCTGATTAAATGCTTCACGAATAGCAACACCACGTTTTTTTAATTCGACCTGAACTAACGGCAATCCGTTTATCAAAATGGTTACATCATAGCGATTTGCATGTGTTCCTTTTTGCTCAAATTGTGCAATTACCTGCACTTTATTTCGCGTGATATTCTTTTTATCAACCAAGTAGATGTTTTGAATATGGCCATCATCAAAAACAAAGTCATAGATATAGTTGTCGTGTATTTTTCTTGTTTTTTCCACAAGGTTATCACTTGGCTTATCCAAATACTCTTCAACAAAACGACTCCATTCTCCATCTGAAAATTCCAGATTGTTTAACGTTTGCAATTGCTCTCTTATATTCGCCAACATAGCTTCTGGCGTATTTAAGTTCGAAGGGTTTTCATAACCTTGATTGATTAGGTCTTGAATAAATTCCTTCTCCAATGCCGCCTCTGTTTGATAAACAGCCGGAGCTTCATTCACTTCATAATACTTGGTGAATTTATCAAGTACAATAAAATTGTTTGATTCTGCTATGGTTTTATACTGTAACATCCTGTTCTGTTTCGCTATTATTTACAATTGATTTGAATCCGTACATCCTTTTCATCTCACCTACTAAAAAGCCCAATACTCTCTTATCATTTTCTTCAACAATCGAAATTTCATCGCCATTATGTTTAGAATGACTTGAGAGATTTATTATTCGTTTATAATATGCTTCACGTGATTCCTGTGGCAAAAGGTCTTCCCATTTATTGTATCCGAGAAAAGTGGATGTCTTTTCTAATATGTTACGAAGAAAGTTGAAATGAAACTTTTTAATATCACTTGGCGGTTGTATAGCTTTCTCCAATTCTGATAAAAGAAATAAGTGATACGAGAAAGGAGAGTCACTTGCCAACTCACCTATGGAAAAAGTACCATCGTTTATTTTCTCTAACCGCATTTTTTTTGTGCTTTTCACTCTGTTAAATTCATTAAAAAGCACATTATAGAATAAGGGGTTATGTGTGGTGATTATGAATTTTAATTCTGAAGTGCTTGACTTTATTAATTCAGCAATATTTACAGCCAATTCAATTAGGTGAGTATCATCTAATGAACTTACCGGGTCATCAATGAAAATATAATCCAGATTATTATATTGGTCAGTTTCACGAATCTCTTTTTCAGCAATGTTTAATACACTTACAACCTGCTCTATTAAACTAAAAAAAACACTCCAGATAAAACAACTTTCTTCGCCTTTCGAGATTTTTACAAATTCGGTATCATTTTCATTTCCCCGCTCAAACGAGAAGCGTACCTCAGCAAAATCTTCACTGAATTGTGGGGTTAATTTATCATTTGTTAATTGCTGAAAGTTCTCAACAATGTTTCTGTCCTGACCTTGTTCACGAAGCACCCAGTTTGTAAAACTATTTGGCTGTATTTTTAGCTTCCTATCGGAGTCGGCATCCAAATCATTATCCCAGTAGAACAAGTCTTCTGTAAAAGCATTATAGTAAAGTATTTTAATTCTTGATTCCTCTTGCTGCTCTGCATCAACTTCTTTCGGGGCTATCAACTCTTTAAATTCACGGGACAGCCGTGTTTTACCAGAGCCATTGAAAGCATAGATTAACTGTACTTTTTTATCAGCATCTTTAAGTGTTTGAGCTATTTCAATTAATGACTGTCCCATTTTATGATTCTATGGCATTCTGATGAAACGTTAGTAATAAATCCCGGTAATACTTATACTGCTTTTTCCTTAACTCAATCTCTTTTGGCAAGCCCTCCCTAATTGAGGTGGTGAGTATGTCAAATTTATCGAGGATAGTAACAATCCGTTCTTGTTCTTCTAGTGATGGAACAGGGATTAATACCTTTTCTAAACCTTTAGCATTAATGGCAGATATTTTACCAGATGAAATATGCTTTTTTATTTGGTCGTGGAATTGTTTAGTACGTGTAAAATAAGCAACATACTTAGGGTTTAGTGGGCTTCTATAAGAAAAACAAGCATCGTGTATCACTACACCTTTATTGCCTAACCAAGCCGTTCCCATTCCAATATCTTCAATGGTTTCTCCAGCAGCAACAATTACCACATCACCATTTTCAGCTATCCTTAGATTTTTTCTTCCTACCAACTCCTCACTAAGATATGATTTACTTTCATTTGCCCAAGTTCCATAATAAGTGTACATCTCCCCGTAATGAATACAAGGAACTCCCTCTGAAATCATATCGTCTTTTACGAAGCGTTTGCCTCTTTGAAATTTACCTAACTCACTCATAGTTAACCACTTATACCCCCCCCCCATTTAAGTTATTGAAATTCAACAGTTTGTCCCGATAGTGTTCATACTGTTGTTTACGAGCTGTAAGCTCTGCTGTAAGCTCTGCTGTAAGCTCTGTGAACTTATCGAGAATACGAACAATTTCTTTTTGAACTTCTAATGGTGGGATAGGGATAGAAATACTTCCAACCTTGGTTGTATTAATTGTTGGCACTCCGCCTTGACTTTGTAATTCTGTTATGCTTGTCTCCTTTGTTTTAAGAATGTAAAACAAAAACTTGCTGTCAATTTTAGTCTTGTATTTTTCTATGGGGAGAACGGAAAAACATTTGTCGTTTAAGTAGAACTTACGCTCAATGAAACTAACATATCCTGCATTAGCTCCAACACGAGATATAGTAACAGTATTTTCTATTCTATTAAATTTATCATAGTATCCCATTGGTTCTTTTCCTCCACTTATGATGGGATATAGTGCAGAGGCAGAACTATCATTTTTAGTTATACCTTTCCCTGTCTTAATCTCACAAGTATCCCCCAAAGATTTCCACTCCACGGCTGCTCCTTGTAATAGTTTTTCTAAATAACTCATGCTTCAATTTCATTTATAATTTCATCAATGCTTACACGTAACTTATTTATCTTCTCTACCGTTTTCGATATTTCTGCGTTTAGTTTCACAATATCTACTTTCTCTTTATTGTCCTTTGCTTCTATATAAGAGCTTACAGATAGATTATAATCGTTTTCGGCAACTTTACTATTATCAATGAAAACCGCCACATGTGCTATATCTTCTTTAGTATCGAAGACTTCCATTATCTTTTCAATGT
>DASWXD010000008.1:0-16467 GCA_036405675.1 Sediminibacterium sp.
TTTATGCGAGAAAGCAGGTAGTAAATGATTCGCTTAGTTCTATCAGAAATGAATTGAACCAGAAAATGAACCGGATAGATACCGGAGCGATGTTAGCGCCCTATGTATTAACATCTGCTGTACCAAATCTTGTTTCCGGCAAGCTGAATATAGCAGATAGTGCCGTCATGCTGCAGTCTTACGCCAGAAAACTGTGGATGCAGGACTCATTGACAGCCATCAGAAATACAGTTAGTCAGAAATTGAGTATAGCAGATACCGCAGCTATGTTAGGTGCTTACCGGAGAGCAGGGATAAAGCTGACAGAAAACGATCTTGCCGATTCCTACCTCTCTGTAACAGGCGGTATATTAACAGGAACCCTTAGCGGTACTGCCGTAAAGCTGCGTGATACGCTGACTGCCTCTGTAATTGTAAAATCCGGTGGAACCTCCTCACAATACCTGATGGCGGATGGAACTGTTTCTTCCGGCTTATCTGCTGTGCGGGAGGTGGCGGATGAGTTTACCGCTACTGACTCACAAAATACTTTTACACTAACCCAATCGCCATCCGCAAACAGTAAGGTGAAAATGTATATCAATGGTATCAGGATCAGTAATACGGCATATAGTACCAGCGGGTCGGTAGTAACCTATACAGCAGTTAATAATGGAAGTTATTCTTTAACAGCTGGCGACAGAGTTCAATTTGATTATTATTACTAAAATTGATCGTGATATAAACATTGTTATGCATAATATACAAAATCAGAATAGCAGGAAGCTGTTCCCGGCAACAATCGATTTTGCAGATTATTAGGTAAAGTTACCGGCTATCACTGTGGCATTGCCGCTTACAGTTTTTTGATAAACAGGTAGTGCGTCATAGCAACAACAAATTCAGGTAAGCCCAATTACTAACCGCATTCCGAATAATATTCTATATGCTCCGAACATCTATTTCTGTTTTATTTTTCGTAGTTCTGCTGCTGATCGGCGGTGGTGCCATAGCGCAATGCACTGCACCACCGGCACCCACCGCTGCTGATGCAACCATCTGCAGTGGACAAACAGTTGTTTTGTCGGCAACAGGTTCCGGTACTATCGGATGGTACGATGCTGCAACCGGCGGGAACTGGTTAGGGGGAAGCAGTTCTTTCACCACTCCGGTACTCACTGCTACTACGCTGTATTATGTTCAGGACAGTACCTGTGCAGCCAGTACAACCAGAAAGGCGGTAACCGTAACGGTGAACCCTTTACCGGTAGCAGGATTTTCTGTTTCCTCACTTGTGTGCTCCGGTGTAGCAGCCAAATTTAATGCAAGCGCTATTTGTGGAAATAATCCTGCGCTCAGCTTTACCACTGGTTCCGGTGCCTCCCGGCCTTTGATTAGTCTGGCCACGGATAATATTACTATGGAAATATGGGCAAAATGGAATGGAAACAATAATGGTGCTAACCAGATTTTATTTTACAATGGACATACAGGCAATGGCGGTTATGGGATAGTTATGCACCCTTCCGGGATTGTGCAGATTCTTGCCGGCGGGGTATCCTATATGAATTCTACGGTAATCCTTAAGGCAGGTATATGGCAACACCTGGCTATCGTGCGCAACAATGGAACATGGTCTCTTTATATTGATGGAATAGCCAGCAGTATATCATATAGTACCACTGTACCCAGGGCGCCGAATATAGCAGGCGGTAATCAGCTCTCCATCGGATACGCGCAGGATGGTACCCAACAATTTATGGGTGAATTGGATGAAGCCAAATTCTGGACGGTGGTAAGAAATCCCACTCAGATCCAGTCGGATATGATCAACTGCGTTACAACCGCCACTTCAGGTTTGTTGGCTTATTGGGGTTTTAACGAAGGAACGGGATCTACAGCAGCAGATGGCAGCGGAAACAACTATACACTATCTGTTAACAATACCAGTTGGGTTTCATCCGGTGCTCCCTTAGGGAACGCTACCTATGCCTGGGATTTTGGAGATGGCAGCAGTTCTTCGTTAAGAGGCGATGTTCATAGTTATGCTTCCAACGGAACTAAAACGGTTTCACTAACGGTGACGGATCAACTAAATTGTTCTGCGACTAACTCATCTTCTGTTGTCGTGAATCAGTCTCCGGCTGCTTCTATTTCCGGTACAGCTACGAACTGCAGCCTCGTAACGCTTACTGCCAGTGGAGATGGACCATTCAGTTGGTCTGGTGGCAATAGTACCGGTACGGCTGTGAATACTTTCAGTTCATCCGGAACCTATACGGTTACCGTAACCAGCACCGAAGGTTGTACAACTACTGCCTCTCAGACTGTGGTGGTGAATCCAATACCTGCAGCACCTGTAAATGGTCCGTTGCCAACTATTTCTACGTTTGTTTCCGGTATATTCAGTGCCAAAGGCATTGCATTTGATACAGCTGGCAATCTATTCGTGAGCGATAATTTATACTCCCGGATCCGGAAAGTAACGCCTGACGGAACGGTGAGTACATTTCTGAATATAAGTTCACCGCAGGGTATTTGTACGGATATGGCGGGTAATGTTTATGTCAGCAGTAGTGGTACCGTAAAAAAAATAAGTTCCGTTGGTACCCTCATTGCCACCTATTCTTCCTTTAGCAGTCCGTATGGCTTGCAGATAAATAGTTCCGGTAAGCTTTATGTGGCTGAAAGAACTGCCGGATCTATCAAAACGATTTTATCAGACGGTAGTATAACCACTTTTGTAACCGGGTTAAGTTCTCCTGCAGGTATTGTACTGGATACTGCCGGTAATCTCTATGTAACAGAACAGATCAGCTCCGGAACAGTAAAGAAAATTACGCCGGAGGGTTTCGTAAGCGTTTTTGCAACCGGACTGAATTCTCCTTATGGTATCACCATTGATGGTTCAGGCAATTTGTTTGTAGCTGAATCCAGTATTAGTCGTTCGATTGTTAAAATCACACCGGATGGTACAAAAACTACGTATGTGACCCCGAGTAGCACGCCACAATATCTCGCCATGGATAGGGTTGGCAATTTATATACGAGTACCAGTAGTAATATGTATAAAATTGTGCCTGCTGTAAACAATATAACAACGATAATTGATTCCGGATCGGTAACCCTGATTGCAACACCGGCAACCGGGAGTACCGTAGATTGGTATGACCAGACCGTTAATGGGTCACTTCTGCAGTCAGGAAATACCAATTATATCATATCCCAGATGAGAAATACCACTACGTTTTATGCTGAAGCCAGAAATTCCACTACGGGTTGTATCAGTGCTGCAAGAACACCTGTGACCGTTACTGTTTTATACAATAAACTAACCAAAAACGGAAAGAGCAGTACCGATGGTAATGAAAAAATCAGTAAAAACGGAGCGGTGGGTGGTACCGGAATTAATAAAAATGGTAAGATCATTGAGCAGTAATCAATACCTCATGAATAGCATCTTTACAGCTCAATCACGCGTCTTTGTTTGCTGCTGACAAAACAGGCTTCAATAATGCTCATCACATGAATACCGTCCTGTGCACTAACCTGTACCGGTTGCTGATGCCTGATTGATTCAAAAATCCCGTCATAGTAATCATAATAATTACCTTGTAATGTTGGGATTCTTTCACGGATTACGCTGCCATTTTTTTCCGTATGCAGCAATCCCTGTTCCGTTGCAGGTTCGGTTCCCCAATCGGTCAGATTCGGTTTTTCGTTAGCGAGTAATTTAGCTTCCTGTACATCTGCCCTTGATTTGAGGAAAGATCCTTTGCGGCCATGGATCACATAAGAGGGGAATGGTTCCCGCACCTGGTAGCCTGCTTTTAAACGAATGCGCAGGATAGGATAGTAGAGCAGGATCTCAAAATAATCATCCACTTGAGAACCGGGACGGGTAATACGGATATCCGCAAAAACTGCCTGCGGTTTGCCGAATAAGTGTAAAGCCTGGTCTATCAGGTGTGGACTCAGATCGTTTAAGATACCTGCGCCGGGTGCGGGAGTTTCTTTGTGGGCTTTGGGACTGAGCTCATCTTTAAACCTGTCGAAATGAAATTCTGCTTCCATGATCTCGCCCAGCCAGCCTTCTTCCACGATTTTTTTTACTGTTTTGAAATCACTGTCCCAGCGGCGGTTCTGGAATACAGACAATACTAATTTATTTTTTTCTGCCAATTGTTTCAGTTCTTCTGCTTCGGCAACCGTGGTGGTAAAGGCTTTTTCTACCACCGCATGTTTACCGGCTTCCAGTACTTTTTTGGTAAAATCAAAATGGGTGGCAGTTGGGGTATTTACAACCACCAGTTCGATGGAATCATCCGCTAAGATCTCTTCCAGGGAACGATAGATCCGGATTCCGGGATAAAATGCTAAGGAATCCGTTTTGGATCGCTCCCAGATGCCCACCAGTTCAAAACCCGGATGCAGGTGAATAAAGGGGGCGTGAAATACTTTTCCCGACATACCGAAGGAGAGAATCGCTGTTTTGATGGGAGACATGGTTAATGAGTGAATGAGTGGGTGAGTGAATGAGTGAATGAGTGAATCAGTTGATTTGTTTAAAATTAAAAAACCTGCTCCAGATGGTAGCAGGTTTTTTGGGTGGAATTTTCTTATTTGGGGTCGGATGGTTTTTCTCTTTCTTTCATCTTTTCCAGGTAAGTAACACCGCTGGTGATCCATTTTTCCGCCGGTTTGCCCAGCAGGTAATGATCAAACCATTCACGCTGGCGCTTCTGGTAGTCGATCTGGTTTTCTTTTTTGGCCAGGCCGTGATTCTCATCGGCATATACCAGCATTACATGGGGTTTCTCCATGCGGCGCATGGTTCCGTACATTTCAATACCCTGGTGCCAGTCAACCGCACCATCCTTATCGCCAAAAGCAACCAGTAAAGGCGCTTTGATCTTGCTGGCATTGAACATGGGCGAGTTGCGGATATGTGCATCGGTACGCTCGTACCAGGGACCATCAAATCTTCCCTGGCTGGTTTCAAAGATCTTCTGGTCGGGTGTTCCGCTGTTCCAGTATATAGATAGCGACATGCTGATCAGATCTGTTAAAGGTGCACCAGCGCAGGCTGCTTTGAATACATCGGTCTGTGTAACCAGGTAAGCTGTTTGGTAAGCACCCCAGCTATGTCCCATCAAACCCACTTTCTCTTTGTCAATCATGCCTGTTTTCAGCACTTCTTTTACCGCAGGTACCACACAGTTTACTGCGCTCATGCCGGGTTCATTGGTTTCGTACACAATATCAGGTCTGAATACAAAATAACCGTTGGTGGTAAAGTTGGTGGTATTATAAGCAGTTCTTACCGATGGGTTGGTGTAACTATGAACGGTGTTTGAGAGCAGTTCATAGATGTACACGATCATCGGATACTGTTTGCCCGGCTCGTAGTTGGCCGGATAGAACAACGCACCCTGCATTTTTTTGCCCTTGGCATTGGTATAACTGATCAGGCGGCTTTTACCCCAGTAATAGTTATCCTGTTGCGGATTGGTGCCCGTGATCTTTTTATCGTTCGTGAAATTATCGCTGGCGTATAATTCAGGCGATAAATGATAATCCTGTTTTACATAAAGGAAACTATTCGCGTCTTTCGCTTTTGTGAGGCGACTGATAGAAAGGTCTTCAAAAATCAGTTTTTCTGTGTTGCCATTTTCATACTTATAGTAACCATATTTTTTGCTCTTATCGCCGTAGGCAGAGAGATAGAGGGGTTTGCTGTCGTCGAGATAAGTTTCTTCAAAATCTACCCGGTATACGCGGAACATAATTTCTTCTTTCTCGCCCTGTGTCAGTTTTCTGCCACCACTGCCATCAGGTTTTACGGCCCAGATATTGTATTCATCATACAGAAGCACTTCTTTATCTCCCTTGATCCATCCACCAACACCTACCGGTGGCCTGGTAGCAGGGTGGTCATCACGTAGGTTCTGAAAATCTGCTTTTATGTTTTGTGTGATGTTGATATTTCTGCTGGTGGCCATCTCATACACCCACCAATGTTTATCGCGGAAGTAGTACAGGTATTTACCATCAGGCGAGGAGTTGGGGCCCGTGTAAAAACCATCCAGTGTTTTTTCGTACAACAATTTTTCCTCTCCGGTCTGTGTATTTACCAGATAAAAATCTGCATAGTCTTCCTTAAAAGCGGGTTTGTATTTTTTGTTGGTAGAAGTGATGGCAAATTGCTGGTTGCCTGTTAATAAGGCATCTGGTGTATTTTCTTTGGCGAGTTGATAGAATTGCTTAGTGCCCAGATTCCAAACTGATAAATAACTGACTTCTTTATCCTGCGTAAAGGTTATTTTCTGTCGCGGCTGGATCTCCGGATCTTTCCAATGCCAGATATCTACTGCCGGTAATTTTTCGTCACCAACCGGTTTTTTGGCCAGCATGGTTTTGGTACTGTCTGTTTTGGATTTGCTGGAATCTGTATTTTTTTTGTCTTCTTTTTTGGGTTTCAGGGTCCAGGTTTTCAGTCCAAAGAAAACCGAACGCATATCATCACTGATCCTGAGTGCCGACCCATTGTAGATCCGCATGTTACCGGGGAAACCTGCTGCAGTGGTTGGGTCAAAGATCTGTAATGAAGCCGTTTTATAAATGTCCATATAACTGTACACCATGGCATTTTCTTCTTCGTGGGTGTCTTTTTTAAAGGTTTTGAAAAAGCTGAGTCCATCCCCTTCTTTCTGCCAGCTGAGTTTGGAGAAGCGGGACGTATCACTGGCCACTACTTTTATCGTGTAGTGATTAAGGTTAAACAATTCTACTGAGTTGCCGGCAATATTGGCCGATTCAATGATATAGGCCAGGAAATCACTTTTCTTATTAAACGCATAGTCAGTTACATTACCAATGGTACGCGTGGTATGATCCGCCAGGTTCTTCAGCAGTAATACACTGCCTTTGTCTTTATTTTCTTTGGGAGGAGCGAGGTAAACAGCGAGGAACTTTCCATTGCGTGAAAAACCAAAGCGGGAAATATTCTGTACGGTTTCCTTATTACCCGTTTCCAGGTTCAGCAGTCCCATTTTGTATTCGATGGGTTTAGACTGATCGCGGAGTTTCTCTGCCTCTTTAAAAGGCAAACCTATCCGGTAGGCCAGCCATTTATTGTCTTTCGAGAATTCAGGAGAGCCCGCAAAAGCTAATTTGTAAGACTTTCCATTGTTTCGGTTAATCACGTACAGGGTATCATTGTCTTCCTGCACCAGTAACTGGTACGCCACCCACTCTCCATTGGGAGAGAGGTCGTTGGCACCAATACTTTGCCATTTAGCGTAGTCGTCTGTAGTAAGTGTCTTTTTTTGTTGAGCCTGGGTAGTACCGGCAAGGCAACCCATTAATAGCAGTAGCCAAAGGAGTTTTGGGAACATAAGCGTTTAGTTTGAAACAAGATATACAAAAGCTTGGGTTTTCTAAACCGCCTGCACTATAAAAATGCAAATAGCTGACTATCATATATTTGTACTTCGGTCTCCGAGTTGTGCACATTCCAGCTGTGCTATTGCAAATGAGTGATCTGCACCTTATTTTGTTTAATCTTTTTTACCCTTAAAAACGATTGCTATGAACACACAAAAATTCCTGGTCTCTGGTATTGTTGGCGGCATAGTTTGCTTTTTTGCCGGGTATCTGATTTACGGCTTGGCCATGGCCGATTTTTTTAGTAAAAATGCAGGTACAGCTACCGGCGTCATGAAGCCGATGGGAGAGATGGTTTGGTGGGCTTTGATAGCGGGTTCCATTTTTAATGGCCTTACGCTATCTTATATCTATAACAAATGGACAGGTATCAGTAGCCTGGCGGCAGGTGCTGGTACCGGATTTGTGCTGGGGGTATTGATCACTGCCGGTTTCGACCTCACGATGTTGGGTACAGCCAATCTCATGAACCTGCAGGGTACGCTGGTGGATATTGTTTGCGGCGGGGTGATGTTTTTGATTACCGGTGCGGCAGTTGGGCTGATGAATGGGGTAGGCAAAAAAACAACTGTATAAACAGTATTGGTTATTTACTAAAAAGTGCGGCCCGAAAGCCGCACTTTTTTATGAATAACCTTATCATTATTGTTTAGCAGGCAGTCAGCTTTGCCAGTCAGATCTGGTTGTAAAAACCGGCTCTGTTCAAATAATAAAAAGTACCTGTCAAATAATTCTGTCTAGGTCTCTTTGTCTTTGGTGCTTTTGATCAGACCAATACCTGCCACAAAAAAGATCGCGCCCAGTAATCCGAAGATCACAATGGTTTTGATATTCCTTGTGCCACTATCTCCGTTCATAAAACCAACACCGGCGTAAATCAGTCCGATGATTCCCAGCAGGGATAAGATAATCCCCAGTATTCTTTTTTCCATACTGCATAATTACCGAAGCTGGGGTGGGTTCTCTTATATGCCGGCCTCTATTAGTTATATCCTTTACAGACAGAAACCCGGTTTATGTTGAATCATCAGCCAAAAAATTACATAATTCACTGTACAACAATACTTTCAGGCTGGTTTGTCCCCGTTTTAGGGCTTTTAATCCTATCTTGTCAGCTATGCAGGAGAAAAAAGACTTTGTACATGTTACCGGTTGTGAGCCACATCGTATCCGAACCAAACTCATCCTCAAAGAAGTGCCGGACATGCGTAACCTGATAGGGAAGAACCCCTATACTTTTCTGGCCATTGTAGGACTGGTAGCTTTCCAATTGCTGGGAAGCTGGCTGGTGGCCGATCAATCCTGGTGGATCGTGGTTGGCGCTGCTTACCTGCTGGGCGCTTTTGCAGACCATGCTTTATTTGTGATGATTCATGAATGTGCGCACCGACTGATCTTTAAAAACCAGGCCGCTAACCGCTTAGCGGGTATTATGGCCAATATTCCCCTGATCTTTCCCAGTTCGGTTTCTTTCGAAACTTATCATATCAAACATCATTCTTTCCAGGGGGTGCATGAACTGGATGGCGATCTGCCCAATTACTGGGAGGCAAAACTTATCGATAATTTTTTTATCGGGAAAGTGATCTGGTTATTGTTCTATCCTTTTTTCCAGTTGTTCCGTTTTCCGCGCCTGCGCGAGATTCAGCCGTTCAATAAATGGGTGGCACTGAACTGGCTGGTACAAATTATATTCATCAGTCTGATAGGCTGGCTGCTGGGTGTGAAAGCGGTGATGTTCCTGATCTTCAGTTTTTTCTTTTCAGTGGGATTACATCCGCTGGGAGCGAGGTGGATCCAGGAACATTATCTCACCAAAGGAGAACAGGAAACCTATAGTTATTATGGTGTGCTGAATACCGTTGCCTTTAATGTAGGGTATCACAATGAACACCACGATTTTCCCTCTGTTCCCTGGAACCGGTTACCGCAGATCCGGAAGAAAGCACCTGCTTTTTATGATACATTGAGTTATCATACTTCCTGGACAAAACTTTTTTTCCGCTTCCTCTTTGATAAGGAAATTTCTCTCTTCTCCCGTATTGTAAGAACCAACAGGGGGAAGGTGATGCTGGCAGACGAGTCGCGCCCGGATATTGACCTGACAGCCATTAAATAGCAGTTTATTTTGATACATTAACATACTATTTACAGATTAATTTTTCTATTATGCTGTAAAGCTGTACATTTGCACCCTGAAACTGAGCACATATTATAAAAGAGTCTCAAGGGTGATAGGTTCTGAGACATTCTTCTAACGATTGAATTGGTATTCCCCTGTTTCCGCTCAGTGTAAACATTAATATTAAAAGTAGAAATATTATGAAGAGTAATGTAATGCCTTCTATTGTCCAGATCGAAGCAAATGAATTAAAACAACTGGTCACAGAAGTAAAAGAAACCGTAGCAACAGGCATCGTACCTGTAACAAGAAAAAAAATCAACCATACCCGTTTCGGTGTTGTTGATCTCTGGAATATCCGTCGTGGTGTAAGAAGTACACGTGTTTCCAGCCGTTGGTTTGTATAAGTAAACCGATGGATAGCTAATTAAAATCCTCCGCCAGCCGGGGGATTTTGTTTTTACAGATAAGCGCCTGCGCTCACCGATTAAATTCAGGGTAAGCCCGAATAGAGGTCTGCTGAATAATGCGGGTTTGTACTTTTAGTCCAGTTAAAGGTTACAAACTCGGTGGCATAGCAATCGGTGCCGGGTAAATCATCCGGAAGCCCCTGCAGAGGGGCTTCTTTATTGGAGGAATTCGTATTTGTTACAGTGTTTTCTGCAGGATTACCATGCCGCGGTAAACTTCTTTCATTTGTGCAAAAGGCAGTACCAGTTTGCCGCAAACCTTGTAACCCATGCGCTGGTAAAAACCGATGGCGTCCTGGCTGCTGTCCATGGCTTTCAGAAAAACCATGTCTTTATGGTATTGTTTTGCCACAGTCTCACTCAGTTCCATCAGCTGTCTGCCAACTCCTTTACCGGTAGCTGCTTTGTGCAGGTAAATTCTTTCTATTTCGAGACAATCTTTTTCTTCCTGCCCGCTGAGCGTGGCTATTATGCGTAGTTTAAGATATCCCAATGGTGCATTCAGTTCATCATAAACGATGTAATGCAGGTTGTTGGGATCAGCTAATTCTGCCTGCAGTTTTTCTGCCGGGTAAGCCTGTTCGTTCATATACCATTCAGCACCACCGGGATACCATAAATGCAGGTAATGTTCTACATAAATGGCTTTGGCCAGTGCAGATAATTCTGCAGCATGGGATGTATCTATCTGGCGGATGGTCATAAGTTTGTTTTTTCGATCCAGGTGAAATGTGCGGCCCTGGGCAAATCTTCAAATACTTTTCTGAATGATTCCGGGGGAACGGCCAGTTTACGGGTTACTGTATCCAGCCAGGCCCCGTCGATGGTGATGATGGCGCTTAGGGTATTACCGTTCTTCCAGATTTCGTGTACCATGGTCCAGCGGCTCATATCATGGGTGCTTTTCACCAGTTGTACATTGATGGATACCGTATCACTGAAATGAATTTCTCTTTTAAACACACATTCTTCCCGGAAAAGGATGGGGCCAATATGTTGATCCTGCATCACAAAGGGCGTAAGTCCGTGCTCATTCATGAACGATACCCGTAAATAGGCCCCGAAATCATAGTAAGCGGAATGGCGGAGATGAAAATTGGGATCCATATCGCTCCAGCGGATCTCTACCGGTTTGCTATATCCACTCATGTAAGTTTTTAAGATGGTTTTTATTTTCTGCTATGTTTACATCTCAAAACAAAATTATGCGGGAAACTCAAAAGATTGGCCAATTATTTGCCGACCTGCAGCAGGGCGATTGCTGGGTAGGACTGAATATGCAGCAGGTACTGAAAGATGTAACGGCCGAAAAAGCTGCTGTTCGATTACATGAGAAAGGGAACTGCATCTGGCAACTGGTGAATCATCTGATCTACTGGCGGAAAACCGTGATGATCCGTTTACAGGGCAAACATGCCGAACCGCCGATGCCCGATATGTATCTGCCCGATGAACTGACCGAAGCTTCCTGGCAAACCACTCTATTACATTTTGAAGAAGTATACAGGCAATTGAATGAACTAATTACAGCTTTTGATGACAGTCTGCTGGATACGGCATCGCCCATTAAAGGGCAAACCTATTTCCAGTTGTTACTGGGTTGTTTACAGCATGATGCGTATCATATGGGACAGATAGTGGTATTGAAAAAAGATCTGCTGTAACTGGCCGTATTCACCTTGTTTGAAATCAATAAAAAAGCCCTGTAAGAATACAGGGCCGGATACATACGTTGCACGTAGTACATGAGAAAAATGTTACCACAAAGCTTTGCCCTGGTAAAAGTCGAGCACTTTTACGCGTAACAGGTAATCATATTTGGCGGCTACAAAATTGGCATTACTTCTGTCTACATTGTTTTTGGCAATCATATATTCTACCGAAGTATTTACCCCATTGATAAATCTTACTTCTGCCGCTTTAAAAGAAACGGTGAAATCTTCCACCTGATTTTTCAGGGCCAGGTACCGTTCAAAAGCGGCATTCATGTTTACATAAGCCTGATCTACGGCCTGGCGCAATTGTGTTTTTACAGATTGTGCTTCAAAGCTGGTGCGCTTTTCAGCAATTTTTGCCTGGCTCACATTACTACGGGCGCGTAACCCATTCAGGATCGGGATCTGCAGACCGATACTGAGGGAGGAGTTCAGGTTATTGGTCCATTGGTCGCCATAAGTAATCTTATGACTCTGGTAATTGCTTTGTGGGGCAAATACCGGCAGTTTACTGCCACTTACATTCACGTATTGGCTGGTGGCAACATCTGCAGTGCTGAGCAGTTCCTGGCGGGTAGCCACGCTCGAATAGTTGGTGCCGAAACCGCCATTGAAACTAAGGATTGGCAATAATTGCGCTTTGGCAGCGAGATATCTTTTCTGTGCGCTTTGTTTACGGTATTCGGCGGCTTTGATAAAAGCGAGTTGCTGCTCTGCGGTTTGATAGATATTATCGGCAGTACCATCATACAAAACAGGATTACTGGAAGCGCCCAGGTTTTCGAGTTGTACAGATGCATTGTAGGGTACATTCATCAACTGGGCCAGATTAATCCTGGCAGTTTCCAGTGTATTTTTTACGTTGATCACGGTTAACTGATCGCCCGAAAGTTGTCCTTTCAGATCATATAACATAGCTGGGGCAATGGCACCGCTGGCATACAGGGTTTCCAGTCTGGCTACCTGTGTTTTGGTTACTTCTACCTGGTTTTTGGCCACGTTCAGTTGTTCCTGCGCGCTCAGTACCTGCAGGTAGGCCAGTATCACATTAATGGTGATATTGTCTTTTGTCTGCTGCCAGTCCATTTCACTGGCTTTGGCGGTGAGTTCACTTTGTTTGATAGAGTTTTGTAAAGAAGAACCATTCCAGAGTGTGATGCTGGTATTGATGGAATAGTTGGCGAAATTGATCTGCTGGTTAGCATAGGTATTGGTAAAGGGATCGATACTACGGCCCTGGTTAATACCATGATTTACATTGCCTGAGATAAAAGGCAACTGGCTGCCCTTGGCCTGTTTATAGTTTACTTTATCTGATTGTGCCTGGTATTCAGACTGGCGGACAAGCAGGTTATTCCCGATGGCTGTTTCTACGCATTGCTGCAGGGTCAGTACGCCGCCGGCAGTACCGGTTGTTTGAGCACGCAGGGTTGCCGTAAGCAGGAGGGCACTTAACAGGAGGCCGGTAATATTCTTCTTTTTCATGTTCTCGGTTCGCTTTAATTATTTTTCGATCCTGCCATCGAGCAGGTTAATGATCTGTTTGCCATAAGCGGCATTTTTTTCTGAATGGGTTACCTGTATGATGGTTACACCATCTTCTTCATTGATCTGTTTAAATAGTTCCATGATCTCTTCGCCCTGTTTGGAATTGAGGTTACCGGTGGGTTCATCTGCCAGCAGTAATTTCGGTTTGGCAATCAGGGCGCGGGCAATGCCCACCAATTGCTGCTGTCCGCCGGATAACTGAACCGGAAACAGGTCCTTTTTACCTACGATATTAAACCTGTCGAGTATATCCGCCACCATGGCCTGCCTTTCCGCCGTTTTGATGTTCTGGTACAGCAAAGGGGTTTCAATGTTTTCGTAAACGGTTAATTCATCGATCAGGTGATAGGCCTGGAATACGAAACCAATATTTTGTTTGTATAGTTCCGATCGCTGTTTTTCTTTGATGGTATATACGTCCTGACCCAGAAACCGGTAGCTGCCTTCCGAGGGCTCATCCAGCATACCAATGATATTGAGCAGGGTAGATTTACCGGAACCGGAAGGGCCCATCACTGAGATAAAAGCGCCTTCCTCAATGGTCAGGTTAATATCCTTCAGGATAAATACCCGGTTATTACCGTTGTTATGCCATTTGTAGATCTTTTCTAACTGGATCATATTGCGGGGTTTACTGTCTGGTCATTCTCAAAGCCTGTGCCATCTTTGAAAACCCTTTGCCAGTAAGGGTTTTGTACGCTAAAGGTATTTAATAGTGTACGAAAACGGACAGTTTCTGTCTGTGTGCGTACACCCTTTTTCCCGGATTGTATGGTCAATTGTCAATGGTGAATGGGCAATGGAGGCGGATATTCACCATTGACCATTCACTATCCTCATTCTGTTCGTAAGCTCTTTACCGGGTTGGCCAATGCGGCTCTTACTGCCCGGAACGTCACGGTTATGAGGGCCAGTAATATGGTAGCAATACCTGTTAGCGCAAATAAACTCCAATGAATCGTAATACGGTAAGAAAAATCCTGTAGCCATAGGTTCACTGCCCACCAGCCAATGGGGAAGGCAAGGATAAAAGCGATCAGTGATAGCAGGATAAATTCTTTCGATAAGATGGTTACAATCTGTACCAGTGAGGCGCCCAATACTTTCCGGATCCCGATTTCTTTGATTCTTTGCTGGGCGCTGAAAGAGGAGAGACCAAACAGACCCAGGCAGGCCAGTACGATGGCAATACCTGCAAATACCGACAATACCTTAGCCAACCTGTTCTCGCTTTCGTACAGCTGGTTAAAAGCATCATCCATAAACCGGTATTCAAAAGGCCTGTGCGGTACCATTTTTTTCCATTGTTCACCAATAGCGGCAATGGTTTGCGAAAGATGATTGCCATCCAGTTTCACCATCATCTGGCTGCTCCAGGAAGAAGGGAACAGTACCAGTGGCTGTATGGTATTGTGTAAGGACTGGAAATGAAAATCTTTGACAACTCCTTTTACATAGCCGGGCCTGTCATCTCCCAGAAACATTTTTTTGCCGATGGCTGTTTGGGCGGTCCAGCCCAGTTCTTTTGCGGCCGCTTCGTTGAGTATGAACTGCATTACCAGATCTTCGGGATGTTTCAGTTCATCGGCATTCTGCAGATCCTGTTCTGTAATATTGGTGCCGGCTACCAGTTGCAGCCCGTTGGTGTTCACATACCCATCGTCAATGGGTGTTGCAGTTACAGAGAGTTGTCCGCCTGGCGGCATTTCATCACTCCGCATATTATATCCACCTTCTATATGCGTAGGATCGCTAACGGCTCTTGCTACAGACAGAATACCTGCATTTTTCTTCAGTTCCGTTTTGATGGTGGGATAGTTCTCGAGCATTTTCTGGTCCAGCGGCAATAATAGCACGTGTTCCCGCTGATACCCGAGATTCTTGTTGCGTATATACTGCATCTGTTGCTGTATTACTACCGTGGCAACGATCAGGAATACAGAGATCATGAACTGGAAAACGATCAGCGACTTACGCACCAGTAATCCAGAACTGCTGTTACGGAATAATCCTTTTAATACTTTGATAGGTTGAAAACCGGATAAAACCAGGGCAGGATAACTTCCTCCGGCAAAACTGATGATAAGCCAGATGGATCCGAGAAAGGCAAGGTTCAGCGGTGTGAATAAAGCGGTAAGGTGTATATTTTTATCGGCGAGGCCATTAAACCAGGGAAGGGTTAGTAACACCAGCAAAAGGCTGATGATGAGCGACAGAAAACAGAGTAACAGAGATTCTCCGATATGCTGCCAGAAGATCTGCGATTTATCTGCTCCCAGCACTTTTCTTACGCCTACTTCTTTGGCTCTTTCAATAGAACTGGCGGTGCCGAGGTTGATATAGGTAAAGCAGGCGATAAATAAGATCAGCAATGCTACCGCACAAATGATATAGATATAGGTGATACTGTTATTGGGTTCAAAACCGGGATAAGGCGAATAGAGATGAACCCTGTTAAAAGGCTCCAGTTCAAATGAAACATAGGTATTGGGCTGATCGGCCATTTCCTTTTTCATAAATCCCGGGATCTTGCTTTGCAGGGATGCAAAACTCTGTTCATTCTTCAGCAGCAGATAGGTGGTATAGTTGGCATTCCAGTAAGTTTTTTCCTGTATGTTTCCCATGGAGGAAAAAGAAGCCAGGAAATCGAATTTGATCTGTGAGTTTTCCGGACAGTCCTGCATAATGCCCGTGATGAGGTAAGGCGTTTGCGATGCAGCAATGTACAGGGTTTTACCCACCGGGTTCGTATTCCCGAAATATTTACGGGCAGCCGTTTCTGTCA
Organism: Sediminibacterium sp.; assembly: GCA_036405675.1. GTDB lineage: Bacteria > Bacteroidota > Bacteroidia > Chitinophagales > Chitinophagaceae > Sediminibacterium. The sequence goes on from DASWXD010000008.1 coordinate 16,066, forward strand.
ATAATACTTTGTTCGGGCCTTCCAGTACGGTTGCTTTGTTTCCCTGCAGTAAACGGAAGGAAAACATATCGAAAAAAGTAGAATCTGCATACATGAACTTCTTTTCGTTAAACACTTTGTCCTCGTGTTTCACAATCCGTGTGGCCTGGTACATGCGGATGGCCGTTTCCACTTCCGGAAAATTGCGTTTGAATACCGGTGCTACTTTGGTACTGGTATAAATTACCTTATTCACTTTTTCGCCAAAACTGTAGGCCATGAGTACCCTTGCTATACGATTTCCTTTTTGCTGAAAACGGTCATAGCTGAGTTCATTCTGGATATACAACCCCATCAGAATGCAGCAGGTAAAACCAATGGTTAATCCTACCAGATTGATGGCAGTAAAGAAGCGGTTCTTCT
>DASWXD010000009.1:0-34655 GCA_036405675.1 Sediminibacterium sp.
CCCCATGGGCCTACTTCAGACCCAAGAATTGCTTTTGCGAGAATATCAGAAGCTAAAGCTGCTGCTGCACCAGTTAATCTATAACCAAGTCTACCACCAGAAATTTCTCCTTGATTGTATGAGTTTATATCAAGAATAATTCCCAACCCAGTAGCACCTTGTCCAAGTTTACCAAAAGCTTTTGCCAAAGCTGCATATTGGTCAGCAGTACTTACTAGCTTTATAACACCGTTTTTGGTCTTAATGCTAATTGTACCATTCAAAGAAACAAGTTTATCCTTTGCTAACTGAAATTCAAGAGCTAAAAAATCTCCACCTTCAAGAATTTTCTTTGCTTGCTCTGATTGGTCTATAGTGTTTTTTGATTTCTCATCTTGCGAAGCACTCTTTTTCTTTGATTTTTCATCTTCTTTGCCACTGGATGCTAGCTCCTCTTTCTTTTCGTCATCCTTTTTCGCGGTTGCACCAAATTGCTTCATAAAATCAGCTATCTCTCCAGCATCATTTGTAGAAGCACCTCCATTTGCATCGTATGACCACATTCCATCAGGGTCTATGAATCTAATTGGATTATTAAGTGCGTAATTATAAGGAGACCATCTTCTTCCCAATTCAGATAACGGGTCTATCGAAGTCCATCGCCCTAGTTGTGGGTCATGTTGTCTTGCCCCATAATCATACAACTCCAACCCACTACCATCACTAAATTCCTTACTCTGTAATTCCTTCCCATTATACTTATATCTATTCTCCAACTTCCCCGCAGCTTTAGAAGAGATGCCTGCCATCGTCAACCCGAAGGGGTAATAGTGCGTTTCCTCCAGCAAAGGCCCCCTGTTATGCACCAGTTTAAATTATCAAAGAACAGATCTACATTTGGTGTTTCATCACTTACATAAATATACAGATATCCGTTCTTAGTTACCTCCAACCCGGCTTTACGAGGATCACGTACACGCCGCAGAAACCGGAATGCCATTGGCTATGAAATATTTGCTGTTTGGTACCGCCATGCCTATACCGGCATAAGCGCTGCATTCATCCATAAAATGCCGGGGATCAGCAGTTTAATGCCAAAATCAGTAAGTTTGGTATCGGCAGCGATCCCCATGAAGAAAAAAAACATTTTCCAGCATCTTTCCATCGATTACTATTCAGCTACCCCAAAGTACCTGCAGCTGGCCCAGTCCATCATCAAAGCCATTGCAGAGGGGCGGATCCGGAAAGAGGATATGCTTCCTTCCATCAATGAACTGAGTTTTGAGTTTGAGATAGCCCGGGATACGGCAGAAAAAGGATACAAATATTTAAAATCGATCGGTGTACTCGGCTCGGTACCAGGCAAGGGGTATTTTGTAAAAAATGCCAACCCGAAACAGCAACGGAAGATCTTTCTGCTGTTTAATAAACTGAGTCCGCATAAAAAGATCATTTACGATGCACTGGTAGCATCGCTGGGCGAGCTGGCTTCCATTGATTTTTATATCTATAACAATGATTTTGATTTTTTCAAAAGACTGATACAGAATGCAGCCAAAGATTATTCGCATTATGTGATCATCCCGCATTTTATGGTGGGCGGAGATCATGCGCATGATGTGCTGAATACTATCCCGAAACACAAACTGATCCTGCTCGATAAACTGGTACCGGGTATGGAGGGAAGTTTCGGGGCGGTGTATGAGAATTTTGAGAAAGACATTTATGGCGCACTGGAAAAAGCCCTGCCACAGCTGGCCAAATACCATACTATCAAGATCATTGTTCCTTTTTACACCTATCATCCGCAGGAGATCTTACAGGGTTTTACCCGATTCTGCCAGCAGTATGCGTTTACGTATAAAGTGGTACACCAGATCGCCAATGAACCGATCAAAGAAGGCGAAGTATATATTAACCTCATGGAAGATGACCTGGTGATCCTGCTGGAAAAAGTACTGGCCACCAAAATGAAACTGGGCAAACATGTGGGCGTGATCTCTTACAATGAAACCCCATTAAAAAAGATCATCCTCAACGGCATCACTACCATCTCCACCGATTTTCAGCTGATGGGCGAAAAAACCGCAGAGCTCATCCTCGAACAATCCATGCAGCAGATAGCCATCCCTTTCGCTTTAACCCTGCGCAACTCCCTGTAAATAAAAAATCCCCTTTGCAGGGGAAATGATATGAAATACTCTATCCATTACAGGCCGGCCGATGAACTGGCCAACCCGGGAGAACAGGTACGGGATGCGATGAAAAATTACTCTTCCTCTTCTTCTTCCTTAGGTAAAGGATTTCTGCGGGAAGGAACGATGGTTTCTTCATCATCACTCAGGTACACCCAGAAATCATGCACTGCATAGATATCACCCGGTGTTTTAGGACCGCCGTTCTCATTGTTACGCTCGTAAGAACCCAGTAATTCACCGGATTTTTTCAAGACCTGCAGTTTTGCTTCTAAAGTCAATTCCTTAAACTGTTCAATAGTCATATTCCTTGTTTGTTTTGATCGTTTTGGTGGTAAACAGGGCGCAATCTAATAAGAAAAAACACAAATCCGTCAACTTCTCCCGCGAATGCCTGTCAGCAAGGCTATTTCAGTCCCTGCAGCGCTTTCTGTACCGTTTCATCGCGCAGGTTACTCACTTCAAAATAACCTTCTGTACGCCAGATCTGTCTGGCCATCATGATCTGGATCCTTTTCAATACTTCCTGTTTGCCTTTTGCTGTTATGCCAGACAGGTCCACACTGTCTCTGCGGGCATAACCGCTTAACCCGGCCCATTCCTTCTCACCCGGCACAAAACGGGTAGCCAGTGCCGCTGCATTGGGAATACCATCAAAAAAAGCCTGGTTCTGCATATAATACCGGTACACAAAATTGCCGATAGTGCCTTTGTAATACATTTTCAGCAGGTCAGATTCCATGCGGGTGGTGTCAAAGGGCACAAATACATCGGGGGTAATGCCACCGCCACCGTATACGATCCTTCCGGCAGGGGTTTTATAGGGTTTACCGGTTTGTTTAGAGGTATCCCCTTTTACCACTTCGCCATTGTGAAAACGTTCGGCCAGTTCTTCCTCATATTCTGCCTTGCCTTTGCTATAGGGTTTCTGGATATTTCTTCCCAGCGGTGAGTAATAACGGGCAATGGTCAGACGTACCGCACTGCCATCGGTTAACTGGAACTGCTGCTGTACCAGGCCTTTGCCAAAAGAGCGGCGACCGATGATGGTAGCCCTGTCCCAATCCTGCAAAGCCCCTGCCAATACTTCACTCGCAGAAGCCGAACCTTCATCAATCAATACATCCAGTTTACCGGTTTCAAAAATGCCGTTCCGTTTGCAACGGTATTCATAACGGGGTACATGTTCCCCTTCGGTATAAACGATCAGTTTGTCGCCACTTAAAAATTCATCGGCAATATCAGTGGCTTCTTTCATCAGTCCGCCCCCATTGCCCCGCAGGTCAAGGATCAGTTGTTTCATGCCCTGTTTCAGCAATTTTTCAGTTTGCTGCATAAAAGCTTCATAGGTACGCTCTGCAAACTTATTGATGCGGATATAACCGGTTCCCGGGGCTATGATATAAGCGGCATCGACAGGCGATACCGGTATCACCCCGCGGGTGATCACGACTTCTTTTTTCTCAGTTCCTCTTAACACCTGCACTTTCACTTTGGTATCCATCGGACCACGTAACAGTTTCCGGATATCATCGGGTTGCAGTTTTTGGCCTGCAATGGATACCGAATCATTCACCAGCAGCATTTTATCGCCCACTTTCAGTCCTACTTTGGCCGAGGGACCATCTTCCATTACATGCATCACATTCACGGTATCATCCAGCAGTTGAAACTCTACCCCGATACCCTGAAAATTGCCCATCATCTCCTCATTCACTTCCTTCAGGTGATCGGCAGGGATATATACCGAATGGGGATCCAGGTGCGACAAAAGTTCATCCGCAGCCAGCTGGTTGATGCTGTCGGCAGATACTTTGTCTACATATTTGCCCTTGATCAGCTCCACCAGTTCCTGCAGGGAGGTTCTGCGGGATAGATTAAAAAACCGGTTACCCAGTGTCTTATCCTTTAATTGATAGCCGATAGCCATCCCGATCACCATTACAACAGCGAAAAGAACGGGCAGCCAGATCTGCAGTTTTTTACTTCCCATATATACGAATCTTAGGATCTTTTATAACAAACGCAAATATCCATATTAAAGTTTGAATGCCCGCAAAGGTTTGCTATTTAGGATGAATGGCATAAGTTGTATGCGATAATAGCCGCAACTATTTGATTGTTGTCGTAATTTCGCATCCGGAACTTGATACCTCACATTCAACCAGAGATTATGCCCGTTATTTTGATTGCAGACAGTGGCGCTACCAAATGCGAATGGCGGCTGGTACAGGGCGACAAGAATAAAACCATCTTAACCCAGGGCATCAGCCCTTATTTCCTGACCGAGGCCCAGATCAAAGCGCTTTTACAAAAGGAATTACTCCCCAAACTGAAACAGGTCGTACCCGAAAGGATTCATTTTTACGGTACCGGATTGAGCAATAAAGACAATGCAGCGATTGTTAAAAAGGTGCTGAAATCGCTGTTCCCAACGGCCACCATAGAAGTACAGACCGACCTGCTGGCAGCTGCCCGGGCCCTATGTGGCCGGTCAAAAGGCATTGCCTGTATTCTCGGAACAGGGTCCAACTCCTGTTATTATGATGGCAAAAAGATCGTGAAAAACAGTCCCGGACTGGGTTATGTGCTGGGCGATGAAGGCAGTGGCGCCTACCTGGGCAAAAAAGTGGTGCAATATTACCTGTACAATACGTTTGATGAGGAGCTGATGGCCCGTTTTGAAAAACGCTTCCAGGTATCTACCATTGAGATCCTCGACCATGTGTACAAACAACCCCTGGCTAACCGTTATCTGGCTTCCTACGCCATCTTTCTGGCCGAGAACCGGGGGCATTATATGATAGAAAATATTATTGAAGATGGGCTGAACGACTTCTTTTTCACCCATTTATACAAGTACCGGGAGAGCTGGACCTTACCTATCCATTTCATCGGCAGTATTGCATTTGGTTTTAGAGAGGTATTAAAGGACCTTTGCAATTCCTATGAACTGGAACTGGGCAAAGTGATTAAGGCCCCGATGCAGGGATTACTAACGTATCACCGTTAAACTACTGGCATGTCAGACTTTATTAAAGTAACCGAACAATCGTCTACTTACCGTCATCTGGAGAAGATGTCGATCCTCGAATTATTACAGAATATCAATACCGAAGACCGTACTGTACCCGAAGCGGTAAATAAGGCGATCCCGCAGATCGAAAAACTGACTGCGGCCATCAGCGATAAAATGCTGGCCGGCGGAAGGTTGTTTTATATCGGTGCCGGCACCAGCGGCCGGTTGGGTATTGTGGATGCGAGTGAATGTCCGCCCACTTTCGGGGTTCCTTACGGACTGGTCATCGGCCTTATCGCCGGAGGCGAAAAAGCCATTACCCAGGCGGTTGAATTTGCAGAAGACAGTGTAGACGAAGGCTGGAGCGATCTGCAGAAACATTTTGTAAGCGATAAAGATGTAGTGGTGGGCCTGGCAGCGAGTGGTACCACACCGTATGTCATCGGTGCTTTGAAACAATGCCGTAAAAGAGGCATTATTACAGGAAGTATCAGTTGTAACCCAAATTCTCCGGTGTCAGCAGAAGCTGATTTCCCGGTAGAAGTTGTGGTGGGCCCCGAGTTCATTACCGGTAGCACCCGCATGAAAAGCGGTACCGCACAGAAACTGGTGTTGAACATGATCTCCAGCACGGTGATGATACAGTTGGGCAGAGTGGAAGACAACAAAATGGTGAACATGCAGCTGAGTAATGTGAAACTGGTTGACCGTGGCGTAAAAATGGTGATGGATAACCTGCAACTGGCCGACTATGAAAAAGCCAAAGACCTGCTGTTAAAACATGGCAGTGTAAAAAAAGCAGTAGAAGCTGCTTCAGCTTCCTAGATACGGTATGCACGAGATAGAACCTTTTTATAACTGGCGGCATATTTATATAGCTGAGGAGGACCCCCGCTCACCTTTTTTTGGCAGGACTTACAGCGAGTTTGAATTTTCGCAAACCGTTTATAATTATTATATCCATCCACAATGGGATGATTTTGGCAGCCGTACCCTCTACATCAAGATCATTTATGTGGATTATGAACTCAATTTCGCCATCATGGAATTATTGGGCGAATGGAATGATGCGATTGAGAATGATATCATGGAATTGAAGCGGGAAGTGATGGATCTGTTATACAAACAGGGCATTTATAAATACATCATTATTACCGAGAACGTACTCAACTTTCACAGCAGCGATAAAGAATATTACCAGGAATGGTACGAAGAAACCAGCGAACAGAATGGCTGGATCGTTTCGCTGAATATGCCCGAAGCCACCCAGCAGGATTTCAGGAAAAAGAAACTGAACTACTACGTAGAACTGATGGACCTCCCCGACTGGCGCATTTACAAACCCTATCATCTCTTCAAGAAGATCGACGACGAGCTGAACCGGAGGCTTGCATAACAATTCGCGGATTGGCGGATAACGGATTAGCGAATTTTTAATTTTTAATCTTTTAACCGCGGAGCCGCAGAGAACCGGGAGGTTTCGCAGAGATATTGGTAATCGAAAGTAGAAACGCCCCCCTTTCCATTATTTTTAAATACGGTATGCATTTCAAATAGTGAAATACTAATCCGCCAATCCGTCATCCGCTAATCCGCTAATCAATGCCTTTGTTCTTCGGCTAATTTCAACTCAATCCGCTTATCCGGTATTAACCACATCACCGCCACCAATGCATACAACAACAGGCTGATCCATCCAGCTACAAAAGCCAGGGGAATGGCAAGTGCATATACAACAACTGAAATTTTACCTTTAAAGTCCATACCCAGGGCCCTGCCAATGGTAGAATCTTTTCCATGCAAACCCACCAGACAGCGGGCCAGGATAAAATAAGCGATCGCAGCCATGAGCAGAACCAGTCCGAACACAGCCGTAGGCAAGGGCGCAAAATGGTTCTCGCCCATCCAGCCGGAAGAAAAGGGCATCAGCGAGAGCCAGAACAGCAAATGATTATTGGCCCACATAATTTTACCGTTGATCTGGTGAGCGGCATGCAGCAGGTGGTGGTGATTGTTCCAGTAAATACCCACATACACAAAACTGAGGATATAACTCATGAATACCGGCGCCAGTGGTTGCAGATCTTCCCAGCTTACCCCATGCGGCACTTTCATTTCCAGCACCATGATCGTAATAATGATCGCCAACACCCCATCACTAAACGCTTCCAGTCTGCCTTTACCCATACAATAATTTTACTGATAACAATATACAATCTCCTCCGCAAGTCGCAAAGCTGGTGAAAAATAATTTTCGGAAACACAATCTGCCAATCCGTAATTCGCTAATCCATCATCCTCCATCCGTAAATTCTGTTGGACAATAGCGGGAAACTGTTTATCTTACTGCTGAATTTTTCACACAAAATCATGCAATATGGCATTACCCGTAAACAATAAAAACAGCGGCAAACCCGGCAGTAAGAGCACCAAGGGTGGACTGCAGGGATCCAAGTTCATTGCCAAACCCAATGCGGCCAAACCCATGGGCGGCGGTAAGAAACCGATCAAGACCGGTGGATCAAGAGGAAGCTGAGCGCTTCGCTTGAATATCGAATGTCGAAGTTTTTCATTCGGCATCGCTTAACGCAAAAGCCACTCATACGCGATGTTACAAACTGCGTATTGGTGGCTTTTCTTTTTGTTCGGTATTTTCTGTTCTAAGTTCTATGTTCTATGTTTTTTGTTCGGTGTTCGGCGTTCCTTATTCGATATTCGATATTCAATAATCCCCTTCTAGGCTGCAGGCAACATCACGATAAACACACTCCCCTCTCCTTCCTTACTCTCCACACAAATATTCCCCTGCATCAATGCGGTAAATGTTTTACACAAAAGCAAACCCAGGCCTGTGCCACTTTCTCCGCCCGTGCCGCGTTCGGTATCGAGCGACTGCAGATAAACGGGATCATTGAAAGCGGTTACTTTCTCAGCTGACATACCCGTGCCGTTATCTTTGATCATGATTGAGACCTGACTGTTTTTTTGTAACCCAGTGATTTCAATAGCACCACCGGCGGGTGTAAATTTGATGGCATTACTGATGGTATTGCGGATCACCAACGCCAGCATATTTCTGTCGGCTGAGGCAACCAACCCTTCATCCGTCTGATTGGTGATGCGGATATTTTTCTCATCGGCCTGTTTCTGCAAAACAGCCATTGTTTCATTGACCAGTTCTTTTACATGCACCGGAGTAATTCTGGGAGTAAATCCTTTCATCTGACTCGATGCCCAGTTCAGCAGGTTTTCCATCAGCACGGATGTATGTTGTAATTGGTTTTTCAGTGTGGCCGCATACAGGCGTAATTTATCGGCCGGGATCTCCGCATCTTCGAGAATATCAATAAAAGAGATCAGCGTATTTACCGGCGAGCGCATATCATGACTCACCACACTGAAGATCCTGTCTTTCACATACCCCAGTTCTTCCAGTTCTGATTTCTGTTTACTGATGATCGTATTCAGTTTCCGGGTTCTGCGCTGGTTCTGAAAAATCAGCAAGGCAATCAACAGGATCAATCCCATACCAATCGCGAGGAACCAGGTCAGCTTTTGGTTAAACCGGATCTCCAGCAGCTGCTGGGCAATCTGTTTGTCGCTGATATCTTTGGCCAGCCGGGCTTCCAGACTATTCTTCTCCATCTGCGAAGCCTGTTGTTCCTTTTCGCGCTGCAGAACAGCCTGTTTCTGCAAATAAGTAAGCCGTTGCAGGTCTTTCTCTTTACTCACCAGTAGCAATTGCTGCTGCTGCTGTTTGCCGAGTAATTGCTGTTGCACCAGTTGCTGGCTCGTTACCAATTGCTGGTATTTCAATGAGTCTTCACGCTTACCGAATTCATACTGTAACTCGCGGCGGTTGATCTCTTTTGTTTTTTCAAGATTAAACACACTATCCCGGTACGCGATATGCTCTTTATAAGAAGCGAGCGCCGCAACCGCATCTCCCAGCTGTAATTCAATGTCTGATTTGGTATCGTAGGCAAAATTCAACCCGTTAACATCTTTGGCTTCTTTACGAAGTGCAACAGCACGGTTGGCATTACACAAAGCCCGGGTAAGTAATCCCTTGCGGGTAGACAGATTCCCGCTGAAAGGAGAAACCACCGTGTCTTTGGCCGCCTGCAGGTATACTTCGCCCATGGTTAACAGGTTCTGCGCAATGGCAATTTTATTGCCCACTTTTTCGGCTACCTGCAATGCTTTTTCGTAGTAGGTAATCGCTTTTACGTAATTACGCTGCGTTTGGTATACCCTGCCAATACCCTGCGAATTACCGGCAATCGCATTCAGGTTACCCAGGCTTTCATTCACCTGTAAAGCGCGACTGATATATTCGATGGCTTTCGAAAAATTGTTCTGATAGAGATAGATATAGCCAGCATTTCCGGTATATGCAGCAACACCTGCTTTATTACCCAGCTCTCCGTAAATGCCGATGGCCCGCTCGTAATAGGTCAGCGATTTATCGTATTCTTTCAGATAGGAATATACATTACCGATATTACCGATCACAGATCCCATACCGGCTTTGTTGCCGGTTTCTTCGTTTAGTTTCAGGGCTCTCAGGTAATTTTCCAGGGCCTTGGGATAAGCACCCTGGTAAAGATAATCAGAGCCGATACTACCTAAAGAACCCGCCATCGTTTTTTTATCTGCCAGCTTTTCCGCAATGGCATAAGCCCTGTTATGATACCCGATCGATTTTTCAAACTCCCCTTTGATCTTATAGTTTACACCAATGGCATTGTAGGCATCCATCAGTCCACGGGTATATTGTTTTTTTTCTGACAGTTCTCTCGCCATTTCACCATTACGGATTCCTTCTGAGGGATTAATATCCGCATATACATTTGAAAGATCAATCAGGAGTTTCACCTTGCCGGTATCTTCTGCCATAGCAGGAAGTTGGGAAAGAAGGGAGTCAATCCTCGCCTGCCCTCTTTTCTGGGCATGCAAGGAATATGATGCCACTAGTAAAAGGGCAAGGAAATAAATTTTTCTCATGTGCTGGAAACCCGATTTGAATAACAACAGGAATGAAAATAAAGGTTTCCGCCGGTTCTACCTTATTTTAATCGATCTGTAAGTGAGAGGTTGTGCTTCCGCAAAGTATCCAATGCAATATCGTACCCTGCATCTGCATGTCTGATCACACCCATACCCGGATCGTTGCGTAACACACGCGCCAGCCTGGCCGCTGCCTCCTCAGTTCCATCGGCCACAATTACCATCCCTGCATGAATACTATAACCCATGCCTACGCCGCCACCATGGTGCAGGCTTACCCAGCTGGCACCTCCCGCCGTATTCACGAGTGCATTCAGTACCGGCCAGTCGGCTACTGCATCACTGCCATCCAGCATGGCTTCTGTTTCGCGGTTGGGCGATGCCACGGATCCGGTATCCAGGTGATCACGGCCAATCACAATCGGGGCTTTCACTTTTCCGGTACGCACCAGTTCATTAAACGCCAGACCTGCTTTTTCTCTCTCGCCCTGTCCCAGCCAGCAGATCCGCGCCGGTAATCCCTGGAAAGCAATTCTTTCCCGCGCCATTTTCATCCAGCGCTGCAGGCTTTTATTTTCGGGGAACATCTGTATGATCAGTTCATCCGTTACGGCAATATCCGCAGGGTCGCCACTCAAAGCCGCCCAGCGGAAAGGGCCCTTGCCCTCACAAAACAATGGACGGATATACGCCGGCACAAAACCCGGAAAATCAAATGCGTTCTGCAAACCTCTTTCCTGCGCACGTGCCCGCAGGTTGTTACCATAGTCGAAAGTGATGGCGCCTTTTTGCTGCAGTTCCAGCATCAGTTCCACATGCAGTTTCATGCTATCGTAACTCAGTTCAATATATTGTTTCGGATCTTTTTGGCGCAGCGCATTTGCGGCTTCATTGGTTAACGTATGCGGCACGTATCCGATCAGCGGATCATGCGCAGAAGTCTGGTCAGTCAAAACATCCACCGTAATATTCCTTTCCAGTAAACGCTGCAGTAAAGTCACTGCATTGCACAACACACCAATACTCAAAGCTTCCCCTTTGGCTTTGGCCTCCAGTGCCCGGTCAATGGCTTCATCAATCACTGCATATTTTACATCCAGGTATTTTGTCTCCAGTCTTTTATCAATGCGCCAGGCTTCTACTTCTGCTATCAGACAAACCCCGTCACACATCGTAACCGATAAGGGTTGTGCACCACCCATGCCACCCAACCCTGCTGTTACACAAAGCTTACCCCGCAGGGTTCCGCCAAAATGTTTATCGGCCAGCGCGGCAAATGTTTCATAAGTGCCCTGCACAATTCCCTGCGAACCAATGTAGATCCAACTACCTGCTGTCATCTGTCCATACATCATCAGCCCTTTTTTCTCCAGCTCGGTAAAATGCTCCCAGGTGGCCCATTTGGGAACCAGTTGAGAATTGGATAGCAATACCCTCGGCGCATCCGGATGTGTTTTCAATATGCCTACCGGTTTGCCGCTTTGTATCAGTAAGGTTTCATCCCCTTCAATATCTTTCAGGGCTTTGATAATCAGGTCCAGGCTCTCAAAATTCCGCGCCGCTTTTCCCCTGCCGCCATATACAATCAAGTCATCCGGCCGCTCAGCCACTTCCGGATCCAGATTATTCAGCAACATCCGCAATGCCGCTTCCTGTATCCAGCCTTTGCAGTTCAGTTTTGTACCGGTTGGGGTTTTGTAGATAATCGGATCGTATGTACGGCTGGTCGTTTTCATGGGGCAATCGTTTCTTGGGAAGTAAAAAGTCAAAATTCAAAAGTCAAAATATTTCAAATTTTTAATTTTTACTTTTAAATTTTTAATTCTCAGTAAACCAGGTCCTCATACGCCGCCTGCAACTCACTATATGCATGGTTATCACCGGCTTGTTTAGCGGCGGCCATTCCTTTTTCGTACCACGCTATCGCGAGCTCGCGTGCTTCCATTTTCTCCAGCAGTTTGGCCAGATGATAATAAGAGCCCACATAATCCGGCGATTCCGTCAGGATGGCTTCAAACAGTTCCCGCGCAACGGCATCCTCTCCCAGTTTCATGTACTCCAGTGCCAATGCATGCCGGAGAAAATTGTCTGCCGGATTGGCTACCAGAAACTCCTTGATCTTGGCTATTCTATCCATTGGCCAAAGGTAGGAGGAAGTAGGGAGTTGGGAGTCTGGAGTCTGGAGTTAAAAGTTAATAGTTAAAAGTTAATAGTTAATAGTTAAAAGTGAAAAGTTGGGAGCAATGGCGGTTTGGTTGTAACTATCGACTATTAACTATTAACTATTAACTTTTAACTATTAACTTTTAACTATCTAATCCTCCCCCAACTCCTGACTCCTCAAATATTTTCTTCCACAAAACTTTGCTACTCTCAAAACCTTCCTATATTTGCCAATAGTTGTTTATGCAACTAATTAACGGTAAACTTATTCCCTTATGAAAATTCTTGTGTGTATCAGCAAAACCCCGGATACCACTTCCAAAATTGCCTTTACCGATGGCAATACGAAGTTCGACGAGACCGGTGTTCAGTGGATCATCAACCCTTACGACGAATGGTACTCCCTGGTGCGTGCCATTGAATTAAAAGAAAAAGACGCATCTGTTACCATTCACCTGGTTACAGTGGGCGGACCCGATTGCGATCCCGTAATCCGTAAAGCACTGGCCCTGGGTGGTGATGAAGCTATCCGTGTAAATGCCGACAGTACCGACAGCTATTTTATCGCCGCACAGATCGCCGATGTAGCCAAAAAAGGCGCTTACGATCTCATTTTCACCGGTAAAGAAGCCATCGATTACAATGGCTCTTCAATCGGCGGTATGGTGGCCGAACTGGTAGATGCTCCGTATATTTCACTGGCTACCCTGTTTGAACTCAACGGAGCCACTGCCACCATCACCCGCGAAATTGAAGGCGGCGAAGAAGTGGCTGAGGTAAGTCTGCCCGTAGTGGTCAGCTGCCAGAAAGGTGTAGCCGAACAAAGAATTCCCAATATGCGCGGTATCATGGCAGCCCGTACCAAACCCTTGCAGGTGGTAGAGCCCATTGCCGTAGAAGCCTTAACCAGCGTGGTTAGTTTTGAACTGCCACCTGCCAAAGCCGGCGTAAAACTGGTTGATGCGGATAATGTAGCAGAACTGGTAAGACTATTGCATGAAGAAGCGAAAGTCATTTAAGAGTTAACAGTTTGGAGTCTGGAGTTATTTTTTGGGCCCGACTTTATTACTTCTTTCAGCTTTGCTTGCGTCGCACACTTGTACAATGAGTTCTTTTATCAGCCACGGGAAATTGTCAAATTCTCACATTTTCAAATTTTCAAATTACACCCCATGTCAGTTTTAATATTCGTTGATCAGACAGAAAACCACATCAAAAAAGGCGCTTACGAAGCCCTTAGTTATGGTGTGCAGGTAGCCAAACAACTGGGTACTACGGCCGAAGCGCTGGTACTGGGAACGGTGAACGATAACCTGGCTTCGCTGGGTAAATACGGGGTTACCAAAGTACACCAGGTAGCCAACGAAACCCTGAACCATGTAGATGCGCAGCTCTACGCCAAAGTAATTGCCGAAGCAGTTACCGCCAGTGGTGCCAACGTGCTGGTTTTCTCGCATAACCAAACCGGTAAAGCAGTAGCGGCCCGTGTGGCGGCCCGTTTAAAAGCCGGCGTGGTAACCGGAGCCTGCGCCCTGCCCGATACCAGCCATGGTTTCGTGGTTCGCAAAACCGTGTTCTCCGGTAAAGCTTTTGCCAACGTAAGCATCAACTCTCCTATTAAAGTGATTTCCCTCAACCCTAACAGTTACCAGACCGTTGCCGGAGAAGGTACTGCCGAAGTAGCTGCATTGAATGTAGCAGTAGATGCTTCCAAAGTAAAGATCACAGCAGTGAATAAAGTAAGCGGCGAAGTACCTTTAACCGAAGCCGATATTGTGGTAAGTGGTGGTCGCGGTTTAAAAGGCCCCGAGAACTGGGGCGTGTTACTGGACCTCGCTAAAGAACTCCATGCCGCCACCGCCTGCAGCAGACCCGTGGGCGATGCACACTGGCGTCCGCACCACGAGCACGTAGGACAAACCGGCGTACAGGTAGCACCCAACTTATACATTGCCCTCGGCATTTCCGGTGCCATCCAGCACCTGGCCGGTGTAAACCGCAGCAAGGTAATCGTAGTCATTAACAAAGATCCCGAAGCACCTTTCTTCAAAGCCGCAGATTATGGTATTGTAGGCGATCTGTTCGAAGTAGTTCCCAAACTGACAGAAGAAATCAGGAAAATGAAAGCGTCTGCATAAACTAACTTTTGGAAAGTTTTAGAACTTTCCAAAAGTTCTTCCCACATAAAAAAATCCCGCTCCAACAGAGCGGGATTTTTTTACCATTTAGTCCACTTCGACATTCGGTGTTCGACATTCGATATTCGATATTAATTGTCTCCCATTCCTCCGTTCATCTGTTCCTTGTTCCTCTGTTCTTCTGTTCCTCTGTTCAACTCCCTCCCAACGCTCTATAATCTTCTCTCACCGGATAAAACACATCCAGAATCCTGCAGTCCGTTACTGCCAATCCGGAATGCACCGTATTCGAAGGAATCACAATCACTTCTCCCGGACCAAAGCGGATCTGCTTACCGTCCAGTGTCAGCTCAAACTCACCTTCCAGCATAATGGATACCTGTTCGTTGTGATGAGCATGCGCAGGCAATGTTTTACCGGCTACCACATCCACAAAAGAGAAAGTCATATTCTCAGTATGAATAAACCTGGCGAGATAACCATCAATCAGTTGTTTGGGTTCAATAGCGGATACGTTGATTTTTGACATGGTGTTTCAGTTAAATGAGTAAGTGTTTTTTATACAGGCAAGTTACCCGGAAACCAGGGTTCCTGACAAAAAAAAGCATTGACAATTGCCAATGCTTTCCGGTGGGGGGGATAAATCGTTTTATTTTGCAAACAGGTGAATCGCTAATTGTACATCATTGGCCACATTACCTGCACCATAATTGATACCAACCAGGGTTTTGTCCAGGCTCAGGAATGATTGTGCAAAAAAGCCTTTCTCATCAGAATTACGGATCTGTGCTTTGAGTTTAACAGGAACGGTTACGCCTTTTACAGTCAGGTTACCGCTGATGTCTGCATTATTGGCATCAGTATAATTAACACCGGTAATTTCGTAAGTAGCTTCAGCAAATTTGGCTACATCAAAGAAATCAGCAGATTTCAGGTGACCGGTCAGTCTTTCACCACCACCCGCATCGGTTACTTTCAGGTTAGCCAGGTCAATCACGAACTTGCCGCCTTTCAGTTTACCGCCATCTACGGTTACGGTACCACTTTTCAGCGGGAAAATACCGGTATGGAAATCAGATTTTTTGGTTCCTACCCAGTCAACACGGCTTTTTTCAGTGTTCACAGTCAGGGTTGCGTCTTGTTTAACACTTTTGGGGGCAAAAGAGTAAATGCCTGTTAAAAAGGCGATGCCTGCTAAGGCGAGGATTGCTTTTTTCATAATGGTGGTTGTTTAAGTAGTTTATTTTACGGTGCGGGGGTAAAAATAGGAGATTTAATGTTACAACAATAATAATTATGCGCAATTCTGAATGACGGTTTCGCTTATCTTCGCAAAAATTTTTCCCCACATGAACCTTCACGAATACCAGGCCAAGGAATTACTGAAAAAATACAATGTTCCCGTTCAGGAGGGCATTGCCGTAGATACCGTAATGGCCGCAGAAGAGGCTTACCGCCAGATCAAGACCCAAACGGGTAACAATTTCGCCGTAATTAAAGCCCAGATCCACGCCGGTGGCCGTGGAAAGGGTAAAATCGCCGGTTCTGAGCAGCGGGGCGTGGCAGTTGGTAAAAGTCTGGAAGATGTAACCACGATCGCCAAGAATATCCTGGGCGGTACCCTGGTAACCATCCAGACTGGTGCCGAAGGAAAAAAAGTAAACAAGATCCTGGTGGCCCAGGATGTCTATTATCCCGGTCCCAATCCCGTAAAAGAATTCTATCTCTCTATCCTCCTGGATCGTGCCAAGGGTATGAATGTAGTCATGTACAGCACCGAAGGTGGTATGGACATTGAAGAAGTGGCCCATAACACTCCCGATAAAATATTTAAAGAGTGGGTACACCCCGGTGGTGGCCTGCAGGGTTTTCAGGCAAGAAAAATTGCCTTTAACCTGGGACTCAGCGGCGAAGCTTTCAAAAACTGCGTGAAGTTTGTAACCAACCTGTACAATGCGTATGTAGGACTGGATTGCGGCATGCTGGAAATTAACCCGCTGTTCAAAACCAGCGACGAAAAGATCATTGCTGTTGACTGTAAAATGAACATCGACGACAACGCCCTGATGCGTCATCCGGATATTGCCGCACTGCGTGATGTAACAGAAGAAGACCCTACCGAAGTAGAAGCCGGACAGTACAACCTGAACTTTGTAAAACTGGATGGTAACGTAGGCTGTATGGTAAACGGTGCCGGTCTGGCCATGGCTACCATGGATATGATTAAATTAAGTGGTGGTGAGCCTGCCAACTTCCTGGACGTAGGTGGTTCTGCCAATGCGCAAACCGTAGAAGCGGGTTTCCGTATCATCCTGAAAGACCCTAACGTAAAAGCCATCCTGATCAATATCTTCGGTGGTATTGTTCGTTGCGACCGTGTGGCGGCGGGTGTGATTGAAGCCTTCAATAAACTGGGCAATATCCATATCCCGATCATTGTTCGTTTACAGGGAACCAATGCGGTTGAAGCGAAAAAACTGATTGACGAAAGCGGACTGAAAGTACAATCTGCCATCCAGTTAAGCGAAGCCGCTGACCTGGTGAAAAAAGCA
The DNA here is from genome assembly GCA_036405675.1 of Sediminibacterium sp. Classification (GTDB taxonomy): domain Bacteria; phylum Bacteroidota; class Bacteroidia; order Chitinophagales; family Chitinophagaceae; genus Sediminibacterium. The sequence goes on from DASWXD010000009.1 coordinate 17,057, forward strand.
GTAGCTTAATTCTTTCTGATATATTTTTCAACGCCGGTTGTACCTACAGCCGGCGTTTTTATTTGCGGGACAATGTGATGGATTGTACAAAACGCATCCCATTAGCTGTGATACCCCTGACGGTTACCTGGTAACTGGCTACTGCATCTGCGGTATAAAAAGAAATAGTGGCTTTACCGTTATCATCTGTTAAACCATCCCCATTCCAGAAAATCAGGGTGCGGGTATCTGGTACTTTGCTGTTCCTGATCTCTTTTACAGCATAATCTCTTTGTGTAAAAGATTCCGATACATGAAAACCTTTTACCACCAGGTTGCGGATGCCATTGGCTTTACCAGCGTCATCCAGCTGCATGCGGGAACGGGTATTAACGATGATGACCCCATTACCTCCCCTAACGCCATAAATGGCAGCTTCGGGTCCGGTAAGCACTTCTATAAACTCAACAGTGCTGGGATCTATGCGGTTCAGCGCCAGTAACACAGGACTGGGTTCAGAACCCGGCAATTTATCGGAAGTATCTGACGGAATAGGCACGCCATCTATCAGTAACAAGGGTTCTGTGGCTGCCCCGATGGCAAAAGAATTACCACCGTTCACCGTTACATAACCATTGCGCAGATGAATACCCGGCACACGAAAAATAGCATTGCTCAGACTGTTGCCTCCCATTTTGGCAAACACTTCAGGTGGAATAATTTTAGAGAACAGACTTTGCCTTTTTTTAACATCGTATCCCGGATCTTTTTTAACCAAACCTGTAACGGTTACATCCGTCAACCATTCTTTGCCACGTTTGAATGTGAGGGTATCCTGAACGGACTGACGCACCATTGTTTTGCGGACCGTTTCTATGGCTGTCATTTCAAAATACTGTTTAGCGGCTGCAGGGGTAGTTACCTTCGGAAAATGAAACAGCGTATCCATCTGTATTTTTCCGGGATAGAGTCTGCCGGAGAAATCTGTTACCTGCAGGTTAAACCGGGTCTGGTCATCATACGCTGTAAAAGGAAAAATGAACCGGCCATCCGCATCAGTGGTATCCGTCTCAAAGAGTTTTGTTTTCAGATCGCCGAAAATGGTGACAATCTTTTTTGCCTGGGGCCTGTTGCGCTCATCGAGTACTTTTCCGGCTACGTAAAAACTGCTGTCTTCTGTTATCACAGGAGAACCCGGTATGAATTGATGCATACTAACGGGTGAAAATCTATTTTTTTGTGTGAGCAGTAACAGTTCCCAATCTTCTGCAGAACTTGCTTGCTTACCTGCCCAATCAGTAAGTGCAGTGGTATTGTTTTCCGGATTCACCGGTACGATGGATTTGAGCGGTTCGTAAAAAGCCGCTCTGGTTATATCATTTACTTCTACCGAAAAAGATGCCACCTGCGGCCGGTTGTTGGCATCGGCAACCTGTAGCGATAGAGTCACTTTTTCCCTGGCTCCGTAATTTGGTTTGTCGGCTGTTAGTTGTATGCTGGGTTCATTTCCGTTGATATAGACAGCCCTTTCACTCAGGGTTTCTTGTTTCTCATCAAACAAAATAAAATGAGCAATCCCTTTCGGAAAACGGTATTCGGGTATCACCAGATCATAAGAACCTCTGCCTACGCCCGAGAAACAGAGGCTATCTCCGGCCACACCCAGTACATAGGTTACTTTATCTCTGCGAAAAACAGAATCCTCTAGTAACACCCGCAGTTTACGTACCCCATTCACTTCATGTACCGCCAGCTGTGCGCCAAACAGGTTTACCGCCGGAAGTGTATACCGCAGATCCGCCTGTCCGGTTCTTTGCAGATGTAACTGGTATTTGCGCCAGGTCCAGCTGAAAAAACTGAATTTCCCCAATCCCGCAGCATTCGTGGTTACCGTAGCCACCACAGAATCTTTTTCATCTTTTACAAAACCAGTTGTTGCAACCGGATTTCCTCTGGTATCAGTGGTTCTGATAGCCACCAGGGTGCTAGCCCCTCCTACCATCGTGCCTCCTTCCGGAAAAAACTGCACCAATACAGAATCTTTTGTGTTTGCCGCAGAATGTACGCTTGTTGTTTTCGGAGGATGGAGATCGGGGTGTAAAGAATTGATCACATACAAAGCCGCTACCGCCATAGGTTCAGCTGCATGCTGTAAACTCAACCGCGTATAAGCCCGTAGCCAGTAATGCCCCGAACTGATCGTATCCGGCAGCGAAAAACTGCCATCCGTTTTGAATGATCCTGCCTGCAGTAAAAAACGATTTCTGATACTGTCGCGCTCATCTACCAGGTCAACATATAACAGATTACTCTGCCGGGAGGGTTTTCCGGAAACTGCATTTACTACAAAAGCTTTAAAAAATACGAGTTCCCCCGCTCGATAAACCGGCCGGTCTGTTTGCAGGTAAATCCGCTCCTGTACATGGCTTCGTAGTGAACGGATGTATTTTCCGGCCAATGAATCCAACTGTTGCATAGCTGTACCCTGTGCCCTGACTTCCGTAAAAACACACAGCCATGAACAGGTTACAATGAGTAAAGCTATACGCATAGGAAAATTTAATCGTAACCTAATCAGTTACCACTTATTTATGCTGCCAGTAATCTACCACAGTTACTTTATCAATATGCGGCCCTGCAATATCTGTGAATGCTTTGTGAGCAGGATGTACCAGGTACGCGTCTCTGTCTTTGGCAGAACTGAAACTCAGGAAATAACAATGTGTCAAACCCTGGTTCAGGTTCTCCGGACTGTTATTCACTCCAAACTCAAAATCTTTGATCAGGTTGATCTTTGAGGGGAGTTCGCGAAAAGCCTGTTCTATTTTTTTTATATCCGCTGCCGTTGACTGGTCTTTGTACTTGAATAACACCACATGCCGTAACAAGGCTTTGGAATTTTTATCAGCAGTTGTTTGAGCCATCACAACATGAAAGGAAGTAAAGAGAATAAAAGCAAGGAAAAGAATCTTTTTCATACGGGTTTGTTTGTCTAAATCTACAACAATCCCGTTATAGAAAAATCAGGCCGTGGGCAGGAGCCTGACTTCGGTAATGGCACTGAAGGTATAGCGGTTGCCCGTTTTCACTTCTACACATTCAAACCGTTTTCGGCGCAGGGCGCCTTTGCGGAAGATCCGGCCGTTTTCGGTCTGAAAAAGTGCATTTTCCGGTACATCAATCAGGTGCAATACTCCTTCTCGCTTTACTTCATTATATTTTCGTAGTACGAGTAAAAGTTCTGTTTCGCCGTTGGCAGTGGCAGAAGGGTTGTTGATGGATTTCTGCAGCGCTTTCTCCACATCGGCCGGGAATACTTTTTGCTGCACAAAATCAACCAGCAACCGGCTGTAATTCGCTTTCCATTCTTTTCCGTGTGGTTCTACCCTGTTCCTGTGTAGTTCGTATGTGAGTAAATGGGCCAACTCGTGCAATAAAGTAATCAGGAACTCGTATTTATTCAGGTTGCCGTTTACACTGATCCGGTGATTGCTGCCCCAGCCGGAATGCCGGTAATCGCCCAGCACAGATTTACGCTGTTTGCTGATGGTGAGATGTACTTTGTAATGATGGATATAATGTACCACCCGGTCAAATGTTCCCTCGGGTAAAAAATCCGCCAGGGCCTGCATGGGATGTTCTGATACCGACATTATGGTTTTGACTTCATCCGTAAAGAGATGCGAACTTCGAGCCAGGTATAGACAAAATATAATCCCATACCTACAAAAATGGCGTTTTTACTCCTGGCCGGACCGGCTACCACCAGGTAAATAACGGTGGCCACTGCCAGGCCGATTAACTTGAGAAAAGTACCCAGCATGACGCCCCTGATTACCGCTGCGGGTTTGGCATGCGCAATTGTTTTGAGTTGGGCAAAGATATTCAGTACAGCGAACAGGAATAAAAGCAGGTTGGCACCCATCACCACCTGCCAGCTGATTTTAACAGTTGCCAGTCCCTCTCTCCATAAAAAACTGGTAACCGACACCAGCACAAAAACGATCACAAAAGGAAGGTACCAGGACTTTGTTTCTTTCATATCATGATTTCTTTGACAGATCCCTGACCAGTTTGATCAGCATACCTATCAGTAAAAATAAAGGTAATAGCCACACAAACAGTGGTTTGCGGAAACCGGCTTTTTTATCCAGCCAGGTACCACCATATACCGCCAGCAACAATACCACCACCAGCTGTGTTGCAAAACCGGCATACTGCATCAGGCCATTGTAGGAAGGTGGTTTATCGGGCATACCCTTATTCGGTTGAAGCTTCTGTAGCAGGCAGGTTTACCGGGATGGTATCCAGCTGTGCCGGCGAATTACCGGAGAGTACTTTTTTAACCCCTTCCAGGTATTGTTCTTTGTAACGGATGGCCTGCTCCAGCGAGTCGGTGCGTATTTTCAGCACCTGCAATGCAGTTCTGCTTTCACGGGTTCCGTACCCGGGGATATAATATTTGATGGGCGAAAAGGCGATCAGCGCAATGGTTAATCCTACCAACACCACAAATATGGTACTCAGGCCTATATACACGCTGAAACGGGTAAGCCGGAAAGTCACTACTTCCTCGTAAGTATCGTCATTCATCACCACCAACCGGTAGCTGTTTCGCAGACGTTTGAGGGTATTATTGATTTCTAAATTGCTCATTTTGTTAAATCAGGCTAAAGGTAACAACGAATCTGCTTTTCACCATGCTCAATTGAGAAATAACTGTAATTTTAGACACATTTTATGTACCTGATCCCACTACGAACATACGACCGGAGATATACGTGGTTATTAACCTGCTGTCTTTGCTTTTTTTCCCTGCTCTTTGCTGCTGAAGCCTTTTCTCAGGCTGCCGGCGCACCGGTAGAAGTGAAGAAACCCAAAAACTACGAAAACAGGACCCTTCCTTCTGAAAGAACAGGTAATAAGCCCTTCACTTTACCGCGCCGGATATATAACAATACGACAAGCCGGTTCAATTATTATTTCAATGCCAATACCAAACTGAACGAAGCATTAGAGAATGCCAAAGCCGGTTTCCAGGAAGATTATACCAAACTTTTGCCCTTTTATAATTACACGCTCGAAGAAACTGCCAAGGGCCAGATGGATTCGATCATCTACAAATGTACGGCTGGCATTTTGCTGCATGATCTGCGCAGCGATTGGGTAGACAAACTCTACCTGCTCATGGGCAAAGCCTACCTGTTCCGGAAAGATTTTGACTCGGCCAGCTCGGTGTTTCATTATATCAACTACGCTTTCTCCCCCAAAGACAATGGTTACGATATTCCGATCGGCAGTAATGCCAGTAATACCAATGGTGTGTTTACCATCGCTACCAATGAAAACCGGAGTCTCTGGAAAAAACTGACCACTGCCCTGCCCAGCCGTAACGAAAGTTTTCTCTGGCAGGTACGCAATTATATTGAACTGGATCAATTGGCAGAAGCGGCAGGTTTATTGGAACTGATTGGAACAGATCCCAATTTTCCGGAACGGTTGCAGGCTGATTTTCATGAGATGATGGCTTATCTCCTATACAAGCAACAGGTATACAACGGAGCAGCCGATCATTTATTGAAGGCCCTGAACAAAGCAGGTTCCAAACAGGAAAAAGCACGCTGGGAATACCTGGCCGGGCAGTTATACCAGTTGGGCAATCAGGAAACAAAATCTATTCAGCTGTTTGAGAGAGCCGTACAACATACCATCGATCCGCTGCTGGAAGTATATGCCCGGATGAATATCGTTGCCATGGCTTCCGCTGTTCAGGAGAACGCCATCCAGCAAAACCTGGACGAATTATTGAAAATGGCCCGGCGCGATAAATACGAAGCCAACCGGGATGTGATTTATTATGCCGCCGCACAACTGGAACTGAAACGGAAAAATTATACAGCCGCAGAAAAATGGTTGCTGAACAGTATCCGTTACAATACCCAAAACCCTTTACAACGCGAACTCAGTTTTCTTTTATTGGGAGATATGAATTACCCTATTAAAAAATACGGGGCCGCACACAGGTATTACGATAGTATTCAGACTGCTGTGTTAAAAGAAGAAGACAAACAACGGGTAGAAGAAAGAAAACCAGCCCTGAAGATCATCAGTGAAAATGAAGAAACTATTCAACGGGAAGATAGCCTGCTGCGCCTGGCCAACCTCGCACCCGAAGAAAGAGAAGCCATCCTGAAAAAATTACTGAAACAACTACGCAAAGAAAAGGGTCTCAAAGATGTATCCACTGACAATATCTCCTTTGGTAACACATTGTCGGGCTCTGCCAACCCACCGGCAGATATTTTCGGAAGCAGCGGTTCAGAGTTTTATTTCCTGAGCAATTCTGTAAAGGCAAAAGGCTCCGCTGACTTTGCTTCCAAATGGGGCAATCGTCCCAATGTAGATAACTGGCGCCGGCAAACGGCAGTCAACAGTTCGTTAAGTACCATTACCAGCTCTGCCACAGCTGAGAAATCGGGGAAAGACAGCAGCCGGAAAACAGCTGATAAAGAATTAACCCTCGCTTCGCTGGGCAGGGATATTCCGCTAACTGCTGAACAACAGAGTACTGCCAACCAGGCCATCATTAAGGCACTTTTATCCAATGCACTTACTTTCCAGAACCAGTTGGAAGATTATCCGTCTGCCATTGAGATGTATGAAGAACTGCTACGGCGTTATCCGGAAAGTGCAGAAGTGGAACAGGCTTTGTTCAACCTTAGTTACTGTTATCAAAAAACGGGCAGAACCGGTCGCGCAGACTCAGCCCTGGCACAATTAAAAACGGCATTCCCCGGTGGTAAAATGCTGACGCAGTTAAATTCTGCCATGGCCGATAAAAAGAAAGCAGACCCTGCACAGAAACAATACGAAGATATTTATGGCCTGTTCCTCTCCGGCAGGTTTGAAGAGGCCAAGGAAGCCAAACTGAAAGCAGATAAACAATTTGGAAAGAACTACTGGACGCCGCAGTTACTGTATATCGAATCGATCTATTATGTAAAACAGAAACAGGATAGTGTGGCCATTAACCGGCTGGAAAATATTGTGGGCCTGTTTGGCAGTTCGCCACTGGCAGCAAAAGCTACAACCATGATCGATGTACTGAAGCGGAGAGAACAGATCGAAGCCTATCTCACTAATCTCAAGCTTGATTCATCAGATAACCTGGCTTCCCGCCGGGTAGACCTGAATGCAACGGCCCCGGTCATAGCCAATAGCAACCGTATAAAAGATACAGCCCTGAATGCCCCCAAACAATTGGTAGCGGCACCCAAACAACTGGTTGATATCAGTGATACCAAAACCATCTCCACTGCCGCAGTGATCAAAAAAGATTCTGTAAAACAGGTGGGGCCCAAAGACCTGAAAAAGATCGATTTTGGCAATGCCGTAACCGCTGCGCCTACTTTGAACAAGACCTATACATTCAACGCATCAGATACCCAATATGTAGTAGTGTCACTGAATAATGTGGATCCCATTTTTGTAACTGAAAGCCGCAACGCTTTTAACCGGTATAATCAGGATTTTTATGCCGACCGGCAGATCCAGGTGTATAACCGCCGCATCAATGCCCAGTACAATTTTCTCATGTTCGGGCCATTTGTGAATGCGGGGGATGCGCTAACCTATATAGATAAAGTAAAACCATTGGCCAAAACCAGGATCATTCCCTGGTTAACCACCGATAAATACCGATTCAGCCTGATCAGCAATGCCAATATGGAGCTGTTGATCAGTACACAGGACATTGAAGGTTATCATACCTTTATGCACCAGGTATTTCCGGATAAATTTTAACCTGAAAAAAACAACGGCTTTGTAAATCTTGTGTAGATTGACCGCCGAAACATACATTTCATCTCAGCAGTTATGACAAAGTCTGTAAAAACATTCTGGAAAATCTTTTGGGGAGGATTCGCTTTTGTCATCCTCTTCCTGCTCATGCTCAACTGGGGCTGGATCGGCGATATGCCATCGATCGATGATATTGAGAACCCCTCTGCCTCACAGGCCAGCCAGGTATTTGCAGATGATGGAACCCCGATGGGTAAATATTATATCGAGGACCGGGTAAACGTGTTAACAAGGGATATCAGTAAACATGTGGTAAATGCGCTGGTAGCTACAGAAGATAAACGGTTTTATGACCATAGCGGTATCGACGGTTTTTCTTTGATGCGCGCCTTTCTTTACCTTGGCAGCGAGGGTGGTGCCAGTACCATTACCATGCAAACAGCCAAAAACCTGTTTACCGAAAACTGGAGTACCAAGAATTTTATCCTCCGCAGTATCCAGAAATTAAAGGAAGTGATTATTGCGGTTAAACTGGAGCGGAATTTTACCAAGGAAGAAATCATCACTCTATACCTGAACACTGTTGCTTTCAGCGATAATGTATATGGCATCCGTAACGCTTCCAACACTTTTTTCCAGAAAGAACCCGACAGGGTAAGTGTGGAAGAAGCCGCTGTACTGATTGGCATGATCAACGGCCCGGGTATCTACAACCCCCGTACCAATCCCCGCAGGGCACTGGAAAGGCGGAACCTGGTATTGAACCGCATGGTAACCAAGGGTGATCTTACGAGTGCTGAAGCAGAGATCCTGAAACGCAAACCTATTGACCTGCATTACACCAAACTGAACGAGAACAATGGTCTCGGCCCCTACTTCCGCATGATACTGGGAGAAGAAATGAAGAAATGGTGCAAAGAGCATAAAAAGAACAATGGCGACAGCTACAATCTTTACCGCGACGGATTGAAGATCTATACCACCATCAATCCACGCATGCAGTTGTATGCCGAAGAAGCCGTGGCCAAACACATCAACTACATGCAGAAGCTCCTGAACAACCAGGAGAATATCAAAAAAGGAACCGTATGGAAGGGCTATGAAAATGTGATCGAAGCCGCGGCCAAACAAAGCGACCGCTGGCGCAACCTGAAGAAAGAAGGAATGGAGGATGAAGAGATACGCAAAACCTTCGACCAGAAAGTCGCGATGCGTGTATTTGCCTGGAACAATGCCCGCGGAAAAGATACCATTATGACGCCGATCGATTCCATCAAATACCATCGCCAGATGTTACAGGCCAGTTTTATGGTGATGAACCCACTGGATGGACAGGTAAAAGCCTGGGTCGGGGGTATCGATTACAAGACTTTTAAATTTGACCACGTTAATATCAATACCAAACGCCAGATAGGTTCTACCATGAAACCGCTGTTATACAGTCTGGCTATTGAAGAAGCCGGTTTTACACCCAATACCATTGTGTACGATCAACAGCAGAGTTTCGGCGGTTATGGCATGGTACCTGCTACCACCAAAACCTGTACCGGTGCCACTATGCCCATGGCGTTGGCATTGGCCAAATCAAGAAACTGCGCTACGGCCTATGTGTTGAAACAACTGGATAATAACGGTAATGAGGGAGCCAAAAGATTAATAGAATTCCTGCGTAAGTGTGATTTCACTTCCAATATACCTGCCTACCCTTCTATCGGGATCGGTGCCGTTGAATTATCGCTGATTGAAATGATGCAGGGATACAGTATGTTCCCGGGTCGGGGGTTTAATGCCAAACCTATGTACATCACCCGTATTGAAGACAGGAACGGAAATGTACTGGCCACTTTTACACCACACCGCAAAGAAGTGATCAGTGATGTAACCGCCTATTCTGTGATCAAAATGATGCAGGGTGTTATGACCCATGGAACCGGTGCCGGTATCTGGGGATACGATGTGCCGGGCGATATGGAAATAGCCGGTAAAACAGGTACTACCAACGATAACAGCGATGCCTGGTTTATGGGCTATACACCGCAGTTCCTTGCCGGTGGCTGGGTGGGTTGTGATGACCGTTTTATCCGCTTTAATACAGAAAGCAAAAACGGGGAAGGCGGACGGGCCGCCATGCCGATCTGGGCCTATTTCATGGCCAAAGCAGCTGCCGACCCCAACTGTGGTATTGATACCAAACTCACGTTTGTGAAACCGGATGGGGTGAATGATATCAATATCGATTACAGCAATGGCGGTGTTCCGGTACTGGGCGGTGAAGCGGAAGATATGGGTACCGGTGCTTCTACTGATTATGGAGTACCTGAGAAAATAAAGATCGAAGACATTGTACCCGAATCACAGCTGGAAGATGGTAAACCAGTGGTAAAACCGGTTACACCAGTCACAGATCCTAAAACCGATCCGAAAGAAAAAGACACAAAAAAACCTACCGATAAATCGCAAACGCAACCCGCTGCTCCTGCTAAAAAACCAGCAGTATTAATGCCACCCAAGAAAACAGGAACCGGGAAATAATTAAAAACTAACTGTGCCTTTGTGCTATGGTGTGAGCATAACCACACCATAGTACAAAGGCACGTTTTTTTAGGCGCGGGCAACAGAACTGCGCAGGTGGGTATCTTCTGATGCATATAAGAGATGCAGATGAAAAAGAATTATTTCCATTTCCTTTCCCTGTTTGCCCTCCTGTTGTTAACCGCCTCCTGCCGCAAGGATATTTCGAAAAGAGAGATGCCTGCAGAAATCAGGATTGATAAAATAATTACTGCCGGATCCGATTTCTGGCTGCCACTGGCACCATATGGGGATGAGGGTGAACTGGCTACACTACTTGACAAAGGCGCTAATTTTACCATCAGTCAACTTGAAAATGAATCAGACCAGTTCTCGTATATCTATCATTACCAATCCCAGCCTTCCTACAAGGGAGAAGAAAATATAACCTTAGTCATCAGCCAGGACTCAGGCAACAGAAAACCCTGCCGCAGCGATTCTTCTTTTATTTATCTGCACCTGACCGTACAATAAATGGCCTTACAAATCGCGACCATTCCAGTTCAGATTGATCGAAAACTGGTGAAACAGATTACTCTGGTAAAATCCGGTAGCGTAACGGATATGCACCCGACGAAGAAAAATACCAGTACCGAATGTGAAGCCGTTTAATCCACTGGACAGGTTATAGGCATTCAGATCCTGTCGCCGTTGAAAATTAATACCCGCATCCAGCTCCAGTTTTTCGTGCAGGAATACCTGTGCAGAAAAAACCAGGTGCGAAAATACTTTCTGCAAAGTACTGTTAGCTGCATACCCAATCTCCCCTTCCGATGCGCGGAAACTGGTATCGTTGTAATAGCTATTCAGTTGCTGCAAATGATGGGCAGTTACAGAAAACTGTAAGGGTGCATTGGCAAGGCGTTTGGTAACCCCTACCTGCAGATCAAAGGGCAGTTCTTCGCGGCGGTTGCTTCCATCATAGGTGCTTAACTGTGTTCCCATGTTTTTAGCCACCAGACTTACCTGCAACCGGTTCAGCGAATCGTAATAACTCACCCCTACATCAAAAGCGAGTCCGGAAGAGCGGTATTGCCCATAATTGGAATGGATATATTTCATGGTCAACCCATACCGGAAGTAATCCTTGTACTGCCTGCTGGCTGTTAACTGAGCTACATAATCTACCGGACGAAAGCTACCCAGTATCATACCCGAAGCATCGGTTTGGGTAATTGTTCCATAATCAAAATAATTGGTGGCAGCAGCAAGGGTGGTTTTGGCTTCTGGCAAGTGCCAGGCACCGGTGAAACTGTAATTCCGGATCCCCGCCAGAAATGAATGAAAGGAAGCATTCATTTGCTGGTTCATGCTTTCGCGCAATAAAGCGGGGTTCTGGAACGACATGCCCACATCCTTACTGATGGCCGAAATATTATACCCGCCCAGCGCAGCCACTTGCGCCGTGTTGGGTTGCGACAAAAAATGAAAAACAGCATTCCCGCCCAGTGTTTGCCCGGAAAGCCATTGTACACCGATGGTTGCCAATAAAGTGAGGTAAAAACGCATGGGCTGAATTCTCTGTAAATCTAAGGCAAGATGCCTGTTTCCGACAGGGCAAAAAAATCCCCCAATTCCTGGGGGATCAAGTATCCTAAAACGGCAACATGAAGGGATGCCTCACATTAATTACAAACCAATCTCCATTTGGTTTAGCGAAAGGCTCATTTTTTATACAAGCGCAAGGTCTATCACCTGCTGCATGGTCTTCACATAGTGAAACTGCACTCCTTTAATAAAGCTGCTCTCGATCTCATTTACATCTTTTTCATTCTGCCAGCAAAGAATAATCTCTTTTAAACCTGCCCGCTTGGCAGCAAGAATCTTTTCCTTGATACCTCCCACCGGTAATACCTGCCCACGCAAAGTAATCTCACCCGTCATGGCCAGAAAGGGTTTTACTTTCCTGCCGGTGAAAGCTGAAGTGAGAGAAGTTAACATGGTGATGCCCGCACTCGGACCATCTTTCGGCACAGCCCCTTCCGGCACGTGCACATGGATATTCTTTTTCGAGAAAAGTTCCGGATCCACACCCAGCTTTTTAGCATTGGCCTGGAGATAACTTAAGGCCGTGGTGGCACTTTCTTTCATCACATTACCCAGATTACCCGTCAATTTCAGCTCTCCCTTACCATCGCCCAGGATGGTTTCAATGAATAGGATATCACCCCCAACATAGGTCCAGGCAAGGCCTACGGCCACGCCCGGCATATTGGCCGTTTTATAGATCTCGTTACTATAACGGGATTGCCCCAGGATCTTTTCTACATCCTGTGCCGTAATCGTTGATTTCACTTTGTTCTTCATCGCCAGTTCCTTGGCCTGGTTACGCATAATGCTGGCCAGTTGGCGGTCTAACTCACGTACCCCACTTTCGCGGGTATGTTGCTCTATAATTTTTTCAAGTACTTTATCACTGATCTTAAAATTCACTTTGGCCAGTCCATGTGCTTCTTTTTGTTTTGGCAAGAGGTGGCGTTTGGCTATCTCTACTTTTTCTTCTACAGCATATCCACTCAGGTCAATAATTTCCAACCTGTCGCGCAGCGCAGGTTGTATGTTCTGGAGATTATTGGCGGTGGCGATGAAGAGCACTTTACTCAGGTCATACTCCAGTTCGAGGTAGTTATCGTAAAAAGTATGGTTCTGCTCAGGATCCAGCACTTCCAGCAAAGCAGAAGAAGGATCGCCACGCATATCGCTGCCGATTTTATCGATCTCGTCCAGGATCATCACCGGGTTCGATGATTTGCATTTCCGGATATTCTGGATGATACGGCCAGGCATAGCACCGATATAGGTTTTCCGGTGGCCACGGATCTCACTCTCATCATGCAATCCACCCAAACTCACCCGCACATATTTTCTGCCGATAGCATGTGCAATAGAACGGCCCAGTGAGGTTTTACCGATACCGGGAGGGCCGAGAAAACAAAGAATCGGGCTGCGCATATCACCTTTCAGCTTTAATACGGCCAGGTATTCGAGAATACGGCTCTTGATCTTTGCCATGCCGTAATGATCGGTATCCAGTACCTTTTTCGCATTCTTCAGATCGTAGTTATCCGACGTATAATCCTCCCAGGGGAGATCCAGCATCAGGTCCAGGTGATTATACACCACCGAATAATCCGGCGTGGTAGGATGCATCCTTTCCAGTTTCTCGATCCCGCTTTTAAATAAATTCTTCGCAGCTTCGGGCCATTTTTTACCCTCGGCTTTTTTCTTCATTTCATTGATCTCACGCTCATTGGTATCGCCACCCAGCTCGTCTTTGATACTTTTCAGCTGTTGCTGCAGAAAGTAATCACGCTGCTGTTTATCAATCTCCGTCCTTGTTTTATTGGTCACTTTATCTTTCAGTTCCGCAAACTGCAGGTCGCGCTGCAGAATAAACACCAGGCGTTCGGCCCGCTGGTGTACATCATTGATCTCAAGTAAGGATTGTTTTTCTGTGAGGTCGCTGTTCAGGTTACTGCTCACAAAATTGATCAGGAAGGCCGGATTCTCGATATTCTTTAAAATGATGGATGCTTCTGTGGGCAGGTTGGGCGATAACTGGATGATCTGGGTTGCCAGGTCTTTGATGCTGCTGACATACGCATTAAAATTCTCATTCTCCGGCACTTCATCATCGGCTAAAGTCCGGATCGCCGCTTTGAAATACGGGTCTTCACTGGTCATTTCCAGCAATTCAAACCGCTTTTTTCCCTGGATGATAATGGTGGTACCACCATCCGGCATTTTGATCAGCTTCACAATCCGCGCCACCGTACCTATTTTACACAGGTCGGCCGGGGCGGGTTCCTCCACATTGGCATCTTTCTGCGCCACTACGCCAATCAGTTTATCCAGCTTATAGGCATCGTTTACCGCCTTGATGCTCTTATCCCGTCCCACCGTAATCGGCAGTACCACGCCGGGAAAAAGCACCGTATTACGCAATGGCAGAATGGGTAAACTATCAGGGATCACAATATTTTTGTCCTGCTCACTATCATTCTCATTGATCGGGATGATCGGCATGAAATCCGTATCCTCGTCCGACCGGAAAAACATCTTATCTGTCGTCATACTTTTTTTCTTGGGTCAAAATGTCACATAGCCACTACAGCCCTGCGCTTAGATCAGTCGGCAAAAATAAGTCAATATTGATGCCATTGCCCCCTAAACGGTCATTTTGGTACAAACTGGCACAAAAAAAATCCTCCCGGTAAACCGGGAGGACCTTCTTGCAAGAAGTAATATTCAGTAACCAAATACTTGAATTACGTATTACTTTTTAGTAGTATCAGCTGCAACTTTGGTAGTGTCAGCTACGGCTGTAGTGTCCATAGCAGCTTTAGTTGTGTCAACTGCAGTTGCAGTGGTATCAGCTGCAGGAGCTGCGGTTTCACCAGAGTTACAAGCAGCCATGAAGCCGGCTACTGCTAAGATTGCGAATACTTTTTTCATTTGTACTTGTTTTTTTGAGTTTTTAATGGCGGCAAAGATAGTAATCAAGATTTATTTTGCAAATTTTAACACATATTTTTTATTTCTTTCTGAAAAAGATCCTGATAGGCACCCCTTTGAAGTTAAACTTCAATCTGAGCTGGTTTTCGAGGTAATTCCGGTACGGAGTCTTGATATCATCCGGATAATTAGTGAAAAAGGCAAAAGATGGCACCGGAATAGGCAGCTGGGTTACATATTTGATTTTTATTGAATTTCCTCTCACCACCGGTGCATGGTAGGCGGCTACTGCTGCCAGCATGGCTTCGTTCAGTTTGGCCGTAGGCACTTTGCGCTGGCGGTTTTCGTATACTTCCAGTCCCAGTTCAATGGCTTTGAAGATCCTGGTTTTCTCTTTTACGGAGATGAACAGAATGGGCACATCGGTAAAGGGCGCCAGTTTCTGTTTCAGGGCCTTTTCGTAATCGCGGGCTGTATTGGTGTCTTTTTCTACCAGGTCCCACTTGTTTACGAGTACCACTACCCCCTTACCCTTGCGCACGGCCAGACTGAAAATAGTGATATCCTGAGCGGTGATGCCCTTGTGGGCGTCCAGCACGATCAGGCATACATCTGCATCATCAATGGCTTTGATGGCCCGGATGATGGAATAGAATTCCAGGTCTTCTTTCTCCTTGCTCTTTTTACGGATCCCCGCCGTATCGATCAGCATAAACTCTTTCTGGAAAAGATTATAATGGGTATGGATACTATCGCGGGTGGTTCCCGAGATATCGCTCACAATGGTGCGCTCCTGCCCGATCAGGGCATTCAGCAGGGAGGATTTACCTACGTTCGGCTGACCGATGATCGCAAACTTAGGCAGTCCGCTGTCTTTCATCGCGGTTTCCACATCTTCTGCCGTAATGGGTTCAGTAACCGCATCCAGCAGTTCGCCGGTTCCGCTGCCGGAAATACTGCTGATAAAGAAATTATGTTCAAATCCCAATGAATAGAATTCAGTGGCTTCCAGTTCGCGGGTACCATTGTCTACTTTGTTCACCACCACATATACCGGCTTATTACCCCGGCGCAGCATATCGGCCATGGAATCGTCCAGATCGGTAATGCCGGTAGCCACATCCACCATAAAAATGATGGAATCCGCTTCTTCAATGGCAATACGCACCTGTTTACGGATCTCCGTTTCAAAAATATCATCACTGCCTGGCACAAAACCACCGGTATCGATCAGGTTAAATACCTTCCCGTTCCAGTCGGCCAGCCCGTACTGCCTATCGCGGGTTACCCCGCTGATATCATCCACAATGGCTTTCCGCTGTTCCAGTAAACGGTTAAATAAAGTACTCTTCCCCACATTGGGCCTTCCCACGATAGCTACTGTATAACTCATAGTTGTTGTATTAACTTCAAAAAATATAAACTCGTTGTAATTAGTAATTAATAATTAGTAGTTAGTAATTATTCGGTGCTGGTATATCTACCCCGTTCTTTTATTATTAATTACTAACTACTAATTGCTAATTATTTGTATCCGTATTCCTTCAACTGCAGATCATTGTCTCTCCATTTCGGTCTCACTTTTACGAATAGCTCGAGAAACACTTTCTGCTGGATAAATTCTTCAATATCTTTTCTCGCCATCATACCAATCTGTTTGATCATGCTGCCCTTATCGCCAATGATGATGGCTTTCTGGGTTTCCCGGTTCACGATGATATCGGCCTGGATCTTTACCAGGGATTCTTTTTCCTTGAACTCGTTCACCATCACGGCTGTATGGTAAGGGATCTCATCGCCAAAGAGCTGGTAGATCTTTTCGCGGACCATTTCTCCCACAAAAAATTTGGTGGGCAGGTCGCTCAGATCGTCTTCGCTGTAAAATGGTGCTGCTTCCGGCAGTAAAGCCAGAATGGCATCCAGTAATTTGTTCAGGTGTACTTTCTGCAGGGCAGATATTTTCACGATCTGTTTGCAATAGCTCTTTCCGGCAAAGAATTTTTCTGCGTCCGCAATTTTTCCGTTGGCGGCTTCGTCAATTTTATTCAATACCACCAGACAGGGCACTTTCAGGCGGAGTGATTGAAAAATGGCATCCACTTCTTCCAGGTTCTCATTGGCATCTACGATGAGCAGGGCCACATCCGCATCTTCCAGGGCACTCTTCACCGAATCCATCATGCGCTGGTGCAGTTTGTATTTGGGATCGATGATACCCGGCGTATCGGAGAAAATGACCTGGTATTCGCCGGGTTTATTCAGGAATGCCTTGATGCGGTGACGCGTAGTCTGCACTTTCGACGATACGATCGCCATCTTCTCCCCGATCAATGCATTGAGCAGCGTGCTTTTGCCTGCGTTGGGGCGACCGAATATGTTTACAAATCCTGCTTTCATATCATCCGTATTGGGAACATCCGGTTAAGGGAAGTCCACGTTTTTTAAACCCTGTTAGTATTTCCGGAAAATGAAGGGAGACAGGCAGTAAGGACCCATAAAATGGGGTCTGCCAATGGTAACCGCGTGTAGCCGGTATCTCACATTCAGTATCCAGAGTAGCCTCTAGCCGAACAAAAAAGCCTTTTCTGGCTTTTCACAAGGGTAATTAACCCTTTTCATTATTTCGATGCCTTTAGAAAGGCATCTTTTAGTAAAATCAAAGGCCTCAAAACGAGGCCCTGGTTTATTTTGTTGCGAGGGAAGGGATCGAACCTCCGTCCGCCTCAGGCGGATATGAGCCCAACGAGTTGATATTATTTCTGAATCAACTCATTCCAAATCCACTCCCGCCCTT
>DASWXD010000010.1:0-80726 GCA_036405675.1 Sediminibacterium sp.
TTCCACAATATCGGCGGGAATGCTGATATCCGGTTTGCTGTAAGGCACTGCTACCCGCAGTTCATCCTGTCCCTCGCGCACGATCTCAAAACCGAGGCTGGTCAGTATTCTTTTGATGGCATCACCATGGTAATTTTTACCGCTCAGTTTTTTGAGATAATGGTTTTTGAGGGATACTTCCGTTTTGGGTTGTGGATCAGGATATACATCCACGATCTCGCTCGCGATTTCGCCACCGGCGATCTCTTTGATCAGCAGGGCCGCGCGTTTCAACACGTTCACGGTGTTGGAAATATCTACCCCTTTTTCAAAACGGGTGGCCGCATCGGTACGGAGTTCATGCCGGACCGAAGTTTTGCGGATGCTGACCGGGTGAAACCAGGCACTTTCCAGGAAAATATTCCGGGTGTTGGCCGTTACACCGCTTTTCAAACCACCGAATACCCCTGCGATACACATGCCTTCTTTGGCATTGCAGATCATCAGGTCTTCCGCATTCAGTTTGCGCTCTTTTTCATCCAGTGTAATGAAGGGCGTGCCGGCAGGCAGGTTTTTGATGATTACTTCTCCACCGGTGATGGCATCTGCATCAAAAGCATGCAGCGGCTGACCGGTTTCGTGTAAGATAAAATTGGTGATATCTACAATATTGTTGATAGAGCGTAATCCGATAGCCAGCAAGCGGTTTTTTAACCACTTGGGCGACTCTCCCACAGTAACACCACTGATGCTTACGCCGGCATAGCGCGGACAGGCAGCTGCATTTTCGATGGTTACTTTGATGGGGTGTGATGTATTATCTACCGTAAATCCATTTACAAAAGGCGCTTTTACCCGGGCTTCGGCGATATGGTGGGTGAGGTAGGCACAAACATCTCTTGCCACCCCATAATGGCTCATAGCGTCCATCCGGTTGGGGGTGAGACCGATTTCATAGATCCAGTCG
Source organism: Sediminibacterium sp. (assembly GCA_036405675.1). Taxonomy (GTDB): domain Bacteria; phylum Bacteroidota; class Bacteroidia; order Chitinophagales; family Chitinophagaceae; genus Sediminibacterium. The sequence goes on from DASWXD010000010.1 coordinate 947, forward strand.
GAATAAGGCTGAAAATACTCCGCCGCAGGCGAGCCTACCACGGCATCTGCGGGCAAAACAATGATACCATCGTGACTGGTGCCCACGCCAATCTCGTCTTCGGCGCAGATCATACCCTGGCTTTCCACACTGCGGATCTTGGCCAGTTTCATGGTCAATGGTTCGCCGCTTACAGGATAAATAGTCGTTCCGATGGTGGCTACCACTACTTTTTGTCCGGCCGCCACATTAGCCGCCCCGCAAACGATCTGCAGGGGCTCTGCTGCGCCGGTATTTACTTTGGTCAGCTTTAATTTATCTGCATTGGGGTGCTGGCTGGTTTCCAGCACTTCTCCTATTACCAGCCCGGCCAGGCCGCCTTTGATGCTTTCATATTTTTCCAGGCTCTCCACTTCCAGCCCGATAGAGGTCAGGATCTTCGATAATTTCTCCGGATCCACCACTTCAGGGAGGTAATCACATAACCAATTGTAACTGATCGTCATAGTTGCTTGCTCTTTACGGGCATCAAAAATAGGTGATAAAATTTACGTGAGGCGTGAATCGTGAGTAGTGAGTAGTCAGTAGTTAGTAAAACCCTCCCCATTCACCACTCATCACTCACGATTCAGGCCATATCAGTTACATCTTTTCCCGGGAAAGCCCTCTTTTTTGCTGAGAATTCTTTCTGCACAGCGTGCTGTGCATTACCGCTTACCGGTGGCGGAAAACTTTTGATTTTGGTGGATAACTGTAGTAGTTTGTGTGAATAGGGCCGGAACGGCTGTGGATAGCCTATGAATTGGCTGTGGATGAAAATTGCCCGAAAAAATTTTCTGAGGCCACTTTCTAACCCATATATTCGCTCCCCCTTACTTCTCAGGTAACCATTCCTTAACATGGAAAACTGCCGCTGAAGTACTGGAAATGGTTTAACTAACTCCTTAAGCACTGAAGATAAAATGGATCTGACCAGCCTGAATAAAGACCGGAAAAGAAGGAAGACTTCGATAGATATGAGCAATATGGTATATGGCAAAGTACCGCCGCAGGCCAAAGAACTGGAAGAAGCGGTACTGGGTGCCGTGATGCTGGAAAAAAGTGCTTTTGATACCATTTCCGAGATCATCAAACCAGAGTGTTTTTATGTGGAGGCCAACCAGCTTATCTACAAAGCCATGCAGGGACTGCAGCAGAAAAGCATGCCCATCGATATCCTGACCGTGGTAGAAGAACTGAAGATGCGCGAACAGTTGGATGCAGTGGGTGGCCCTTACTATGTTACCAAACTCACCAACGCCGTTGTTTCTACCGCCAATATTGATGCTCACGCCAGGATCGTACTGCAGAAATTCATCCAGCGCGAGCTGATCCGCATCAGTGGCGAGATCATTGGTGATGCGTATGAAGACAGCACCGATGTATTTGACCTGCTGGATGAGAGTGAGACCAAGATGTTTAACATCACCAACAATTACCTGAAGAAGAATTTTGAAGATATCCAGAACGTACTGGCCAAAACCATTAACCGGATCGATGAACTGCGTACCAAAACGGAAGATATTTCCGGTGTGCCAAGTGGTTTTCCTACGCTTGACCGCATTACCTACGGTTGGCAGCCAACGGATCTGATCATTTTGGCAGCACGTCCTTCGGTGGGTAAAACCGCCTTTGCTTTGAACCTGGCGAGAAATTCAGCCCTGCATCCTACCAAACCTGTTCCGGTGGGTTTCTTCTCGCTGGAGATGAGTGCATCGCAGCTGGTACAGCGTATCCTGAGTGCCGAGAGTGAGATCAAGATGGAAAAGATCAGCAGGGGTAAACTGGAGAATTACGAGTACGAGCAGTTGCTGACCAAGGGTATTAAAAAATTAGAAGTAGCCCCCATTTTTATTGATGATACGGCCGCATTGAACATTTTCGAGTTCCGTGCCAAAGCGAGAAGACTGGTAAACAAACATAATGTTGGTATCATCATCATCGACTACCTGCAGCTGATGAGTGGCACCGGCGACCGTGGCAGTAACCGGGAGCAGGAGATTAGTAATATCTCCCGTAACCTGAAAGCACTTGCCAAAGAACTGAACGTGCCCATTATTGCACTGAGCCAGTTAAGCCGTGCGGTGGAAACCCGTAAAGAAAGTAAAATGCCGCAGTTGAGTGACCTCCGTGAATCGGGTGCCATTGAGCAGGATGCGGATATGGTGATGTTCATCTACCGTCCTGAATACTATGAGGTGATGAACAACGAGCAGGGCGAAAGCACCCATGGAGAAACCCATATCCGGATCGCCAAACACCGGAACGGTTCTCTTGAAACCATAAAACTGCGCGCCAAACTGGAGATCCAGAAATTTGAAGAGTGGGATGATAACGGCGGATTACCCGGATTGGGCAGTAACTGGAAACCGGTAGGTCCTTCGGCACCTCCGGCAGCCGGTGGTGGCAGTGATACCAGCAAACTCTTTATCCAGAAAGGCAGTAAAATGAATGGCGGCGATTTTGACGAAGGATTTGACAACGACTCGCCATTTTAACGACGTAGCAGGAACTCCGAGACACGATCTTCGTACCTTTATGCAAATTCATTTCGTACGTAGCTATGTCATTGCCTTTTTTTTACGAACAGCAGATCTCCGGCCTTCATTCTCACTTTACCCTGAGTGAAGAAACCAGCAAACACTGCATCCAGGTACTGCGCATGAAAACGGGTGCCAGCCTGCAACTCACGGATGGGCTGGGTAATCTTTACAAGGCATCGCTGCTGAGCGAAGACAAAAAAAAATCAGTGGTGTTGATTGAAGAACACCATATCGTTCCCCCACCTACCCAAAAAACAAGCATCGCTATTTCCTTGTTGAAAAATGCCAGCCGCTTTGAATGGTTTCTGGAAAAAGCCACTGAAATAGGTGTAACCGAAATACAACCACTGATCAGCCAGCGAACCGAGCATACGCGGTTCCGGACAGAACGTATGCAGGGCATCCTGATTGCTGCCATGTTACAAAGCCAGCAGGCCTGGTTACCCATACTGCATGAACCGATGGCATTGGCAGATTGCATTAAACAATCAAACCGGGAACAAAAACTGGTAGCGCATTGTGAAGAAGATGCAAAACAACTCATCAAAGATCTGCGCCCCTGTACCGAAACACAGATCCTGATAGGACCGGAAGGTGATTTTACACCGGAAGAGATCCAATTGGCACTGGATTATCAGTACCAGCCTGTCAGTTTGGGCGATACCCGTTTACGGGCAGAAACCGCTGGTGTTGTGGCATCTGCTTTGCTGGTGAACAGATAGATTTTGCAGGATGTGTGCATGTTGTAACAAATCCACCTGCAAATACATGGTATCCAAAATTGTGAAGTAGTATATTCATCGAATCATGAGAAGAAATCTGTTGGGTTTATTATTGCTGGTGCTGACCCTGCCATCCTGCAAATATTTTAAGTCGAAAAAACTGATGGCAAGGGATACGACTATTACCCATCTCACTTCGTTTAACAGTGTATTCCTGGACAGTGTACACGTAGACAGTTTTTTGCTGCAGCATCCTGAATTTAAAGCGTTCACAGAACAGTTCCGCGATTTTTATACGCACCGGAATTATGAATATGCCTGGTTTGACTCATCGGGTCTGGCAGAACAGGCGCATAATTTTGTCAACCTGCAAAGCAATTATATCAATGATTTTGCAGACAGCAGTATTTACAATCCGGCTTTGGAAGAACTTTTTCAAAACCTGTACAGCGGTAATGTAAGACCAGCGATGGGTGACCCCAAAGTGATACAGGCAGAGTTAATGCTAACGGGTCAGTTTTTCCGGTATGCAGCCAAAGTGTATAAAGGAAGTGATATTGACGCGGCGAAACTGGGTTGGTATATCCCCCGCAAAAAGATTGACCTGACTGTTTTACTGGACTCTACCCTGAAATCGCAGCTGGCAGAAGGAGAACCTTTGGTGCCGGTGAATGCACAGTATCAAAAACTACAGGATCAGGTGGCCAAATACCTTGTATTGGAAAAACAGTTTCCCAAAGACAAGATCACACCCGTCAAAAAATCATTTAAAAAGGGAGACACTACTTATGCCATTACACAGATCAAAAAAAGATTGCAGTTACTGGGCGATATGCCGGGCAACGATACCAGTCAGTTGTTTGATACTGCTCTCGTAAATGCGGCCAAATTATTTCAACGCAGAATGGGTTTAACGGAAGATGGGATAATTGGTAATAAAATGATTACTGAACTGAATACACCCATCTCCTGGCGCATCAGGCAATTGCTGGTGAATATGGAAAGAGTAAGATGGATGCCTGCCGAAAGAGGAAGTCGCTTTATCCTTGTCAATATTCCGGAATACAAATTACATGTAATGGATAGCGGTCGCCAGGTAATGGATATGAATGTGATTGTAGGAACAGCAGCTAACAACACGGTTATTTTTTCAGGCAATCTCAAATATGTTGTATTCAGCCCTTACTGGAATGTACCCTCCAGCATTGTAAGAAAAGAAATGCTGCCGGCTATCAGTCGTAACAGAAACTATCTTTCAAAGAATAATATGGAAATCACAGGGTACAGTGGTGGTTTACCCGAGATACGCCAGAAACCAGGCCCAACCAATGCGTTGGGGTTGGTAAAATTCCTGTTCCCGAACAATTTCAATATATATCTGCACGACACCCCTAACCGCGAGCTATTTGCTTCCACCAGCCGAAGTTTCAGTCATGGGTGTATCCGCATCAGCGAACCTAAAAAAATGGCTGAATACCTGTTACGGGATGATCAAAGCTGGAACAGCGAGACCATTGACAGTGCTATGCACCTGGCCAAAGAAAAATGGGTAACCCTTAACAAATCTGTGCCTGTGTATGTGGTTTATTTTACTGCCTGGGTAGACAGGAATGGGCTGCTTAATTTCCGTAACGATATTTATAAACACGATACGAAAATGGCGGAAAAATTATTCACCCGCTAATCTATACTGTTACCCTGGTATTTACGCTGATTTCTGGCAGCTGCTGCGTTTTCGTAAAGAGGCATGCAATCTGTACATTTGTAAAAACAGGTTGTCCATGCAATTGATAGAAGTAACTGACAAAAAAACAGCCAGGGAATTTCTGGAAGTGAATGCTTTACTGAACCGGGAGAACCCGGCTTATATACGTGCATTGGATAATGAAGTGAATGACGTATTCGATCCTGCTAAAAATAAAAATTATAAATACGGCGAAACAAGGCGCTGGATTGCCAAAGACGATACCGGCAAACTGATTGGCCGGATCGCCGCTTTCACCAATTCAAAATACATTAACAAGGGAACCAATTTTGCGACAGGCGGCGTAGGTTTTTTCGACAGCATCAACGACCAGTCAGTTGCCAATGCCTTGTTTGACACAGCCAAACAATGGCTACAGGAAAAGGGAATGGAAGCCATGGACGGACCGATCAATTTCGGCGACCGTGATAAATGGTGGGGGCTGATGGTGGAGGGGTTTGACAGTGAGCCCATGTATGGCATGTCTTTCAACCCACCTTATTACGAAACCCTGTTTCAACAATATGGCTTTGAGAATTATTACAACCAGTATTATTATTTCATGAATGTGGATGATCCGCTGCCGCAACGGTTTCCGGAGCGACATGCCAAATTCAAAGCCAAAGCGGGTTATGAGGCCAAACACGTGAAACTGAGCGAACTGGATAAATACGCCGGTGATTTTGCCGCGGTGTACAACGCTGCCTGGGCGCAACATGGCGAGAACAAGGAAATCACCAAAGAACAGGTGATCAAACTCTTCTCCAAAATGAAACCCATTATGGACGAGCGTACGGTCTGGTTTGCCTATTATAAGGATGAGCCCATTGCCATGTTCATCAATATCCCTGACCTGAACCAATACTTCAAGCATTTTAATGGCAAACTGGGATTCCTGGAAAAATTGCGTTTACTCTGGATGAAAAAAACCGGGTATAACAAACGCTTAACCGGACTGGCATTTGGCGTAGTACCTAAATACCAGGCATTGGGCATTGATAGTTTCATGATCTACGAATGCGCCCTTTTGTTACAGGGCAAGGGCTGGTACACCCAGTACGAAATGGGCTGGGCCGGTGACTGGAACCCGAAAATGATCAATATCTACAAGAGCCTGGGAGGCAGACAGAGCCGCCGGATGGTCACTTTCCGTTACCTTTTTGACAGGAACAAGCCTTTTGAGCGGCACCCGGAAATGACCTATCAATAAATAAGCCATTGGGAAACTAACTTACAGCCAGCCACCGTTTGCCGGGGGTGTGCATAAAATAACCGGAAACCGGAAACCGGAAACCGAATTTGCCTCATTATCTTGCAAGCTCACTATGGAGAATAAGTTCATTGTTTCGGCCCGTAAGTACAGACCCCAGAATTTTAATACGGTGGTGGGGCAATCGCATATCACTACCACACTCAAAAATGCCATCCGCAATAACCAGCTGGCACATGCATTTTTGTTCTGCGGTCCGAGGGGGGTGGGTAAAACCACCTGTGCCCGTATTCTGGCCAAAACCATCAACTGCACCAATCCCACTCCCGATGGTGAAGCCTGTAATACCTGCAATAGTTGTGTTTCTTTTGATGCCGGCACATCACTGAATATTCATGAACTGGATGCGGCGAGTAACAACTCGGTGGATGATATCCGGACATTGGTAGAGCAGGTACGTTTTGCACCACAGGCCGGAAAATACAAAGTGTATATCGTAGATGAGGTACACATGTTAAGTGCCAGTGCCTTTAACGCCTTCCTGAAAACGCTGGAAGAACCCCCCTCCTATGCCATTTTTATCCTGGCCACCACAGAAAAGCATAAGATCTTACCTACTATTCTGAGCCGTTGCCAGATCTTCGATTTTAAGCGTATCACCAATAACGATACGGTTGATCACCTGCAGGAAATTGTAGACAAGGAAGAGATCAAAGCAGAAAAAGCAGCTTTACAGGTAATTGCGCAGAAAAGTGAAGGCTGTATGCGCGATTCGCTGAGTATTCTCGACAAGATCGTCAGCTTTACCAACGGAACCGTTACTTACCAGAATACCTTAGAGCACCTGAACATACTGGACGAGGATTATTATTTTAAAATGCTCGAATCCATGCAGCAGCAGGATATGGCAGCGGCCATGTTGCTGTTTGACGAGATCAACCGGAAAGGATTTGAGGGAGACCTGGTGTTGAACGGATTTGCAGAATTTATCCGCAACCTGCTGGTATGCAAAGACCCCAAATCGGCGGCTTTACTGGAAGTAGTAGAAGGCATGCGCGATAAATATGTGGCAGTGGCTTCGCAAACCGGCATGTCGTACCTGGTAAGTGCGTTGAATATTCTGAACGAGTCGGAGATCAATTATAAAATGGCCCGTAACAAAAGGCTGCATGTGGAGTTAACACTGATCAAACTCAATTTCCTCCAGCAGGCCATTGACCTCTCTGTAGAAAACGGACAGGTTGTTAAAAAAAAACGGGTTGATGGTCCGGTAGCTTTCCGGATTCAACCGGTGGCCCCTGTACAATTCAAACCCGCAGCAATTGCACCCGCTCCTGAAGCGAAATTATACATAGAACAAAAAGCGGCGCAGACAACTGCCCCAACTGCACAACCAGTTACACCCGCTGTAACTGCCCCGGCACCTGCAGCTAAACCTGTAACACGAAGTATACCTACTTCCGGCGGTCAGAAGAAAAATCTTCTCGAAACCCTGCGTGCCAAATACGGCGACCAATATGCTATTGAGGAGATCAAAGAAGCAGAAGTACTGAATATAGAAAAGCTGCGCGAATGCTGGGACCAGTATGCGGCGCAACTGGAAAAACAACAGAAACATTCATCGGCAGGTACGTTCAAGTCGGCCCGCTTAACGATTGAGAACGATATCCGTTTTACCATTACCGTATCGGCACTTACCTCGCAGAAATTTGTGGAGCAGGAGCGTATGATGCTGATAGACCATCTGCAAACCGCTTTCAATAACAGGGCCATCAGTTTTGATGTATTGGTAGAAGCCAGTGAGAGAGAAGACATCCCCGTTCACATGCGTCTGAACAGCAAACAGAAATTTGAGCATATTGCAGAGCAATATCCACTGGTGAAAGAGCTGAAAGAGCGGTTGAAACTGGAGATCGATTATTGATCAATTTTCTTTGCTGATGTGTGTACGATTTTGCAGACAGATGCTGTAAATTATCTTGTCGTTATAAAATAGATGCCATGCCTAAATCCACTATGAAATACACCAACGGGGAAGTTACAGTTGTATGGAAACCCGACACCTGCATTCACAGCCGCATTTGCTGGACTGAATTAAGAGAAGTATTTGACCCTGTGAAGCGTCCATGGGTAAACATGGAAGGTGGTAGTACCGAAAGGATTATTGAGCAGGTGCGGAAATGTCCGAGTGGCGCTTTGAGTTATTTCATGAATGCACAGGAAGCAGGTGCAGAAACCGCTCCGCAACCCGAAATTATCAGTGAAGCTGCTGAAATAGTAAACATCGAGATCAGGCCCAACGGACCGATTCTGATCAATACCGATTGCCATATCACCCATAGCAATGGCGAAACAGAGATCAAAAAAGGAAAAACAACCCTCTGCCGCTGTGGCGGGTCAGCCAATAAACCTTATTGCGACGGATCGCACAGAACTAACGGATTTCAGGGGTGAATGGGCAATGGTGAATTGTCAATGGTGAGTAGTGAGTTGTCAGCAGGCAGTATAGTATCTTGCGCAACCAATACTGCTCTCACGACTCACGACTCACGACTCACGACTCACGACTCACGACTCACGACTCACGACTCACGACTCACGACTCACGACTCACGATACCTTCTTCGTCCCCGAATACCCATTCTTCAGCAACCACTGCAACACTTTTTCCCGCTGGTCGCCCTGTACAATGGCTTCGCCATCTTTTACGCTGCCGCCGGTACCGCAGAAGTTCTTGAGTTTTTTACCCAGTTCTTCCAGGTCTTCTTCCCGGCCGATAAAACTGGTAATAAGAGTAACGGCTTTACCGGCTCTTTGTTTGGTATCGAGACGGATCCGCAGTTTCTGCTGGTTGGGGGCTAAGGTATCCTGTGCGCGTTGCTCCTCTTCCTCAAAACGAAAAGAAGGATCGGTGCTGAATACAAAACCTCTTGCATCGGGTTTATTTTTCTTACTCATACAGACTCATTACTTCATTCATCAAATAATTTTCTACTACATCTTAGCTCCTTTGCGTAAATATTTGCCCGCAAAAGCGCTAAGGCGCAGTTTTATAGCAAAACCGCTTTCAGACTTAAGTCTACACTTTGCGCCTGGTGTATTAATCCACCCACACTTACATAATCAACGCCGGTAGCTGCATAGGATTCAATCGTATCCAGGTTAATACCGCCGCTGGCTTCTGTTTCAAAGGCACCATTGATCAGTTGTAGGGCTTCGATGATCAGTTGCGGTGTAAAATTATCCAGCATGATCCGGAACACTTTTCCTTTTCCCATCGTACAAACGGTTTTCACATCTTCCAGGGTACGTGTTTCTACTTCTATGCGCAGCGGATGTTCCATTCGCTGAGAATAAGCATACGCGGCTTCGATGGCTGGCGCTATGCCGCCACAGTAGTCAATATGGTTATCCTTCAGCATGATCATATCATACAGACCAAAACGGTGGTTGACACCTCCGCCGATCCGTACTGCTTCTTTTTCGAGTAAACGGAAATTGGGGGTGGTTTTGCGGGTATCCAGCAAACGGGTATGATACCCTTTCAGTTTTTCGGTATACCGATGGGTTAAAGAAGCAATGCCACTCATGCGCTGCATACAATTCAGCACCAGGCGTTCGCAGGTAAGAATGGTATGTACACCGGCCGCTACCTCAAACGCTTTTTCGCCATTCAAAACAGCCTCACCATCTTTTTTAAAGGCAGTAAATACCACTTCTGGTTCCTGCAGCCGAAAGATTTTTTCTGCTACGGCCATACCGGCCAGAATCGTATCCTGCTTGATTTTCAGTACCGCCTTCCCTTTTTTACCGGCAGGGATGCTGCTGAGGGTAGAATGATCCCCATCGCCCAGATCTTCCTGCAAAGCTTCTTTTATGAGATGTACGAGTTGTTCGTCGAAAGATTTCATGCTGTAAATGTAGGGGGATAAAGAAAAATCCCGCCCGGATTTCCGGAACGGGATTAAAAAACTTACCTGAAGCTTTTAACTGATCCGTAAGGTAATGATCTGGCGCTTCCCGTCTTTCAGCTTGAGCATAATGGTAATATTATGTCCTTTACCATTATCCAGCAGTTTTCCTGCCAGATACATGGTAGCGCCGATCTCCCTTTCGGAGGTTTTTTCAAATCCTTTGATGCTGTTTTCTGCAAAAAAAGCCTTCAGTGTCAGGGTGGCCTGGTTACGGCCTATGTTTTTTACCTCGTCTTTATCAAGGAGTTTCATATCCACATAATCATCGAAATGACTTCCCACCTGCCCCGCATCTGCCGCTTTAAACGCATTTACAATAGCATCTACATCGCCCTGAGCGGTAAAAGACATCAATCCCAGTACCAAACCGGAGAATAAGAGTATTTTTTTCATAATAAAGTGTTTGTTACACACCCAATGTTTGCTAAAAACATGCCAAACTATGGCCTGCAGGGTATTGGGATAAAGTTAACATCTATTCATCAATTGTAAATGCAGTAATTTTATCCTATGAGTAAGAAAGTTATATTAGTTATTATGGACGGCTGGGGCCTTGGAAAGGTGAAATCAGCCGATGCTATCCAGAACGCAAATGTGCCGTTCGTGAGTTCGTTGTATGCAAAATATCCCAATACCACCCTGGTTACCTGCGGTGAAGAGGTAGGATTGCCCGAGGGACAGATGGGCAACAGTGAAGTAGGTCACCTGAACCTGGGAGCCGGCAGGATCGTTTACCAGGAATTACAGCGAATCAATGTTGCCATCCGTACGGGCGAATTTGCAGAGAACAGCCAGTTGCTGGCGGCTATCCGTTTTGCCAAAGAAAACCAGAAACCTTTGCACCTGCTGGGACTGGTAAGCGATGGCGGTGTACACTCGCACCTGAACCATATCAAAGCATTGTGTGATGTTTGTAAAAAAGAAGGACTGAACGAAGTATATATTCATGCTTTCACAGACGGCCGAGATACTGACCCGAAAAGCGGGTTGGGTTTTGTAACTGAACTGCAGCAGTATCTGAATATATCGGTTGGCAAAATTGCTTCGGTTAGTGGCCGTTATTATGCTATGGACCGCGACAAACGCTGGGAGCGTGTGAAACTGGCGTATGATTGTCTGGTAAAAGGAGAAGGTCCGAAAGCAACAGATGCCTTAGCTGCAATTGAACAATCGTATGCGGCTGATATCACCGACGAATTCATCAAACCCACTGTGATCGTGGATGAAGCACAGCAACCATTGGCTTTGATCAAAGACGGAGATGTGGCTATCTGCTTTAATTTCCGCACAGACCGCTGCCGCGAGATCACAGAAGTATTAACCCAGAGCGACAATCCGGAATTCGGTATGCAGAAACTGCTGCTGCACTATACCACTATGACCATGTACGATCACAAATTTAAAAACGTACATGTGATTTTCGAAAACGATAACCTGACCAATACACTTGGTGAAGTACTGGCGGCCCATAACAAAAAACAGATCCGCATTGCGGAAACAGAAAAATACCCGCACGTTACTTTCTTTTTCAGTGGAGGAAGGGAAGAACCTTTTACGGGCGAGAGCCGCATCATGGTGCCTTCTCCCAAAGTAGCCACTTATGATCTGCAACCTGAAATGAGTGCGGTAGAGATCACAGACAAACTGATACCGGAGATTGAAAAGGAATCTGCCGATTTTATCTGTCTGAATTATGCCAACACAGATATGGTGGGACATACCGGCGTATTCAGTGCCGCTATTATTGCGGCCGAAACCGTGGATGCCTGTGTGAAAAGAGTGGTTACTGCCGGACTGGAACATGGCTATACCATTTTCCTCACTGCCGATCATGGGAATGCAGACTATCTGATAAATGAAGATGGGAGTCCTAATACAGCCCATACCCTGAATCCCGTTCCCTTTTTTGTGATCGACAAAGAATGGAAGGGCGAACTGAAAACCGGTAAACTCGGTGATCTGGCACCCACTATTCTGCAGGTGATGGGATTACCTGTACCAAAGGAAATGACGGGAAATATCTTAATTTAACTATCTAAACCTGCTAATATGAAAATTTTCAAAAAACTGTTGATCGTTTTGCTGGTTGTCTTTGTAGTGGCCCAAGCCTTCAGACCTGAAAAAAATAATTCAAACGATACGAGTAAGGATATATCCAACAGTTATGTGGTTCCGGAGAATGTAAAAACCATTCTGGCCAAAGCCTGTAACGATTGCCACAGCAACAATACCCGTTATCCCTGGTATGCCGAGATTCAACCCGTAGCCTGGTGGATCAATGACCATGTAAAAGATGGTAAAAAACACCTCAACTTTAATGAGTTTGATGGCTACCGTATTGCCCGTCAGTATAAAAAACTGGAAGAGTGTATCGAAGAAGTAAAAGATGGCGAAATGCCTTTGAGTTCTTACACCATCATCCACAAAGAAGCCAAACTCTCCGACGATGAAAAACAAATCCTGTTTACCTGGTGCGAGATCATAAGAGACAGTATCAAAGCCAGGTATCCTGCGGATAGTTTGGTCATTAAGAAAAAGAAATAAGCAGATAAGTTAAGAGTGAATAGTTAAAAGTTAATAGTGTGTTTTTGCCACTATATTCTTAACTATTCACTCTTAACTATCCACTTTTAACTCCAAGCACTTCATGCAGATAAAATCAGCCAAATACCTTATTTCTTCCGCCCTTGTAAGCCAGTGTCCTAAACCCGACCGGCCGGAATATGCTTTTATCGGGCGTAGTAATGTGGGTAAATCATCGCTGATCAATATGGTTACCAATCAGAAAAGTCTGGCCAAAACATCGGCCACGCCTGGTAAAACACAGTTGATCAATCATTTTGAAATTGAAAGTTCTGCCGGCGAAAAAGGCCCTAAAACGAAATGGTTCCTGGTGGATCTGCCCGGTTATGGTTATGCCAAACGTTCGCAAACAGAAAGAAGCAAATGGGAAGAGATGATCAATGGTTACCTGCGCAAAAGAGAAAACCTGGTGCAGGTATTCGTTCTTATCGATGCCCGCCATACCCCACAGAAAAACGACCTCGAATTCGTTAACCAGCTGGATCACTGGGAAGTGAATTTCAGCCTGGTATTTACCAAGGCCGATAAAGAAAAACCGGCTGTTGTAGAAAGAAATGTAAAAGCCTTTCTTGACAAACTACGAGAGACCTGGCAATTCCTCCCCCGCCATTTTGTAACCAGTGCCGAAAAAAAACTGGGTCGCGAAGACATCCTGCAGTTTATCGAAGGATGTAACAAAGAGATCTCAGACAGCAAAACTTCTAAATAAACCATCGTGAGTTGTCAGTGGTGAGTAGGGAGTGAGTTGATTTGGGTGATCAGTAAAGACACCATTTTAATAACCTGCACTCATGCAGATTCCGTTTGCCATAGCAAAGCCCTTCCCAATAAACCAATAAACGGGTAACCAAAAACCTAGTTCACCGCCTTATCCGCACAGCAACTGCTGGCGAATGCTTCGGGTTTGGCTTTAAAGGCAAAACCCATTCCCAGAATATAGCCCATGGCTTCGCGCAGGGCATCGTTGCTTTTGAACTGGGGGTTGGTGTTGATGTCGGCATGCACTTCCATGTCTACATGGTGCTCAATAAAAAGATTACAGAGCTCATAAGCGATCTCAATGCTTTTGGCCACTTCTACCAGCATCCTTTCCTTGATGTGGTATTTCTGTTTTGTCTTTTCATTGTGGATGTACATGAATCCACCATTGTGTTCACGAAGGAATACGATCACGGTGGCAAACTCGGTATCTGCGCCTTTTACCTGGCTATCGGTACCAATACATACTTTGAGTTTTGTGCCGCAGGCGCGTTCTCTTTCAATAGCTTCCTTTACCGCATCTTTGATAGGAAGCTGGATCTGCTCTCCGTTGAATTTTCTCCAATGCATACTGTATGAGGTTTACGTAATTTACCGATTTCTGAGTGGCATTCCCGCTTCTGTGGATGAACTTATTATTAACAGCGGTGGAAAACGAGGGGAGGGAGGAGTTAAAAGTTAATAGTTAAAAGTGAAAAGTGAGGGTGCAATAGCTTTCTCATGCCTACTCATCCCCCTCCCAACTATTAACTACTAACTATTAATTATTAACTTTTACTACTCTCCTTATCTTCGTCCCATGAAAGTGGCAGGTTTTACCTTCATTAAGAACGCTCTACAATTCGACTACCCGGTGGTGGAATCGATCCTTTCTGTTTTGCCCTTATGTGATGAGATGGTAGTGGCCGTGGGCGATAGCAGCGATGGTACGCGGGAACTGATCAGCTCCATCCCGTCGGACAAGATCCGGATCATTGACACCGTTTGGGACCCCACCCTGCGCGAAGGTGGTGCCGTACTGGCGGATGAGACCAACAAAGCTTTTCATGCCATCAGTGGCAATCCCGACTGGTGTTTGTATATCCAGGGCGATGAAGTTTTGCATGAGCAATACCTGGATACCGTAAAACAGGCCATGCTGCAATGGAAAGATCACCCGGAAGTTGATGGCCTACTGTTCAAATACAAACATTTTTACGGCTCTTTTGATTATATCGCCAGTTCCTCAGACTGGTACCGGAACGAGATCCGCATTGTGCGGCATACCCCCGACATTTACTCATACCGCGATGCGCAGGGTTTCAGGAAAGGGAATGATCAGAAATTAAAGGTGAAAGCGATTGATGCCTATATCTATCACTATGGCTGGGTAAGACCGCCACAGACCATGATGGATAAAAAGCGGAATTTTGGCAATTATTGGGGCGGCAACAGGGTAGATGAAACTTTTCTGAAAACCTATTCAGGCGAGTTTGATTATTCGCAGATCGATGCACTGGAGAAATTCACCGGCACCCATCCCGAAGTGATGAAAGACAGGATCAACAGAATGAACTGGCAATTCAGTTACGACCTGTCATATAATAACCTGAGCCTGAAAGATCATTTCAAGAATTGGATGGAAAAGTGGACGGGCATCAGGCCTTTTGATTACAAAAACTATATTTTGCTACGGTAATACAACACACATGACAACAGCCTGCCTGCTTTGCGGTAACACAGACAATAACCAGTTGTACAAGGTAAAAGAACTGCAACTGGGTCTGGACGAATATTTCAACTACCAGTTATGTGGCAGCTGTGGCAGTATGCAGTTACAGGATGTACCCGATAACCTGGGGAAATACTATCCCAACGAGGATTATTACTCTTTTAAACTTGATCTCAACATCCGCAAAAAAGCAGATACCCTCCGGAAAATAAAGGCTGATTATTTATTGTTCGGGAAGAACCAACTCCTCGGTCGTCTGCTCTCGATCGGTTATAAATTACCCGAACAGTTTCAGTGGATGAAAGACCTGGGCGCAAAGTATGATGATGCCATTCTGGATATCGGAACCGGTAACGGCAGCCTGCTCTCCCGCTTGTTTCAGATAGGATTCACCAATCTTACCGGCATAGATCCGTTTATTAATGAAAGCCAGGATCATGGTTCTATCCGCATCCTGAAAAAAGATATTTACGAGGTAACGGAACAATATGATATTGTGATGATGCACCATTCGCTGGAGCATATGTTTGAACCGCAGAAAGTACTGGCCCAGGCCATGCAGATCACCAAACCCGGCGGGGCTGTGATGATACGGATCCCGATCATGGGTAATTATGGCTGGCAAACCTATGGCGTATACTGGTGTGGCATTGATGCACCCAGGCATATCTTCATCCCTTCAGCCAAACAAATGCGGAAGCTGGCCGAAGACGCCGGTTTTACAGTTGAGAAATTCTACTACGACAGCAGCGATTACCTGATCTGGAGCAGTGAGCAATACAAGGTTGGTATGCCCTTACACGATCCCAAGAGCCATATGTTCAATAAAGATGGCAGCAGTATGTTTTCCAAAGAAGACATCAAACGGTTCCGGGCAATTATGAAGGCAGAAAATGAGAAAGGGAATGGTGATACGGCTGTGATCTGTCTCCGCAAAAAATGATCGCTTATTTGTGTTCTCCCCTGCTCAGTTTGCGGATCTCGATCAATCGACTGAGAGAAGATTTTTTGGTAAAAAGGAATAGTTCTTCCTGGTATTTCAACAGGAAACTAAAAAGCGACCACACGAATCTCCCATGCGCTTTAAGTGAATACAATTCAAATAGTTTTGCGTAGAAACCTTTCCGGTTGCCATGTTCCGCATCGCGGATCTGTCCGATCCAGTTCAGCTTATCCTCAAAATCCCGGTAGCGTTGTTCGTGTTTGCGGGTTACCGCTTTCTGCGCCAGCGTGGTGGTGAAGGTTGCCGCGTGTTGCCGGTAAAGTGTCAACGGTTCATCCACATACTGAATACCTGTATAAATGGTCGCTTTCAGCGCAAACCAGATATCATGCGGGATTCCGGCGGGTATCGGTAATACATGCGGCAATAATTGACTGTTCACCAACATGGCATGCCCCCAGACCACATTACTGAACACAAATCCGCGTGTATCGGCTCCGCTATACATCTTTCGTAATTGCGAGAGGTTTTTCTGCAGGCTCTGTCCTTCTTCGTCGATCAATATACTATCGCTGTACACCAGCCAGTGCTCGCCGATGGCTCTGTATAATTTTTCCAGTTTCTCCGGTAACCAGATATCATCCTGGTCGCAGAATGCTACATAAGCCCCTTTTGCCTGTTTGGCAGCATATTCAAAATTACCAACAGTACCCAGGTTGCTGGATTGATAAGTAATATGAAAACGTGGATCCGTATCGTATTTCGCCAGTATTTCCCTGGTGCCATCTGTAGAGCCATCATCCGAAACTATGATCTCCAGGTTGGACCAGGTCTGTTGCAGCAACGAATCCAGCTGCGCCTGTAAAAAACGTTCACCATTGTAGGTGCAGAGTACGATGGAGATCAGGGGTTCTATAAAAGCATCTGTTTATATACGTCAATATATTCTTCTGCACAACGATCCCAGCTGAAACGGGCCGCCTGCTGTTTGATCTTTTCCATAGGCTGGTGGGTGGCATAATGCTGCATGCCTTCCGCAAACACCTGGCGCATGTGCTCCGGGTCAAACTCATGAAAATAATACGCCGCATCTCCGCCCACTTCCGGCAAACTGGTCCTGTCGGAACTAAACACCGGTTTACCATGATACATGGCTTCAATAATCGGCAAACCAAACCCTTCTGCATAAGAAGGAAACAGGAATGCTTCACAGTTTTTGTAGTACCAGTATTTCTCTTCCTCGGTGGCAGGACCAATCAGTTTTACCCGATCGGCTACGCCAAATTTCTTCGCTGCTGCTTCCACTTCTTTGCCGTAGTCAAATTCATTCAGTCCGGCAATCACCAGTTCATAGTCATTCCCTACCAGTAAAGCAGGCAATACATGAAAATTCTTGCGGGGCTGCACCAGGCCAATGGTAAACAGAAAAGGTTTTGCTGGACGGTATTTGGGAGCATCAAACCCCGGAAAAGTAGCCACCGTACAACCCAGGTGAATGGCACGGGTGGGTTTGTTGCCGAGGTTCAGGTGTTTATGAGCCTCATCTATGGCAAACTGGGAAATACCCGTGATATAATCGGCCCTGTCTATCCGCTCCTGGGTTTGTTGCAGCAACCGTTTGTTGCGTTTTACATTACCCGCATCTTCGATGAGGTAACTGAAATCGTACAAGGTGTACAGGACTTTGGTACGGCGGTTAAACGGCCGGTACCAGGACAACTGGGTAGTTACATGCCAGAGGTCATATTTACCGGTGCCGAAACGATAGAACTTATCAATAGAACGATGTTCCGTGTATTTGGCTTCGGGTCCAAAAATGCCAAAATCTTTTTTGGGCAGGTAGTATTCCAGCTCCATTTCCGTTAAGGGAATTTTGGCCAGCGCCTTTCCCAGGTTGATGCACACGCTGTACAAACCGTTGAACGGGTTATACTTTAAACGGTGCATATCTACCAGGACCTTCTTCATAAAACGTCAGATTACCGGCAAAAATAAGCTTCCGGTCACGGAAATCGAGCGCTTATGGAAAGGATACTGGAAACTTTGTCAGTTTTCGGAAAAATGTACGGAAATTGACAGGTATTCGCTTTCCCAAAAACAACCGACTCACATGAAAATACTCTTGTTCTACCTCCGACCCTATAAATGGCTGATCGGGCTGGCTTTATTACTGGCCGCCATTAACCAGTCGTTCTCCATGCTGGACCCTTACTTTTTTGGTAAGTTGATAGACCAATATGCCACGCACCCGTTTGAGGTAGGTTATTTTAATGAGCAGAAAAAGTTCATTGTAACCGCTACCCGAACCGAAACGCAGTTTATCTGGGGGGTGGTCGGATTTCTGGGGATCCTGATCAGTGTGGCCATGATATCCCGGATTGCCAAAGCCTTCCAGGATTATTTCAGTAATGTGATTGTGCAGAAATTCGGTGCCAAGATCTTTACCGATGGATTAAAACATTCCATGCAGTTACCTTACCAGGAATTTGAGGACCAGCGAAGCGGCGAAACCCTGTCCATCCTTACCAAAGTGAGAACCGATACGGAGAAATTTATCATCTCTTTTATCAATGTATTATTCAGCATTCTCGTTGGGATCGTTTTCATTTCTGTGTATTCCTTCAGACTGCATTGGTCTATTATGCCCATTTATGTGGTAGGCATTGTTTTCCTGTCACTGCTCACGAGTTTCCTCAGCAAAAAGATCAAAGTGATCCAGAAAACCATCGTGAAGGAAACCACTACACTGGCAGGCAGCACTACGGAAAGTTTACGGAATATTGAACTGGTAAAAAGCCTGGGGCTTACCGATCAGGAGATCAACCGTTTGAATAAAAATACCTACAAGATCTTAGGACTGGAACTCAGAAAAGTAAAAAGCATCCGTACCCTGAGTTTTATACAGGGAACTTTTGTGAATTTTTTACGGCAGGTGATTATGTTTACCTTACTGTGGCTGGTATTTAAGGGAGAATTAACGGCGGGAGAAGTAATGACCCTTACTTTTTATTCTTTCTTCATCTTCGGACCTTTGCAGGAGATCGGAAATATCATTCTTTCCTATCGCGAAGCAGAAGCCTCTCTCAATAATTTCCATAACCTGATGCAGAAACCCTCAGAGCCCCGGCCGGTATATCCGGAACACCTGGGAGATATCAGGCACTTATCTTTCAAAAACATCTCTTTTAAACACCAGACTGCCCAGTACAAAGCACTGGATGATATCAGTTTTGATGTAGAGAGAGGACAAAGCATCGCATTTGTGGGACCCAGTGGGGCCGGAAAGAGTACCTTGATGAAACTGCTGGTAGGATTGTATCATACACAGGAGGGCAGTATTCTGTACAACGGCATCGACAGTAAAAAAATATTGTTTGATGAACTGCGGAACCAGATTGGTTTTGTAACGCAGGATACCCAGCTGTTTGCCGGTACCATCCGCGAAAACCTGACTTTCGTGTATCCGGATGCCACAGAAGCAGATGTACTGGAAGCTCTGCACAAAGCCAGTTGCGATAACCTGCTGGCAAGAGCGGAAAATGGTTTAGATACAATGATTGGTGAGGGCGGATTGAAACTGAGTGGTGGAGAAAAACAGCGTTTATCCATTGCCCGCGCCCTGTTGCGCCATCCGCACCTGCTGATTTTTGATGAAGCCACATCTGCGCTGGATAGTATTACGGAAGAAGAGATTACCAATACCATCCGCCGGATCTCCAATGAAAAAGAACAGATCACGGTAATGATTGCGCATCGTTTGAGCACCATCATGCATGCAGACAGAATTTATGTGCTTGAAAAAGGCCAGATCGTAGAAACCGGCACCCACCAGGAATTACTGGGCGAGAAAGGCTTGTACTATGCCATGTGGCGCCAGCAGATCGGCGAAAGAAAAGCCATGGATTTTGCAGCAGTTAACTGATAAAAAATAGTATCAAAAACAAGAAATGCTACTCCGATGGGAGTAGCATTTCTATATTCGAAATTCCTTGTTCGACATTCGATATTCGACATTCCCTCTTAGTCTTTATCAAACTTCTTTTTGATATATTCTATCACCGAAGGATCCTCCAATCCTTCCATATCACTCAGTGCCAGTTCCAGTGCTTTGGTACTGAGCTGAATTTCCAGCAGCGATAAAGCCAGTGAAGCAGAAAACGTGATCAGGCTGAAGGCAAATGCCACATGCGCAAAAGGCATGGCTTCAATATAGATCAGATACATACAAAGAATACAACTCAGAAAAGTGAGCACACCCAGTGCCTGCATATTCTTGATCAGCTTTAAGCGATAACGAAGGTTCCTGATCTGACCATGAATCGTACGGCTCTGTTCAGGACCCTGATACTTATCGTGCAGACTTCTCACCCGGTTAGACAATGCCAGAAAGCGGTTGGTATAAGCCAGCATAATCAGACTGATGGCCGGAAACAGTAAGGCTGGCGTATTGATCGATATATCCATACAGGCAAAATACAAAATATTCAACTCCCTGACCTTATCAGGTTTTTCACTGTACCTAACTACCTGTAAAACAATGGATTTAAAAATTATTTTACACTTATCGAAACATAAATTTAGATTTGTCTAAATTTATGTTTCACATTAATGAAAAAAAAGTGTTGGATAGGGTTGGTGTTGTTCTGCCTGGCAGGGTTGGAACAAGCCGCATGGGGACAGTTACCCGGCAGTGCTGCGAAAGCCTGGAACGAAAAAGACAGCTTCTCGCTTGACCAGGTAGTGGTTACCGCTGTAGCGGGTGCCACGCGCATCAGGCGCACGCCGATTGCCATCGCCATTGTATCGCAGAAAGAAATGAACCGGAGCACCAGTAGTAATGTGATTGATGCTTTGTTACGATCGGTTCCGGGTATTACCGCTATCACTACCGGACCCAATATCAGTAAACCTTTTATCCGCGGACTCGGTTATAACCGGGTGCTTACTTTATACGATGGCATCCGCCAGGAAGGCCAGCAGTGGGGCGATGAACATGGGATTGAGATAGATCCGTACGGTATTGCCAGAGCCGAAATTGTAAAAGGTCCGGCCAGCCTGTTATATGGCTCAGATGCAATAGCCGGTGTCGTTAATTTAATTCCGGGTATGCCGGCAAATACAAATGGAAAGATCAAGGGTGATGCGGTAACCGAATACCACAGTAATAATGGAATGATCGGCACCACTCTTGGTTTACACTATAAGAAAAACATTTTTTTCTGGAGCATCCGTGGCTCGGCCAAAACCGCCATGGATTACCAGAATCAGGTTGACCACCGGGTGTACAATACCGGTTTTACGGAAAAGAATATATCGGTGATGGCGGGCTGGGAAAACACAAAATCAAAAAATTATTTGCAACTGAATGTATACGATAACCGCCAGGAAATACCGGATGGCAGCCGCGATTCAGTTACCCGCTTGTTTACCCGGCAGGTGGTAGAAGCAGATCTGGATGATATTAAAAACAGGCCCATTGTACCAGCAGACCAATTGCGCAGTTATCGTATTGCCGATCTGCATCAGCATATCCAGCACTATCGTGCTTATCACAAAGGATCTTATACCATAGCCAAAGGCGAACTATCTACCCTGCTCGGATTTCAGCAAAACCGGCGTAGAGAATACAATCATCCTACGCAGTTACAACAACCGGGATTATTTGTTGTGTTGAATACCATCAACTACGAAGCCAGGTATCGTTTCCCGAAATGGGCCGGACTCGATATTACTTTTGGCACCAATGGCATGTATCAATCCAACCGTAACAAATCTGCTACCGATTTTCCGATACCGGATTATCAGTTATTCGATATCGGCAGTTTTTTAGTGATCAAAAAAGAATTTGATAAAACAGTTCTCACAGGGGGCATCCGGCTGGATAACCGTTCTGTTAGCTGGGATGATTTTTACACCAGAAAAAACAATACCGGCTTTTTTCAACAGGTGCGTTTGCCTGATACCGCAGGTGCAACTTTGAACTTTCCGGCCTACCGTCGCCATTTCAGCGGGGTATCGGGTAGCATAGGTATGGTATATAACCTGTCACATACCGTTACACTGAAAGCCAATATAGCCAGTGGTTACCGGAGTCCTTCCATTCCCGAGATCGGTTCAGACGGACTGGATCCGGGTGCCCATATTTATTATATCGGCAACCGAAACTTTACACCGGAATATAATTGGCAGGCAGACCTGGGATTATTTTACAGCGATGCAGATTGGGACGCCAACCTGGAACTGTTCCATAACCGCATCAACAATTATATCTTCTTTCAGAAACTGTTCGATGCCAATGGTCAGCCACTAGAACTGGTGCCCGGTAATTTTACGTATCAGTATAAACAGGGTAGTGCTTTGTTATACGGTGCAGAAGCCAATATCAGTTATCATCCCAAACAATTGGCCTGGCTGCAGTTCCAGCATAACCTGTCTGCAATCAGGGGAATCAATACAGACCAACCAACCCTGAAACTATTGGGCGATGCGGCCCGGCATCTGCCCTTGATTCCTCCTTTCAGAACCATGAGCCGGGTACGTTTTTTACTGCCTCAGGTAACCCGTTTTTTATCCGATGCTTACCTGCAAACAGAAGTAGAAACAGCTGCCACACAGAAACGTTTTTATGCAGTAGACAATACCGAAACGGCCACATCAGGTTATACACTGGTCAATATGGGCATAGGATTCAGTGTTGGCAAGAATTCCCCGAAAAGTAATTGTCAGGTATTCATCAATGTCAATAACCTCTTCAACACCGCTTACCAATCGCACCAGAACCGTTTGAAATATTTTGAGTATTTCCAATCGGCTCCCAATGGCCGTTCCGGCATCTATAATATGGGCAGAAACCTGGCTGTAAAACTGATGGTTAACTGGTAATGTTAACCGGCTTTAAACTCCAGCGGTACATTGATTTTGAGACTGATATTACGTCCCATATTGAATACCCCCGTACGCCCGGTTACCATATTCAGATCAGTATACTTTAACCGGTTGAGGTGATTCTGGTAAGACACATCAAATACATTATTCACAGAAAGATTCAGGCTGAACAGGGTTTTTCCTTTACGCATAAATTCGGTACCGGCTCCCAGATTAAACAGCGTGTATCCGTTGGTAACGGTTTCCGTATTATAGGCGGTAAAAATGCGGTTCTGTGTACTCACATGATCCATCTCCAGTTTGCAATATAGGTTGCGTAAGGATTTGCCGGCTTTGATGAGATCGGCCCTTAATTCACTCTCCAACCGGGGTGCAGGAATAAATGGCAAGCGGTTGGCGCCTTCAAACTTCTCATTAAAATGTCCGGCCACCATTGAAAAACTATTTTCAAAGTGTAACCAGTCAAGCGGGTGAGGATGCAGATCAAATTTCACTTCAAAACCAACCAGCGTGGCTGCCGCCTGGCGGAAAGTGAAACCGGTCAGGTCTGCTCCGTCAACATTCACCAGCGAGTCGCCACCACCTGCAGCTTCTAACTTACTGTAGAAAATATAGTTCTGTATATTATTGTAGAAACCATTCAGCGTAAAATTAAAATGCTGGGTATTTACTTCAATGCCTGCATCCAACTGAAACGAAGTTTCTGTTTTCAGGTTATTATCGCCATACTCATAGCGGTTGGTTCCTTCGTGTGCGCCATTGCTGGACAGTTCGCTAACACTGGGCGCCCGAAAACCACGGGCTACGTTTAGCTTCAGGGTAACTGATTCGTTCATGTTGTAACTTAATCCAACACTGCCGCTTACATTGCTGAAGGATTTATTGAACCCCGCAAACTTAACGGTACCATTCTCCCTGTAATCTTTACCGGTTACACTACGGGTATCGCCTCTGAAACCACCGCTCAGCGTAAGATTATTATTGAATGTTTTACGGGTATACACAAAAGCGCCGATATCAAACTGGTTATACTCCGGTATCAAAACTTCTGCTGCACGGTTGCGGTTCTGCTGGTACATACCGGTGGCACCTACCGAACTCTTCCAACCGTTTTTTTCCGCAAAATTATATTGCAGACTGTAGGTAATGGTTTTCAGATCAAAGAATAATCCGGGTGTATACCGCGCATCCGGATCCCCAAACTCGTAACGTTTGTTGCGCTGGTAACCCACATTCACCGCAAGCCTGTCTTTACCAATGACGAAATTATTATCCAATGCTATCTTAAAATGATTGACATGCTGATAAGGAGTAAAGAGGTTTCGGCTGTTCAGTTCCTCACTATTGGCTTCGCGGCTGTAAGCAGTTTCGGGATAAATCAGAAATTTTCCGCTAACCGTATCGCGGGCACCTTCAACCATACCCAGCTTCTGGTTAAAACTGTTTACGAGTAAATGACTATAGCCCCATGATTTATTGATGCCCACATATCCACCAAAATTCTTTTCAAAAAAACGGCTGTTGAATACTTTGCCGTCATACGCATTGCTGTAATCCGCAGCCGATTTGGAAGTGGCGTATACATTCCAGTTAAAACCATTTTTTAAATGTCCGGCCAGGTTACCGCTTCCGCCCCAATAGCGATTATTATCTGTATAAGTAGCCAGCAGGTTTCCTTTAATGGTTCCCTGTTCTACCGGCGCATTGGTGATAAGGTGTATCACACCGGCCATGGCATCACTTCCATACAACAAAGATGCCGGCCCTTTTAATACTTCTACTTTCTGGATACTGTATTCATCAATCTCGATCCCATGTTCATCGCCCCACTGTTGTCCTTCCTGGCGTACCCCATCGTGTACAGTAACCACCCGGTTATAACCCAAACCACGGATAACAGGTTTGGAAACGGCCGGACCCGATGACAGGCCAGCTACACCCGGAACAATGCGGCTTAAGGCATCAATCACATTGGTAGAACTCGTCTGCAACAATTCGCTGCGTTTGATAATAGAAACGGGCTGTGCAGATTGGCGCACTTTGGTAACAGAAGCTACCCCTGTTACAGTAACCGCCTCGTTTTCGATATAAGTTACTTTTAAGGCAAAATTGTGTACCTGGTTAGCACCGATCTCGATGGTTTCGAGCAAGGAAGTATATCCCATAAACGATACTTCCACCAGGTATTTACCGGAAGGGATCGTTGGGGTAGTATAATTACCGTTGTTATCTGTTAGCGTACCCGTTTTGGCTTCGTGCAGGTAAATAACCGCCCCCACCAAGGGTTTCCCTGTTTTTGCATCGGTTACGCGGCCGCTGAGCACCACATTGGCCCCATCAGCTGCAAAAGAAGAGATTGTCAGTATTGAAAAAAATAAAAGGAACAAAGATTTATTTGCCTTCAAGCGTTTCATAATAAATAGAATAAGGGTTCTGAATGATCGTGAATCAACTACAGTAAAGAAAAACCAAACAACTCCGTGAAGGAGCAAAAACGATCAACAGGCAGGAGGCCCCCGGAGAGAATAACTGAAAACGGTTGAAGAATAGACATCAGCCACAAATGCACCACAGAAAACAGGATAAGCATATTGTGGCGTGATAAACAGCGGTTCTGTTGCTGCTACAAACGGCGATTCGATGATCAGGTTATCGCATTGGCAATTAAAACCGGCTTTGCTTAGCTGGGTAGAATTGGCATCCGGAAGTGAAGTTTTTCCCCTGCCATCCCGGTGCGAAGCCACCAGGTTATGCAGCGTGATCTTTGGCGTAATACCATAGGCAAACAGCACCAGAAAGATGACTGCCAACACATGCCGTATCGTAATTTTCTTAGCCAGGGGATAATTTTGTTACGTTGTTGCAAATGTAGGGGCTTTTGCATCACATCCATACCCTCCCGGATTTTTTGTAGATTTTTTAGGAACCGGTTATCGCAGTTTCAGCATGGCCCTGACTTGCTGGGTGGCCAGGTTCTGCAAACGGGCATAATATACCCCGGTTGGCAGGGATTCGCCATTGAATACTACCGTATAGGTACCCGCTGCATATTCCTTATCGGTGAGGTTGGCCACTACCCTTCCGGTAGTATCGATGATCTGGATCAGGGTATGCCCGCCGGCAGTGGTAAAAGTGATTACCGTCGATGTTACAAAAGGATTGGGATAATTACTGATCAGCATATCGCCCGACAGGTTCACAGCTTTTTTGCACCCACCCGCATTCACCAGTGGAAGTACCTGGTAATTCTTTAACATGATCTGCTGCAGGTCATCATCATTCACACATAACCAGTTCGAGAGGATCGTGGCATAAATACTCCTGAAATCGTACTGGAAAGGCAGGTTGGAACTAACCGTAATATTGGCCGGTATAATAGGTGTATCGCCCAGTACACCTCCCAGCACATTTTTACCAAATACAAAAAGCGGCGCGGCAGAACCATGATCGGTACCATCGCTTCCATTGCTCTTGATACGTCGTCCGAACTCTGAGAATGTCATACCCACTACACGGTCATCCACCCCCAGGAATTTCAGGTCGTCTGTAAAAGCTTTGATGGCATCACTCACATTCATGAGCAGGTTAGCATGTGCGCCCTTGGTATTATCTACACTATCTACCTGGGCAGAGTGTGTATCAAAGCCACCGTAATTTACCATGTAGATCCTTGTCTTTAATCCGCCCTTGATCAGTCTTGCCACAATTTTCAACTGATCGCCCAAAGAATTTTTAACCGGATAACTAACCTGCTGTACCGTATTGGTAGCTGCCGCTTTGATTACAGTTGCATATTGTTGTGTTTGCTGTGAGATCTGGCGGATAAAAGTTAACTCTTTGCCCGCCGGTGTATTCGGTGCCGGATCCTGTATACCATTGATGAGGTTATAAAAATTACTGGTATTGCTGATGCTCATACCCATACTTACCGCCGGCCCCTGCAGCGTAAGCGAGGTAGACGAACCAATCTGAATGGCCAAAGGGTCCGTCATGCTGGCATTGGGATAACCATTCGGGAAATTGGGATATTCATAATTGAGATAACGACCTGCCCAACCTGTATTCACCAGTTCATTGCTGTCGCTTCCGCTCATCCAGATATCGGTGGCGCGGAAATGGGAGAAACTGGGTTGCGGATATCCTACCGAATGCACCACTTTCAGATGTCCTTTATCATACATGGCTTTTAAGCCGGTCATAGCGGGGTGCAAACCCGCTTTTCCATTCAACGCCAGCAGACTTTTTTCAGGGATATAAATATTCTGGCGTGCATTTACATAACTGTTGAAGTTCTCAATCGGCACCACCATATTTAATCCATCATTACCCCCGTTCAGCTGTATGATCACAAACACATGATCCGTTTCAGTAACAGGCAACATCAGTGATTGCATGATATCTGCATCGGCACCAAATGCCCTGAACGAAAAACCACTCACCAAAGAAGGGAGCAAAACACCGGCAGGCAAGGATTTGCGTAAAAAATCTCTTCTTTTCATCCGCTCTTTTTTAAGCCAATTGGTATTCGGCCAGGTTCATAAAATATTTTATCAGATCGCGCAAACGGTTCCGGATGGTAGTGGTATTGGAAGTATTACCCGGGTTGTTGATGAATACATTCCAGGCATCCGTCCAGTAATAATCTGAAGCCTGCCCACCCAGCAGGATATCTGTTTTCAGCTGGTTTTTCGAAGCCGCCGAAAGATCGATGCGGTAAATCAGTTTCAGGATATCATCGATCAGTAAATTGGGATCATCCGGCTTCGGTAATGTTTTGGCAAATTCGGTTACATCAATAAACAACTTTTTCCCATTGAAAGTGTATCCGCTCTGCACCATCGTATCCGTAAACTGATTTCGTTTGGGCAGGGTATCACTCGTGATCCACACTTCATAAAACTGGGGCTCCTGGTAATACGCTTTCCAACCACTCACATCCGGCGGATCGCCAATATGCTGCTGCATATTATTAGCCCAGTTTACGAGATAACTCCAGAAACCGTAATTGGTGAGATAATCAGCCGAAGGTTGAAATGCCACCTGCCATTCACGGCAGGTACCCACTACCAGGTCTACCGGACTTTTGATCTGGCAGCCTTTGGCCAGTACGTCAAAGAAATGCTCACTCTTGAGCAGGGCACTTAACACCGGTTTGATCTCATAATTATTCGCCCTCAGCAGATCGGCCATGGGCGTGATGATATTAGCCTCTACGGTACTGTCAATATCATAGTACACAAACCAGCGATATAACCTGCGGCTGATATATTTTGCCACTTCCTGTGTTGCAAAAATCATCTCCAGTAAGGCATCCAGTTCCTCATCGCCGGCGGTGGCGCTGTTTTTTCCTTGTATAACAGTATTGCCGTAAAAAGCAGAGAAGGTTTTGTTGCCGGTATCATGCCGCTTCAGATCAAAAAAAGAAGAAATAGTAGCCGCATCGTTGCGCCAGCCGGTTAATACCTGGGCGGCCGCTTTTACATCATCTTCGGTGTACTGTGAACCCGGGCCTTTTCCGCAGCAGAATAATTCCTGCAGTTCCCTTCCGTAGTTTTCATCCGGTGCACTCTTGGTATTGCGTTCGCCATTCAGGTACACCAGCATGGCAGGGTCGATGGTAACGGCGCGGGTCAACGCTTTGAAATTGCCCAATGCATAGGTTCGCAACAGCAAATGATGTTTGAATACATATTGTGCATTACCAATGGTACCCGTTTCAGTGGCAAAATGGTTATGCCAGAAAAGCGTCATTTTCTCGCGGATACTTCTATCCTGATTAATCATTACCCCCATCCACCATTTTTTGAAGGAATTCATCCGCAGGCTGTTCACCGTGCCATCGTTATTGACATCCAGCACCCAGGTAGAACCCTGGGCAATATTGGTATCCGGGTTGGTGGCACCGGCAGGAACAGTATATTCTTTTACAGGGAGATCCGGGAGAGGTGCAGTAGGGTTCAGGAGTTCATCTACCGATTGCTGTAAACCCAATGTTCTGAAATAATTGATATCGGCCCGGGTGACACCAAAAAGGGTTCTTTTCAACAGATGGATCACCTCATTCTCTGTCCAGGCACCGGTAAAAGGCGCCAGTCCGCCATTAGGCGGAGGCAAGGGCGCCGTTTTTACCCTGCCTGAACCAGATGAGGGGATAGTGGATGTTAAAAAGGATCTTCTGTCCATAAGATGCTGTTAAAAGGGTGTTAATAGGATGCGGGCCAGCGACTATCTGTTGCCTGAGGGTCTGAAAAAATCCATTCACCCCGATTTCCCGTTCCGACTCATCCGGGAACCTGTTTTTTTTGCCCCGATAATGCAGCATTCAAAACGGAATAATGTCCTATATTTAGGGTAAACATTTTCCCTCCATGACGGAACAAGCCATTATTACAGGCTGTTTACACAACGACCCTGCAGCACAGCGCGAGCTGTACAACCGCTATAGCCCCAAAATGCTGAGCGTTTGTTACCGTTTCGGGCAAAGCCGTGAAGATGCAGAAGACATGTTACAGGAGGGGTTCATTAAAGTATTTACCCAGATACATACATTTCAGAACAAAGGCGCTTTTGAGGGCTGGATCAGGCGGATCATTGTACATACCTGCATCAACTTCCTGAAAAAGCACAAGAAGTTCAATGAGAGCGTTGATCTGGCTTATGCCAATTCATTGCAGGTAAAAGAGGAAACAGTTCCTTCTATCATGCAGGCAAGACAGATCATTGAATGTATCCGTTTATTACCCATCGGGTATCGTACAGTATTAAATCTGTACGCACTGGAAGGTTACAGCCACAAAGAGATCGGCGCCATGCTCGATATTGAAGAAAGCACCAGCCGAAGCCAGTATACCCGGTCAAAAGCTATGCTGGAAATGATCCTGATCCGTAAAAAGATCATTGAGAAACCGAAAGAGGAGTTTAACTGGCTGGCAGCTTTTAAAAATAAGTAGCATTGATTGCGATTGCACATGGATAACAATATGTACCAGGACGAGTTCGAGCAGTTTTTACAGGATGAGGTAAAACAGCACCGGATGTATCCTTCCGACCATATCTGGAAGAACATCCGAACAGAACTGCATGGGTATAAAGCATGGCCCGCACTTACTTTCATTTCTCTCTTTATTATTACCGCATTAACAGTATCTACTTTACTCAATAACCATCCGGGCAGACAGGTCTATCCGCGCAACCTTACTGCTGCACAACTGAACCATGCTGCTGCCGGCAATTTGCAGAACCATGCGGGCAGTGTTGCTGTGACAAAAGATTATTTCCAGCAGATGGCTCCTGAGCAGATCACGGCAGAAACCTTTGCCGGTATGAATAATAACCTGGCAGAAGAAACGATCGTAGTTACCAGAAATACTGCCATCGATCAATCAGCTACGCCCGTTAAATCTGCTGCATTACGTATAGCATATACAGCCAAAGCGGTAAACAAACTGCCGGCTGATATGGCTGCTGTTAATCCGGCACTGATGGAAAGCAGCTTTACCGCTGAGCCCATCACAGCAACAACAGAACCCGCAGAGAACAAAGCCACACCTGCCACAGCTGCTGTAGAAACCGACAGCGATACCCACTCCAATGCAGATGAATTTGTACGTGATTTTGTGTATGTGAACAACCAACCGCGTCAAAAAAATTCCAAATTCGGGTTCCAGTTTTATGTAACCCCTTCTACCAGTTACCGTAAACTCTCCGACCAGAAAGTAAAAGATATTATTCAGCCAGCGGCAGCAGCAGCTTCTGCTTCTCCTTCACAGAACGTACCATTAAGTCCTAACCTGGCAGCCGATGTAAACCATGTAGTAAGGCATAAACCCGCCATGGGTTTTGAAATCGGTTTTGCCGTATTGTACAATATGAGCGACCGTTTGAAATTTAAAACGGGTGCCCAGCTGAATGTACGGCAGTATTATATCGAGACCTTCCAATCGCTTACCAATGATCTTACTTCTTTGTCGCTGATCAACTATGGCGGAATTGAAACCATTAATTTTTATTCGCCCTGGAACAACAATACCGGTTACAAAAAAGCACAGCTCGATAACAAAGTGTATCAGATCTCCATTCCATTGGGTATTCAGTGGGATCTGATCCGTGGCAAACATTTCGGATTCAGCACCGAAGCCTCCGTACAGCCTACGCTTACCCTGAATAATAATACCTACCTGCTTTCGACCGATTACAAACATTACACAGGTGGCGGCGATTTTATCCGCAAATGGAATATCAATACCAGTGTTGGATTTAACCTGTCTTATACCCGCGGGGCTTATTCCTGGCAGATCGGTCCACAGATCCGGTACCAGCACCTGCCTACTTACTCTAACCAATACCCCATCAAAGAATACCTGATGGATTATGGGGTGCGTATTGGTTTTACCAGACAGATCAAGTAATTCCGAAGTAATTCCGCTTCTTAGTATCGCTTTAACAGGCTAATATGGACTTATCCGCATTTTATTGCGGTGGTTTGAATAATTTTAGCGCATGAAATCTTTTCCGGTTCTGATTTTCTTTTTACTGCTATTGGGCACAGCCTGCAATTCCAAAAAGCCGGCAGGGAAGAACCAACAGGTCCAGCTGGCTGATACTGCTAAATTTTACCCGCTGCGTAATTTTTTCAAAGAGCAGATCCAATATGTTGATCTGCGTAATTTTCCTATCTATCAGCTTAAAACCACGGATGGTGTGAAAGATTCCAGCTCCCTCACCAAAGATCAGTTTATGCAACTGGCAGGAATCTTTCTGCAACACGATATTGCTGAACCGGCCGTAAAAGTATTGTACCAGGAATCGGTTTTTCAGGACCTTGGTACCGCCAGTGTTACTATTAACTATACCACTACCCAACCGGATGCGGCGGTAAAGAACATAGATATCCTGCTGGATGAAAGCACCAATCTGGTAAAACGGGTATTCATCCGCTGCCGGCATACCAGTGGTGATACCACCATTGAAGAGCAATGCAACTGGAAAGCCAACAAGAGTTTCCAGGTAAACCGGACCTACCGTACCCCCGGCGGTTACCAAAAAGAGGAATTAAATTATATCAACTGGAACGATAAGCCCTGAGCCGCAGCCTTATGACAGCAGCAGAATTTCAGCAGATCTCGCATACCATTCCCCTGTTACCAGGTATTTACAAGTATTACGATACCGATGGGCAGTTATTGTATGTAGGCAAGGCCAAAGAACTGCGGAAAAGAGTAAGCTCTTATTTCTCCAAAACATTCACTACTTACAAAACACATGAACTGGTTCAGCGGATTAGCCGGATCGAGTTCACCATTGTAGATTCGGAACAGGATGCTTTTCTTCTCGAGAATTCACTGATTAAAGAGTACCAGCCAAGGTATAATATCAACCTCAAAGACGATAAGACCTATCCTTATATCGTTATCAAAAAAGAGCCTTACCCACGTATTTTCCTGACCCGCAAAAAAATCAACGATGGATCCGAATACCTCGGTCCCTTTACATCAGCGGGTAAAGTGCGCGACCTGATCGATTTTATCAAACAGTATGTTCCGCTGCGCACCTGCAAACTGAACCTCTCTGAACAGAATATCCGCAAAGGCAAATTCAAGGTCTGCCTGGAATACCATCTTGGCAACTGTAAAGGTCCCTGCGAAGGGTTGCAGGACCAGCAGGATTATAACGAAGGACTGCAGCAGGTACGGAATATTCTGAAAGGCAACCTGGGTTCTGTTATCAACCACTTCAAAGCCCTGATGCAGCAGCAGGCCGCTGCTATGGAATTTGAAAAAGCAGAAGCCACCCGCAAAAAAATTGAACACCTGGAAGGCTACCGCGCCCGCTCGGTGATTGTGAGCAGCCACCTGTCTAATATCGACGTTTTCTCCATCGTAAAAGAAGATAACCTGGCGTATGTAAATTACCTGATGGTCCAGAACGGCACTATCATCCAAACCCATACGGTACCACTGGAAACAAAATTGGAAGAAACGGAGGAAGAAGTGCTGGGTTTTGCGATTGCCAATATCCGGGCCTCGTTCAATAGTCTCTCAAGGGAAGTAATTGTTCCATTCGAAGTGGATTATCCTGATACCAGCCTCATTTTCACCATTCCCAAAGCCGGCGACAAGAAGAAATTACTGGATCTATCTATCAAAAACGTGAATTATTTCAGGGAAGAGCTGAAGAAAAAAAGGATCCTGCACCTGGAAGGCAAGAGTGATATGGAGAAAAAGAAGGTATTGTATGAACTGCAGCAATACCTGCACCTGGAGGAAGTACCTGACCATATCGAATGTTTTGATAACTCCAATTTTCAGGGAAGTTATCCGGTATCGGCCATGGTTTGTTTTAAAGATGGTATGCCGAGTAAAAACGATTACCGGCATTTTAATGTGAAAACGGTAACAGGCATCAATGATTTTGCCACCATGGCCGAAGTGGTGTATCGCCGCTATAAACGCTTATTGGCAGAAGAACAGCCCCTGCCCAAACTCATCATTATTGATGGTGGTAAAGGACAACTGAGTGCCGCCATGGAAAGTATCAGCGAACTGGGTTTGGCGGGTAAGCTAACTGTTGTGGGATTGGCCAAGAATGAAGAAGAATTATTTTTTCCGGGCGATAGTGAATCGTTTAAACTGCCCTGGGACAGTGATAGCTTAAAACTGGTGAGAAGGATCCGCGATGAAGTGCATCGGTACGGTATCACGTTTCATCGTAATAAACGCTCGAAAGGAACTTTCAGAAACGAGTTGGAAGAGATCAGTGGCATTGGCGAACAAACTATTCAGCAATTGTTAAAAGCCTTCACATCTGTTAAGCGGATCAAAGAAACCGGGGAGGAAGAATTAGCAGCGGTCGTGGGTAAATCAAAGGCAGGAATACTGCGGAAACACTTCGACAGGGACCCCCTGAAATAAAAAGGGGCCCGGATAAAAATCCAGCCCCGTTTTAAAATCCAATATCCTATGAAAAACCATGACGAAGATAAGGATTGTAATGATATTAGCAAATATTGTGGCAAATAATTTTACGCTTGTAGTATAATCACTAAAAAAGAGGCTCCGGGGAGCCTCTTTTTCTTTTCACTTTAAATATTTTTTTAATACTGCCAGAGATCCTGTTCGTAGTTAAAGATCCGGGTTTTAATGTTCTCGCCTTCCAGCAAGCGGAACAAAGGATCTTTAATAATCGCATTCAGGTAGCGGTCGCCGGGGTTATTGGCACTTGATTTAATCAGGTAACTGTTAAAAAACCGGCTTTCAAACAGTTCTTCCCAGGTCATGCGGCTCGAATTGTTTTTGGGGTTGTATACATCCACTTTGGCCAGTGTTTTGCGCAGATCGGGGTAATAGATCCAGAAAAGGATCCTTGGCTGCGATTTGCCGCCGATTACCTGTTTGGCAATAGGTGCAATCCCGATGATACGGGTAAACATGCGGCTGGCTTCCTTATCAAAGATCATCTGCTCTTTAATCCGGAAAGTGTATACAGAATCAGAACTGAATTTTGGCTTTTTGGTGATCACCCGCTCCACAGCACCGGTAACCGGGTCCGGTACGTCTACAGTATCATAAGCACCGGCTGTCTGGTTTAAAATCTGGTCAGTGGTTAACGGAATCGTGAAACGGTCATTATCCGCAGAAAAAGCGGTAACACTATCATTCTTGATCGCATTCAGCAGGATAGAGAAGAAACGACGGTCATCGCCATTATCATCTTTCCCGGGGTACATGAACGACTGGTTGATCTTTTCGCGTGCATCAATCTCTCTCCACAGAAACTCGCTCCACACATTGTCATCATCCCGCAGGTGTTCGTATTCCAGCGGTTTGCGATCGCGGATAGCGCTTCTGTCTACGGCAGAGTTGTTACGTAAAGGCACTTCCGGCTTGGCATCAAAACCACCCGGATTAGTGGTATCATATTTAACAGTCACATTCCCTACCGAATTGGTAACAGCCGGCAAAGCAGGCTGGTTAACAACCCCTCTGGCATTATTATTAGGTGCAGCAGCTCCTGGTTTTACAGTAGTGTCCGTAGCCGGCTTGGCAGCTGCCCCACCCCGGCGATAAGCCGATTGTGCATCCACCTGTGTAGCAGCGGTGAATAGTAACACCAGACAACCACCTGTAACAAACAACTTTTTCATACACACATTTATTGAAGAGTAAATGAAATATTCTGATCCAACACACGGGTACCACCGGGTCCGCTCACTTTGATCTCATCGATCACAATGGTGGTTCCTGGCTGGCAACGTTTGAGCAATGCCTGTGCTTCGGCATTGAAGTAAGGTCCGGTAACTTCTGCCAGACCAATATTTTCTTCGAAGCCTTTACCGGTGCAGTAAATGGTAAATGAGACTACATCGTATTTAACACCTTCGAACACGAAATCTTTTAACTCAGCAGCCACCCCTCTCTGCACCCTGAATACGTTAGCGGCAATAGGTCCACCTGCTCTTCCGCCCACTGTTGCCAATGGATTGGGCACCCGTTTAATGGGAATGGTGATTTTTTGCGTATTCTTCCCATCAGAAGCCGTTACAACAGCACTGCCAAGATTGGCACAGTTGATAATATATTGTCCGGGACTCGCTTTACGGGTACTTACACCCGGGCCTTCTACATTTACATTTACTTTCTCATCGCCACCGCCACCGGTTACACTCAACTGGTTATCCAGTCCCTGGTAAAACACACGGGTCTTATCGGTAGACACCACTAATCCTGAAGGAACGCCAACGGTATATTTTACTTCTTTTTCTACGGTAGCCGTAGTACCATCGGGTTTCAGAAAGGAGATTTTTACTCTTTTGGTATTGGATCCGGAGTTACTCACGGTTGTTTTGTACTCAGCCGATCCATCCGGTTTCAAAGCAATACTGGCACCATCAATCGAAATAGAAGGTTTGGCCGCTTTACTGAACGCACCCACACCTGCTGTAATGATCAGCTCTTCGCCGGGCATCAGGTAGGTAGAGTTGGTTCCGGCAAAAGCCTGGAATTCGTCGTATACAATTTCTACTTCACCAATTTCTTTATGACAGTATTCAACCACCTGCGCTTCACTGTTACGGATATCATTCTGGAACTTACTCAGGATAGTGATACTGGCTACAGCCGGTGTCATATGAAAATAACCGTAGGCCCAGTCGTTCTCACTGGCTTTGTTATTGGTTTTGGGGATCGAAAGATCGAGCGGCAGGTTAGCAGACAGATCCGTTTTGATAGCCGGATCGATAGCCATTAACTGCTCTTTGAACTGTTTCAGTTTCTCGAACATTTCTTTTCCTTTTCCTTTTCCCTCCGGTGGATTGGAGATGAACAAACGGGTGGAGGATTCCAGGTCGTCTTCTTTGTACACTTCTTTCCCATCAACTGTTCGCAGGTCAGATTCTTTTTTCAATTCTGCCTTTAATGCCTCGATGTAGTTATACATGGCGTCTGACAGTTCTTTTGCCTTCATGGCTTTGGGTAACCAGATCTCTGCTTTCTCTTTGGTTTTGGGATCTTCTATCTTACGCTGAAAGGATTTGAATATGTCGCTATTCTTTTGCTCAGCAATTCTGCTGGCATTGGTAAGGCTCTGGTCAACTGTTTTGAAGGCGTTTAATATTTCGGCAGATACATTCAGTGCCAGCAGTGCGGTTAGCACCAGGTACATGATGTTGATCATCTTTTGCCGCGGCTCCTTGGGTAGTGACATTCTCGCTTATATTTTTAAAACAACAGGTTTTACAAATTGGATTTATTTCTGTTACTGATGACGATGGGATTATCTTCCCTGCATCGCAGTAAGCATATTTCCATACAGTTGGTTCAGTTTACCCAGGTTATTGGCCAATGCAGCAATCTGCTCTTTGGCTTTCAGTGCATCATCTGCACTGCTGGCCATTGCGGTAGATGCCTGTGTGAGTTTTCCGTAGAACTGGTTCAGTGCTTTCAGGTGGTTATTACCTTCCTGCAGTTCCAGCTCATAAATAGTGTTCAGCGAAGCCAGGTTTTTGTTCATGGCCATCATCTGCTCGTGAAATTGTTTGGAACTGTCCGATGCACCATGAAAACCGGCTAATGATTGGGTAGCATGTACAGCCGCTTCTTTGATACCGCCAATAGCAATGGTAGCTTCTTTGGTTTTGGCCGTAAAATCGCCTGCAGATTTGGCTATCTCTGATACATCCGCCAACTGGGCTACCGTAGTATTCAATTTCTGGAAACCGGCACTCAGTTTACCCAGTGTGTCCTGGTTAATATTGGCATCTTCCAGCATTTTATCCAGGCTATCAAGGGCTGAATTACCTTTCGCCGCTTTGGCTCCACCGGGAAGGTGTACTTCATGATCATCGATGGCCGGGTAAATGAGGTATAAGATTCCATATCCAAGGAAGATGATGGCTTCTACTGTTAAACCTACTTTCAGCATAAAGTCGGCGATTGGCGAGTGCAGCAATTTCTGCAGGGCACCATAAATAACTACCGCCGCAGCAATAGATACAAATACATCAAACCACTTGGAGATTTTAGGAGGAATAGCAGCTGCCATTGTTCTTCGTTTTAGATTTTTTGAATTTTACCATTTAACCGGCTACTGTTACAGCGCCGGTTCAATGAAAGGTTATCGATAAGAAAAGGATTGAATTACTACCAGACTATGTTGGTTATTTTTTCATTTTAGGTGCCAGGTCTATCACACAACGGAAACCGATATACGATTTCGCCGTATCCTGGTATTCATAATTACGGGTACTCACCTGCAGGAAATAAGAGATGTCTTTCCAGCTTCCGCCGCGAACCACTTTTCTTTTCTCCCTCGGACGGTCAGAATCCTTGGCTTCGTAACGGATATCCGGACTCATGTCAGACATAAAGTTATAAGCTCCTTCGTAGAAGTAAGAACCAGTCCATTCGGATACATTGCCCGACATATTATACAGGCCATATTGGTTGGGCCAGTACATTTTTGCCGGAACCGTGTAAAATCCACCATCTTCTGCATAATTACCACGGCCTGGTTTAAAGTTGGCCAGCAAACAGCCTTTTTTGTTACGCAGGTAAGGGTTACCCCATGGGAACATGGAATTGGTGAGTCCGCCCCTGGCGGCATACTCCCACTCAGCTTCACTGGGCAGGCGGTAATCGCCATCGATGGCGAATTTCTTTTTCTCGAGGAAGGTATTCTGGTAATGGGTTCTCCAATGGCAGAAAGCCACGGCCTGTTTCCAGTTGATACCCACCACCGGATAATTTCCATAAGAAGGATGGGAGAAATAACGTTTGGTCATGGGCTCGTTATAGGAATAAGAGAAATCTCTCATCCAAACCAGCGTATCGGGATAAATTTTCTGGTTGCCTTTGCGGATAAAATTACTGCGGGGTAAACCGGCATTATCTCTTTTCGCAGCGGCGGCGAGATCAAAATATTCGATCCGGTAAACAATCTTATCAGGATCAATCTCGGGTTTGCCATAAATCCGGTTATCGGGTGCCAGGTTCAGTTCATTCATCTT
Source organism: Sediminibacterium sp. (assembly GCA_036405675.1). Lineage (GTDB taxonomy): Bacteria > Bacteroidota > Bacteroidia > Chitinophagales > Chitinophagaceae > Sediminibacterium. The sequence continues at coordinate 39,541 of DASWXD010000010.1, forward strand.
TTCGATGGTATTCCTGTCCCATTTGATAGTGGCTACTTTTTTCCAGTCAACAGCAGTGGTATCATCATCTTTATTGATTCCCTGTCCGAACAGAATCTTGAAAGCCAGTGAGTCTCTTGTCCAGTTTACAAACTGACGGTACTCATCATTGGTGATCTCTGTAGCATCCATCCAGAAACCCGGAATAGATACCTGCCGGTTACGGGAAGTATAGTTAAAGCTGATATCCTCATCGCTGGGACCCATGTGAAAAGTTCCCGGTGGAATATACACCATGTTGCGGGGAGGATTCATGCTCTTGTTAGCCGTAGGTGCCACGCCATGCAACTGACCATCATCGGGCAAGCCCTTTGATTTCGCATTCTTTTTCAGAAAGCAGGATCCGAGGCTCAGACAGAAAGCGATTAATACAATCTTACTTAAATACCCTTTCATCGTATGAAACTGATTTTTATGACAGTGACAAATATAAGTTTTCCATCGGCAGTTGTGCCGATTTTGCAATTTTGTTACCAATAAAATTTACTTCGCTGGGTAAAATTGGTCAGATACTACAAAATTAAAAGTATGATCACTACAAGCGCGGGTTTCGAACGATGCATAGGGCGTGAAACCACTGTCATGAAAGGCAAATTACTTCAAACTTTGTTACACTTTTGCTAAAAGGGCATCTATTGTTAAAAAAGGTGCCTGGCAGGCATAGTTCTTACACAGATAAAAAGCCGTTTCAGCATCTTTACCCAAACCCTTCCCCGCTAATAACGGAAAAATGTCGGAATTAGTTTCTTCGGTCTGAAGTATTTTATTGGGTATAAACCTCTCTAACACAGGACGCAGAAAGGTATTGGCCTGCTGCCCGGTAATCGCAATTTCGAGCATTCCCTCGGTCATTAACTGTACCAACATGGCCCAAACCCCAAAAGATCCGGGATGTTTGGTGATGGCATTGCCCAGTGCTACGGCCAATCCCTCACCCCTTTCTGCCCATTCGGGCCTGTTAAACACGATGGAAAGATAAAACAGGTTCTGCGCCATTACGGCGTTGCCACTGGGAACGGCTCCATCGTACACTTCTTTCTTTCTTACAATGACATCCTGCTGTTGCTGATGGGTATAAAAAAAGAAACCGGTATCGGGTTCTTCAAAATGGGTGATCACCCATTCGGTGAGATCGCGTGCTTTCAGCAGGTATTCGCCCTGGCCGGTAATTTCCTGCAAATGGATATAGGCCTGTATCAGGTAAGCATAATCATCCAGGAAAGCCGGGATCCGGGCCTGGCCATTTTTGTAAGTGTGAAACCAGTTACCTTCTTTACCCGCCAGACGGGTTTCCAGAAATGCCATGCTGGTGCGGGCTCTTTCCCGGTAAGCTTCTTCTCCCAATGCTGCGTACGCTTTGGCATAAGCAGTGATCATCAACGCATTCCAGCCCAGTAAGATCTTGTCATCGAGCTGCGGGCGGATGCGGGTACTGCGTTCCTGCAGTAAAAGGGTACGGCATTGGGCCAGTTTTGTTTCCAGCGCCTCTGTTGTTATCCCTTTTTCTTCTGCAATGGCTGGAAAGGGTCTGGTGATCCGGAGAATACTGGTATGTTCCCAATTACCTTTTTCCGAAACATCGTAACAGGCAGCAAACAAAGCCGCATCTTCTCCCAGCAACCGGTTTACCTCCTCCAGCGACCATACATAAAATTTACCCTCCACCCCTTCACTGTCTGCATCCAGTGCACTATAAAAACCGCCCTCTTTATCCAGCATTTCCCTTTCGATAAAAGCCAGGGTTTCCTGCATGGCACGGGCATATTGTTGCAGCTGGGTTATCTGCCAGGCTTCGGCCAGCACATTGATCAGCAGGGCATTATCGTATAACATTTTCTCAAAATGAGGGGCCAGCCATTCATTATCAGTACTATAGCGGGCAAAACCACCCCCCAGCTGGTCATAAATACCTCCCTCTATCATTTTATCGAGGCTCAGCAAAGCCTGTTTCAGGGAGGCTTCGTCTTTGGTGAAATGATAGTGCCGCAGCAGGTATTGTATGGAAAAACTTTGCGGAAACTTGGGTGCTTTCCCAAAGCCACCCCATTCCGTATCTGCATTGGCCAGCAGGTTGCCGGCAATGGTCTGTAATTGTTCTTTGGCAAAAAGGGTACCGGCTGCACCCGGCTGTTGCACCCCAAAAGCATTGGCAGAAAGCAGGTGTGCGGTAAGGTTTTCTGCCTGTGATAAGATCTCTTCTCTTCTTTCCCGGTATCCTTTGTGTACCGCTTCCAGAATTTCTTTCCAGCTGGCCCGGTTATACGCCCGTTGTGGCGGAAAATAAGTGCCTCCGTAAAAGGGTTTGGTATCGGGCGTGAGAAATACGTTGAGGGGCCAGCCGCCACTACCCGTCATGGCCTGTACCGCATCCATGTAAATATGGTCCAGATCGGGACGCTCTTCGCGGTCTATTTTGATATTAATGAAGTACTCGTTCATGATGCCGGCAGTAGCCACATCTTCAAAACTTTCCCTTTCCATCACATGGCACCAATGGCAGGCGGCATACCCGATACTGACCAGGATGGGCTTGTCTTCTGCCTTAGCTCTGGCCAAAGCTTCCTCTCCCCAGGGATACCAGTTTACCGGGTTATGGGCATGCTGCAGCAGGTATGGGCTGGTTTCGTTGATCAGTTGGTTGGTATGGGACATATTTTTTGATATTAGGTTATTGGTTGGTTGATGAGCACTTCTATGTTCTGGGTTCTGAGTTCTGAGTTCTGGGTTCTGAGTTCTGGGTTCTGGGTTCAAAGTTCTGGGTTTTATGTTGCAGGTTCCTTGTTTCAGGTTTCAGGTTCTTGGCTCGGCATTTCCTGTGAGGGCGGGATTCGGCGTTCGATATTTCCCGCCATGGCGGGATTCGTTATTCGATATTCGCCTGCTCCCTTTGCAGGGCTATATTACAAAATAAACAGCCTCCCGGTTGAGGAGGCTGCTGTATTTGACAGAAGGTATTTATTTCTTTACCGGAGTAGCGGTGCTTTGCAGGTACTGGTCCAGCGCAGCCACCATACTGGGTTTCTGGGGAGAAGGTACTTTGATCTCCAGTTTCAGGCCGGCATCTTCCACGGCTTTGGAAGTATTGTTTCCGAAAGCTCCTATTACCGTATTATTCTGTTTGAAACCAGGGAAATTATCGAAGAGACTTTTTACGCCGCTGGGAGTAAAAAAGCAGATCACGTCATAATCGCAGGCGCTGAGTACGTCTTTGATATCGCTGCTGATGGTGCGGTACATGAATCCGAGCTGGTATTCGCATTTATTGGTTTTGAGCCAGTTCACGATCTCATTATCCTGCTGGTTCTCGCTGCACACGTAGAGAAATTTCTCGTTCTCTTTGTGTTTATTGATCACATCAAACATGCTCTTATTGGTGCCATCGGCGCCATAGAACACTTTGCGTTTGCGGTAGAGGATAAATTTCTGAAGGTACAGTGCCACTGCTTCGGTGATACAGAAATACTTGGTATCCTGTCCGATGGTCACTTTCATTTCTTCGCACATCCTGAAAAAATGATCGATGGCGTTACGGCTGGTGAACATGACAGCCGTATAGTACATAATATCGATCTTCTGTTTGCGGAACTCCCTGGCAGGTATCCCCTCCAATTTAATGAATGGATGGAAGCACAACTCAACATTGTATTTTCTTTCCAGATCAAAGTAAGGGGATTTATCACTCTCCGGTCGGGGTTGAGAAATCAGAATCTTTTTGGTAACCTTGACTTTACCTGAATTTTTTGACCCGTTCTTTAGCATGCGTCTTGTCTGAGATTGAGCAAAATTAAAGACTTCCGTTAAAATAATTCATCAATACCTTACATATCAATGCCAGCGGAAGTAATTCGACGGCGCAAAGGTACAGTAAAAAATGTAAGGCATTTACTTTCAATTTATTCCGGATAGCCAGGAAGGAAACCCAGTAACGGTACCCCAGCAATAAACAGATCATGCCTGCCGAAAGGGTAACACCAATGTTTACAAGAACCGGATCGGCAAAAGCAAGGATCAGCAGAAAAGGAATCAATAATACCCCCAGCACTTTGTTTACGAGAAATACGACAAACACATAAGAACCAGCAGCTTCTTTGGTATTAAAGACCCAGCCGGTAAACAGCAGAAACAGGTATTTGCCGAGATACAACAGCAGTAATACCGCAGCCGCTCCGGCCGCCAGCCACCAGAAAGAAATATCGGTCCAGTTTTTATAGCGAACCAGTAAAGTAATATATAGTCCGCCGCTGATGACAAAGAGAAAATTCATGAGCAGCGATGCCAGGTTATCCTGCAATAGCTGGTCGCGGGTCTGTTTCTGCCGGATCGATGTCTGAAAGAACAGCAGGAACAGGTTCCGGAAATATTTGGAGAAAGTGAGCCGGATAAATGCCATGATAAAAATTACACCGGCCATTAAATAAAAAAGTTCGTCTTTGGTTTGGGGCTGGTGATAGTTGATCAGCATGTACAATGCCGGACTATGCAGTGGCAGGTACGGATGGGTCTGGTATTTACGGTAGGTAGATGTGTCTTTGAATACTACATTCAGCCTGGGCAGGGATGCCTTTCGAATGGAATCTGCCAGCAGACTATCGCGGCGGGTTTGTGCCAGTTGTAAGGAATCGGCTCCCTGCAAAGAATCTACAGCCTCATCAGCAAAGGAATCTTTTGCAATAGCAGCACGCTGCAGGATCTTCTGCGGTGCCGGGCTAAGCTGGCGGCTACGACTGGTTTCAGCACGGTTACTGCTATCTGTCTGGGCAAAACCACACACACAGCTATTCACCAATAACAGCAGGAAGAGAAATCGCTTCAAACCACACATGTCGCAAAAATATTGATTTGGTTTGATGTTTGCGGTGAAAGGCATAACAGAATTGACCCAACAGAAAGGAGTATGTTTGCAGCAAACACCTTTCTCTCTGTATGGCAGGCATTTATCTACATATTCCTTTTTGCAGAAAAGCCTGTCATTACTGTAATTTTCATTTTTCCACCACGCATCACCGGATACCTGATATGGTAGGGGCCATTGGCAAAGAAGCTTTGTTGCGTAAGCCCTACCTGAACGAAACGGTAGAAACTATTTATTGGGGTGGCGGCACACCTTCTCTACTGGAGATAGCGCATATACAACAGCTGCTGCTACTGCTGCAGACGCATTATTCCATCAGCCCGCAGGCAGAGATTACGCTCGAAACCAACCCGGATGATATTAGTCCTGAGAAACTTACTGCCTGGCGTGCAGCCGGTATCAACCGGTTGAGTATCGGTATCCAGTCGTTTGAGGAACAGGACCTGCAATGGATGAACCGGGCCCATACAGCAGCGCAATCACGCCGCAGTATTCAACAGGCTAAGGAAGCGGGGTTTTCGAATATCACTATCGACCTGATTTATGGAACACCCGGGCTCACTGATGAAGCATGGGAAAAAAATATCGAAACGGCACTGGCCCTGCAGATCCCGCATCTCTCCTGTTATGCGTTAACGGTTGAGCCCAAAACGGCGCTGGCGGAGATGATCCGTAAACAGACCATGCAGGATGTGGATCCGGAACAACAGGCCAGGCAGTTTGCCCTGCTCACAGAAAAAACAGCAATGGCGGGAATGGAACAGTATGAGATCTCCAATTTTGCCCAACCGGGTTTCCGAAGCAGGCATAACAGCAGTTACTGGCAGGGCAAAACTTATCTCGGTCTCGGCCCCTCCGCTCATTCGTTCAATGGCGTCAGCCGGCAATGGAATATCGCCAATAACAGTCTATATCTCGCGGCCATTGATAAAGGAGAGATCCCGTATGAAGAAGAGATCCTGACGGAGACGCAGCAACTGAATGAATATATCATGACGGGCTTACGAACCATAGAAGGTATTTCACTTAAAAAAGTAACAGTGGTATGGGGGGAAGAAAAAGCAGCTGCTGTGCAAAAAGCCGCAGCAAAATATATAGCACAGGGTACGATACGTGTTAAGGGAGATGCATTACAGCTGGAAGAAGCGGGTAAATTTTTTGCCGACGGTATTGCCGCAGATCTGTTTCAATAGTACTACCTGTTATCGGCGTGCCCGAATAGCTTTTTACCGAGGTTGATCACGAGGATGCCAATCACCAGTATCAGCAGGGTTTCAGGGCTCAGTATGGTGAAAGAGAATGGCATACCTAAAGTTACGACAATTCTATACCAGAAATGTTTCAATTTTCTTAAATCCTTCTGCTGCAGGAAGCTGTTCCCACAGAATTTCATAGATAGCCGAAGCGATGGGCATGGAAGCCTGTACAGTATTGTTCATCAGGTGGATACATTTACTGGCATTATACCCTTCCGCCACCATATTCAGCTCCAGCTGCGCGGCTTTTACAGAATACCCTTTGCCGATCATATTTCCGAAAGTTCGGTTACGGCTGTAGAGCGAGTAACAGGTTACCAACAGATCACCCAGATAAACGGACGCCGAATAATTATGCGCTTCGGTAGTACCGTTCGCGTTTTCTGTGCATTTTTTCAGAAAACCTACCATTTCATTGGCGCTATTGGCAATATATACGCTGAGAAAGTTATCGCCGTATTCCAGTCCATGCGCAATACCGGCACCCAACGCATAAATATTTTTCAATACAGCGGCATATTGTACGCCCAGCACATCCGTATTTACAACCGTATTCAGATATTCCGTAGCAAAATAGGAAGCGATCTTTTGGGTTGTGTCCTCATCGGTTCCTGAGAATGTGAGATAGGATAATTTTTCCGCTGCTACTTCTTCTGCATGGCAGGGACCCAGCACGGTAAAATAATCTTCGAGCGGAAAAGCGGCATGTTTGGCGAGGTAATAATTGAGTAACTGATTTTCGGATGGAAGGATCCCTTTTACAGCCGAGATGATTTTTTTCCCTTTCAGTAAAGCGGCCGGAATCTGCTCCAGGGCTGATTCTACAAATGCCGAAGGCACAGCAATCACCAGTACTTCTGAACGGCTAACCACCTGTTCAATATCGTTACTGAGTGTGAGCTGTTGGGGATCAAAATAGGCGCCATGCAGGTAATGGGGGTTATGTCTTCTTTTTTCGAGGTACGCGATGCTGTCTGCATTACGTACCCACCAATGAATCGTATTCCCGTTATCTGTAAGAATCTTAGCCAGTGCTGTGGCCCAACTTCCGCTTCCTATAATTCCGAACTGCATGGCAAACCGTTTGATAATTCCTGCAAAGATACGGAACAGGCTATCTCTAAAAACAAACGACAGGCAGAACCTGTCGTTGTTGTGTATACGTTATGGTGTACGGATTAATTCGCTTTCTTCTCTTCAAACAGCTTGTCTTTGGTTACGACTGTTACCAGGTTACCGTCTTTCAGTGTTTTGCTTACGATCGAATAAGGCCCGGTAATCACTTCGTCTCCCTCTTTCAAGCCTTCCAGTATTTCGATATAATTCAGATCCTGAATGGCGGTTTTTACTTTTACTTTTTTTACTTTATTGTCTTTCTGCAGTACAAATACCACTTCTTCAATACCATCATCACCCGAAGTTGATTTGGTTTCTTTTGCTTCCGGTTTCTTGTCATCTTTCTTATCTCCGGTAGCTGAAGCATCTCCATTTTTATCACGCGTAGTAACTGCATTCAGCGCCACAGAAAGTACATTCTGTTTGGTGCGGGTCTGGATATCTGCGCTGGCACTCATACCGGGGCGGAAAGGAAATCCTCTTCCGGGACCTACCAGGTCTTTATAACTATCAGGCAATAAACGGATATGCACTTTATAGTTGGTTACTTCTGCACTGGAAGCAGCCGAAACAGCTGATCCGGTATTCGGGTTAGCGATTTTGTATACCAGTCCTTTGAATTTACGATTGGTATAAGCATCTACTTCTACAATGGCAGTATCACCTATTTTCACTTTGGGAATATCATTTTCACCAACATCCACACGCACTTCAATGCTACGCATGTCTGCCACGCGCATCATTTCTGTACCTACGTTAAAGCTATTACCTGCTACCCGTTCGCCTTTTTTTACGTTCATCAGACTGATCATACCATTCATAGGTGAAGTGATGACGGTTCGTGACAGATCCTTATCGGCTTTCTGTAACTGTGCCTGGGCACTCTGGATAGAAGCTTCGCTGCTTTTTAAACCTTCTCTGGCTGCATTGTAATTGGCCTGGGCGGTAAGATAAGCCTGCTCGGACTGTTCAAATTCTGCGCGGGAAACTACTTTTTCATTATAGAGTTTTTTCTGACGCTCATACACATTTTTCAGGTTGTCCAGTGTGGCTTTTAAACCAACCAGGCTGGCGGTTGAGTTGGAAAGCTGTGCCTTACTCTGGTTCACACCTGCCGCTACCTGATCGCGCTGGGTAAGATAGATATCTGCATAGATCCGGGCCAATACCTGCCCTTTTGTAACACTGTCCCCTTCGTTCACATTCAGTTCTACAATTTCGCCGCTGATATCAGGACTCACTTTTACTTCAATCTCGGGATATACTTTTCCACTGGCATTTACTGTTTCAATAATGGTTCTGGTAATGGCTTTCTCAGAAGTTACTTTGATGCCTTCTTCTTTACCGATAAACCCACTTTTTTTGAGCCCGATCAATACTACGATCAGAACAACCAATCCAATAATGATCCAGAGCAATTTCTTATTCATACAACTTATTTTCTTTTAGCAGCCAGTTAGTGAATTTGATACGTAACAATTGTCTTTTATAATTTCAACCCTTTCCCCTTGTAAAACTCGAGCAACTTCATCTTGAATACATAATCGTATTGGTTGGTCAGTTGGGTAATTTTGGCACGGAGCAGGTTATTCTGGTTGGTCAGGAGGTCTAACGAACTCAGCAGACCCACTTCATAGCGCTTCAAAGCAAAGTCATAGGCTTTTTGTGCGCTCTCTACCTGTTTTTTACCGGCATTGAATTTCTGCAGGGCTGTAACCGCATTGGTATACGCTGTGTAAATATTCTGGCGCAGGGTAAGATCGCTCTGCTCCTTCTGCAGCTGGGCAGATTTCACATTTAACTGTGCTGTCTGGTAATTGATTCTGGCAGAAGAGTTATTGAAAATGGGAATACTCAGACTCAGGCCGATATTCTGACCAAAGTTGTTATTCAACTGGTTGCCCCAGCCATTCCAGAGCTCACTGAATGTTCTTGTTTTCTGGGTTACCTTAAACACCGGGCTCTGCACATAATAATTTACGTTGCTGATGGCCACAATGGGTTCTGCACCGGTAATAGGGTTATATCCCTGGAATGAGGCGCCGGTGGTTGTTTTGAATGAATTGGAAAAGTTGGTTGAAAGGTTCCCCCCCAGCGACAGCGTTGGATACATCTGTGCTTTGGTTACCAGCAGGTTTTTCTGTGCAGCTTTGATCCTGAATTCGTTGGCTTTCTGCTGTGGCTGCAACTGCATACCGGATTCATATACCAGATTAGGCTGCAACTCGGCAAAAGACTCGATCGGAATCTGGTCAACAGACGGCGTTTCAATCCCAAACAGCACATCTACATCCAGATTCAATAAACCACGCAGGTTTAATAGGTTCTGTTCGTAATTGCCTTTGGCGGTATAGTAATTGCTGCTATCGGTAGCCAGTTGTGATTGTACTTCGGCGAGGTTGAGCTCAGGTAAAACACCGGCATCCACCCTTTTACTGGTAATCTCCAACTGGTTCTGTGTTTGTGCGATCTGGATCTCGGCAATCTTTACCTGCTCTTTGGCCGCCAGTACCTGCAGGTAATAAGTGGCCACATTAAAGGAAACATCATTGGAAGCTTTTGCCACATCTGCCAGTGCCGCCTGTGCATTAAACTGGGCCATCATTTCCGAATTCTTCAGTCGGCCGAAATTATACAGCTGAAACCCCGCATTTACCCCAAAGTTCTGGTACAGAAACTGTGAGGTAGAAAAGGTATTGGTAGTAGGGTCAATGGAACGTCCGAAGCGGACACCGGTTCCCGTACTGGCATTCACACTTGGATAAATATTGTATTTGGCCTGTTTTGCCTGCAAAGCGGCTATACGCGCCTGTATATCGGCCTGCTTGATGGAGATATTGAATTGAATGGCATGTTCAATGCAGTGTCGCAGGTCCCAGTTATCCGATGCCCTTTGGGCAAAGCTTTGGGAAACAATTGTGCAACATAGCAGGGTCAAAAACTTTCTCATATATAACAAAAATAACGGTTTCCCAACCACTTGCCTAAATTTTAGACAGACGGAAAGGAAGGGGCTTAAACCGTTGAAAATATGTTATGAAAGGTCATTAATGGCCTCAAAACCCCTTGATAGGTCGGTTAACAGGTAATCAGGGTCTTCCAGACCGATATATAACCGCAGTGACCGGTGAGCGGGATTGGCCGGATCGAAGGAGGCAGGCGGCATACCCGCACATTTGGGCAGGATCAGTGATTCATATCCTCCCCAGCTTACTGCCATCAGGATATGTTGCAACGAGTCGCAGAAAGTTTCGATAGTAGCAGAGCTCTCAGCCTTGATATAAAAAGTGACCAGTCCGCAGGCACCCGTCATCTGGGATTGAGCCAGTTCGTATTGCGGAAAGGAAGGATCCAGTGGGAAAATAACCCGATCCACCCTTGGATGATTTTGCAGGAAACGGATTATATCAGCAGTGGTACGGGTGATGCGTTCCAGCCTTGCCGGCAAAGTGCGCAAACCCCGGATCAGTAACCAGGCGTTAAAGGGCTGGATACCGGAACCGATATTCATATACTCGCTGTTAAAAATCCTTTCTATCATGGCGCGGCTGCCGCTCAGTACACCGGCTACGGTATCGCTATGTCCGGAGATATATTTGGTGGCCGATTGCAGTGCCAGATCAATCCCCATGGTAATGGGTTTCTGGTATAAAGGCGTACAATAGCTGTTATCGATGATGGTAACAATCCCGTGTTTTTTGGCCAATGCCGCCACGGCCCGCAGGTCCTGCAGATCGTAAAACCAGCTATTGGGCGATTCGAGGTAGATCAGGGTGGTATTGGGTTGGATGGCCCGGGCAAAATTCTCCGTATCGGTTCCGTCTACATAGCTAACGGTTACCTGGAAGCGGGGAAGGATCACATCAAACATCTTCATGGCCCAGGTGTAGGGATTCTTTACACTCACAATATGGTCACCACTTTTTACATTGGCCAGCACGGCTGCAAAAATGGCGGCAGCACCGCTGTTGAAAACAAGACAGTCTTCTGCCTCATCCAGCGCTGCCAGTTTTTTACGGAGGATCTCTACGGTCGGGTTTAATCCTCGGCTGTACAGCCAGGTGGAATATTCATCTTCAAAAGATTTACGCAGATCGGCTACTTTGGTGAAAGCGAAATTGCTGGTCTGTACAATGGGCGGTGCCACGGCGCGGAAATACTCATCGCGGTGTTCGCCCATTTCATTGAGGATAAAAGAAAGTTCGTCCATATTAGATTTCTTTTGCCGACTGGTCGGTTCCGATACCGGGGTTGAATTTTTTAGACACAAAATAGATCACCATAAATGCAGCCAGTACAATGGCACCTACCAAAGCGGTATCCGGCGTTTGTATGGCGATGCTCGTACCCACAAACAGATAAGCCGCCATGAAGATCAATGGTAGCCAGGGATAGAATTTCATTTTAAAGATGCCGGTATGATCCAGGTGTTTGGTTCGCTTGCGTAATACAAAAATGGTGGCACTGGAAGCTACCATACCAAAACAATCGAGGAAGATGGTGAAGTTGAGGATCTTATCAAAGGTTTGCGCAAAAAAGAGAATAACGATACACATTGCCGCAAATACGGTTAAAGAAACCGTCAGTACTTCATTTTTAGGGTTCTGCCGTGAGAACATTTTAGGCAATACCCCTTCGCTGCTCATGGCAAACATCACCCGTGGATTGCTCATCAGCAGCGCATTCACATAAGCCAGCACCCCAAAAAAGAGGAAGAATGCAAAGATATCCGCACCTGTTTTACCAAACACTTTTTCCATCACTACATAAGCAATTTCTCTTTCTGCTTTCATATTATCGAAACCAACAATGGTATAATAACTGAAGTTGGCGAGCAGGTATAAACCAATGATGATGGCGATACCGATAAAAATCCCCCTGGGGATATTCTTCGCGGGTTTATCTACCTCATTTCCGAAATTGATGGTTTGCTGGTAACCACCATAGGTGAACGATACGGCAATCAGGCTCACACCCAGGCTCTGGATCCAGCTCATTTCCGGTAATGCCGGAGCGGGCGTTGCCGCCACCACAGCTGTTACCGCCTGCTCATGCGGAAAAAACAGGGCCAGGATTAATACCACAATCATTCCTATCTTAATCAGCATCAGGACATTCTGTGCACGTGAACTCATGCGTAAACCCCGCAGGTTAATCAGGTAAAATACCAGTATGGCGCCGCAGCTGAGTAATGCCTTATCGATATCTGTCTGAATAAAGGAAGGAAAGAGTTTGGCAATATACCCGCTACCAATCAGCGCCACACCGCTTAAGCTGGCCGCATTACTGATCAGGATAATACAATTGATCGCAAAAGCGATACTGGGATGATACGCGTAGGAAAATATTTTATAGTACCCGCCGGTTACCGGATAACGGCTTCCGATTTCTGCATACGTGAGGGCCCCACATAAAGCAAAAAAACCACCCAGCAGCCAGGCAGTGAAATAGACCGAAGGTTCAATGGCATGTTTGGCACTGGTGGCGGCGGTTCTGAAAATACCCATACCAATCACCAGTCCAACAACGATCATGGTGAAACTGAAGAGATTGAGTTTCTGTTTTCCCTGCATATATATTTTATGTGGCTTTAAATGTAAGGAACTTCGGGGAAACGGAGAGGTGAATGGTGAATAGTCAATAGTGAATGGCAATGGCAAGCTGATCCTGTTTTGTTTCATTCCCATTGCACCGTCCATGCTATTTTCTGATAAGTTTTCAACGGGTGGTGTAAAACTTAAACAGGTATAAATTTTTATTGATGGGTCCTGCCATTACATTTGCTCCGTATTTGGTTCCCGCGCTTGCGGGATTAAAAGGGAAGTCCGGTGTAATTCCGGCGCTATCCCCGTAGCTGTAAATTGTAAACGTGAATCGTTAGTCGTTCATCGTGAGAAACAAAACTCACGACTTACTACTCACCACTCACGGCTGATGAATCTGCAAACCACTTTTCCGTAACACGGAATGGGAAGGTTCTCATCAAGCCAATAAGCCAGAAGACCTGCCAGGTATCATTAACCATTCACGGCTTTCGGGTGAAAAGCATGGAATGTAAAAGGCCTGCTGCAGCGGTCGTTTATGTTTCTCCGTTTTTTTATTTTCCTGAAAGCTCATTGTTATCTTAAAAACAAACCAACAATGAGCAAAACAATTACGCTCCTCGCTGCCCTGCTTGCAGGCAGCACTGCCTTTGCGCAGAAAGACACCGTTAACACCAAAGTGCTTGACGAAGTAGTAGTAACCGCTAACAAACTGGAACAGAAACAAAGTACCACGGGCAAAGTAATCGCCGTTATCACCAAAGCACAGATCGAAAAAAGCAGTGGAAAAACGGTGGCACAATTGCTGAACGAGCAGGCCGGCATTACCATTAATGGTGCATTGAATAATGCAGGTGCCGTTCAGACCGTTTATATGCGGGGCGCTTCTGCAGGCCGGACCCTGATTCTGCTGGATGGCATTCCGATGAATGACCCATCTACCATTACCACTGATTTTGATCTGAACCTTTTTTCTATCAACGATCTGGAAAGGATCGAAGTCTGCAAGGGTGCCCAATCTACCCTGTATGGCAGCGATGCGATTGCGGGTGTCATCAATCTCATTACCCTGAAAAAAGACGTACAGAAAGCTTTCAATATCAAAGCCACACTGAGCCAGGGAAGTTTTGCCACTACGCGGAATAACCTGCAGGTCTATGGGAAAAAAGACAAGCTCACTTATTCAGCCAGATATGCGAGACTGACTACCAACGGCTTCTCTTCGGCGTATGATAGCACTGGTAAAAAGAATTTTGATAATGACCGCTATGACGGAACGGTTTCCAATGCGCAGCTAGCATACCAATTATCACCTGCGTTGATGCTGAAAACCTTTGCCATGTTCAGTCAATACAAAGCAGGCATTGATGCCGGTATTTTTACAGACGATAAGGACTATAACATCCACAACACTTCTTTCACCAGTGGTGCCGGCTTCCAGCACAAAAAAGGCAAACTGACCCTGACTGGCAACTACCAGTTCAGCGAACTGACCCGTACTTACCGGAACGACAGTCTGGATAAAACCAGCACCATTTTTGAAAACAATACCTATTCCGGTAAATCACAGTTTGTAGAACTGTATGCAGGTTTACAACTCGCGAAAGGCTTTACAGTACTGGCTGGAGCTGATTATCGTTTCAACTCCTATAACCAGCAGTATTTTTCAGTGAGTATGTTTGGCCCTTACAGCAGCCAGTTCCGCGATACTTCTTTTAACCAGAAAGCACTGTATGCCTCCATGATCTATAGCAGTCCGGATAAAAAATTGAACATAGAACTGGGCGGCCGCTATAACGATCATTCGCGTTATGGCAATAACAGTACCTATACGTTTAACCCGTCGTACAGCATCAACAAGCAACTGCGTTTATTTGCCAGTGCTTCCAGCGGATTCAAAGCTCCCTCGTTGTACCAGCTCAGTATCAACGATAAACTCGATGCAGAAAAATCTGTGAACTATGAAGGAGGTATCAGCCTTGATAAAAAATCCTTCAGCACCAGACTGGTCTATTTTCACCGGAGAATCAATAACGGAATCGATTATAACTATATCAGTTTTAAATATTTCAACTATATCAAACAAACTGTAAATGGACTGGAATGGGAGTTTACGGCCAGACCCACTGACAAAATCACGCTTACCGGTAATTATACTTTACTGAGCAGTGAGGAAACCACACAGAACCGCGTAACGGTAAAAGACACCGTTACCTACAATTATCTGTTGCGTAGACCCAAACACACAGTTAACCTCACGCTTGGCGTAGAAGCAGCCAAAGGATTGAACCTATCCGTTACCGGAAAGTACGTAAGCAAGCGGTATGATATTGGCGGTTATAAAAAAACAGATGTAAGCCTGGACAGCTATTTTATCCTGGGTGCTTATGCAGATTATACACTGAATGAGCATGTCCGTTTTTTTGCCGATCTGCAGAACCTGACCGGTAAAAAATTCTTTGACGTAAGAGGATTTAACAGCATCCCCACCCTATTTAACACGGGTGTCACTTTTAACTGGTAACTGTTATGGCACAACATGAATCCAAACCATGTCCGCGCTGCAACCGGCAGTTTGAATGCAAAGTGGGTAATATCAACGCCTGCCAGTGCAGCCAGGTAACATTGACCTATGAAGAAAGGGTATTTATAGAAGATAAATACCAGGACTGTCTTTGTGCCCAATGTCTGCAAACCCTTCAGTTTCAATACCGGTTATACCGGAATCATATTTTCCGGTTCTGATTACCAGCCACAGATTCACAGATTTTTACCCGTTAGCTGTGAATCTGTGGCTTTTCTTCTCCGTTTCATAATAATTACTGTAATTCGCAGCATGGAGATCTACCTGATCAGGCATACCACCCCTGCCGTTGAAAAAGGCATCTGTTACGGACAGACCGACCTGGATGTGACCGAAACATTTGAAGAGGAAGTTAACAATATCAAACCCTGGCTTCCGGCTTCTATTAGCAAAGTGTATAGCAGTCCGCTGCAACGCTGCCGCAAGTTGGCCGAATCGCTTTTCCCGCAACATACACTTAACCTTCACAACGACCTGATGGAGCTGAACTGTGGCCGATGGGAGATGCAATCATGGAATGGTATTCCGAAAACAGAAATGCAACCCTGGCTGGATGATTTCGTGAATGTGGTAGTGCCCGAGGGAGAAAGTTATGCCCTCATGCATGAGCGGGTGATCAACCGGTTCAAAGAGATCAGTGAGCAGGAGCAACCTGCTGTGATTGTGGCACACGGTGGTGTATTAAGAAGTATCCTGGCGCATATTACCAATACCCCTATCAAAGAATCGTTTGATGTATTCAGTTGTCATTACGGCTGCGTAGTAAAAATCGCAAAACTGGATGACCAGCTCCAACACGAATTCCTATATAATGTTTCGCTGGCGGGCAAGGAATGGCATAGGCCTACGCGTGAGGAGTGAACCGTGAGTTGTGAGTCGTGAGTCGGCAGACACCGTTTGCAAAAGCGCTACCTATTCACTACTGACTACTCACGATTGACGATTCCTGCTGCCGAAACAAATTCATACCTTTATCAAAAGCCCACCCCATGACCTTCCACTTCGACCAACTACTCACGGTAACGTTTACCCTGTTTGCGGTGATTGATATTGTGGGGTCGATCCCTTTGCTGATTTCGCTCAAAGATAAAATGGGAGCTATCCGGTCTATTCAGGCAACCCTGGTATCGGGCGCCTTAATGATATTATTCCTTTATGCCGGCAAACCCTTTCTGAGTATACTGGGACTGGATATACGCTCCTTTGCTGTGGGTGGTTCTGTTGTTATCTTTTTACTGGGACTGGAAATGGTACTGGGCCATGAAATTTTTAAGGGCGATGCCAATGCACAATCCGGCACCGTGGTACCCATCGCTTTCCCGATTATTGCTGGAAGTGGTACGTTAACCACTATCATGTCGCTGAAAGCGAATTTTGAAGAAACGTATATTCTGTCGGGCATCCTGATCAACCTTGTGATTGTATATATCGTATTAAAATCACTGAAAGTGATTGAGCGGTTATTGGGGCCTGCGGGTTTATTGGCTGTCAGAAAATTTTTCGGGGTGATTCTGTTAGCGATTGCCGTTAAAATATTCAGCAGCAATATCGGCGCCTTTGGAAAATAATTTTGCTATCCTGGAATCAATCTGAGCGTTTCAATAGTATACAAAGAAGTGTCAAAACATGATCCGTTTTATCCGTGCCCTATTCCAAAAGTTATACCAACACATGGAATTATTGTTTTGGGTAACGGCCCTGATTGTATTGTTCTTTTTGCCTGTAGAAAAAACTGAAAGTTCGCTTTGCCTGTTCAGTCTGCTGGTTGGGGCCCCATGCCCCGGTTGCGGCCTGGGGCATGCGATTTATTGTGCTTTACACCTGCATCCCGTACAATCTTTTCAGCACCATCCTATAGGAATTTTCGCTGTATTGGTTATATTTATGCGGATCCGGCAACTCATCCACTTCAAAACCAACAACCATGAGACCCAACCTAATGAACATGATCTCTTCCATTGAGGGAGAGGAACTGGTGTACCTGCAGGCCCTGACCAAAGAACTTACGGAAGACCAACTCGTTAATTTTATTGCCGTATACAATGGCAAACGCCGTACTGCCGATCAGATTCTGCTGGGCTGTGTACTTGGTTTTGTTTGTGTGGGGGGAATCCAACGTTTTATGGTAGGACAGAATGGAATGGGGCTTTTATATCTTTTTACCGGCGGACTCTGCCTCATTGGCACCATCGTGGACATTGTGAACCATAAAAAACTCACTTTCGAATACAACCGGAAAATGGCCAATGAAAGTATGGCTATGCTGTATTCTTACCAGTAAGCCGCAATTGATACCAGTCATGACCACCGAACTATTACAGGAGTTACACGCGCCATTCTCCCTTACAAAAGAACAGGTTGATTTTTTTCAGCTGAATGGATTTATTAAACTGAAGCAGGTGCTATCTTCTGCATTGCTGCAGCATATCAATGAAGTGATCACAACGGAGGTAGCCAAGCAACATACAGAACGTATCGCCCTGGAAGAGCGCGATACCTATGGCAAAGCTTTTCTTCAGGTGATGAATCTCTGGACAAAGTCTGCAGCAGTAAAAGAGATTGTATTCAGCAAACGTCTGGCCCGCATTGCTGCCGAGCTGATGCAGGTAACAGGCGTACGCATGTACCACGACCAGGCCCTGTTCAAGGAACCCGGCGGTGGCTTTACGCCCTGGCATGCGGATCAGTATTACTGGCCACTCAGTACAGACAAGACCGTAACCGTTTGGATCCCCCTGCAGAAAATCGAACTGGACATGGGCCCACTCGAGTTCAGCGCTAAGAGCCAGTGCCTGGAAGAGGGCAGAACATTACGGATCAGTGACGATAGTGAGGTGGTGATACAACAGAAACTGACCCTCAAGGATTTTGAAAAAATAGTGGAGCCCTTTGATCTGGGAGAGATCAGCTATCACATGGGATGGGTATTTCACCGTGCCGGACCCAATACAACCGATCAGATGCGTAAAGTGATGACCATTATTTATATGGACAAAGAAATGACACTGATGGAACCCAAAAACAATAACCAGGTGGCCGATTGGGAAGCCTGGTGTCCGGGGGCGGAAATTGGGAAAGTGATCAACACCCCATTAAATCCTGTATTATATTAAAAAACAAATCCCTCTTCTAACAAGAGGGATTGATTATCAGTGGCCTCGCCAGGAATCGAACCTGGATCAAGAGCTTCGGAAACTCGCATACTATCCATTGTACTACAAGGCCATACAGGTAGGGCTGCAAATGTAATAGAAACGCTTTAATTTTCAAGGGAGCAGTTCACGAAGGGCTACCGGCAGGAAAACGGCGGTGGGTACACTGCCCATGATCTGCAGGTCTTCTGCGAGATTAGTTTCATTATCCAGGAAGCGCAGCACCCGTTGAGGCGGGTTGTGCCGGAAAATAGCCGCAAAGATCTCGGAACCGGGCATTTTACGTTTGGCAAGCACCTGCAATAACACACTATCGTATAAAGCAAATTTCCGGTTTACAAAACTATTGTGCAGGGCAAGCTGCCCGCTTCCCAGCAGCGCTTTTACAATGGCATCCGCTCTTTTCTGAATAAAACGGAAAGCAAAGCCGCTGCTACCCTTGGCCTGGCCGCCGGCAATACCCGTATACACCACCCTGCCCTGCTGTAAAGGAAATCGGTGGTTGGTCATGGGTATCACGCCAAATTCTTCATGCTGAATAGTATAGTTTTTCAACTGTAAATAAGATATGATATACTCTTTCAATGCCTCGTCATACGCTTCGGGAGGCAGGAGCTTTTCTGTGAATAAGGTATACTCTACCAGTGCCGTAGTAGGAGATGTCGGAAGCACATAAAAAAAAGTAGTGCCCTGTTCCTGACTCACCCGAAAATCCATAAAAGTAGCTTTGGCAGCATCGAATACAGGTTCCTTTGTTTCAATTACCCAACCTTTAAAATGCTGCAGCAGGTACACATCCCTGTTACCCTTTCGTTCACCCAAAGGATGTTGCATGATATCGCCGAAATGAATGCTGTTGAATACATACTCTGCTGTGTATTGTCCCTGATCAGTTGTCACCAGCGCCAGTTCGTTTTCGGTTGTCAGTGCCGTTACTTTTTCCTGGCGCCATTCAATATTGGCATGCGCAGCCGCCGTTTTTTTCACCAACGCATATAAATCAATACCCCGGATCATTTTATATTGATAGGGACTAATCGTAAATTCTTTGGAAAAATTTTTAGAATGGAACTGAAGGGTTTGCCAGCGATGATGAACAATCGGCTCAAACAACCCTGCTTCTTTTTCCCAGAAACACCAGGTACGGTCGTTGGCGGTTTTGGGTGACTGATCAATCACCAGGATTTTTTTATCCCGGAAAAAAGGCTGCTGCATCATCCGCATCAGCAAACTGGATCCTGCGCAACCTGCACCTGTGATGATATAGTGGTAGTGAATTGTCAATTGTGAATGGTGAATATATATGCCATCATCTTTTACAGAGCTACCCTATCTACTTTATGTACTTTATATACCCTATATACTTTATATACTCTATCTACTTTACATACTCTATCTACTCACCCCCTCCCCTGCAAAACTTCATCCTGCTTCACTTTCTGCCAGTATTTTCTCGCAACAATCAGCATCCCGAAACTTTCTCCTTCTTCTTTATCCAGGTGTTTGTGATGCATTTTGTGTGCCCAGCGGATGGCTTTGATATAGCGGTTATTACTGCGGGTAAATAATTTAAAGCGCTGGTGAATAATGATCTCATGCACCAGAAAATACGCAAATCCATAGAGCGCAATTCCGGCACCGATACTTACCACCCAGTATACCTGGTTCATACTGCCCAGCATAATGCATAACCAGCTGGGTATGGCAAAAATGACAAAAAAAGCATCGTTTTTCTCAAAGAAACCGGGACCTTTCTGGTGATGGTCTTCGTGCAAATACCACAGAAATCCATGCATCACATACCGGTGGGTTAACCAGGTGATGCCTTCCATGATACAGAAAGTAGCCAATGTTATGAGGATGTACAGCAGTATATTCATAATAGCGTTCTGAGTGCCAGGAAAAATAATGTCTGTATAATTAACAAATGTACAGCGAAATGGTTGGCTTTGGGGAAGCGGAACCAGCGTAAGGCTATTAACAAAGCCAGACTGATCAAAAACCAGCAGACGTAATTAAAGAGCGGAATGTCAGGTCCGGCCCATTGCCAGAAACCCAGTTGTATGGCAACCGGCTCCATCAGCCAGTCGAAGAAAGTTGCCAGCAAAGCACCATCAATCACCAATGATAAAGCAGCTACCCTGGGAGGAAGGTGAAACCCGTCTTTCTCCATCCTGTTTTTGAACCAATCCTGCACCTGTTGCATCACCGCACTGCTGCAGAAGATCACTACAAACCAGTTCAGACCAATTAACCAGGGTACTTCGTTGAATTTGGGTCCAAGTACCGCACCATATTGATAGTTACCAAACAAATTACCGGTATGCACCCCAATCATCTCTGATCCCATCCCCACCAAAAATGCCAGGGCAAAAAACAGGAAAAAGGAAATATTTTTCCCTTCCTGGGTCCAAATCAGCAGCAAAGCCATCAACCCGAGATTCAGCGGGGTATTTTGAATGAACCAGTCTTTGTAAGGCGTAAAAAGAATACCGATCAATCCACTCAGGTGAAAGAGGATAGCGAGAAAAGTGGCGATATGTTGTTTTTCGAATCTCATTTCCTGTCCGTAGCTACTATCTCACTCATAATCTTCGCGCTCAGCAAACACAAAGGTATGCCTCCACCGGGATGCACACTGCCTCCTACAAAATATAAACCCTTCACCGCATTGGTAAAGTTGGGGTGCCGTAAAAAAGCAGCCATCTTAGAGTTGGAACTGGTTCCATATAAGGATCCCATATAGGAAGCCGTTCTGGATTCGATGAGTACCGGATCCAGCACTTCTTCCGCTTCTATTAAAGATTCCAGATCTGTCTGTAAGAGACGGTTTATTTTTTTGATGATGGCATCCCGGTATAAAGCCCGGTAATTTTCCCAATCCTGCCCGATATTGGCGGGGGCATTCACCATCACAAACCAGTTCTCACAACCCTGGGGTGCCTGCACACCCGGTTCACATTTACTGGTGATATTGATATAAACAGTGGGATCATGATACATTTTTTTCAAACGGAACAAATGATCGAACTCGGCCTGGTAATCCAGTGTAAAAAAGATATTATGCAGATCCAGCTGCGGAAATTCTTTGCGGATGCCCCAGTAAAAAATCAGGGCACTGCTACTGCGCTCCTGTTGCAAAACCTGTTGGGCCTTGCTATTGTCATTCATTAATTGACGGTACGTAAAGTACACATCCATATTACTCACTACCGTATCTGCCAGCTGGTTCTCATCGTTCACCACCACCCCACACACTTTTCCTTCTGTATGTATGATACGTTGAACCGGGGTGTTGAAATGAAAATGAACACCTTTTTTCAGCGCCAGTTGGTACAGCGCGTTGGTGATGCTGATCATGCCCCCTTTGGGATAAAAGCTTCCCTCATTGTGTTCCAGATGGGGGATCAGGCTCAGCATACCCGGTGCCTGGTATGGATTGCTTCCATTATACGTGGCATAACGGTTAAACAGCTGCACCGTTTTGGCATTCCTGAAATAGCGGCTGTTCAACTGGTGCATGGTGCGGAACAGGTAGGGCCAGCGGGTAGCTTTTAATGCCCGCAGAATTTTGGCTTTAAAAAGCGTAGCAGTTTTATGAAGCGAATACTGCAGAAAAACAGATCCGATATCGCGATAGATTCTTTCTGACCGGTTAAGGTAAGTGGCCAGTGTTCCGGGCGCTTCGCCTAATTTTTCTACCAGTTCCCTGTCAAACAGCTCACGATCGGCATAGGCTTTCACCATGGTACCATCCTCATAAAAATAATGACAGGATACCGGCATCTTATGGTAACTGAAATAATCTGTTATCGGTTCACCGGCCAAAGCAAATAATTCCGCTATGTTCTGCGGCTGGGTAAACAAACTGGGACCCGCATCAAACTGATAATCGCCAATAGTAAAATGACTCAGCTTACCACCCGGATAACTGTTCTTTTCATACACGGTTACCTCCATGCCCTGCACTGCCAGACGTATAGCGCTGGCCAGACCGGCTACACCGGCTCCAATCACAATGGCTTTGTTACCTGGGTTCATACAATAGGGAGAGAAGGTAAAACTTTTTCACGAAGTGGGCTGCAGCTGTTTCCACCAGTGCAGTACTTTGGGGAAGGCGATATGGAACCAGGCTGTGTATGTAGCCGGTTCGGTTTGCAGGGCCTTTTCTATCTGCTGCATCGGCAAATACACATAATCGCTTACTTCTTTTTTGTCAGGATTGATCTCGCCATCATAATACCCTACAAATACATGGTCAAATTCATGTTCAGTAAGTCCATTATCAAAATCTGCCTTGTATACAAAATCGAAGATCTTTTCCAGTGGCGTTTCAAAGCCCAGTTCTTCCCGCAGGCGGCGGGTGGCGGCAGCCAGGGTTTCTTCGCCGGGACGTGGATGACTGCAACAGCTGTTCGTCCACAAACCACCGCTATGGTATTTTTCTCTGGCACGCTGCTGCAACAACATTTCGCCCTGAGCATTGAAAATGAAAACACTGAAAGCCCTGTGTAATACAGCTTTTTCATGTGCCGCCATTTTTTCCATGGTTCCGGTTAACACATCCTGTTCATCAACTAAAATCACTTGTTCCATGTAATGCAAATAAAACGAAAATATACTTTACAACAGGTTTAACTGGCTTCTGATACCTGCTTTTGCCAGGATCATCATTTTGCCATAGTCAGGTATACGGATCCTGTTTTCCAGGATACTTTGCGGGTGCATTTTTTTGATCTTCCTGAACAGCGACACATAATATTTATACGCCACATACACTCCAAACCTGGCTTTTACCGGCAGCTGCAGAATGCCTTCATATGCATGATCAAAATCGCGCTGAATATCTGCTTCAATCATAGATTTATCCCTGGCAGTGAAATTCGAAAAATCACAACCCGGAAAATACATCCGGTCCAACCCTTCCACATCCGCTTTCAGATCGCGCAGAAAATTTACTTTCTGGAAGGCGGCACCCAGACTGCGGGCATACGGCTTCAGTGTTTCGTATGACTCCTTATCGCCATTGCAAAAAATATACAGGCACATCAGCCCCACCACTTCGGCACTGCCATAAATATACTGTTCATAACCTGCCCTGTCGTACTGCCTTTTCTCCAGGTCCAGCTCCATACTGTACAGAAACGCATCGATCAATTGCCGGTCTATCCCGAACTGGTTCACCGTTAACTGAAAACTATGCAATATCGGATTCATGCTTACGCCACGGTCAATGGCTTCGTATGTTGCCTGCTTAAACTCCTGCAGTAACAGGGTCTTATCATGTTCGTGAAAACTGTCTACGATCTCGTCCGCAAAGCGCACAAAACCATACACATTAAAGATCGGCACACGCAGATCCTTATGCAATAGCTTGATAGCCGAAGAAAAACTGGTACTGTATTTCTCGGTGGTTATCCTGCTGCAGTCCTGGCTCACTTCATGAAACAGGTTCATCATGGTGTTGTTATTTGAGATGTTTTTTATTGAATCTACTTTTATCCGCTATTCAGCTTCGGTTGCGTCGCACACTTCAACTCACTATTCTTTGATTGGCGGATTGAATCCGTTAATCCGTTATCCGCTAATCCGTCAATCCCTCCCAAACGCTTTCACTACTTCTCCCGCCACCACTTCGCCGCTGATTAAGCTGGGGGGTACGCCGGGACCCGGAACAGTTAGCTGCCCGGTAAAGAACAGATTTTTCACTTTTTTGCTTCGGCACGACGGCTTTAAAACAGCTGTTTGCAGCAAAGTGTTCGCCAAACCGTAGGCATTTCCTTTAAAAGCATGGTATTCGCTGATAAAATCACTGTGTGCAAAGGATTTTTTATAGATAATGGCTTCTTTAATAGACTGTCCGAGGTGTTTTTCCATCCGGGAAACGATCTGATCAAAATATTTATCTCTTAGTTCTTCGGTATCATTTTCCAATCCGGTGGCTACCGGTATCAGCAGAAACAGGTTTTCGCAACCTTCGGGTGCAACCGACGGATCGGTAACCGATGTGGCACTCACATAAAACAAGGGATCCGTGGGCCATACTTTGGTATTATAGATCTCATTCCCATGCACTGCAAAGGAAGTATCAAAAAAGAGGGTGTGGTGCAGGATCCCTTTGATTTTTTTATTCAGTCCCACATAATACAGGATACAACCCGGTGCCATTACCCGCTTATCCCAGTATTGATCGGAATAGGAACGGTATTGTTTGGGCAGCAATTGTGTTTCGATATGGTGATAATCCGCACCGCCGATCACTACATCCGCTTCGTAGGTAGTGGTAACTCCCTGCGGGTTGGTGGCTTTGATGCTGCGGGCTGCACCGTTTTCGATCACGATCTCTGTTACTTCCTGCTCAAAGCGGAACTGCACACCCAGTTCAACGGCCAGGTCATACATTCCCTGTACGATCTGGTACATGCCTCCCTTCGGAAACCAGGTACCGCCTTTGATATCGGCATAGTTCATCAGGCTATATAAAGCCGGTGTTTTCTCGGGCAATGCACCGAGGAACAATACCGGGAACTCCATCAACTCCACCAGTTTGGGATGTTTGAAATATTTAGCCACATGTACTTTCATGGAGCGGAATACATCCAGCTTCAGCAAACCTTTGGCCAGATCCAGATCCAGAAATTCTGTGAGTGATTGTCCTGGCTTGAATACGAGCTTTTTAATGCCCACTTCATATTTATAGGCTGCTTCTGTCAGAAATTTCTCCAGTTGTTCACCGGCACCGGGTTCTATGGATTCAAAAAGTTGTTTCAGTTTGGTGAGATCAGCCGGAATATCCATCGGACCATCGGGATAATACACACGGTAAGAAGGATCCAGTCGGGTGAGTTGGTAATAGTCGGAAACTTTTTTTCCGAAGCAGGCAAAATAGCGTTCAAACACGTCGGGCATCCAGTACCAGCTGGGGCCCATATCAAACGTAAACCCCCCGGCTTTCAGGGAACGCGCACGGCCGCCGGGAATAGTGTGTTTCTCCAATACAGTCACTTTCCAGCCAGCTTTGGCCATGAAAGAGGCAGCCGAAAGGCCCGCGAAACCGCTTCCGATAATGATGACGCTCCTGCTCAAGTAAGTAGTGTAAGAAGAAAATTAGTGCAATTAAATTTAATGGCGCTGAATCTGTGCTTTTAACAGCTTGCGCGCAAAGTGAATCCGGCTTTTAATGGTTCCCAAAGGTTCTCCCAGCATATCGGCGATCTCGTGGTATTTAAACCCATCGAAATACAACAGAAAGGGATTACGGAAGATCTCCGGCAGGTTATGGATGGCAGCCTGTACTTCTTTCAGGTTAATGCCGGCAATGGCTTCGTTGGCCACCGCTCCCTGGTTCAGGTTCAGCAGGTATTCGTTAGGGGTGCTGTCGAAAATGGTCGACTGCTTGGCCTTACGGCGATAATTATTGATAAAAATATTACGCATGATGGTGTACAACCATGCTTTGATATTAGTACCTACATTGTATTTATCCTGGTTGGCCAGGGCACGGTATAATGTCTCCTGAAACAGGTCTTTCGCCGCTTCGGTATCGTGCGTAAGTGTTACCGCAAATGGTTTTAAAAACTCCGCATTGGACAACAGCATCTTGTTAAACTCGACAGTAGACATATAAACTGTTTAATTTTTGATACAGTAAAGTTAAACAAAATAAGCTGGCTTACAAATTTATCTTTACCTACTGGTTAATTAATTGATTATCAGCATATTTACAAAATAGCCTCAACCGGGGTTCCGATTGCGGGTGAGCGCTTATATAGAGGAGATATACTCCAGCACTTCTGTCAGGGTTTTCTTGAAACTGAAATTAGGTGGTACCCGTTTTTTATAGGTTTGGGTAAGTACACCGGAAACAATGATCTTACGGTCGGGCATACGGTTATGTGCGCCTACCAGAAATTTCTCAAAATTGAAGTTGTTGGCCACGGAGGTAAGATGTGCATACAGGAAATCGGGGTTCTTCAATGTGGCTACATACTCTACATCTTTCAGCGGTACATTGGCCCCCAGGTACAATACCTGTACCCCACGGGTTTTCAGTAGATAATTCACAAACAATAAGCCAAGCTCATGGTGTTCTCCTTCGGGCAGGAACAGTAATACTGTTTTACCGGTTTGTAAAGTTGGCCTTATGGAGTCAATCCCAACAATCAGTTTCTGACGGATAATATTAGTGACCAGGTGTTCCTGGGCAGGGTTGATGTGATTAGTGAGCCAAAGGATGCCGATTCTTTCCAGAAAGGGAAAAATGATCTGGGTGATGGTTTTTTCGATGCCTTTGGTCTTGATATAATTATCCAGTACCGATTCCACACCATCCATATTCACATTCACCATGTGCTGGATCAGTTCATTTACAATCCGCTCCTGCTGGGCCTGGGCCTGGGTAAGAGACAGGATCTTATCATTCATCTCGGTGAATGTCATCCGGTCTATATGGGAAATTTTATACCCGTATTTATTCAGCAACGCAATATTCAGGATCTTCTGCAACTCATCGTTGGAGTAATAGCGGATATTGGTCTCTGTACGCTGCGGATTCAAAAAAGAATAGCGCTGTTCCCAGATACGGATCGTATGGGCTTTGATGCCAGAGAGGTTTTCCAGGTCTTTGATGGTAAAAGCGTTCATGTATAGAATAACAGGGTGAAGCTTTTTTTGTTTAATCTTTTTACACAAAAAATATACAGAACTGATTATAAACTACTTAGGAGCAGTTTTTAGAGACGGATCCGTCGGAGATATTCCCCATAACCGCTTTTGGCATAGTTATCGGCCAGTTGCAGCAGTTGGCTGTGGTTGATAAAACTCATCCGGTAGGCCACTTCTTCGATGCATCCGATTTTCTGGCTCTGGCGTTTTTCGATGACCCGAACAAATTCAGAGGCATCGGCCAGTGAGTCAAAGGTTCCGGTATCGAGCCAGGCGGTGCCGCGGTTCATGATGCCTACCTGTAATTTTCCCTGCTGCAGGTAAACGCGGTTCACATCTGTAATTTCGTATTCGCCACGGGCTGAGGGGGCAATATTTTTGGCAATCGCTACCACCGTATTATCATAAAAATACAAACCCGGCACCGCGTAATTAGATTGGGGTTTCGCCGGTTTTTCTTCGATGGAGATAGCTTTCTGGTTGGCATCAAACGCTACCACACCATACCGCTCGGGATCATTTACTTCATAGGCAAATACGGCAGCGCCCACTACATCATTGAATGATTGCACCAGTTTGCTGAAACCTGCTCCATAAAAAATATTATCGCCCAGTATCAGGGCCACTTTATCTGTACCGATAAATTTTTCACCGATAACAAAAGCCTGTGCCAGCCCATTCGGCACTTCCTGCACCGCATATTCAAAACGGCATCCTAACTCCGCCCCATCACCCAGCAAGCGTTTGAACTGGGGTGCATCTTCGGGTGTAGTGATGATCAGGATCTCATGAATACCCGCCAGCATCAACACCGACATCGGATAATAGATCATGGGTTTATCGTATACCGGCATCAGTTGTTTACTGATGCCCTTGGTAATGGGGTATAATCTGGTACCGGATCCACCTGCCAGGATAATGCCTTTCATAACTTAGAATTTTAGCGCAGGAAGCAATTCCTGCAGCGTAGGTAATACTTTGTCTTTAGCGGATAACAACAATTCGGTTTCCGGCAACTGCCAATTAATGGCAAGGGCCGGATCATTGAATATAATACCCGCTTCTGTGGCGGGGTTATAATAATTATCACACTTGTAAAAAAAAGTGGCGTTTTCGCTCAATACTACAAAGCCATGTGCAAAACCACGGGGTACAAACAATTGTGTATGGCTATCTTCCGACAATTCCACCGCCACATGTTTGCCAAAGGTTGAGGATTGTTGGCGAATGTCAACCGCCACATCCAATACCTTTCCTTTTAATACCCGCACCAGTTTGGCCTGTACCGCATCACCCTGCTGAAAATGCAATCCGCGCAAAACCCCTCTCTGCGAATGCGATTGATTATCCTGCACAAAATTGATATCCAGTCCTGTCTGCGCTAAAAACGTTTTCCGGTTAAAGCTCTCAAAAAAATACCCGCGGTGGTCGCCATGAAAAGTATCATGCACCAGGAAACAGCCGGGTAATAAGGTTTCTTCAATTCGCATAATTATCTGTTGATATACATAGACTGGTAATAGTTCTGGTAGGCCCCGCTGGTAACATGGTTCAACCAGGTTGTATTGGCAAGGAACCAATCGATCGTTTCACGCAGTCCTTCTTCAAAACTAACCGTAGGTGCCCAGCCCAGTTCTTTGTTGATCTTGCTGGCATCGATGGCATACCGCCTGTCGTGGCCCGGCCTGTCTTTTACATACGTGATCAGTTTCTCACTCTCACCCGCTGCCCTGCCCAGTTTTTCATCCATCAGCTTGCACAGCAGTTTTACCAGGTCAATATTCCTCCATTCATTAAAGCCACCGATATTATAGGTTTCCCCATCTACCCCTTTGTGAAAAACAAGGTCTATCGCCAAGGCATGGTCTTTTACATAGAGCCAGTCGCGGGTAAACAAACCATCTCCATACACCGGTAATGGTTTTTGCTGTATGATATTATTAATAAACAGCGGGATCAGTTTTTCAGGAAAATGATTGGGGCCATAATTATTGGAGCAGTTAGACACGATGGTCTTCATATGATAGGTTTCCCGGTAAGCACGCACAAAATGATCAGATGCCGCTTTGCTGGCCGAGTAAGGCGAATTGGGATCGTAAGCGGTGGTTTCTGTAAAGAAACCGGTATCGCCCAGGCTGCCATATACTTCATCGGTAGAAATATGGTAAAAAAGATGCTTTGAATAATCGGCTTTCCAATAATCCCTGGCGGTATTTAGCAGGTTCACGGTGCCGATGATATTGGTGTATACAAAATCCAGTGGCGATACAATGGAGCGATCTACATGCGATTCGGCCGCCAGGTGAATCACATCGGTAACCTGATACTGTTCAAATACTTTCTTAAGCGCTTCCGTATCAAGAATATTGGTCCTGGAAAAAACATAATTAGGCTGCTGTTCGATATCGGTCAGATTTTCGAGGTTGCCGGCATAAGTAAGGGCATCCAGATTAATGATGCGGTAGCCGGGATATTTGTTTACAAATAACCGCACAACATGCGAACCGATGAAGCCCGCCCCGCCTGTGATCAGTACATTTCTGCTCATACGCAAAAAACGATATAGGTAAGTTACAAAGTAACAATAATTACGGCTAGCAACCCGTGAAAGAAATCATAAGGATCCCGATCCGGGCAGTGAGCGAAAACCCTGTGGGATGTGCAGCTAACTTTCTTATCTTCATTTTACAATTGCCTGCCATGAACCAACGTTATTATTCGCTCGATGTTTTCCGGGGCGCTACCGTAGCCCTGATGATACTGGTTAATAACCCGGGCAGCTGGGCCAATATTTTCGGTCCCCTGAAACATGCCCCCTGGCATGGTGCCACCCCTACCGATCTGGTATTTCCCTTTTTTCTGTTTGCCGTGGGAAATGCCATGGCTTTTGTGATGCCGAGATTTGAGCAGGCCGGACCTGCCGTTTTCTGGAAAAAAGTGATCAAAAGAACCGTTCTCATTTTTGCCATTGGCCTGTTCCTGAACTGGAGTCCGTTTGTAAAATGGGAAGGAGAAACGATTGTTGCCAAAACATGGGAGAATATCCGGATCCTGGGTGTATTACAAAGGATCGCGCTTTGTTATTTCTTCGCATCCGTCATCGTTTTTTATGCTAAAACCAGAGGCGCTTTCGTAATCAGCGGCGTATTGCTTTTACTCTATTGGCTGATCTGTCTTTTATTGGGTGCTCCCGGAGATCCATACAGTTTAACCGGCTGGTTTGGTACACAGATCGATATCAACCTGCTGGGAGTGACCCATATTTATAAAGGCGAAGGTGTTCCCTTTGATCCCGAAGGATTACAGAGTACGGTAGCGGCAGTGGTGCAGGTGATTTTCGGCTTCCTGGTGGGACAATATATACAGCAGAAAGGCAAGAGTTATGAAATGCTGTCGAACCTGCTGATTGCCGGACTTGTACTCGTGTTTACCGGCTATTGCTGGGATATGGTATTCCCGATCAATAAAAAAATCTGGACCAGCAGTTATACCCTCTATACCACCGGTTTGGCCATACTCGTACTCAGTACACTGATCTACCTCATCGAGTTCAAAGAAAACAAAGGAGCCTGGGGCAGGTTCTTTGATGTATTCGGAAAAAATCCCCTGTTCATTTTTGTACTCAGCGGTTTTTTACCAAGGGTATTGGGTATGTTCCGCTGGGTAGACCATGTATCGCCCGAAGGGAAAAATGTGTACACATCAGCTTTCCCCTGGTTTTACCAGCATATCTGTAAAGACATTGCCACCGACCTGCGGGTGGGCTCTTTGGTATACGCCCTTTGTATGATCCTGATGTATTGGTCGATTGTGTATTTGCTGGATAAGAAGAAGATCTATATCAAAGTGTGATGGTGAATAGTGAATAGGCAATTGGCAATAGGTCAACTTATTTTATTCTGCGGGCGGGATTACCGGCATAAGTGCCGGGTTCGGTGATATTTTTGGTAACTACTGTCCCCGCACCGATCACCACCTGATCGCAAATATTTACGGGGAGAATGGTGGCATTGCTGCCGATAGATACGTGGTTGCCGATGTTGGTCGGTTTCCACAAAGCAGGATCACCGGCAGGACCACCAGTAGAGAAAGTATCATTGGTAAACATTACACCATGCCCAATAAAACAATCTGAACCAATCCTTACCCCTTCACAGATAAAAGAATGGGACTGGATTTTACAACGGTCCCCGATTTGCACCCCTTTCTGTATCTCAACAAAAGGGCCCACAAAACAATCGTCTCCCAACTGGCAACCATATAAGTTGCAGGGTTCTACCAGTCTGGCATTTTTGCCAAACCTTACACCTATGATTGCGCTTTGCGTGGATTGGTATTTCATACTTATCCCTGTAAAAATAAGTTACCGGGAATTAGCTGCCTGGTAAATTTTTTCAATGATCGCTACTGTTTTCAGGCCATCTATTGCATCCGTATAAAAAGGAGTGTCCTGCTGTAATGTTGCCACCAGATTCTGGTAAACCTGCTCATGATTACTCATAGAACCCCGGTAGGTTCCGTAGTCGTTAACACCTGCACCAGCTGATAATGCAGGCAGAACTGCATCCTGAAATACGGCATATTCGATCGTGTTCAGGTATTCACCACCGATTTTTACCATTCCCTTTTCACCTGCAATGGTCAGAGATCCCTCTCTATTGGCTTGAAAACTATTTATGGAAAAATGAATGGTACCGATGATTCCATTCTTAAATCTCAGCAATACCGCACCTGCATCTTCCAGCTCGCTGGTGGATTGATGTGCCATATTATCCATCACAGACATCACCGTACCCACTTCGCCAAAGAACCAATACAGCAGGTCGATAAAATGACTGAACTGGGTAAATAAAACACCTCCATCCAGCGCTTTGGTTCCCCGCCAGGAAGATGACTGATAATAGTGCTGATCCCTGTTCCAGAAACAGGTTACCTGCACACTATATAATTGGCCAAAACTGCCTGCATCCAGTAATTTCTTGACAGCCTGAACTGGTGGATTAAACCGGTTCTGCATAACGGTAAATAATTGTTTACCTGCATCAGCTGCAGCCTGCATCATTGTTTCGCAGTCAACTGCTGTTAATGCCATCGGTTTTTCAACCAGCACATGGTATCCCTGCCGGAGTGCCTGTACAGACTGGGCTGCATGTAATCCATTAGGGGTACAAACGACCACCACATCCAGATGGGTTTCTTTGTTAAGCAGTTCCTCCATCCTCAGATAATAAGAAACCTGGAATTGCTGGGCAAAGGCAAGGGCTTTTTCTTCCTGCAGGTCGCATACCGCTACCAGCTCTCCATAATTTTTTATATGAATAGCGTGACGGGCTGCAATCGCTCCACAGCCAATGATCGCAAAACGGATCTTTCCCATGTTGGATGATTAAAGGAAAACAGCTTCGGCTTTGGTTATATTTTCGGGCTTACCCACATCTATCAGCAACGCACCTGTATGATCATAACCCGAAATGATATGTTCTTTGGCAAGGTCGAGGTATACATCCACCATCGAAAATTTACCTGTTTGTTTGATCATGCCCAGTAAAGGGGTATTGATAACGTGGATGCCGCTGAAGGCCTTGCGTACCAGCGGAGTAACCGCACGAACAATTTTTTCTTCTCCCGTTTTTACATTACACCAACCCGATAACACAGCATGCTCATCAAATAGAAAATACCGGGAAGTTTCTCTTTCTGTAACGGCCAGTGTGGCGAGTACGGGTGTTGACCGATGCTGCTGTATCATAGCACCAAGGTTCAGTTGGGTAAGAATGTCGGCATTCATTACCACAAAATCCTTTTCACCTGCAAAATAGGCAGCAGCTTTTTTCAGTCCACCACCGGTTTCCAGCACTTCATCGGTTTCATCCGAAATAGTAACCTTACTTCCCCATCCATTATGCTCTGTTACTGCCTGTATGATCTGTTCAGCAAAATGATGCACATTCACGATCACTTCATCGATCCCGAACCGCTGCAGGTATTCAATATTCCGTTGCAGCAAAGATTTCCCGTTCACCACAGCCAGTGCTTTGGGGTGAAAATCGGTCCATGGTTTTAAGCGGGAACCTAGACCGGCGGCGAAGATCATTGCTTTCATGGGATTGCAGATTACTGATTGCGGATTAGCGGATGACGGATTTTGGATTTATCAGGAAGTGGGTAATTCTTTTACCCAGTTAGTGCTGTTGGTATGCTCCAGTTTTACTTTTACTTTATACTTATTGCGTAAATGGCGGGCGGTTTGTTCGGCGGCGTATACGCTTCTGTGCTGACCACCAGTACAGCCAAAGTTGATCATGAGGTGACTGAACCCGCGTTTCAGGTATTGCTCCACCGTGATATCGATCAGGTCCCACACACTATTCAGAAATTCATTCATTTTGGTTCGCTGCTCCAGAAAATCCTGTACGGGTTTGTCTTTACCGGTCTGTGTTTTGTATTCATCAAAACGACCCGGGTTCAGGATACCACGCATATCAAACACAAAACCACCACCGTTTTCACTTGGATCGGCGGGGATGCCTTTTTTATAGCTGAAACTGTTCACTTCTATGAGTAAGGGAGTATTTTCATCTGCCTGTACCGGTTCAAAGCGTTTGATCATATCTTCTGCTACCACCAGTCTTAATACCCTGTCGAACTCCGGTGTTACGATCCCGATCCGTTTATGGTCTATAAAAAACTGCAGGTTGCGCAGAGCTAATGGAATACTGGCAAGAAAATGTGCTTTGCGCTCAAACAAACCGCGGAAACCATAAGCCCCCATTACCTGTAACAGGCGGATCAATACATAGCCATTGTACTGGCTAACGAAAGTGATCCGGTCAACCGGTTTATGCAGCAGTTTATCTATCTCATCCATATAATATTCCAGCAGGGAATCTTTCCATTGTTCACTCAGTTCCGCTTTGGCCTGCCAGAGCAGGGAAGCCACATCGTACTGCAATGCCCCTTTCATCCCGCCCTGGTAATCGATGAAATTTACTTTGTCATCTTTCACAATAATATTCCGGCTCTGAAAATCTCGGAACATAAAATACTTGTTCTCTGTGCGGGTAAGATACGTGCTGAGCGCATCAAAATCATCCAGCATGGCCTGTTTATCGTAAGGCAGTTGCAGGGTGTCGAGGAAATAATATTTGAAATACAACAGATCGCTCATGATGGCCTGTTTGCCAAACTCTTTGGCGGTAAGACACCATTCATAATTCAATCCCTGGTCGCCGAGGATCTGTACCCGCGCCAGTTCTGCCAGACTCTGCTGAAAAAGACCATACACATATTCGCCATGGCCATGTTCTTCCAGTTTGTTCAGAAGTGAATCTGTACCCAGGTCCTGCTGGATATAAATGGTATCATCCGCATTCACCACCAGGATCTTTGGTACGGGTAAACAGGCCTGCACAAAATGGCGGCTGAAATAAATAAAGGTCTGCGTTTCGCGGCGGTTATGGTTATAAGTGGCAATGAAAGTATCCTTGTCGGAATAGATCCGGAAATAAATGCGGTCGCTACCGCTCTGCGGTAATTTCTCTATCCGGTCGGGCCGGGGGTGCCCGGCTGATACAAACAATTCCCCGATGGCGTCTATCACTGCCTCCATATTTTGGCTGGTTTATGGCGAAAATAAAGCTTAGCGCTGAAAGCCTGAACCTTTTGTGCCGGCCCTGCCCGGAACATTACAAAAGAAATGACTATCCAGCTACTGCAATACCAGGTCTACCGCAGCCTTTGCATGTAATAGAGTAGTATCAAATACGGGAATGCTGCAGTCTTCCTGTTTTAATAGAATGGGAATCTCGGTGCAACCAAAGATCACCCCCTGTGCTCCTTCGGCAATCAGTCGTTCGATAATCAGCAGAAACCGATGTTTGACTTCGGGCATAAAAATGCCTTTGGCAAATTCGGTGTAGATGGCATTGTTGATATAGTCGATATCTTCCTGCGCAGGTATCAGCACCGTTAATCCCTGTTCCGCCAGCTTGGCGCGGTAAAAATCCTGCTGCATCACATACTTGGTACCGAGTAGTGCAACGGTCTGCAGTTGTTTCTGTTTGATAGCATTGGCCGTAACCACGGCCACATGCACCAGCGGAATAGCTACCGCCTCCTGTACCGCATCGGCAATTTTATGCATGGTATTGGCACCCAGTAATATACAATCCGCTCCGGCTCTTTCCAGGCGGCGGGCGGCATCGCACATGATCACGGAAATGGTATCCCAGTCACCGGCTTCCGTCAGCGTTTTGATCTCCTGAAAATTAAGGGAATAAATAATTACGCGGGCCGAACTTACGCCACCTTCCCTTTCATTCACGAGTTCATTCAGTAACTTATAATATTCTGCGGTAGATAACCAGGTAACACCACCAATGAGGCCGATTGTTTTCATGGTGCAAAGGTAGGTAGATTGGATACCGGATCAGGACAAATGATTTTCAGCTAAACATTAAAACAACCTCCCCTGCTCTCCCGGTCTTCTGAATTGACTGCAATCCAGTTCCCAACGCTCTGCGTTCAGTCCGTAAATTTTATTGTACTTCTTAAACTGCTGTCCTACCAGATCAGAAATAGGCCCTTCGCCACGCATACGCACACCATAACGGCTGTCGTTCACTTTGCCGCCATGCCCGTTCTGTATCAGGTGCCATACTTTATCGGCCCTGTCGGGGAAGTTTTTATAGAGCCAGTCGTGAAAGATCAGTTTGATGGCACCATTGAGTCTGATAAATGTATAGGCACTGAATTTAGCCCCATTCTCACTGGCCGCTTCCATGATGCGTTGCATTTCATGTTCATTCAGTCCGGGTATCATCGGACCCAGCATCACGCCCGTTCTTACGCCCGCTTCGCTCAACTCCCTGATCACGCGTAAGCGTTGCCGGGTCGTAGTGGTTCGGGGTTCCATGGCCCGCCGCAGATCTTCATCAAAAGAAGTAATGCTCACAAGCACACTCACCAAATTTTTGCCTGCCATTTGCTGCAGCAGCTGTTTATCGCGCAGGATGCCGGCGTTTTTGGTGATCATGCCTACGGGCTGGTTAAACTCGGCACATACTTCCAGCATGCGTTTGGTGAGTTCAAATTGTTTCTCTGCGGGTTGGTAACAGTCCGTATTACCACTCAGGCTGATGGGTGTACATTCCCAGCTCTTGTGCATGAGAAATTTACGCAGCAGTTCGGGGGCATTCTTTTTCACAATGATCTTCCGCTCAAAATCCAGTCCGGCACTATAGCCCCAGTATTCATGGGCATTACGGGCATAACAATAAATACAGCCATGCTCACATCCCTGGTAAGGGTTCATGCTGTACCACATGCCCACATCCGGACTCTCCACTTTATTCACGATGCTTTTGGCATGGTCTTCCAGGTAAACGGTGGCTACATTCGGCTCGGTCCAGTCGTCAATACTTTCGATTTGGTCGCGTACTTTTTCATTCTTCAGAAAACGGTTCCGGGGATTGAACTGTGCGCCGCGTCCTTTGAGGTAGTTGTTGTCTGTTGGTATTTCGTCTGGCATGATGCTATTTTTTACTCCCGGAAATCAACTCACCCCGGCATCGCTTCGCTTGCCACCCCTCTCTGCTACGCAAAGAGGGGTTTCTGTTTCCTCCCCTCTTTGCGTAGCAGAGAGGGGCCGGGGGTGAGTTAAAACAAAGCGCCCTGTACCGTCACTGTTTTCTCATTTTTCATCACAAACCTTTGTACAGTCTCGTATCTTTTCTCACCCTCGCGTTTCCGCAACAGCACCAATTCTTCGGCCATGAATTTGCCGCTGAAATGGGTGTTACTCATTTCCAGCCAGCCCTTTTCGTACTGCCAGGGCAATAAGGAAGCAGCCAGTGTAATGTAGGGTTCGGTAATAAAATGCGGTTTCCGTTCCTTATCTATTTTGAGCAGGTGTTGTATGGGACGGATCGATTTCACCAACGCTTTGGCGGCTTCCTGCGTGGTTAGCTGAAAACAGATGGTATGCGTAGGAAAACTGCTGAACCCATCCATCTCTACCAGAAATGCGTCCTGCGCTGCCACCAGCAACTGCAGGCGATGTATGATACGTTTCTCAATCATTTCATACTGCTCAAAACGCAGCAGGGTAATCTGTGGTTTACCCAGCGCCGCTGCCGCACAATCATAGGTCTCGGAAAAATATTTTTTTAGCCGTAGCAGTTCCTCCCGCAGGACTTCCGGTGGTTCTATCACCAACCTGTATTCTGCAGTGGCATATCCTGATAAAATCTCTGATGGCATATGATGGTAGCGCTGATTAATATGATTTAAAATCTGATTGATATGATACTCCCCCTCTTTGCGCAGCAGAGAGGGGCAGGGGTGAGTCAGGGACGCAACCCAAATACATTCACCTGCTTACAACTGTCAAACGCATGTTCCCTCCGCAACAACACCAGTTCACTCACTTCAAAAGATGCCTGGAAATTCTTTTGCGCATAATCGGCTTCGGCCCGGTGATACACCGTTTCGGGTAAACGCCTGGCAATGGTGAGATGCGGATGATTGCTTAAGTGCATTTCCGGACAACCATATCCCCGCACATACTGATCCACCACTTTCAGTTCTTTGGCCAGTTGCTGAAAAGGGGTATGGTTCTGCACCCGCAGGTAAATAGTATGGGGTTTAAAACCGCTGAACCTGTCGAGCGTTACGGTAAACCGGCTCTGGTTGCTGATGATCCGGTGCATCCAGCGGATGATGGTGGATTCCATTTCTTCCTTTGCCAGAAAATTGGCCACCGTTATATGCGGTTTTGTTTTCACCGCCACGGTTTCTTTGTATTGTGAGGTGAACCATTTTTTTTCTTCCACCAGCTTTTCCTGCACGGCCGCATCAGGATGCGCCACCAGCAGGTATTCATGCAATTGCTGCACCGGTGTGTGGAACAACCGGTTGGTTACTGATCCTGTTTCCATAAAGATATTTTTAACCTGATAACGAATTTAGTATAAATTTACTAAATAATTTAGCATCACAAAATTTAATTTATATGGACGGGGAACAATGGTATGGAGCCGCCTACAAAGGCTCTAAAAAATACAACCAGTGGGAGGTGCCCACTGCCAACGCCACCGGTTTTGGTGCCGCTGCCGATGATTATATGGAGCGGGGTATTGATCTGAACGAACAACTCATCCGCAACAAACCGGCTACTTTTTTCTTCCGCATGAACAGCGATGCCATGACCGAAGCCGGCATTTTCAGCGGCGATGTGCTCATCGTTGACCGCAGCATCAAAGCCGTGAACGGAAAAATCATCGTGGCCATCCTCAACGGCGAGTTGCTGGTGCGGCGTTTGCAGGTGCATATCAAAGGTGTTACACTACTGGCCGAAAACAAAAAATACGGCAACATCACCGTAGATGAGTTCAGCAATTATGCCGCCTGGGGCGTGGTCATCCATTCCATCAGAACCATCTGAAGCAGGGGCCCGGCAGCAGTGCATGAGGCAACACCCGTTGCGTCGCACACTGCACCGTTCCAGTCGTCCTTCAACAAACAACCAACAACCCGATAAACCAGTAAACTAATAAACCAATAAACCAACTCCCCCTTGAAAGCCATCATCGATTGCAACAGCTTCTACTGCTCCTGCGAGCGCCTGTTCCGGCCGGCGCTGCAGAACAAACCTGTAGTGGTATTAAGCAATAACGATGGCTGCATCATCTCGCGCAGCGATGAAGCCAAGGCCCTGGGAGTAGAAATGGCCGGACCTTATTTCAAAGCCAAGCCACTGATCGAAAAACACGGTGTGGCGGCTTTTTCTTCCAACTATAATCTCTACGGCGATCTCAGCTGGCGCGTAATGGAAACCCTGCGTATGCTGTTGCCGCCACATGCTGTAGAAGTGTATTCGGTAGATGAATGTTTTGTAGACCTCTCGCATATCCGCCGGCAGGACCTGGCTGCTTTTTCAATGCACCTGCGCGAAACAGTAGAACAATGGACGGGCATCAAAGTATCCATTGGCGTAGCCGCCACCAAAGTATTGAGCAAAGTGGCCAACCGTTTATCCAAGAAAAACAAGGAAGCCACCAACTGCGTGCTGGTGCTCGATACGCCACGTAAAACAGAACAGGCTTTACAGCGAACCCCTGTGGAAGATGTATGGGGCGTGGGGCACCAGTATTCGGTAAAACTGCGTGCCATGAATATTAACACTGCCTACGATCTCAGCACCAGAGATGTGGCCTGGGCCACCAAACACCTCGGTGGTGTAACCGGCGCCCGCTTGGTGCGCGAGCTCAAAGGCATTGAGAGTATACAGATGATGGACGAACTCGTCAACAAAAAAATGATCGCCACGACACGTATGTTCGGCAGTCCGGTAAGAGAACTGAAAGACATTAAAGAAGCCATTGCCACTTATACCTCCCGCGCAGCGGAAAAATTGCGCAGGCAACATGGCGCAGCCAATACCATCAGTGTGTTTGTAGTGCCACGCGAGCAATCGCATAGTACGCATTTCCGCCACGGACCAACCGTAGGCAGTCATATTATTCTGCCCCTGGCCACATCCTGCACCCATGAACTCATCAAACCCGCGCTGGCACTGGTAGAACGCTTGTACGATCCCACCAAAGTGTACAAGAAAGCCGGTGTCATGTTAAGTGGTATCGTACCAGACAGTTCCATCCAGGGCAGCCTCTTTGCGGAACCTACGGCAAACAAAAGCCGTATGCTGATGAGTATGATCGATAATGTAAACTTCGCTATGCGCGATGATGTGCTCAAGTTTGCCTCTTCGGGTACTACCCGCAACTGGAAAATGCGGCAGGAACTGCGCAGTCCACGCTACACTACCCGCTGGGAAGAATTATACGAGATCAGCTGAGTGCTTTACTGTTTTACCGGTACCGGAAATTTTTCAAACAACAGCTGCATCCCTTTCTGCGCTTCGGCCTGCGAATCGGTGCGTTTATCGGGTACTATGCCCTGTATCACTCCTTTCCATACCAGTTTCTGCTGTGCCGCATCTACCAGGTGAATGGCAGCGGTACCCTCGCGGTAGCGGCCCACTTCTATCTCCTGGCTTTTCCAGCTGTAATTTCGCTGACCTATATAACGGGGAGCACCATCCGTTCTCCAATCGGTTTGTCTTGTCTGAATCTCTTCCTTTACCCGTACACCAATATTCACCAGCAGATCGGGATGCTTACCGTTATGCTGGTAACCTCTTCTTTCCAGCTCCCGGCTGATGGCTTCTTTCAGCAGGTTGATGCGTTCATTGAATAACGTGCTCATCGTATCGCCGCTGGAACGCACCTGGTAAAAATCAAAGGTTTTGTATTTGGTCAGGTCTACATTATCACCCAGCTCTGTATGCAATACTTTGGTACCGGAACAACCCACCAGGACCGTTACCAGTAATATGAACAGATATTTTTTCATAACACTCATTTTAACCATCAGAACAAAGTAGCAGGCGGCACAAAAGCCGGCTTGATGAGTTGTAGTCCACAGGCAGCATTTAATGTATCTACCATATACACCGTCAGCTCCGGCGAAAAAGCTTCATCATGCATATGCATAAAAAAGTACAGCTCTTCCAGTCCATTATCAATCCAGTACCCGATCCGGTTGATCCAGTCATCTACCCTTGTATAATCTGTTGGATGCAGGCTGTTACCCACATACCGGATGAACGCTTTCGGCACAGTCAGATGCATATGCGCACAATCTCTCCGGCCGCTGGTATCGGTAATCACGATACCCATATTGATAGAACGGAGAAAATCGAATAGTTCTGTACGGATTGTTTCATTTCCAAACCAATCGGGATGTCTCACTTCCAGAAAAAAAGGCATATCGGTGGGCAGTGAGCGCAGAAAACTAAACAACTCTTCTTTCCGTTTGGCAGTAAACGCATCGCTTACCTGTACAAATACCGGACCCAGGTGTTTTTCAAAAGCCACAATACCACGCAGAAATTCTGACGTAATAAAATCCTTGTTCAGC
>DASWXD010000011.1:0-58556 GCA_036405675.1 Sediminibacterium sp.
ACAACTGTCGTTTTATTTTTCTTCTGTGCGGTGGAGGGAAATGCGAGGACCAGCAGGCAGATTACCTGTACAATTTTTTTCATGTTGATAGTTTTGGTATGAAAAAGCCCGATAAATGTAAACACTTACCGGGCTAAATGCAATTAAGTTCTGTAAATGCCTATACTTTTTGCAGGGCCTGTTCCATATCGGCCAGGATATCGGCAATATTCTCGATTCCCACACTTAAGCGGATCAGGCCATCTGTGATACCATATTGGGCACGTTCTTCTTTTTTCAGTCCGGCGTGACTCATGGTAGCCGGGTGCGACAATAAAGTATCCACCGTACCCAGCGATACGGCTCTCACACACATCTGTAATCCATCTATAAACCTGCGTCCGGCATCAAGCCCTCCCTTTACTTCAAAACTCATCAAAGCACCGGGATGCCGCATTTGTTTCTGGCAAAGGGCATAGTCTGGGTGAGAACTAAGACCATTATAATTCACATGGGCAATAGCGGGGTGTTTAGCCAGAAACTCAGCCACCTGCATGGCATTGGCGCAATGGCGTTCCATGCGTAGTTCGAGTGTTTTCATGCCTTGTGTTAACAGAAAGGCATCGAAAGGATTGCTGTTGCCACCCAACAGGGCATGCCATTTCCATACTTTGGTGCGCATGTATTCCAGATCCCTCCCCAATAATACGCCACCAATGGCGGTGCCGTGCCCGTTGAGAAATTTAGTGGTGGAATGAAATACAAAATCAACCCCATACCGGAAAGGTTGCTGCAGGTAAGGGGTGGCGAATGTATTATCTACCGAAACCAGTTTGTTGTATTGTTTGGCGAGTTGGGTAACCGCTGCAATATCCACACACTGGATAGTGGGATTGGCCGGCGTTTCAATATGCACCAGTTTGATCTTGGAATCATTCTTCAATGCATCTTCTACCAGTGCCAGGTTGCGCATATCAATGATCGTGGCTTTCACGCCAGTATCGGCCATTAATTTGTTCAGCAGTTCATGGGTGCCTCCGTATAAAGAGAAATGGGAGAGTACCGTATCGCCGGCCTGCAACGTACTGAGAAATAGGGTACTCATGGCGGCCTGTCCGCTGGCATGTAATAAGGCTTTCACTTCCAAAGGGTTACCATGGGTATCTGTCAGACCAAAGGTTTCCAGAGCGGCAATGGTTTCTTCTGCTACCGTAAAAGTAGGGTTGCCCCAGCGGCTGTAGATTCTTGTTTTATCAGCACCGGCAAAACGGTCGCTGCCCTGCTGTGCAGAATCAAAGGTAAAAGTAGAAGTGGCATAGATGGGGGTGAGATGCGCATAGTCGGCATTCTCCTGTCCGGAGGAGTGCATGGCCACAGAACTGATACCGGTAAAGGGAATTTTTTTATTCATTATATTTAGATTGATAAAATCAATGTTATCATTCTGGCAAAACAGCCAGCCACTTCAAAAGTAGGATTTAACATGAAGCAAATATTAACCTCTTATGCCCGTTTTGAGAGATGGGCCAATGAACAGCTGCTCGATGTTATCTGTTCACTTACCGAAGAACAGCAACAGCGGGAAATAATAAGCAGTTTCCCTTCTATTCAGAAAACCTGCATGCATGTGTGGGATGCATCCAGTATCTGGTGGCAGCGCCTGCAGCGGCACGAACAGATTATGGTGCCCAGTCTCAGTTTTCATCCTTCCATGAAAGATATTGAGAACGGGATCTTACACCAGAATGATCAATGGATAGACTGGATGGAAGCTTGTACTGATGCAGATCTGGAAGCCTTTCTGCCTTATAAAACAATGAAAGGCGATCATCATCAGCAACCCATCAAGGATATTATGTTGCATCTCAATAACCATGGAACCTATCATCGCGGACAGTTAGTAACCATGCTGCGACAGGTAGGAGCCACGGAAATACCGCAGACGGATTATATTCTGTATGCCAGACGCTAATCTGATGAATACTGTAAAAAAATACCCGCCTGATGAAAGCGGGTATTTTTTCGATATAATAGAAGTTTAGTAGGCCCATTTCACCCAGGTAGCTCCCCAGGTAAAACCACCACCAAAAGCAGCAAGTACCAGGTTATCGCCTTTTTTGAGGCGGCTTTCCCATTCCCACAAACAAAGCGGAATGGTGGCAGCAGTGGTATTGCCGTATTTCTGGATATTGATCATGACTTTCTCTTTCGACAATCCCATGCGGTTAGCCGTGGCATCAATGATGCGGAGGTTGGCCTGGTGGGGTACCAGCCAGGCAATATCATCGCCGGTTAACTGGTTGCGTTCGAGCAGTTCGGCACTTACATCGGCCATGCCTTTTACGGCAAATTTGAATACGGGTTGTCCATCCTGGTAAGCATAATGCTCTTTGGCCAGCACGGTTTCAACGGTGGCGGGTTTTACCGAACCACCGGCTTTCATGTGCAGGTACTGGCGGCCGCTGCCATCGGTACGTAAAATGCTATCGAGAATGCCGTTTTCGTCTGTAGAAGGTTCCAGCAGTACGGCGCCGGCACCATCGCCAAAAATGATGCAGGTGGCACGGTCGGTATAATCTACAATGGCGCTCATTTTATCAACGCCCACTACCACTACTTTTTTATAACGGCCGCTTTCAATATACATGGCGCCGGTGGTTAGGGCAAAGAGGAATCCGCTGCAGGCGGCGCTCATATCATATCCCCAGGCGTTGGTGGCACCGATTTTGTCGCAGATGATATTGGCCGTGGCGGGGAATACCATATCCGGGGTAACGGTGGCGCAGATCAAACAGTCGATATCGGTAGCGGCAAGGCCTTTTTTGCGTAACAGTTCCTGCACGGCCGGTACAGCCATATCGCTGCTGCCCAGACCGGGTTCTTTTAAAATTCTTCTCTCTTCAATTCCTGTTCGGGTACGGATCCATTCATCGTTGGTATCCACCATCTTTTCAAGGTCGAAATTGGTGAGTTTGGTCTCTGGTACATAACCGCCTACGCCGGTAATAGCTGCTCTGATTGTAGTCATATATTTTGCTAAGATTGGCGCAAATATCTATAAGATTTCCATATTATCTCATTCTCCGGCTCTGTATTCAGCTTCCCGTATTTGAAATTCAATGAATTCTAACAGTTGTTAGCGGGATGCAGCATCTTCGGATTCGGTAGCTTTTTGGCTGGCGAAGAGGGGAGAAATTGCCCGTTTTGGGTAATAAAGTTAGCTGGCAGAACCTTTTTTAACATATTTTTGAAAAAGCTATGATCGCTTTTGTTCGAGGACATTTTGCCGTTAAAACCCCTGCCCGGGTAGTGGTTGATGTGAATGGGGTGGGATATGAGTTACAGGTGAGCCTGAACACGTATGCTGCCATCAGTAACAAGGAAAGCGGTCAGCTCTTTACTTACCTGCATATTACCGAAAATGCACAAACCCTGTTCGGTTTTGCCGAATGGGCCGAGAAAGAAATGTTCCTGCATCTGATCAGCGTATCCGGGGTAGGTGCCTCCACTGCCCGGATGATGCTCTCCGGCATGCGACCCGATGAAATTGCCCGTGCCAT
Source organism: Sediminibacterium sp. (assembly GCA_036405675.1). Taxonomy (GTDB): domain Bacteria; phylum Bacteroidota; class Bacteroidia; order Chitinophagales; family Chitinophagaceae; genus Sediminibacterium. The sequence goes on from DASWXD010000011.1 coordinate 3,540, forward strand.
TGTGCAAGGCAACACCCGGCAGCTGGAAGGGATCAAAGGTATCGGTAAGAAATCGGCCGAAAGACTGATTGTTGAATTGCGGGATAAGCTGGGCAAACTGTCGCTGGATCCGGCGGTTCCGGTGTCTGCTTTCCAATCGGTGGATGCGGATGCGGTAAACGCGCTGGTGGCACTGGGTATCGGTAAAGCCGTGGCAGAGCAGGCAGTGAAAAAAACAATGGCAACACAAACACCCGATTCTTCATTGGAAGATATCATTAAACAAGCACTCAAAAACCTATAGTCTATCGCCTCCATTTCTACCTAACCAGTTAATTGAATCTATCGTTTCTACCTGTACTTAACCAAGCGTAACTGTTTGAAGGCTATTCGTCATTTACTGATCCCTTTGTTCCTGCTGTCTGCGGGTGTTAACCTGTATTCCCAGCAGAAAGATTCTGTGCACTATCCCATCAGCGACAGAAGGGGCGATCCATTGTCAAACCAGAGCAAGAATCCTTTTGATATCCGCGATAACTCCCTGATCAAAAGAGAGATCGAATACGATCCCAAAACCAAACAGTATTATGTGATCGAAAAGATCGGGAGTAAGTATTACCGTACCCCTACTGTTTTAACGTATGATGAGTTCTGGCGCATCCAGTCGCGCAAAGCAGAAGAGGAGTATTTCAAGAAACGGGCAGCGGCTTTAACCACCCTCAATCTCAAATCGCCGAGACCTAAAATGCGGATCTATGATAAACTGTTCGACCGCATTTTCGGAACTTCTGCCAATGGCTTGAAAGTGGATATCCGGCCCACGGGTGAAGTGAATATTATGGCTGGTTACCAGGGACAAAACATCAAAAACCCCACTTTACCTGAACGGGCGAGAAAGAATGGTGGTTTTGATTTTGACATGAATGCGAAACTGAATGTAAATGCCAATATTGGTGATAAACTGAAGTTTCCCATCAACTACAGCACCATTTCCAATTTCGGTTTTGATAACCAGCTGAAACTGGATTATAAAGGAATGGATGATGAGATCATCAAAAGCCTGGAAGCGGGTAATATTTCTTTTCAATCCAGAAGCACCCTGATGCCGAGTGCGCAGAACCTGTTCGGGGTAAAAACACAGTTGCAGTTTGGTAAGTTGTTTGTAACAGGTGCCATCGCTAACCAGCGTTCAACCCGGCAGTCGGTAGGATTGCAGGGCGGCGCAGCTACCACCAACTTCAATAAAAAGCTGGATGACTATGAAGAGAACCGTCACTTTCTCTTAGGACAATATTTCCGGGATAATTACAATAAAACCATGGCCAAACTGCCGGTGGTGAACTCGCAGGTACAGATCCAGAAAATGGAAGTATGGGTTACCAACCGTACCGGCGCCACTACAGATGCCAGGGATATTGTGGGTTTGATGGATCTGGCCGAATCCAAACCCTATAACCCCAATATACGATCCCTCACCACCAATCCTTTACTCGCCAATGGCGCCAATGATCTGTATGCATCGCTGGTAGCCAATCCTTCTGCAAGAAATCCTGCCGCAGTAAATTCATTGTTATTGTCGAAGGGATTGCGGCCGGTGGATGATTATGAAAAAACCTTTGCACGTAAACTGAATCCATCTGAATATTATTTTAATCCGCAGGCGGGATTTGTGTCCATCAATGTGCAGTTACAGTCGGATGAAGTATTGGCTGTAGCTTACCAGTACACCTATAACGGACGGGTATACCAGGTAGGTGAGTTGTCGCAGGATGTGGCGCTGGATTCTACCAGAGGGGTGCAGAAAGTATTGTTCCTGAAATTATTGAAAGCCACTTCTCAGCGGGTAGAATTACCTACCTGGGGATGGATGATGAAAAACGTGTATTCGCTGGATCTGTTTGGAGGTATTCAGCAGGATGGATTTCAACTGAACGTATTGTATGAAGAACCCAGTGGTGGTTTAAAAAGATATTTACCGGAAAGTTCTCCCGCAGTGGATGGAAAGTCGTTGTTGCGGATCCTGAATCTGGACCGGCTGAATAACCGGAACGATCCGCAACCGGATGGGGTATTCGATTATATAGATGGCTTTACGATTCTGCCGCAGATGGGGCGTGTGATCTTCCCGGTACTGGAACCTTTTGGCCGCGATCTGGATTCACTGGCATTCGCCGGGCAGCCCACTGCCATGAAAAAGAAATACGTGTACTACCAGTTATACGATTCTATCAAAGCCATTGCACAAACCTATGCCAACCTGAACCGCTTTGTAATGCAGGGGCAGGTAAAAGGAAGTGCCGGCGGTTCCGAAATTAACCTGAATGCTTTTAATATTCCGCAGGGATCTGTAACGGTAACGGCAGGTGGACAGGTACTGCGCGAAGGACTGGATTATACAATTGATTATAATCTCGGTGTGGTGAAAATCCTCAATGCAGGAATCCTCAGCTCCAATATACCGGTAAAAGTTTCTTTCGAGAATAATGCCGGCTTTGGCATACAGCAAAGGAATTTTACAGGTTTGCGACTGGACTATGTAGCCAATAAAAAGTTAACGCTGGGTACCACATTCATGCGTTTGTCTGAAAGGCCTTTCTTCACTAAAATGGGATATGGAGATGACCCCATCAGTAACAGCATGTATGGCTTTGATGTTAGCTACCGGTCAGAATTGCCGGGTCTAACCAGGATGCTAGATAAATTACCTTTTTATTCTACCAAAGCCAAATCAAGTATTACCGCTTACGGAGAAGCCGCTGTGCTGAAGCCGGGTCACCCATCACAAATTGGAAAGGGAGATAACGGATTGATTTTTATCGATGATTTTGAAGGTACCCGCACCAGTATCGATCTCCGTTTTCCATTGGTTGCCTGGGCACTGGCATCAACCCCACAGGGTAATCCTAAATTTCCGGAAGCCACTTTAAATGATACCCTGGATTACAATTATAACCGAGCTAAACTGGCCTGGTATAATATTGAACCTAACCTGCAGGACAGGAACAGTCCGAATAACCCCTTGCGCCGCGATCTCACAGAATTGAGTGATCCACGCGTGAGGCAGGTATTCACCAACGAACTCTTTCCGCAGCGTACCACCAATATCACCGATGTACAGGCATCTACTTTTGATCTGGCCTATTATCCTGCAGAAAAAGGTCCGTATAATTTTGAAACGAGGAGAACAGAGCTGGATGCGAATGGAAAATTATTGCGTCCTGCCAACCGTTGGGGAGGTTTGATGCGCTCAATAGACCAGACAGATTTTGAAACGGGTAATATTGAGTATATCGAATTCTGGGTGCAGAATCCTTTTATCAAAACACCTACCAGTAAGGGTGGAAAATTATTTCTGAACCTGGGAAATGTAAGTGAAGATATCTTAAAGGATGGGAAACGTTTTTATGAGAATGGCATGAATACGCCCAATATTCCTTCTGCCGTGGATAGTACTAATACCTGGGGTAAAACACCGGTGAACCCGATACAGATCACGCAGGCATTCAGTAATGATCCTAATGACCGGCCCTACCAGGATGTGGGACTGGATGGATTGGGTGATGATGCGGAAAGAAGAAAAAAAGGGTATGTGCTGAATAAGCTTGCTGCCAATTTCGGAACAGCTTCGCCTGTATACCAGAAAGCATTGGCCGATCCGGCGGGTGATAACTATAAATGGTACCGGGATCCCAGTTTTGATCCATTGGGTACGGGTATTCTGGGCAGGTATAAAAATTTTAATAATCCGCAGGGCAATTCACCGATTGCCACTACCGGTGGGCAGTTTACCTCTGCTGCTACCCTGTATCCGGATAATGAAGACCTCAACAGGGATAATACCCTGAACGAAACAGAATCGTATTACGAATATGAGATTGAGCTGAAGCCGGGTATGGCTGTGGGTGTTACGCCTTTTGTTACAGATAAGAGAACCGTGAATGTAAATTCTCCGGATGGGGTACGCCGTACGGAGGACTGGTTCCTGTTCCGTATTCCGATCAAGGGGTATGCGAGAAAGATCGGTAGTATTCCGGATTTTAAATCGATCCGTTTTGCAAGGTTGTACCTGACAGATTTTGAAGATTCTGTAGTGCTTCGTTTGGCACGTTTAGATCTGGTACGTAACCAGTGGCGTCAGTTCATTTATAATATAGATACTACCGGATCTTATACGCCCATCAACAATGCGGCAGGCACAGTATTAAATACATTAGCTGTAAACCTTGAAGAGAACAGCAGCAGGCAACCGGTTAACTACCTGATGCCTCCCGGTGTAGAAAGGGTGCAACTGCTAAGTAACAATGGGGTGAACCTGCAGCAGAATGAACAGGCCATGAGTTTGAAGATTAGTAACCTGCTGAGCGGAGATGCCCGTGGTGTATTCAAAACGCTGAATCTTGATATAAGACAGTATGGCAAACTGTCGATGTATGTGCACGCGGAATCGGTGCCCGGACAAAGACCGGTGAAGGATAATGAAATGAATGCGATTATCCGCATCGGGCAGGATTTCCTGAATAACTATTATGAGATCAAGATTCCGCTGAAGGTGACTCCTCCGGGTAATTATCCGCGCGGACAGGAAGAAAAGGTTTGGCCGGCGGAGAATAATCTCGACTTCAGTTTACGTTCTCTGATCGATCTTAAATTACTCAGGAACAATACCGGCGCTACTGCAACCAAAATCTTCAGGCAAACCATCGATAATAAAACCATTTCCATTTTAGGAAATCCTAACCTGGGAGAAGTAAGAGGTATTTTGTTTGCGATTGAAAATCCGTTGAAACAGGATGGGGCCATTATTACAACTGAAGTATGGGCCAATGAACTCCGTTTATCACAACTGGATGAAAATGGTGGATGGGCCGCTCTGGGAAGGGTAGACCTTACCCTTGCCGATCTGGGTACATTAACTGTTTCGGCAAACACGCATACACAAGGATTTGGTACCATTGAGCAGCGTGTAAACGAGCGCGCCAAAGAAAACCTGGTACAATTTGATGCAGCGGCCAACATTGATGCCGGTAAACTGATTCCTAAACAGGCGAGAATCTCTTTGCCTGTATATGCCAGCATTAACCGAACCATTCTTACGCCACAGTTTGATCCGTATGATCTGGATGTTCGGTATAAAGAAAAACTGAACTCCTCTTCCAAAGAAAAAAGAGATTCGATCAAAAATGTGGCATTGGACCAGACCACTATCAAAACCATCAATTTTACCAATGTGCGTTTCCTGCCGGGTAATGCCAAACCGGGGCTGTTGAATATCAGTAATCTTGATTTCAGTTATTCTTATTCGCAGATTACACAAAGCAGTCCGGTGATCCTGCAGAATTCTGTAACAAAACAGCGGGGTGGGTTAGGATATACATTCGTAGGGTCATCTACTTATATAGAACCTTTCAAAAGAATCATCCGTACACAAACGCCCTGGTTAGCGTTGTTCCGTGATTTCAATTTTAATCTTCGCCCTTCTTTTCTGAGTTTCCGGGCCGATATCAACCGGCAGTTTGGAGAATTTATTCCGCGTATTGTGAACACCATCGATAGCAAAGTGGAAAGGGTAGATACTACTTACGATAAGTATTTTACTTTCGATCGTTATTATGGCATGCGCTGGGATCTTTCCCGTTCACTGAATTTTGATTTCAATGCTACCAATAATGCACGGATTGATGAACCGTATGGCAGGCTGGATACCAAAGCCAAGAAAGATACGGTTCGCGAGAATTTCTTTAAAGGGGGAAGGAACACACTATACCAGCAGAAAGCCACACTGGGTTATACCTTGCCACTGAATAAGTTGCCGCTCACAGACTGGATCACGGCCCGTTATACCTACGCAACTTCGTATAACTGGATCGGTGCCAGCCGACTGGCGATGAATCTCGGTAACACTATCGAGAACTCGCAGGAGAATACTCTGAATGCGCAGTTCAATTTTGCGAGTCTGTATAATAAATCCAGGTGGCTGCGGGCACTCGATAATATTCCGGCACCTAAACCCAAACCCGATCCCAAACGACCGGCTGTGGTAAAAGATGTTAATCAGAAATCAGCATTGGGTACAGATATTCCTGCCAAAGCCGAAGTGGTAAAAGGACTCAAAGGAAAAAAACGCAGAGAAGCCCTGAAGAAATGGCGTGCCATGAAAAGGGATGCCCGGATTGCAGAAAGGTTATTGAAAGCCAATGAACCAACAGAATTAAACGGCTTCACCCGTTCTATCGGTAAGTTTATTACGATGGTTCGGAATGTGAATGTTCAATACTCGGAAAATTACCGCAGCCGTTTACCGGGTTATATGGACAGCTCTAAGTATTTAGGACAGAACTGGAGCAGCATGGCACCCGGACTGGATTATGTATTTGGTAAACAGCCCGATGCCAACTGGCTCGATAAAAAAGGATCACAGGGGTTGATTACGAGAGATAGCACTTTCAATTTCCTGTTCCGCCAGAACTTTGAACAGCGTTTCAGCATAACCGCACAACTGGAACCGATCAGGGAATTTGTGATCGATATAAACCTGGACAAGTCTTTTACCAAAGAGTATTCGGAATTATATAAAGATACCACCGGCAGCGCGGGACTCAGTCACCTGAATCCTTTGGCCAGCGGTGGGTTTAATGTGTCTTATATTTCGTTTGGGACTTTGTTTGGTCAGCAGAATCCGAACGAGATCTCTACTACTTTCCGGACCTTCGAAGCTAACCGGTTGATTGTAAGTAAACGGGTGGCGGAGCAGAACCCTTACTGGCAGGCATTACCGGCAGGACAGAAATTTACAACCGATGGATATGCCAAAGGATACGGCAGGTATGCACAGGATGTATTGGTGCCGGCTTTTCTGGCAGCGTATACCAAAAAGGATCCGAACAGTATTGCTTTGATCAAACAATCCAATAGTAAGATCAGTTCTAATCCATTCAGCGGTATTTTGCCCAAGCCAAACTGGAAAATGACTTATACGGGGTTGAGTAAATACCCTGCACTGGCTTCTGTATTCAGCAATATTGTGATCACACACGGTTATAATGGTAACCTGAGTATGAATAGCTTTAACAGTGCGCTCTTGTACCAGGATCCGTTCAGGTTCAGTGCGCCCGGGTTTATTGATACGGTTAGTGGTAATTTTATTCCTTTCTTTCTTGTTCCGAATATAACCATCAAAGAAGGTTTTGAACCTTTGATCGGGATTGATGTAACCACGATTAACCAGTTAAACGTAAAATTCGAATACCGGAAGAGCAGACAGTTAAGTCTCAGTCTGATCGATTACCAGTTAAGTGAAAGCCGCAGTACAGAGTGGGTATTTGGTGCCGGACTGCGTCAGAAAGGAGTGAAGCTGCCGTTCAGGTTACCGGGTTCTAAAGGCAAAACATTACAGAACGATCTGAATATCCGTCTCGATCTCTCCATGAGGGATGTAGCTACGAGTAACAGTCGCCTGGACCAGGCCAATGCCTATGGTACAGGCGGACAAAAAGAGATCTCTATTCAACCTTCTATCGATTACGTATTGAATAACCGGATCAATATTAAGTTCTTCTTTGATCAGCGGAAAGTGATACCGTATATTTCCACATCCGCTCCGATTACTAATACCAAAGCGGGTATTAATGTGCGGATTTCGCTAGCGCAGTAAAAGAAAAGAGCTTTATTTAGGTGAGTACATAATGATCATTACCACAAAAAGAAATCTCCCGATAGTTTGTTAAGTACAAACCGTCGGGAAATTTTTTTATAACGTTTCGCTATTAACGAAACCAACAGCGAATGGTTAGTTTTTTCTGAAAGCCCACTTAAACATTTCTTTCCAGCTAACTTTCTTACCATACATCAGGATACCGGTACGGTAGATCTTGGCACTAAGCCAGGTAGTCAGGAGGAAACCACCTATCAGCGACAGCATACTCAAACCCAATTGCCAGTAAGGAACCGTTCCGGGGATACCATACGCGATCCTTGCCATCATTACCATGGGCGAACTGAAAGGGATGATACTGGCCCAAACTGCCATCGGTGTGCTGGGATCCTGTACGGCATTGGTCATGATAATAAAGGAGAAAATGATGGGCATGGTAATGGGAAGCATCAGGCTTTGCGCATCCTGTGGATCTTCATTTACTACACTACCCACGGCTGCGAATAAAGCAGCATAAAATAAGTATCCACCTAAAAAGTAAAATATAAAACAAAGAATGATCACAGGCCAGTTAGCGGTGCTGAATGTGTGTTGCATTTTATAGATCTGCTGTGCAGCATCACCTGCCTGTGCCATACCACCTCCCGGCATTTGGCCGTTGGCCTGTTGCAGGGTTTTTACCTGTTCCATCACATCATGCGGAACAAAAGCCTGAGCGGCTGTGGTAAGTCCGATAATCAGTATGATCCACATCAGAAACTGTGTTAACCCGACAGCGCCGATGCCGATGATCTTTCCTGCCATCAGCTGAAAGGGTTTTACGCTGCTGACCATCACTTCTGCAATACGGTTGGTCTTCTCTTCCATCACACCACGCATTACCATGGCGCCATAAATGAACATGGTGATATAGATCAGCATACCGCTACCAAAACCGATTCCATAGGATAAGCCTGCGTTGCTTTCTTTTACCCCTTCTCCATTCTCTTCCACTGCTTTCAGTTCGGCATATTGCGATTGCATATGGATGGAATCCAGCTGTGCTTTATCAATACCCGCTGTTTGCAGCATATTGTCTTCAATAGCGGCATTGATACGTTCCGAAATAGCGCTCTCGGTGGTGATGCTGATCCGTTTTTTGGAGCGGATCAGGTAGTTCATTTTGCCACCGGTAGCATCAAATTTGGGGATCAGGATGATATCTGAATATCCTTTCTGCAGGTAGTTACTGGTATCCACATCGGCAGGAAATTCGAAAGCCAGTGCTTTGGTACTTTTGATATTGCCTTTGAAAAAACCGTTCTGGTCTATGACAGCAATCTTACGTTCATCTTTCCCCTTGATCGAAAGAAAAGTGGTGCCGGCAATCAATGCCACAATCAGCAGGGGCATTAAAATGGTGGTGAGTACAAAACGTTTATTTTTTACCCGGGTAAGGTATTCTCTTTGTATGATGAGTAATGTCTTATTCATAAATGCAGTTTGTAGAATGGTTGGTTGAAAAGAAATTTATGGATTTACCGGTTGAAAAGCCCTGCTGGTAGCGCGGGTGCCTTCTACCAGGTTAATAAAGATCTCGTTCAGTGAAGGGAGAACTTCATGGAAGGCTTCAATAGTCAGGTTCTGTTGCAGTAAATGCTGTAATACATCATTACTCCGGTACCCCTCCTTGATTTTTACGGTTAAGCGATTTGCTTTCTGGTCGGCAATGTCAAAGGACGCCGCCGTAAGATTGGCAGGTACTTCTCCCAGCTGGATCGCAAATTTATTTTCCTTGAATTGCTGTTTGATATTGGCCACGGTGCCATCCAGGATTTTTTTACCAAGGTTCACCAACACAATATGATCACAGATCTCTTCTACCTGCTCCATGCGGTGGGTGCTGAAAATAATGGTGCTGCCTCTCTGTGCCAGTCCATAAATCTCATCTTTGATCAGGTTGGCATTCACAGGGTCCAGTCCACTGAAAGGTTCATCCAGGATAATCAGTTTGGGTTCGTGTAAAACGGTGGTTACAAACTGCAGTTTCTGGCTCATGCCTTTACTCAGGTCCTCTACTTTTTTGTTCCACCAGGTTTCCATTTCCAGGCGTTTGAACCAGAATTTTATCTTGGTCATGGCTTCACTTCTGCTCAGTCCTTTCAGTTGAGCCAGATAAAGGGCCTGTTCGCCGATTTTCATTTTTTTATACAGTCCCCGCTCCTCAGGCATGTAGCCTATTTTGATGATATCATTTTCCGGATCAAATGTTTTGCCATCAAAACGGATATCACCGCTATCCGGGTAAAAAATACCTGTGATCATTCTCAACAGGGTGGTTTTACCGGCACCGTTGGGTCCGAGCAGGCCAAAAATGCTTCCTTTTTCGATAGAAAAACTGATATCATCTACCGCTTTCTGGGTAGCATAATACTTCTTCAGGTTGCTGAGTTCAAGGATCTTGTTCATAAGGGTTGGGTTGTACTCAAATGTAGGGTATATTTTTCTGCTTGGTTAGTAGCCGGTTTTACCTAATTATTACAGCTGGCTCCGGAAAAACGATACATTTGCCGTCATTTAAATAATGGATAAGCTATGTTGAAGAAGTTTGCTCTGACTGTACTGATTACCAGTGTATTGATTATTTCTACGGGCTGGGGATTTCTGGTTCATAAAACGGTTCATCAGTTAGCCGTGTATGAGTTGCCGGAAACCATGCTGCCTTTTTTCTACCAGCAGATGGACTACCTGGTAACCAATGCCCCCCGACCGGATATGCGCAGGAATGAAGACAGTACAGAAGCGACCAAACATTTTATCGATCTGGAGATGTTTGGAGATAGGGCTGCTACGAAAATGCCTTTGGATTGGAACCGTGCCGTTCAAAAATATACGGCCGATACTCTGTTGAAATATGGCTATGTGCCGTATCATATTATATATATGAAAGGAAAGCTGACAGAAGCATTCCGGAAGGGAAACAAAGACAGTATCCTCTTTTATGCTGCTGATCTGGGGCATTATATCGGGGATGTCCATGTGCCTTTGCATACCACCGTTAATTATGATGGTCAGTTAACTGATCAGAAAGGGTTACATAGTTTGTGGGAATCGATGATACCGGAACTGGAGATCGGCAACTATTCTTTGTATTCCACACACAAAGCTACTTATCTGAAAAAACCAGCCGAAGCGGTCTGGCAGGCAGTTCGGAAAGCAGCGGGACTAGTGCCGGATATGTTGCTGAAGGAAAAGGAAGTGAGCAAAGGGTTTACAGAGGAGCAGAAATTCCGGGTGCAGATCCGGCGGGGGAAGGAAAGCAAAAGTTATACAACGGCTTTTGCCAAAGCCTATGCAACAGCGTTAGGTACTACGATCAATGAACAATTGCGAAGTTCGGCAGACCTGATCGCCGATTTCTGGTATACCAGTTGGGTAGACGCCGGTAAACCGGATCTTTCCCGGATCAATACGGGTTGGTCTGCAGGGACAGAACAGAAACTGGCAGCAGAACTAAAAGCCTTCCACGAAAACAAACTGTTGGAAAACAAACTGTTACTCTCCAAAAAAGCAGAAGTCAAACCCGGCGAGTAAAAGGTAATAATACGAAAAGATGCGAACTGCTACTCTAAAAAGCAAGTAGTACTACTCTTTAAAATAGGGTGTAAAAACGGTTGCCTGACGGCAACCGTTTTTTTATTTTGAGGAGATTTTCGTTCGGGCTTTGAGAAAATTGTAATGATCCTATGAAATTCTATATCAATAATCTGGCAGAGCTGTTCAGTCTGGGGATAGCTATTATCTATTATCCCTATCTGAAGGGGTCTGTAATGAAATGGTTTCTGCCTTTTTTGGTATTTATCACAGGAAGTGAATTGTACGCGCAAAATATTGGGTATGTTTTAGGTAATTCCGATACACCTAATACAAAAATATATGGGTTTGTTACAATAGTAGAATCTGTTTTTTATGGATATTTTTTTTATACTATGACAGTGAAAGAGATCTGGAAGAAAATTATTTTGATCATCTCTCTTATTAATAGTTTTATCAGTATAATTTTTTTCTTCTTTATAGCAGAGAATCCATCATATCTGATTACAAACCTACTATTTCTATCAATCTGTTTCTCTTTCATATCACTAACCTATATCTACTCTAAATTTATTAGTGATGAAGCTGCTTATTTGTTATGTGAGCCTGGTTTTTGGGTGGCATTTGGAGTGACCCTGTTTTTTTCAGGTGTGAGTGTTGTTTTCAGTCTTCATGATTTTATTCTCAAACATAATCTAACTCTTTTCGGAGTTAAATTATATCATATAGTTCCTCAAATACTAAGCTTGCCATTATACTTAAGCATTTCAACTGCCATCATCCTATGCAAAAAGAAAAACAGGATTTCGTTATAGCCATCATCAGTGGTACTTTATTTATACTACTGTTTGGTTTTATCGCCTTTCTGGTGGTGGCGAATTATGTACGTAGTAAGCGTAAATTAATGCAGGAAAAAATCGAGCGGGAAGCAGCCTTCCAGAAAGAACTGATGCATGCCCAAATGGAAATGCAGGAACATACCTTTCGATCCATTGCTCAGGAAATCCATGATAATATCGGGCAAATCCTGGGATTGATCAAACTGAATGTGAATCTGCTGGGTTTTGAAATGCAAGGAAATGAAATTGTTGCTACACTCAGCGAACAGACTAAAAAGGCGATTGCAGAGTTACGAGATCTGGGTACCACCTATCATACCGATAAACTAGCCGAACAGGGACTGATTGTTGCTGCTAAAAACCAACTGAACCAATTACAGAAAACCGGTTTTTTTGAAACATCTTTTCAGTCTGAATTTGAAACGGTGAATATTGAAAAAAATAAAATAATTTTTTTATACCGGATGTTACAAGAAGCATTGAATAATATTGTAAAACATGCCGGTGCCAACAAAATATGGCTCTCTATCTATTCGCAGGGTGAAGACGTATATATTACCTTGCGGGATAACGGCAGAGGTTTTAATCCCGCCGAGCAGACTTTTAAACCCGGAATCGGTTTAAATAGTATGCAGGAAAGAGCAGCGATGATAAATGTGCGGGCAGAAGTAAAAAGCATTCCAGGTGAAGGAACGACCGTCAATTTTATTTTTAAGCTAAAAAATCTATGATCCGGATAGCGCTTGTTGATGATCATGTGGTACTCAGGAACAGCCTGGGTATCATGCTGGAAAAAATACCCGGCTATGAAATCGTGTTTGAAGCAGATAACGGGTTACATCTGATCAGACAGTTAAAGGAGCACCCTATACCCGATATCATTCTGCTGGATATCACCATGCCCGGTATGGATGGTGGTGAAACAGCCCGTTGGTTAAAACAGGAATATCCCGACATCAAGATCCTCGTAGTAACCATGCTCAAAAGTGATCCTGCCATCATTCAGCTCATTAAAAAAGGGGCCAGGGGTTACCTGCTCAAAGACTGCGAAACAGCTGAACTGATCACCGCTATCAATGCTGTTTGCGAAACGGGCTACTACTATAATGAATTGTTTACGCCGGGTATGAAAGCCCAGAGCCTTTTACACAATCACACATCGCTCAGTGCGAGAGAGATTACTTTTTTGCGATGGGCCTGCACCGACCTGACACATAAGGAGATAGCAGCAGAAATGCAGGTAAGTCCGAGAACGATAGATGGGTACAGAGATTCACTGTTCAGGAAGCTGAATGTAACTTCCCGGGTGGGTATTGTCGTCTTTGCCCTCAAAAACGGATTTATTCAGTTATAAAGTAATTCCGGTTCAAAAAAAACGGGATTTTTCCCGTATGCCGGTTCAATCCCACTACTTAGTTTTACAGTACAAAGAGCAGTAAACAGGCAGGATACCTATTTTGCCCGTTAAGCAGAAGTAGCGGCCCAATACCGGGGGGAATTTGGAACCGCTATTTCTGCCTCTTTCAATAGTTTGGATAATCAATTCTTCAGTTCGGCAAGTAACTGTTCAATTGTTTTTGGAAAGGAGAGGTTTTACCTCTCTTTTTGTATGATTACCTGTGCCACTCTTTCTCCATCCATGGCTGCACTGATAATCCCACCGGCATAACCGGCACCTTCCCCGCAGGGATATAGGTTTAGTACCTGGGGATGAGACAAACCCACCGCATCGCGCGGTATACGAACCGGAGAAGATGTCCGGCTCTCTGTTGCTACTACAATGGCTTCATTGGTCAGATAACCCCGCATCTTTTTACCAAAAGCCTGGAATCCTTTTTGCAGACTTTGGTAAATAAAACCCGGGAGTACCGTTCTCAGATCTGCGGATACGACTCCGGGCAGATAACTACAGTCCGGCAGGCTGGCCGAGGTTTTTCTGTTACAGAAATCCTCCATTCTTTGCGCAGGTGCCTTTAATTGTCCACCACCTGCCTGAAAAGCAGCTCTTTCTATTTCCTGCTGAAAATACAAAAGGGCCAGCGGGTCTTTCTCCGTTACCGTATCTTTTCGGTTTGGCTGATTCAGATAAGCCAGCGCATCCGCCATTTCTACCTGCACCACCATACCACTGTTGGCAAAAGGATTATTTCTTTTACTTGGACTCCAGCCATTTACCACCAACTCGCCTGGATTGGTGGCTGCTGGCGCAATGATACCACCGGGACACATACAGAAACTGAAGACCCCTCGTTCGTTCACCTGCTCTACCAGTCCGTAGGAAGCGGGTGGCAGATGTTCATCCCTCACTGTGCAATGGTATTGAATAGTATCGATCAATGTTTGTGGATGTTCAATCCGAACACCCAGTGCAAAGGGTTTGGGTTCTATCAGTAAACCTTTGTGATGTAACAGCTGGAAAATATCCCTTGCCGAGTGGCCGGTAGCCAGTATTGCTGCATCGCCATTGATGGTTTCTCCATCAGCTGTTTGTACAGCTTTTAGTGTATTATCTGTGATAATGAGATCCGTTACTTTCTTCTCAAACAGGAATATCCCTCCGCATTCCCTGATCTGCTCGCGGATCGCTGTAATGATATGGGGTAATTTATTGGTACCGATATGCGGATGCGCTTCATACAGAATCCGTTCATCTGCACCGAACCGCCAGAAAAGATGAAGGATACGGTTAATATCCCCCCTTTTACTGCTTCTTGTATACAGTTTTCCATCGCTGTAAGTACCGGCACCTCCTTCACCAAAACAATAATTGCTTTCGGGATTCACTACCCCTTCTTTGTTAAGCGCAGCCAGATCACGTCTGCGGGCTTTTACATCTTTGCCCCGCTCCAGCACAATGGGTTGTATACCGGCTTCTATCAGCTGCAATGCAGCAAAGAGGCCCGCAGGTCCTGCACCAATAATAATGACTTTGGTTTTGGCCTTGCTTACATCAGGAAAATGAATGGGTAAACTATTCCGCTGTTCAAAAGGTTCGTTTACAAAAGCTTTGACTGTCAGATTGATCCATACCTGGCTGCGGCTACGGGCATCAATGGATTGTTTGCTTTTGTAAAAGCCGGTAACCTGTTCTGGAGGCAAACCCAAAGACTGGGCTATATACTGCCGGATGCTTGCATCATCGGCAGCTTCGGCCGGCTTGAGTTTGAGTGTCATATCTTTTTGCATACTGTTAGGTGTTTATCCTAAAAAGCAGGGGACTTTTGGAAAGTTTTCAAACTTTCCAAAAGTTGTTTAAAATGGTAAATCGTCAATATTGTCCGATGGCGGTGGCATGTCATTGTAATTCACCGAATCATTACTGCCACTGGTTTGGCCCAGTTTCATGGTTTCCATACGCCAGGCATCCAGGTTGGTGATATAATTCTCCCTGCCATCTTTTACCCATTTGGTTCCTTTGATATTGAACTGCACTTTTACCTCATCGCCCAGGTTGAATCTGTCGGGCATAGAAGTTCTATCCTGCACACATTGGAACTTTACATAATTGGTAATTACGCGCCCACCAATATCTTCTGATTTCTCAATCACAAATTCGCGTGTTTTGAACGTTTCTTTGCGCTGTACAATCTCAAATACAGCTACCAGTTTTCCAACAATTTCGTAAGACATGTCTGATTATTTAAAGTGTCCAAAAGTAGGATTAAAATCTGCTTTCGTTTCAAAAAAAACGCTTTCATGGCTGCATTAATATTGTACCTTTCGGAGAATAAGCCCGTTTACCTATGCGCAGGATTTTTGCTTTTATTTTCATCCTCTTTTTTGGTATCAGTTCCTGCACCAGTATTCAGCCTGTTACGTCACTCTCTTTTACCGATTACCGTATAGCCAAAGAAGCCAGAACAGATACGGCATTAGCCGGTATGTTGGCTCCCTACAGAACAAACATGGATATTACCATGAACAAAGTGATCGGTTTTTCCAATACTCAAATGAATGCCAGGCAGCCGGAAAGTGGTCTGGGCAATTTTATGGCAGATGGAATCCGCGTAATGGCCGAAAAGAAATACGGGAAAAAGGTAGATGCGGGGTTTATTAACCAGGGAGGCATCCGGTCCTATATCTCCAAGGGAAATATTACCGTGGGAAAGATCTTTGAACTGATGCCTTTTGATAACCTCGTGGTACTGCAGGAAGTGAAGGGGTCTGTGATGCAGCAGTTCTTTGATAAAATGGCTGCTGATGGTGGCTGGCCGGTATCGGCAGGGGTTGTGATGGAGATCAAGGATAAAAAAGCCATCAATGTAACCATCAACGGTAAACCGCTGGATCCGTCGGCTGTATACGTGGTGGCCAATTCTGATTATGTAGCCAATGGGGGGAGTGATTGTGAGATGTTACGCCGGATTCCCCAACAGAACAAAGGCTATCTTTTACGGGATGCACTGATCGAATTTGTATCGGACCTCACCCGCCAGGGGAAACCACTGGATTATTCCATCGAAAAAAGGGTTGTCAATGTCAATTAACAGAAGAAAATTTTTAGAACAGGCCGCCATCACGGGTGGTGCGCTTGCAGTTTCGCCCTTATTAGCCAGGGCAGAACCTTCGGTAGTAAAAAGAATTACCATTTTACATACCAATGATGTGCATAGCCGCCTGGATCCCTTTCCGATGGATGGCAGCCGTAACCAGGGACTGGGCGGCGTAGCTGCCCGGGCAGCCCTGATACAGGAGATCCGCGACGAAGGTGGAGAAGTGCTGTTGCTGGATGCCGGCGATATCTTTCAGGGAACCCCTTACTTTAATATGTATAAGGGAGAGCCTGAAATGAAAGCCATGCAGAAAATGGGTTATGATGCAGCTACCATGGGAAACCATGATTTTGATGCCGGACTGGAAAATTTTGCCACCCAGTTAAGCCATGTACAATTCCCTATTATCATTTGTAATTACGATTTTTCGGGAACGGTGATGGAATCAAAGTTCCAACCTTATAAAATATTCCAGAAAGGCGACCTGAAGATCGGCGTGTTGGGTGTGGGAATAGAACTGAAAGGACTGGTGCCTGAGAACCTCTATGAAAAAACGGTGTACCTGCATCCCATAGAATCGGCCAACCGAACAGCGGATCTGTTACGTAAACAGGGCTGTGATATGGTGATCTGCCTCTCGCATCTGGGCGATAAATATGATGATGACAAGGTGAGTGATGAGATACTGGCCAAAGAATGCTTTGATATTGACCTGATTATCGGGGGCCATACCCACCGTTTCTTCACAGAACCCCGTAAATACCGGAATCGGAAGGGTGGAGATACCGTGGTAAACCAGGTAGGTTGGGCGGGGATTCAGCTGGGGCGGCTGGACTACAGTTTTTCGGGCTACAAAAAGAAAAATCTGTCTAATGCCCATACTGTAGTTATAGGGAAAAAAACAAGGGAATAAAAAATTTTTTTTTCAACATAAAGTCTACATATTCGCAGCCCCAATTTATTTTTTTACTTATCCACATGTGGAAAAAAATAGATAACTTGAAGGCTTGGGATAAGTAATAAAGCAGAATAGTATAACTCATTATAAATTCTTTCTTTTTGTATGGCTAAGAACGCTGAATCAGTCTGGAGCAATTGTTTAAAGATCATCAAAGACATTGTAGAATGGCAACATTTTAAAACATGGTTTGAACCGATAACACCTGTTGAGTTAAAAGCAAATGTTTTAATGATACAGGTTCCCAGTCAGTTCTTTTATGAATACCTCGAAGAGCATTATGTGAACCTGCTGGCAAAAACATTAAAAAGGGAATTGGGAAAAGAAGCGAGGTTGGAATACAGGATCATGGTTGACAGCGGTAATACCAATGGACGCAATGGCTCTATGGATGTTCCTGCAAGCAATATGAAAACATACAATAACAACGAGATGAATTTCCCGTTGGTGATCGATAATCCTGTCAAGAATCCGTTTGTGATTCCTGGCCTGAAAAAAATGCAGATCGATCCGCAGCTGAACCATATGTATGTGTTCGATTCTTTTATCGAAGGTGATTGTAACCGCGTAGCCCGCCGTGCCGGTAAAACAGTAGCGGAAAAACCCGGTGCCAATTCCTTTAATCCACTGGTCATTTATGGTGGCGTAGGTCTGGGTAAAACCCACCTGGCCCAGTCTATCGGTAATGAAGTGAAAAGACTTCATCCCGGTAAAGTAGTACTGTATGTAAGCAGTGAGAAATTCATCAACCAGTTCCAGGACCATAGCCGTAATAACGCAATTAACGATTTTATCCATTTTTACCAGCTGATAGACGTGCTGATCATTGATGATGTGCAGTTCTTCAGTCGCGCAGAAAAAAGCCAGGATGCGTTTTTTGCCATCTTCAACCATTTACACCAGAGCGGCAAACAACTGGTCTTAACTTCCGACAAACCTCCGAAAGACCTGGATGGTATGCAGGAAAGACTGCTGAGCCGTTTCCGCTGGGGTTTGAGTGCCGATCTGCAGATTCCCGATTATGAGACCCGTATCGAGATCCTGGAGAAGAAGATGAAGAACGATGGTCTGGACATGCCCAAAGAAGTGGTGAAGTATGTAGCCTATAATATCAATACCAATGTACGTGAACTGGAAGGGGCGCTGATCTCATTGCTGGCCCAGTCCTCCCTCAATAAAAAAGACATTGATGTAGAACTGGCAAAAAAGGTACTTCGCAATTTTGTTAAGACCAGCAGTAAAGAGATCACCATCGACGCGATCCAGAAAATGGTATGTGAGTATTTTGATGTGTCATACGACAAATTATTGCAGAAAACCCGTAAACGTGAGATTGTGCAGGCAAGACAGATCACGATGTACCTGGCCAAAGCGTTTACCAAGAACTCCCTCAAAACCATCGGAGAGCATTTTGGCGGCCGCGACCATACCACGGTGATCCACTCCTGCCAGACCGTAAAGGACCTGATGGACACAGATTCTATCTTCCGTGAAAACGTGATGGAACTGACCCAGAAAGTGCAGCTGGCGGCTATGTAAGCAGATTTATACAAGACATTATAAAAAACATCCCGGGCGTAACCACGTTCGGGATGTTTATTTTTCAGGTTTTTGGGATACATTTTTGGCAGTTACCTATCGGCAACCTATTTTTGCAGCCCTCTCTGAAAAGAGCAGGACGGTGAGGTGGGAGAGTGGCTCAATCCAGTAGTTTGCTAAACTGCCGTACGGGTTAAACTGTACCGAGGGTTCGAATCCCTCCCTCACCGCTCTCATCCGCCGAAGCGCTAGCGAAGGCGGATTGGGTACCGGAACTAAGAGATCCACCTACGCTGACGCTTTGGTGGATGAATCGGGAAGTAGCGCAGGCCGGTAGCGCACCTGGTTTGGGACCAGGGGGTCGCAGGTTCGAATCCTGTCTTCCCGACGTAAAAAGTCCTTCAGCAATGAAGGACTTTTTCATTTTATAGCCCGGCTCATCTGCTAACACGACAGATCGGTATAGGCTTTTTGCGGTATATTTATTTCATTGTTTCCAACTTTACCATGCAAATAATTCCAGTACCAGAAATCAGAACCGTAACGGTAACCCGTTATGTGGCGCCATTGCGGGAAGGTGGTTCTTTGCCTGCCATTGCAGAAGCGGATGATTCTTTTTTGTATGTGCTGAAATTTCGGGGTGCCGGACAAGGGGTGAAAGCCCTGATTGCAGAACTCATCGGGGGCGAAATTGCGAGGGCGTTGGGCCTGAAAGTGCCGGAAATCGTTTTTGCTGAACTGGACACGGCTTTCGGACGTACGGAGCCGGATGAGGAGATCCAGGATCTGCTGAAAGCAAGTGTGGGCAAAAACCTGGGCCTGCATTATCTCTCCGGTGCTATCACTTTTGATCCGAATGTGACGGTGGTTGATCCGTTAACTGCCTCCAAAATTGTATGGTTGGATGCGTTGCTGATGAATGTTGACAGAACGGCCCGTAACACCAATATGCTGATCTGGAAAAAAGAATTGTGGCTGATAGATCATGGTGCGGCACTGTATTTTCACCATGCCTGGCAGGAATGGGCATCGTATGCGGCCAAACCTTTTGTACAGGTAAAAGACCATGTACTGTTAGCGCGGGCTTCTGTTTTGGAAGAAGTACAGTCGCAGGCAATGCAGATACTTACGCCGGATCTGGTGAAAGCCATTGTAGTATTGGTGCCTGATGAGTGGTTATTGCCGGGGGATGAAAATATCACTGCGGAAGAACGCAGGAGCGTTTATGCTGAATTTCTGAATCAAAGAATAGCCTTGTCACAGATTTTTGTAAAAGAAGCAATACATGCCAGAGAATCACTTATTTGAGTATGCCATTATACGGATCGTACCCAGGGTGGAGCGCGAAGAGTTCTTCAATGTGGGGGTGGTACTCTTTTGTAAAAAACTGGATTTTCTGGAAGTGAAATATGTGTTGCCCGAAGAAAAAATCAGATTGTTCTGTGAGATGCTGCAGATGGAAGAACTGAAAGAATACCTCTCCAGTTTTGAAAAGATCTGTAAAGGAACAGCTGATGGCGGACCGATCGCTTTGCTGGATAAAGCGTCCCGTTTCAGGTGGCTTACGGCAACCAGGAGTACGGTATTACAAACATCCAAAGTACATCCGGGTTTGTGCGATAACCCGGAACAGGCATTACAGCGGCTGTTTGATCAATTGGTTTTATAAATAGCGGCGTAGTCCGGCTCAATCGATTAAAGATGCATAATATTTGTTGTATAGGACATATTACCCATGATAAAGTAGTTACTCCCGGTTCAGTTGTACACATGCCAGGTGGTACTTCTTTTTATTTTTCCAATGCCATACGGCAGATGGACACACGTTACCAGTTGGTTACAGCAGTTGCTGCACCAGAATTACCTTATGTGACTGCTTTACAGAATGTGGGAATTGAGGTAACCGCATTCCCCAGCCAACAAACTGTTTTTTTTGAGAATATCTACTCGCAGGATCAGGATAACAGAACGCAGCGGGTATTGCATAAATCAGATCCTTTTACAATAGATCAATTGAAGGAGGTAAGGGCTGAAATCTTTCACCTGGGACCCTTGCTGGCAGATGATATTCCTGTATCGCTGATCCGCGATCTGGCTTCGCGGGGAAAAGTATCGCTGGATGTACAGGGTTACCTGCGCGAAGTAAGAGCAGAGAACGTGTACCCCGTGGATTGGCTCGATAAAAAAGAGGCTTTGCCTTTTATCAGTATTCTCAAAGCCAATGAAACCGAAATGGAAAAGCTGACCGGAACAAGTGATATACAGGACGGTATACAGAAATTAACAACCTGGGGTGTTGCAGAAGTGATCATCACTTTGGGAAGCAAAGGTTCTGTGATTTACCGCGATGGAGCTACCTGTATTATTCCCGCCTATATACCGGAACAGGTAATTGATGCTACAGGTTGCGGCGATACCTATATGGCTGGATATCTCTACCGGAGAACAAAAGGCGATTCGATCAAAGATGCAGGCCATTTTGCTGCTGCCATGGCTACCCGTAAAATTGAAGGGTCTGGTCCGTTCGAAGGTACTGAAAAGGATGTGCAGGATGTGTTACAACAACGTGCTACGAAACTATTCATGTTCCGTTAAGGCAGCTCTTTTATGCCAAGACGGTATTCAATTTTTCCTGCTATTTTTATAACGCAGTGATCCACTTTCTGAAATCAATAGCACTTTCCTGGCTTACAATGATCTCTTCCGAAAGGGGAACCGTTAATTCTACCAGTATTTTAATCTTGTCGTAAGACCGGTAGGATTTTACAAAATCAATGTTGATGATAAATTTCCTGTTGGCCCGGTAAAATTTCTTCGGGTCCAGTTCTTCCTCCAGTTCTTTCAGGTTTTTATCTACGAGAAATTTTTTTCCATCCCTTGTTACAAGAAAACTGATCTTTTGTTCCGTATAAAAATAAGCCACTTCGTCCAGCAGGATACTTTGAAACTCGATTCCTTTTTTTACTACAATCCTTGATTTGCGACTCGTATCTTTTTCGGAAAGAAATCTCAGTAGGTTTTCGTGGTTGTTAAGGAAATGGTTTTTTAACGTACGGTATTTGGCAATGGCTTTGGCAAGTTCCTGCTCGTTGATGGGTTTTAACAGGTATTCGATACTGGTCTGCTCAAAAGCTTTGACCATGAAATTGTCAAAAGCAGTGATAAAGATGATTGGTGCGGAAATTTTCACCCGGTCAAATATGCTGAATGAGATCCCGTCTTTCAGGTGAATATCCATAAAGATCAGATCCGGTGCAGGATTGGCCAGAAACCATGCCACAGAGTCTTCTACGGTTTCCAGTGTGGCAATTACAGTAACCGGTTCTCTGGTTAGTTGGATATGGTGAATAAGATTATCCAACGCTGTTTTTTCATCTTCGATAATTACTGCTTTGATCATAACCTGTCAGGATTTAAGAATGGGTAATGTAACGGTGAACCATTCGGGAGTTTGCTGGATGCTGATATTTTTATGTACTATCAATGAATACCGTTCGTTCAGATTGGATAATCCGATTTTGGATGATTGGATGTCAAATTTTTTGAGGTGACGTGGATTTATGACAGTGATAGCCTCTTCTGTAATAGTTATTTCTATGTCAAGATTTTTCTTGTCGGAAAAATGATTATGCTTGATGGCATTTTCGATCAGGGTCTGTAAAGAAAGCGGGGGAATGAGATAGTCTTCCACACTGATATTATCCATCCGGATAATCATGCTTAAACCGGTCTGATAACGGATTTTCAACAGGTAAAAATAGTTACTGGCAAATTCAATCTCTTCTTTCAGTTGTATCAGGTCTTTTTCTTTATTCAGAAGAATATACCGGTACACTTTTGCGAGGGTATCGTTGAACAACCTGGCTTTTTCAGGATTCTGGCTGATGAGGTAGGAAAGTGTATTCAGAGAATTGAAAATAAAATGTGGGTCTATCTGGCTTTTAAGTGCATCCAGTTGCGCCTGTACTTTCAGCTTCTCACTTCTTTCTACTCTTACCAGGTCGGATTCCCGTTCCTTGTACAGGTAAACGATCTCATAAATGCTGCTGATCTGCAGGCTGATAACGGTGATAATGATCTGGCAGGCCAGGAGGTCTCCGGCGCTAAAGATGTTATTGACAAAAAAACGGTTCCAGACTGTCAGGAGTATAAATGAAAAACCCCAGCTGACCACCAGCGGAATAGCAAATCTGAGGGGAATCCGGATGTACAATTCCTTGATGGCGTATAAATAATGCCTGAGGGTCCGGTGTGCAAAAGCACTGCCCTGCCATATGCAAAAGGAGATTACTGTAAAATACAGATAATGAAGCGATAAGCTATTCATACTGCCGCCGGTAATGAATAAAAAGCCTGACAGGTGAAAGATCAATATGCCCGTGAGGGGAATACCGATCCATTTAAACAGGGTATCGTTAACAGGTTGCAGGAGCGTGTTCATTAACAGTAGTTGGTCTCTCTATAAGACAGTATGAAAGCGGGAAGTTCGAATTCATTCACAGCTTTTTTTTACCGTTCACATAATTTCACAAGCTTTTCGTATTTGCTCCCTTTGCATCAACGGTTTTTTTTGGAAAAACAGATTCTCTTGGCTGCGTTACTTTTCTTAAGAAATTGATAATACAGAAAAAAATCAGTTTGTGATTTGGCTGTTTCGGTTCAAAAAATTCATGCTTCGGTTATTTATTGCCCTCCTCTCCTCCGGCTCAATTTACTTTTCTTGTCTGATTGATTCTGTGCGTCCCTAAAAAGAAACAGGGCACAGCTTTTTTAAACATTTTCAAATTATTTATTACAATGAGAAGACTTACAATGCTACTCGTGTGCATGGTACTGGCAGCCAGTCAGTTATTTGCACAAAACCGTACCGTAACAGGGAAGGTTACCGATGACAAAGGCATACCCATTGCCAATGCATCTATCGTGGTAAAAGGTACTACTACCGGTACCAATACTGATGCAGAAGGTAATTTTACCCTGACCGTGGCAGCTGCTGCCCGTTCAATTGTTGTTTCTTCGCTGAATTTTGCGCAGCAGGAATTGTCTATTACCGGGAAAACAAGTATTACCGTTTCGCTGAAACCAGCAACTGCGAGTCTGGATGATGTGGTAGTGATTGCTTACGGTACACAAAGTCGTGTGAGAACAACCGGTTCTACTACCCGCCTGAATGGTGCAGAGTTTGCGAACCAGCCGTTAAGTTCCGTAGATGCGATGCTGCAGGGTAAATCTGCAGGTCTGCAGTCTGTGGCAGCTTCCGGTCAGCCGGGTTCTTTAACACAGATCAGGATCCGTGGTATCGGGTCTATTTCTGCCAGTTCCTCCCCGTTATTCATTATTGATGGGATCCCTGTTGCCACGGGAGATGGATCGCAGGTACTTACCAGCAGTAACCTGCTCGCAGGTCTGAATCCCAATGATATTGAAGATCTGACCGTGCTGAAAGATGCGGCTGCTACTTCTATCTATGGTTCAAGGGCTGCGAATGGTGTGGTACTGATCACTACTAAAAACGGTAAAGCCGGAAAAGCAAAGTATAATGTTACCACCGAAGTGGGTAGTAACGATGTAGCTTATTTCCCTGATATGGCCCAGCCGCTTAATAAAGCAGATTCCAGAGCTTTAACCATTGAAGGATTGAGAAATGTGGGTGCTACCCAGGCTGATATCGACCAGATACTGGCTCAGTATGGATACAACTCAACTGCTAATTATAACTGGCTTGATCTGGTTCGCAGAAAAGGTATTCAGCAGCAGGCGAATGTGTCTGTATCGGGTGGCAGTAACGGAACTACCTTTTATGCATCAGGTGGATATTTCCGCCAGCAGTCGCCGGTAATTGGTTCTGATTTCAAAAGATATTCCGGAACACTGAAAGGTACTTTCAAAGCTTCGGAAAAACTGAGCTTTAATGCAGGCGCCAATGTAAGTACGTTTAACCAGATCGGCGAATCGGAAGGTAGCAGTTTCCGTAACCCCATCATTGCTTCGCTGGCATTACGTCCTTCACAGGAAGCTTATAAAGCAGATGGTACACCTGAATACTCAAGAACCATTTTTGAGCAGTTGTATAATCCGCTGGCCATAAACATGTACGATAAAAAGAATAACAATACCAGCAAAGTATTGGCCAATATCGGTTTACTGTATAAGATCATTCCATCCCTGAATTTCAAAGCCAATTATGGTCTTGATTATTCAAGCATTGAAGAAACACAATACAACAATCCTTTCTTTGGTGATTCCAGAGCCCCTACCAATGGTTATTTCTCTGCGGCTTACCGTCGGATTTTTAACTATGTATTTTCTACAACAGTTGACTATAACAAAAGATTCTTTGATAACAAACTTGATGTGAACCTGCTGGTGGGGCATGAGAACCAGAAAACAGTAAACACAAATATTTTCACAAGTGGTACAGGAGTTCCTTTAACTACTTCTATCACGTATCCGAATGTATCTGTACCTACTTCTACCCAGCCGATTGCACAGACGGATAACAGTATCGAGTCTTACCTGTCGAGGGCTTTATTAACCTATGATAACAGGTTTAACCTGAGCTTAAGCTTCCGCCGTGATGGTTCTTCCCGTTTTGCAGAGGGTCGTCGTTGGGGTAGTTTCTGGTCTGTGGGCGGATCATGGAATATTGACCGTGAGAAATTCTTCGAATCAGTAACCGCCTTCTCTTACCTGAAACTGAGAGGTTCTTACGGAACATCCGGTAACAATACATTTGGAGATTATGCGGCACGTCCTACTTATACATTCGGTAACACTACAGGTGCTGCCAATGGTATTGGTGCATCAGGAACTTACAATGGACAACCAGCCAGCGCACCTGCTAACGTAGGTAATCCAACCCTTACATGGGAAAAGAATAAGTCCTTTGAAGTTGGTATTGAAGCAGGGATCCTTAAAAACCGGATCACTTTTGATGCGGGTTACTACTACCGCAAAACCTATGACCTGCTGCTCAATGAGCCGCTTTCTTCTACTGCCGGTTTCCAGTCGTTTGGTAACAATGTAGGCTCTATGGAGAACAGAGGTTTTGAAGTTACCATAAACTTTGTACCGGTACAAACCAAAGATTTCCGTTGGGATATCGGTTTTAATGCAGCATGGAATAAGAACAAGATTCTTTCCCTGTCAGCATCAGGTGCAGATATTCTGGCTGCTGCCAGTCAGATCAGGAGAGTAGGCAGAGACTTCCAGTCTATTTATGTAAGATCATGGGCAGGTGCAGACCCCGCTACCGGTAACCCGCTTTGGTATGTAGATGAAACCAAAGCTGCTACTACCAGCAACGTGAACAATGCTCTGAGAGGTATTGTAGGTTCTGCGTCTCCCAAAGGTTTTGGTGGTGCCAACACTTCATTGAAATATAAAAATTTCTCTGTAGCGGCTAATTTCTACTTCCAGTATGGCAACCTGCTGAATGATAACTGGGGCTTTATTTATACCAGCGATGGAGCACTGCCCAACCTGAACAAAAACCAGAAACAGTTGAGAAGATGGCAGAAACCAGGCGATATCACGGATATTCCACGTTATGATTTCAATAACGCTACCGCCTCTAATGCCAACTCTACCCGTTATTTCTACAAAGGAGATTTCATCCGGTTACGCAGTCTGACAGTATCTTATGAACTGCCGGCCGTATTGCTGAAAAAATGGGATATCACCGGCTTAAGTTTTTATGTAAGGGGTAATAATATCTGGACCAAAACATACGATCCGAATATTGCCATGGATCCTGAACAGCCTATCAATGGTTTAGCCAATAACCAGTTCTTTATTCCTAAATCTTACACAGTAGGTGTTAACCTTACTTTCTAAAATCAAAATGACAAAGAAGATGAAAAAAATTATTTATATCCTCACTTTTACTGCAGGCAGTTACCTGGTAACCGGCTGTAAGAAAAGTTACCTGGAGCTGAAACCTTACGACCAGGTGGCACTTGATATCGCCATTACAACAGAAGGTGATATGCAGGCCGCTACTAATGGTATTTATTCAGCACTGCGTAATAACACACTGTACGGAAGAGATATACAGCTACGGGGCGATCTGCTGGCGGATAATATATACATATCAGCCACTAACTCTAACCGTTTCCTGGAATATTTTCAGCTGAATTACAATGCGCTTTCTGCAAGTGTTTCCGGTAACTGGAATAGTTCTTATGCCACTATCCTGCGGGCTAATAATGTGATTAATAGTTCGCTTACAGGTAATGCCAACATTAACCAATACCGTGGTGAGGCCCTCGCCATGCGGGCAATGGTGTATTTTGACCTGGTGAAACAGTATGCAAAACCTTATGCTGCTGCAACGGCTGCTACAGACCTGGGTGTTCCATTGGTGCTGACCTATGATCCTACTGTAAAACCCAAAAGAAATACAGTAAAGGAAGTATATGATCAAATCGAGAAAGACCTGCAGGCAGCTATTCCACTGTTAACAGACAGGGCGCCTTATTCTGCAGGGTATGCCAATAAGAACACTGCCAAAGCATTGCTGGCCAGACTGTACCAGTTTAAAGGTGATTGGGCAAAAGCGCTTACGAATGCGCAGGATGTGATCAATAACGGCGGTTATTCCTTAACCACATTGGCTAACTATGCGGCTTACTGGTCTAATGCTAACCTGCGTACAGACAAACAGGAAACCATTTTTGAGTTAGGTTTCGATCCCAACGGAAATGCCGGTCTTGAATCATTGCCCTATTTCTTTTCACAGGTAGGTTATGGAGACGGTCTGGCTACAGACGATTTGTTTCAGGCATACAGTGCAACGGATCTCAGAAGAACACTGATGGTAGATGCAGTTCGTGGTGGAAAGAATGTAAAAGTGATCAACAAGTATCCTAACAACAATAACTACACCATCAAAGTGGTTCGTTTATCAGAAGTATACCTGATCGCAGCAGAAGCTTCTTATCAGACCGGCAATATTCCGCAGGCATTAACCTATGTAAACCAGGTAGCTACCCGCAGGGATGCAGCTTTTGCAGGATATGCTTCTGGAGGTGCACAGGTACTGGAAGATATTCTTACTGAAAGAAGGAAAGAACTGGCTTTTGAAGGACATCGTTTCTGGGATCTCGTCCGTTATAACAGAGATGTGGTTCGTGTAAACGTAAATGGTAACTACCCTAGTAATGTACCATTGACTATTGCAAAAGATAATTTCAGAAGAATACTGCCGATTCCGCAGGCTGAACTGGATGCCAATCCCAACATCAAGCCGCAGCAGAATACCGGGTATTAATGAGTAATCCCCCATTGTAGTATGAAACAAGAAATGCCACTATCGTAAGATGGTGGCATTTTCTTTTAAGCCCGGTATGTATACGCTTAATCAACAGTAGCTGTATTAGTTAACAGCTTTACTCAGATCAATCTCCAACTGGATAGTGAACATATTTTCTTCTATGATGATATTCATTTTATAACTGCCAGGATATACAAGATCAAGCCGTTTACGCATCTGCTGTAATGTAGATGTTTCATAATTCAGTAAATTAGAAGTTTCTACGGGTTTGCTGTTCTTTACCTGCAGGATAATACGGCTGCCTTCTATCCTGATAGATAAACTGGTCCAGTGTTTATCGGTAATATTATCACTTACCTGCCTGAAATTACTTTCTACAAAAGGGAAGAGGATATAAGGAACAATCCGGAGTTCTCCGGGATTACCTGTTTGCTCAAACTGCAGCGACAAACGATCGGTACTGGTTAAGCGTTCCAGTTGTACAAAATTCTGGATACTGTCTATCTCATGCGAAAGCAGTACGGTTGGCTGGTTACACTCATCTATCAGGTAAGTAAGAATCTGTTGCAGTTTACCCAGCATTTCCGGTACCTTATTAGTGCCGGAGAAGGAGTAGGAATGAATTTTTTTCAATAGTAAGGGCAGAAAGCTGGGCTGGATCTGGCTGTCGATAAATTTCAGCTCCCGGCTGATCTTTTCTGATTTAACAAGATAGAGTTCCTGCTTCTTGATATTCCAGTATTTGAAAAATTTGATCGATACGGCAGCGCCTGTAATCATGAGTACCCCATTCAATCCGCGAAGCAGGTCGGTGATGGCAATGTATTTGAATTCGGGAAGACCGTAAAACTTCCTGAGAGGGTTTACCAACCAGGTATAAAAATAACTGGAGAGAGAGGCATCCAGTAACAGAAACAGGCCCAGAAATAAAAAGAACCCCAGGTATTTTTCCTGCAATAGCATTTTGGGAACCAGCAGGTAGAGGACGGCATAACAGAAAATGATATCCACGGAAAGGGTGATCAGCATTTCCAGAATGGTGTATTGCAAATAGGCGGCATACCCAATGGCACTCATTCCGCCACGCTGGCTGTAGATCAGCGTAAAATAAAAAATCCAGACCATCCAGAATACAAAGTGTCTGAACAGCCGGAATCTCGGGTTGTTTGAATACACAAATGAGTGTGTGGTCATAACGGGGGATTATCTCATGTGCAATAAAAGTTCCAATCGGAAATTAATTATTTATTATAGACTTTGATAGATTTTTATTACAAACGACCAAAGTTTTTATGGATGTTACTGAACGGCTTGGTTGAAGCGGGCTGTTGGACAGGAATGAGTAAAATTTCCTCCCATGAAGAAAAAGAAAAAGCGGGCAAGAATACCCGCTCGGTATGTTGTTGTTTTCCTAAACTAAAAACTGAATAACAACATGAGAAAATTGTACTGTAAAAGTTCTCTTTTTCTTCCGTATGTAAAAATCTATGATCCCGAAGCCTGAATTTGTTTGTATGAAATCCCTGTTTTGTCTACCGAACAAAACAGGGATCTGTCAAAAGCAGGTAATTGCTGCTTTCTGAGATCGTTTTACTCAACTGGTAATGTTCCTTCAGGCTCTCCAAATACATAATGATTAAACCAAAGCCAGTTATGCCAGATAGCGGCCAGTCTTTCTTTGGGTTTGGTAATACCATGCCCAAAACCTTTATAAACAACCAGCTTTGAAGGGATATGCCTGTCCTGAAGCCCCCTGTATAACTCATACGCATTGGATATGGGTACTCTTTTATCAAATTCGCCATGTTGTATCAAAGTGGGGGTACTGGCTTTATTGATATTGGTCATCGGGGATGTTTTTTTATAAATGTCCATATCTTCCCAGGGGGTGGCTTTCAGGTACTGGCGTGTAAAGGGGGTGATATCTGTGCTGACATAATAAGTGATCCAGTTAGAAATACCCGCACCCACCGAAATGGCTTTGAACAGGCTTGTGTTAGTAGTAAGAAAGGCAGAAATATAACCGCCCTGGCTCCATCCCATACAACCCATTCTGGCGGTATCAATAAATCCCTTTTTTTGTAAGGATTCAATACCACTTACCACATCCCACATATCACCTACACCGAGGTTCCGGACATTGAGGGATCTGAATTTTTCGCCATAACCCGCACTGCCGCGGTAATTGACCCGTAATACCAATGCACCCTTTTCTACCCATTGCATCACCGGATATACACCACCAGGTGTTGGCTCGGGCCGGTCTATGCCGGTAGGGCCACCGTGGATCATTACCAGCAATGGGTATTTTTTAGAGGGATCAAAATTGCGCGGCTTCAGTAATACACCTTCAATACCCGCCCCATCTTTACTCTTCCATTCAACAATCTCATTGACGGGTGTGTTCCAATTACTGATCTGCGCGTTACTATTAGTCACCTTTTTCCAGTTGCCTTCCCATGTGCCGTAATAAATTTCATTGAGATCAGAAAAGTTTCTGCCGGAAATGGCCATCAGATCGCTTTTGCGGGCAAAATTGATAGTGCCCGTATTGTCTAATGGTACAGACAGCTGTTTGCTGATACCGGTCTGCGGGTCCATCCGGTAAACAGCGGTCTTCATTTTTTGCGATGCGCTGAAATAAATCCCTTTTTCGTTCCAGGTATATATGCTTTTGTTTTCATCGATATCTGCACCTATTTCGCGGCTTTTTTTGATAGACAGGTCATAGATGAACAAACGACTGTTTCTGAAAAAATTACTGACAGAATCATCCACCGAGCTCCGGTAAATAAAAGCGCTGCCATCAGGTGCCCATTCTGTTAACGCATCGCTGCTGGGATTACTGATTAATGTTTCGATTTTTTTTGTTGCAATATCAACCAATGCGATATCGCTGTATAAAGAGGAGTTAATTAATGGATTGGGTTGTTTGTTAAAGAGGATAGCGGTACCTGTTGGATTCCATGAAAAACCGGCAACGGTAAAATTTCCATCGGTCAGTTTTTGGGCTACCGGTATTTTATAACAATCCGGTTTCCGGTTCGAAGAATCTTTGCCTGTGTAACAGGGATATAAACCTGCGAGCAGAACAGAATCATAGTGGAAGGGCAGTAACCAGAGATGACTCAACTTGTATTCTCCTCCTTCCACCGCAAATGCGCCATACCTTTCTTTCACGGTTTTTTCTTTCCGGCTATCCGGATCTGCTTTGGTATATACCAGCTGCCGGCCATTGGGGCTCCACTCATACCCACCAATACCATCTTCATCTTTGGTGATCTGTAACGCTTCGCCACCATCTACAGGTATCAGGTAAAGCTGCGTTTTTTCTCCCCTGTCGGATAAAAAACTGATGAATTGATTGTCAGGGGTAAATGCCGGTGAACTACTGCCGCCTTTACTGGTGCGGGTTAACTGGATAGGCGTTCCCCCTTCTTTAGATAACCAGATCTCACTGTCATAGCCATTGCTGGCCCAATCGGTAGACGTCAGGGTATACGCAACGTATTTTCCATTGGGTGAGATCACGGGTGTTCCCACCTGTTTCAGGCTTAACCATTTTTCAAAAGCGATGGACGCATTTTTTTGGGCAGTACTGAGAAAAGAAATCAATCCCAGACAGAAAACCAGGCAGTATTTCATATGATTAATTTTGGTTACCCAATATACATAATCAGTCCTGTATCCTATAGTGTTTTCAGCTGTCTGGCTGTATTTGAAATATATTGGATAAATTGGCCCTCAAATCATTCCTCCACATGAAAAAATTGACCGGTTTTCTTACCCTCTGTTCGTTGTTAAGTATTTCATCCCTTTCTGCGCAGGAAAAGCCAGAATGGAAATCGATATTCACCCGCATCAACCAGGAAGTATTGACACATTCAAAAGCGTATAGCAGTCTTCAGACAGCTACCACTAAGATTGGCCATCGGTTAACCGGATCGGCTAATGGTAAAAAAGCGGAAGAGTTTGCCTATAACCTGTTGAAGTCTTATGGTTTTACCAACCTCCGTTACCAGCCTTTTGAAGTAGAGAGCTGGAGCCGCGGCACCATTCGTGTGCAGATGGGTACGGATCCTGCTAACCTGCAGGATGTAAAATCGGTATCGCTTGCACACTCACCTGTAAAATCAGACGTAAGTCTGGAAGTAGTGGATATGGGTAATGGATTGGAAGAAGACTATGCCGCCGCTCCCGACAAAGTAAAAGGCAAGATCGCATTGGTATACCTTGGTGTATTGCCCGGTTCAAAAGCCGGTACCAAATCCTTGCACCGCTCTGAAAAAACAGCCATTGCTACTAAATACGGTGCACAGGGAATTATCATTATCAATACCGCTACCGGTGGAATTCTCTTAACAGGTACGGCTTCTGTAACCGGTAAACTGATTCCGATACCGGCTGTTTGTATCGGTAAGGAAGATGGTATGGCCTGGAAGGAAAAACTGAAAGCCGGAAAATTATACAGCCATATCAGCCTGACCAATTTCTCTGGTATGATCAAGGCCCGCAATGTGATCGCTACCATTAAAGGGAAATCATTATCCAAAGAAAAAGTGGTTGTTGGCGGACACCTGGATAGTTGGGATCTGGCCACCGGTGCTATCGATAATGGCATCGGATCTTTCTCTGTACTGGATATGGCCAGAACCTTTATGGCACTGAAACTACAGCCTGAAAGAACGGTGGAATTTGTGATGTTCATGGGTGAGGAGCAGGGACTACTGGGTTCAAGGGCCTATGTAGAAGCGGCTACCAAGGATAAGAGCATCGACCAGATACGTTATATGCTGAACTATGATATGACCAATGACCCCAAAGGATATTCCAGTACAGCAGAAGAGAGTAAAGATCTGTTTCAGTCGATCGGGGCTATTGCGCATTCATTGGATACCACTTTCAAAAATACTTTCCGCAGTGGGGCAGGATTACATAGCGATCACCAACCCTTTATGTTGCATGGGGTGCCAACCGGTGGCGCAGCAGGCGGAACGCTGCCTAACAATTCCGGCCCTTGTTACCATGCCGATTGTGATGGGTTTAACCTGGTAGATGAAATGGGAATGAAGAATACCGTACGCTTTAATGCCATGTTGCTTTACGGTATAGCTGATTCGAAAGAGATCAAAGCCAAACATTTTTCTGATGAAGAAACCAGGATCTTCCTGATCAAAAATAACCTGAAAGAACCTTTACAGATCGCGGGCGACTGGCGATGGAAGGATTAAGCAAATACGATCTGTCATCATTAAAAGAGCCGCAGAATTCCTGCGGCTCTTTTAATGATCTGTTTGTTATGTAGTCTTTTTTTGCTTTTCCCATTGTTGCTGAACGGCAATGGATAAGAGCAAAGTAAAAAGCGCGGTCATCATACCACCACCCACATCCAATGGAAAATGCTGGGCCAGATAAATGCGGGAATAACCAACCAGTAAAGCATACACAAAACCAACCGGCACAAACCACCTTTTCGGAATCAATAAACAGCCGAGCAGGAAGATAGTGAAAGCCGTTCCTGTATGACCGGAAGGAAAACTATAGGCGGTATGTAACTCAACGCCAGTTACTGTGTGGATAGCAGCCGTGTTAGTGATAGCTGCCGTGGGCCGGGGTTCCGCAGGCAGTATAAAATTCTTGCATCCCTGTGTGATCAGTGTTGAGAATACAATGGCTGCCAGTAACAGGGGAAATTGTTTTCTACGGTAAAGCCAGCATAGTACAGCTACCGGTACCCAGATGGCACCATCGCCGAGATAGGTCCAGTAATGAAAAAAGACATCTGCGTTGGCTCCCAAATCTGTATTCAGCATCAGAAAGAAAACATCTTTGCCTACTACCCATGAGTTAACCAGCAGAAAAAGCGAAGCGATCAGGGTAAGCAGAAAACCTGCCAGAAAATTCCGGTTAGGGAAGGGGGAGGAGTTGTACATGCAGAGAATGGTTTTGACAAATTTACTGATTGGCGCCGGTAAAATACAGCAAAAAGCCCCGTCTGGATAGACGGGGCCCTACTAAAAACCATACAAGTACAAAAAATCATCAGGCGATACCCGCCAGTTCAAGACTTCTTTTTTTCAGGTTAATGATATCGAGGTTATCGATGATCGGTTCATTGGTAAGGATCAGTGAACTGCCATTTTCTCTCCACCAGTTGCTTTCTTTCAACTGTTTTACATGTAATACACCGATCAGGTATTTTCTTTCCGCTTCGGCATGCCATTCTTCAATCCATTCAAATTTTTCGCGGGGAATATATTTCCAGTCATCAAAACTGATATACACTTTCAGGTAATAATCATGTGTTAGTTCATTGGGTGTATGATGATACAATTTCTTGTATTCATAGCGGTAATCATACCGCAAGGCGCTGATATCGCTTAATACAGCCGATGCGGTAGGGAAACTGCCCGCCCCTTTTCCGTAAAAGAATTGTTTATCAGAAAAGCCGCTTTCTATCACCACACCATTGTATTCGTTTTTAACGAAGGATAAAGGCTCGTTCAGTTTCACAAACTGCGGCAGTACAAAAGCCGCTACTTTACCATTTTTTAATTTCTGTGCCTGGGCTATCAGTTTGATGTCGAGATTCTTTTCCTTGGCCACCACCGCATCCTGTAACTGGATATTCTGAATGCCGCTGAAAAGAATATTATCCGGATGCTCCACAATGCCATACGCATGGTTCAGCAGGATGGTCCATTTGTTTACTGCGTCATATCCTTCCACATCCAGCTTGGGATTGCTTTCTGCAAAACCCAGTTGCTGGGCAAGCAAAAGTGCTTCCTGGAAATCCAGCCTGTCTTCAAACATTTTGGTCAGGATAAAATTGGTGGAACCATTCACAATGGCTTTGATCGAATGCAGCAGATCATTGTCATAATATTCTTCGAGATTCCTGATCACGGGGATAGATGCGCAGGCGGCTGCTTCGCAGAGAAAAGGAAGGCCGGTTTCCTGTTGTAATGCCAGAATTTCGGGCAGGTGTTCCGCAATCATTTTTTTGCTGGCGCTTACCACTGCCTTACCGTTGCGCAGGGCAATCGAAACAATCTCAAACGCCGCATTGGCATCATCAATCACTTCTACTATTACATTAATACTTTCATCCTGTAAAATCTCATCCCTATCGGTGGTGAACAAGGAAGCCGGTGCATTCCGCTGTTTTCCGGGATTTTTGATACATACTTTTTTGATAGTAGCCTGTAAGGAGGGCGTTTGCTGTAATACTTTGTATAAACCTTCGCCTACTACGCCGAATCCGAATAATCCGATCGTTAACTGTTTGTGTGTTTCCATAAGGGTGTTGCTGTTTCTACTTTAAATTAGCTATATGTCTTATGCCTGTTGTAAAACCTGTTTTGTTTGCTGAATAGCGATAAATGCCTGTTCCAGATCTGCCAATAGATCTTCCGCTTCTTCCAGCCCGATCGATAAACGAACCAGACTATCCTGTACACCTGCTGATCTTCTTTTTTCCGCAGGAATGGATTTGTGCGTCATGTTGGCCGGATGAGAGATCAGGCTTTTAATGCCTCCCAGGCTTTCTGCCAGTTTGAATAATTTTGTTTTGGTAACCAGCTGTACAGCCGCTTCTTCCGTATCATTCTTCAGTGTAAAAGAGATGATACCACCAAAACCCTTCGCCTGTTTTTTAGCAATGTCGTGGTTCGGATGTGTTTTCAAACCAGGATAAAATACCTTGTCTACCAGGGGATGTTCTGTCAGGTATTCTGCAACAGTCTGTGCACTGGAACAATGTTGTTTTACACGCAGGTGCAGGGTTTCTATTCCGCGGATCACCAGCCAGCTGTCGAACGGCCCCAGAATATTACCGCAGGCATTTTGCAGGTACTTGATCTTTGCACCAAGCTCTGCATCCCTGGTTACCACCAGACCTGCAATCAGATCGCTATGTCCGCCCAGGTATTTGGTGGCACTGTGTATCACAATATCGGCACCCAGGGCCAGCGGTTGCTGTAATACCGGCGAAGCAAAGGTATTGTCTACACAGAGTAAACAGTTTTGTGCTTTGGCCAGTTTGGCGATGGCTTCAATATCTGAAATCTTGAGTGTGGGATTGGTAGGTGTTTCCAGCCAGATCAGTTTGGTTTGCGGGGTAATGGCATCCAGCAGATTGGTTACGTCGGAAGTATCTACATATTTTACCTTGATCCCGAACTTCTCATATACATTGGTGAACAGGCGAAAAGCGCCGCCATAAATATCATCCACAGCCAGGATCTCATCGCCGGTTTGCAAGAGTTTTACAATCGCATCAATGGCTGCCAGTCCGCTCGCGAAAGCCAGTCCTACGGTTCCTTTTTCCAGTTGCGCAATCAACTGCTCCAGTGTAGCGCGGGTTGGATTGCCACTCCGGGCATAATCATATCCTTTGTTCACACCGGGTGCCTCCTGCACAAAAGTGGAAGTCTGGTAAATGGGAACCGAAATGGCTCCTGTTAAGGGGTCTACCGGAATGCTGTGGATCAATTCTGTGGCTGTGCTCATTGTTAATCAGTTTGCCCCCGACTCTTCGAAGAAGTAGCCTGAGAAGTGTAGAATGTTGTAAAAATTCTATTCAAACCTTAACAAGAGAAGCGAGCAGGAACTTACCTGATAAACTTTCTTTGCAGGTTACTGTTTGCGTAAACTGCATAAAAAAAGCTCATCCGGTAAGTCAGATGAGCTTGAATATGGTGTGCCACCTGGGTGGATCAATTACAAACTATTACTCTGACTTATCTTTTCCCGCCTTACGACGGGATCGGAGTTGGCACCTTCATACAACTGAGTGAGATGTATGGGTTGCCAAGGCTTCATCGGGCCAAATTCCCTCTGCCTTTCTTGATAAGTATTCTAAAGAACTGCTGCAAAGATAAGGGCATGGATTTCAGATTTCCAAAATAAAAGTCTACTTATTTTATAGAAATATACCTTCTTCTCAATAACAGCAAGGGTTTCGGGACGAAAATTATTTTTTTCCGGGGCCGAAAGTTTTATATACCCCCAACCGCAAACCGGTTACCGCGGCATTCAGATCTACCGCTACTTTCCGGCCAAAATAAGCGAATCCGATGCCAATAGTGCCCTTCACATCTGTAAAACTGTCTGAAGACTTCTGAGTGGTTCCATTGGGGTATTTGGCTTTATAAAATCGCTGCGTATTGGCAAATTCAATGGCCGCGAGACCATAGCCCTTCCATTTTTTATTTTTCGTGATATCGAGGTACAGGCGTGTAAATGGGGCTACCCCAAAGTCATAGTAGTTGTATACATCGGTGCCTGCTCCTGTATACAGAGGCGAACGCCGGTCATGCCAGAAACCCAATGTGGCTTGTCCACCAATAACCCAGTTGCGATCTACAGCCCAGCCAATGGTAGGCACCAGGTTTAATCCATAACTACTACTGTTGCTACCCACAGAAAGTTCGGGTAGGGTAGTATAAATGTCACCGATGATCAGGTTGGTCTGGAGGCCAACCATACGGCTTCCTTTTTCCAGTTGTGCCTGGGAATGAATGCATAAGAATACAGCAATGAGTAGCAATAGATTTTTCATAAGCAGGATTTATATAAAATTAAACAAATATGATGCCAGAACTGTCTTTTTTGCTGCATCAGTCATATAATTTAAACAAGCAGACTTTTTGAATGTTAGTACATTTGACCCTTATCATCTCCGTTCATGGCCAAGCAAGTAAGCAGGAAAAAGCAAACAGAAGAAATCATATCTACCGACGAAAGAATTGAAGTGTTTGGTGCCCGGGAGCATAACCTCAAGAATATTGATATTTCCATTCCCAAGAACAAACTGGTGGTTTTTACCGGTGTAAGCGGCAGCGGAAAATCTTCGCTGGCATTTGATACCATTTATAATGAAGGGCAGCGCCGTTACATGGAAAGTTTCAGTGCCTATGCCCGCCAGTTCATGGGCGATATGGAGCGGCCTGATGTAGATAAGATTACCGGATTATCACCGGTCATTTCCATCGAACAGAAAACCACCAATAAAAATCCCCGCTCTACCGTAGGCACGGTTACTGAAGTATATGATTTTCTGCGTTTGCTGTATGCCCGTATCGGCGAAGCCTATAGTTATCATACGGGCAAGAAAATGATCAAATTCAGTGAGGAGGAAATTGTAGAAAATATTTTTGCCAAATTCAGAAATAAAAAAATCAGTCTGCTCGCACCCCTGATCCGTGGCCGTAAAGGACATTACCGCGAACTCTTTGAAGATATCCGTAAAAAAGGTTTTTTAAAAGTAAGGGTAGATGGGGAAGTGATGGATCTTACGCCCAAACTGCAGGTAGATCGTTACAAGATCCACGATATTGAAGTGGTGATTGATCGGCTGCAGGTTACGGATGATATGAAAGTACGGTTGAGTCAGAGCATCCAGCAAACCCTGAAAATGGGTAAAGACCTGATGTTCCTGTTGCTGAATGATACCAATAAAACCGTGCAATACTCCAAACAACTGATGTGTGAGGATACGGGTATCAGCTACGAAGAACCCTCACCCAATGCGTTTTCCTTTAACTCGCCCTATGGTGCCTGCCCTACCTGTAAAGGACTGGGCAATGTGTACAGCATCAGTATGGAAGCTATTATACCCGATCCCGGATTGAGTATCAAAGAAGGTGGTATCGTTCCTTTGGGCGAACAGCGCGATGCGTATATGTATCGTAATGTAGAAGTGCTGGCTAAAAAACATAAGATCAGTCTCGATAAACCGATCAAGGATCTGTCTGCGGCATCTTTAAATATCCTGCTCTATGGCAATGCCGAAGGTAGTTCACTCGAGATCGGTGATATGGAAGAAGATGTGGCCGGACAACCTTACGAAGGCGAGTTTGAAGGCATCGTACCCATGCTGAAACGCTGGTTCTCTGGCACCAACAGCAGTGAAACCCTGCGCGAGTGGGTAGAGAAATTTATGGAGTTGAAAACCTGTAACAGCTGTAACGGTGCAAGGTTAAAACAGGAAAGTCTTTGGTTTAAAGTAGATGAGAAAAATATTGCCGAACTCAGTAATCTCAATCTCGATAAACTGCATGCCTGGTTCGAAACGATTGAAAAACGGTTGTCCAAAAAGCAGAATGCCATTGCCAAAGATATCCTGAAAGAGATCCGCGAAAGGGTGCAGTTTCTGCTGGATGTGGGACTCACTTATCTTTCACTCAACCGTCCTTCCCGAAGTTTAAGCGGGGGGGAATCGCAACGGATCCGGCTGGCTACACAGATCGGCTCGCAGTTGCAGGGGATCACGTATATCCTTGATGAACCCTCTATCGGTTTGCACCAGCGGGATAATCACCAGTTGATACTGGCATTACAGAATCTCCGCGATATCGGTAATAGTGTACTGGTGGTAGAACATGATAAAGATATTATGATGGCCGCCGATCACCTGGTGGATATTGGTCCGAAAGCCGGCATGTATGGCGGACATATTGTGGCCGCTGGCACTCCGCAACAGGTATTACAAAGCGGATCCGAAACAGCCCTCTACTTAAGCGGAAAGAAAAAAATTGAAATACCTGCGCAACGTCGCCCGGGTAATGGCAAACAGCTGGAATTAAAGGGAGCCACAGGAAACAACCTGAAAAAAGTGAATGTTGTTTTTCCATTGGGAAAACTGATTGTAGTGAGTGGCGTAAGTGGTAGTGGTAAATCTACCCTCATCAATGAAACACTGTATCCCAT
Source organism: Sediminibacterium sp. (assembly GCA_036405675.1). Classification (GTDB taxonomy): domain Bacteria; phylum Bacteroidota; class Bacteroidia; order Chitinophagales; family Chitinophagaceae; genus Sediminibacterium. The sequence goes on from DASWXD010000011.1 coordinate 43,558, forward strand.
TCTCTCCAAACACTGTTATAACAGCCGGGTAACACCGATGCCTTTCACCAGTGTCAAAGGGCTCGAACACATCGATAAAGTAATTGAGATTGACCAATCTCCCATTGGACGAACGCCCCGGAGTAATCCGGCTACCTATTGCGGCTTTTTTACGGAGATCCGTACCCTTTTTGCGGCGATACCTGAAGCGAAAATCCGCGGATACAATGCCGGCCGTTTCTCCTTCAATGTAAAAGGCGGCCGCTGCGATGTTTGTGAAGGGGGTGGCATGCGGGTAATTGAAATGAATTTCTTACCCGATGTATATGTGCACTGCGAAAAGTGCAACGGCAAACGATATAACCGCGAAACACTGGAGATCCGTTACAAAGGGAAATCTATCAGTGATGTATTGAATATGTCGGTAGATGAAGCCTGCGAATTCTTCCAGCCTATCAACTACCTGTACCGCAAGATCAAAGTGTTACAGGATGTAGGGCTGGGTTATATCACGTTAGGACAATCAGCCGTGACCTTAAGCGGAGGCGAAGCCCAACGGGTAAAACTGGCCACAGAACTCAGTAAAAAAGATACCGGTAAAACTTTTTATATCCTTGACGAACCCACTACCGGTCTGCATTTTCAGGATATTCAACACCTGCTGGATGTGCTCAATAAACTGGTAGACAGAGGTAATACCGTACTGGTCATCGAACACAACCTGGATGTTGTAAAAGTTGCCGATCATATCATCGACCTCGGTCCCGAAGGCGGCGATGGAGGTGGTACTATCTTATTCGAAGGTGTTCCGGAAAAAATGATCCAGATCACAAAAAGCCATACGGCGAGGTTTTTGAAGATGGAGATGAAATAATGAGTGAATGAGTGATTGAGTGGATGAGTGAATAAAAAAGGTTGTCTAACATTCGCTCATTCACTCAATCACTCATTCGCTCATTGTCTTTCCATCTCAATATGCTCAATATTATCCTCCAGATACATATCACCGGCCCGTACAAAACCGAAAGATTCATAAAATTTCTTCAGGTATAATTGCGCGCCGATGCGGATGGGGCCTTCGCCAAAGAGTTCATGACAGCCTTCTATCGCTTTTTGCATCAGTAACCTGCCGGCTCCTTTTCTGCGATATTCCGGCGAACTGATGACACGGCCGATCGACATTTCAGGGTAAGATACGCCCGGCGGTAAGAGGCGGGCATAAGCTATCAGTTTGCCGTTGTCTTTGATCATCAGGTGATGGCTTCGCTGGTCTTTGTTGTCTGCATCCTGGTATACACATAATTGCTCCAGTACAAACACTTCGTTGCGTAAACGCATGATCTCATATAATTCATGTGGCGTCAGATCGTCAAAAGCTTTACAGGTAACGTTGTAGAAGTAACTGGCCATGGGGATTATTTGGGCTGTGTTAGCGGGTTTGGTTGTCAATTGCGGTACAAAAATAGCGGTAGAACCACAATAATTTCACACCTTTACCACTTCAAAGGAAATGAGTTCAAATTACAACCTGTAATATGTCAAAAAAAGTTGCCATCATTGGTGCGGGGCCGGCAGGATTAACGGCCGCCTATTTACTGGGGAAGGAAAACCAGGAGGTCATGGTTTTTGAAAAAGACCCACAATATGTGGGAGGGATCTCCCGTACTGAATCCTATAAGGGCTATCATTTTGATATTGGCGGACACCGTTTCTTTTCCAAGTCAAAAGAAGTGGAAGATTTCTGGACCGAAATCCTCGGCGATGAAATGCTGGAGCGTCCACGCAGTTCCCGGATCTACTACAATAAAAAATTCTTTTCCTATCCATTGGTGGCTTTTGAAGCCTTGAATAAACTGGGAGTGATCGAGAGTGGTTTGTGTGTGGCCAGTTACCTCAAAGCCAAAGCTTTTCCGGTAAAGAATCCGACCAATTTTGAAGATTGGGTGGTGAACCAGTTTGGCCAGCGTTTATTCAATATCTTCTTCAAAACCTATACAGAGAAAGTATGGGGCATTCCCTGTAAAGAAATCTCTGCCGATTGGGCCGCACAGCGGATCAAAGGTCTATCGCTCAGCAGCGCCATCTGGAATGCATTGTTTAAACCCAAAGCAGGCGGCGGAAGCAAGGATAAAGTGATCAAAACCCTGATCGATTCATTCCGTTATCCCAAATACGGCCCCGGTATGATGTGGGAAACCTGCGCGGCCAAAAGCAAAGCCATGGGTGTGCAGATAGAAATGAATTGCGGGGTAAAAGAAGTAACCACCGCCAACGGAAAATGGACTGTTCATACAACAGATGGGAAAAGCCTGGGTGGCTTTGATTATGTATTGTCAACAGCACCCATGCGCGAACTGGTAGCAGCGGTATCGCCGCAGTTTCCGGAAAAAGCTTTTTCATCTGCCAAACAATTGGGTTACCGCGATTTCTTAACAGTGGTATTGATTTGCAAGGATGAAGATGCGTTTACGGATAACTGGATCTATATCCACGACCCCAGTGTGAAAGTAGGACGTATACAGAATTTCAAATCATGGAGCCCGTTTATGGTGCCGGATGCGAATATGGCCTGTTATGGATTGGAGTATTTCTGTTTTGAGGGAGATGGCTTATGGACCAGCAGCGATGAAACACTGATCAATCTCGCCAAAAAAGAAATCGAACAGATCGGTTTAACCAAAGATAGTGCCGTGGTAGATGGCTATGTGGTACGTCAACCCAAAGCCTACCCGGTGTATGATCATAGCTATAAAGAGAATGTAAACGAGATCCGCGAAGCGCTGAAAGCCTATCCCGGCTTATACCTGATTGGCCGCAACGGCATGCACAAATACAATAACCAGGATCATAGCATGATGACGGCCATGCTGGCGGCTAAAAATATCGTTGCCGGAAAAGAACTCTTTGATCTCTGGGATGTGAATGAAGATGCGGAATACCATGAAGGCGGCGATAGAGGTGCTGAAGAGACACAGAAAGTATTGGGTAGATTGGTGCCGGAGAAAATTAATTAGTAATTAGAAATTAATAATTAAAAATTGATTGGCCACAGATAGCAGATATAAGATCTGCTATCTGTGGCTATTTTTTTTATCTGCCTGCTATGCCGGGTACTACCATTAAACTTTCATTGCCTGTTTCGTTAACAGATTGTACGGCAAAGAAATAATTGTCTTTGGAATAAGGTAAGGTGTATTGCAGATCGGTAGTGAAGATCTTTTTCTGCCAGAAGGCACTGGTGGTTTCTCTGAGCAGAATATAATAGCCTTTTGTATTTCCGCTTTTTGGTGCTTTCCAGGTAAGCGAAGAAGTGTTGGTAAGTCTCCTTGTTTCAATCTTTACTTCTTCGGGCATGGCCGGTGCTTTGGCCAGGTTAGCAAGGTTGGCGAGGTTCATGGCCGAGTTCTTACGCAGGTATTCAAAATCGATATGTTCCGGCAGGTCGCCATAGCTGATGCCATTTTCAGTGCGCACATTCTGGTGCTGGCGGGTGTAATTTTCATTCATCTCCGTAAAACGAACGGCTGCATAGCCATTCTCTACAAAAGGTGTATGATCACCGCCACGTAAGAAACGGTCGTTGCGGTAGATCATGACCACTTCCAGGTTGTCTACATAACGTTCGCCGGTTTCTTTTACATATCGTGCCAGTTGTCGCGCTTTGCCATCATTTTCCAGTCCCAGCTGACGGATCTGTCTGGCACTCTTCTCTGTTTCAAAGGCAGGTAAACCCTCGCTGAATACACGGATACGTGTATTGTTGATGATATTGGTTTCATTACTGTTATTACTGCCCATGATATCATTGTTCAGCACAGCTTCAATATTCCAACCCTCTTTTCTGGCTTTGGATGCCATAAAGTTGGCACCCAGCAAACCCTGTTCTTCACCACTCACCGTCACAAAAATAATGGTGGCGGGAAAGTTGTGTTTACTCATAATTCTGGCACATTCCAGTACGGCAGCGCAGCCGCTGGCATCGTCATTGGCACCGGGGGCATCGCCGGTACGGTCCATTACGCTGGTCCGCATATTATCAAGGTGACCGCTGATCACGAAAATGCGGTTATCATTGGGGTCAGTTCCTTTGAGGGTGGCCATCACATTACCGAGTAGTAAAGTGGTGTCTACCCTTCTTTTATCAGGTTGTAACGTGATGGTATCGATCATAGCGGTTAACCTGCCATTGGACTGTCTGGCAAAATCATTGAATTTAGCCAGTACCCAGTTTCTGGCAGCGCCAATACCCCTTGCAGGATCAGTCTGCGTGCTTAAGGTATTACGGGTACCAAATCCGACCAGTTGGTAGATATAGGATTTCAGTGAATCGGGAGATACTTCTTTGACCATTTTTTCGATCTCAGGATCACGTTGGATCAGGGTTTGCGAAAAAACAGGTTGTACGGCTACTGCCAGCAGGCATGCGATCAGTAATTTTTTTCTCATGGGGTTTCTGTTGAGTTCTAAAGTTAATGAGCAGAACTGATTGAGGAACAGTATTTTGACAATGGGGCCAAAAAAGGATATTCCGGCGTGAATGACCGGTGAAATCAACGGGTTACTGAAACCGGGAAATGGATTATCTTTCTGACTGAAAGTAACCTGCCATGAAAAAAATCTGTCTGCTGTTTCTATGTATGCTGTTTTTTTGCTTTTTTTCTGCCCGTGCCCAGAAAGAAGTGCCGGATACGGTGTATACAGGTATTTATGTAACCAGTATCCACGATATTGATTTCAAACAAAATGAATATACCACCAATCTCTGGTTATGGATGCGCTATAAAAGGAAAGAGTTCGATTTTGTACAGAACCTTGAAATTCCGCAGGCGAAAAGTTTTACCAAATTGTATACAACGGTGGATACCAGTAACAATGGTGTGTATGTGCTGATGAAATTGCAATGTGTAATGAAAGACTCCTGGAAGATCGGCAATTTCCCTTTTGACAAACAGAAACTGCGGCTTTCGATTGAGAATTCGCAGTACGATTCCAAATCACTCGTATTTGCAGCTGATACAGCGGGAAAAAATTATGATCCGAGATTTACCCTGCGGGGGTGGGAAATAGATAGTTTCATTGTTACACCCGGAATCAAAGCGTACGAGACCAATTTTGGCGACAGAAGCATTGTTAAGCCACATATGGAGTATGGTAATTACCGTGTCCGGATCTCTATCAAACGCGACGCGTCTGAATTGTTCTGGAAAATGTTTCTGGGCATGTATGTAGCATTCCTGATCTCATATATCTGCTTTTATATCCATGCCGATAATATTGATTCCCGTTTCGGACTCAGCGTGGGCTCTTTGTTTGCAGCTATTGGTAATAAATATATCATTGATTCTTCTTTGCCGGAGTCAACAGCTTTTACTTTGGTAGATAGTCTCCATGGACTAACCCTCTTTTTTATTTTCCTGATTGTAGCGTCTTCTGTATACTCGCTGGAGCTGGTGAAACGGAACAACCTCAAAAAAGCCAACCGCTTTGATATGGTGATTGCGCAGGTCTTGCTGATAGCCTATGTATTGGCTAATTTTTATTTTATTTCAAAAGCGCAGGCGGGGTAGGTATTCGGCAAACTGGTATCAATACCCATATTTCCCTTTCCATCGTTCGCGTAAAAATTTGCGCAATTCATTTTCACGGGCATTGTTGCCGGGATCGTAGAAAGTGGTTCCGGCAATTTTTTCGGGCAGGTATTCCTGTTCAATAAAATTTCCTTCGCCCAAATGCGAGTATTGGTAACCTTTGCCATATTGCATATCCTTCATCAGTTTGGTAGGGGCATTGCGGATATGCAGGGGTACAGGCAGGTCTCCGTTTTTCTGTACGGCACTCAGGGCGGCACCAATGGCTACTACGGCAGCATTGCTTTTGGCAGAAGATGCCAGGTAAGTGGCGCATTGTGATAAAATAATCTGGCTTTCCGGATAACCGATCTTGGATACGGCATCAAAAGTAGCATTGGCCAGTAACAAAGCGTTGGGATTCGCATTGCCGATATCTTCACTCGCAAAAATGAGCATCCGGCGGGCAATGAATTTTACATCTTCACCACCTTCCATCATTCGCGCCAGCCAATACAGTGCTCCGTTCGGATCGCTGCCCCGCATGCTTTTGATAAAGGCTGATATGATATCGTAATGCTGCTCTCCCTGTTTATCGTAAAGGGCTATTTTCTTTTGGGCCACCTGCATCACCAATGCATCAGTAATAATCATTCCTTCCGTGTTGCCGGGTTTATCCGATAGCTGGGTTTGTACCACCAGGTCAAACAGGTTCAGTAATTTTCTGCCATCACCACCACTGATCGTGAGTAAGGCTTCGGTTTCTTTGAGCTGTATATGCAGTTGCTTGATCTCTTCGTCTTTTTCAATGGCCTGTTGCACCAGTTTTACCAGGTCTTTCTCCTGCAGTGCTTTTAATACATAGACCTGGCACCTGCTCAGCAACGCGCTGTTTACTTCAAAAGAAGGATTTTCGGTAGTGGCACCGATCAGGGTAATAATGCCCTTTTCTACGGCACCCAGTAACGCATCCTGCTGGCCTTTGTTAAAGCGGTGGATCTCATCAATGAATAAAATGGTTCCCTGCTGTTGTTTGGCCTGCTCGATCACTTCCCGTACTTCTTTCACGCCACTGCTGATGGCACTTAACTGAAAATAAGGAACCTGTAAGCTATGTGCAATAATATTAGCGATAGTGGTTTTACCCACACCCGGTGGGCCCCAGAGGATCATGGAAGGAATTCGTCCCTGCTCAATGGATTTGCGCAGAATGCTGTTCTTGCCGGTCAGGTGCTCCTGTCCAACCAGGTCGTCCAGTGTAACCGGACGCATTCTTTCTGCCAATGGCGTAGTACTGTTCACAGTGGAAAAGTAACAAAAAATCAGAGGGTGTACACAAGGTTTTATTGACTGCAGGATAAAACTTATGCAGAACGGGGCGGCTCAAAGAGATAGCCATAGGTTTTCATGATCCTGAAATTGATCAGGATATGGCTGATGAGGATGCAACTCACAAAAAACATAAAATAAGCCACGCCCTTCATGATGGTAAGGAAGAGTTCAGTGGTTAACATGGCTGGTATATTGGGCTGTGATTCACGGAACTGGTTCACGAACTGCCGAAGACTGATATCGCCCATAAAGAGAATACTCACGGCATTCAGCAGAAAAAGGATACCCATGAACATCGATACAAATGCATTTACCCGGATCCAGTCGCGGAGAGAATTGGAGCAGGGACGTTCCACATCAATATGTTTGGTCAGAAATTTCAGACTGGCAAAAGTGTAGATCACAAAAGCGGCCAGCACAAATACCATCAGCAGCAGGGCAGGATTGGCCAGCGCACTGAACAAAAACAGGAAATCCATAAAACCGAACATGGCCGCAATAGGCAGCAATATAAAAGTGAGGATGCGGAAAATGGTCAATTGTTTCATAATACCTGCTTTTTTAAGTAAGGGCCATCGCATCAGGCGTTGGCCCTTACAGTATATTATCCTTTCAGGTTCAGTTTAATCTGTAATTCATCAAACTGTTTATCGTCAATACTGCTGGGAGCATCCAGCATTACATCACGTCCGCTGTTGTTTTTAGGGAAGGCGATAAAATCGCGGATGCTTTCGCTACCACCCAGAATGGAACACAAACGGTCAAATCCGAATGCGATACCTCCATGTGGTGGTGCACCATATTCAAATGCGCCCAGCAGGAACCCGAATTTGTGTAAAGCTTCTTCTTCACTCATACCCAGGGCGGCAAACATTTTCTCCTGCAGCTCGCGCTGGTAAATCCTGATAGAACCGCCACCGATCTCATTTCCGTTCAACACCATATCATAGGCATTGGCTTTGATATTGGAATAAGGATGCTCAAGATATTTATCAGCGTTCTCGATCAGTGGATTGTTATTGATCATCACTTCTATCTGGTCAGGTTTGGGCGAAGTGAAGGGATGGTGACGCGCTACCCAACGGTTCTCTTCTTCTGCATATTCAAACAAGGGGAAATCCATCACCCATAATAATTTGAACTCATCTTCTTTTCTGAAACCAAGGCGTTTACCCATTTCCAGACGCAGTTCGCTGGTGGCTTTACGGGTTCTCTCTTCACGACCGGCAAGAATCAATACCAGGTCGCCGGCTTTGGCACCCGCTGCGTCTGCAATGGCTTTTAATTTGTCTTCCGTATAAAATTTATCTACGCTGCTTTTGTAGGTTCCGTCTGCATTGCACTTAATGTACACCAAACCCTGCATACCAATCTGCGGTCGTTTTACCCACTCTGTTAACTCATCTGTTTGTTTGCGGGTATATTCACTGCAACCCGGTGCGGCAATGGCCAGCACAGTCTCGGCATTATCGAATACACCAAAACCGGCACCATTGATCAGTTCGCCTGTGGCTTGTATTTTGCCCCCTTTCAGAAAGGCCGATTTCAGGTTGGCAATCTGCATCCCAAAACGGATATCCGGTTTGTCATTTCCGTATTGCCACATAGCGTCTTCCCAGGTCATGCGGGTTACCTGCTCGGTATAATCAATATTCTTTACGTCTTTAAAAATGCGCTTGATCAGGCTTTCAAACATGTTCAGAATGTCTTCCTGCTCTACAAAAGCCATTTCACAATCTATCTGTGTAAACTCCGGCTGTCTGTCGGCACGCAGGTCTTCATCACGGAAACATTTTACGATCTGGTAATATCTGTCATACCCACTCACCATCAGCAATTGTTTGAAGGTTTGTGGCGATTGTGGTAATGCATAAAACTGACCTGGGTTCATCCTGGAGGGAACTACAAAATCCCTGGCACCTTCCGGTGTTGATTTGATCAGGAAGGGGGTTTCAATATCCATGAAATGATTTTCATGCAGATAATTTCTGGCAGAACGGTTCACCGCATACCGCAGTTCCAGGTTTTTCTTCACTGCATTTCTGCGCAGATCCAGGAAACGGTATTTCATGCGCAGGTCATCACCACCATCGGTATCATCCTGGATAGTAAAAGGAGGGATGGCAGATTTATTTAAAATTTTGAATGACTGCACTGCTAACTCAATCTCACCGGTAGCAATATTGGCGTTTTTATTGCTGCGCTCAGATACTTTACCCGTGGCCTGTATCACAAACTCGCGGCCCAGGGGTTGGGCGTCCAGTTGCGCATTCAGTTCTTCGCCGAATAATAACTGGGTAATGCCGTAACGGTCGCGCAGGTCCACAAAAGTGATGGCGCCGAATTTTCTGACTGTCTGCACCCATCCTGCCAGGGTTACTTCTTTGGTTACATCACTGATCCTTAATTCTCCACATGTGTGTGAACGATACATAAAATAGCTTGTTTTTCGATTGCTTATTCGGGGGACGGGATGGTCAGCAGTGAGTAGTCAGTAGTGAGTTTTATTTTACTACCTACTGACTACTCACCACTCACTAATCCGCCCCTCGTTCGGACGGCAAATATAACCGAATTGGGCCATCCGGGGATTTTGGGGCCAAAAAGCGGGAAATGTGGATTTTGATAGCATCTTTGTGTCATGCAACCAGTGCCCATATCAAAAAAGGCCCACCGATTGGCCGTGGCTGCTTTCTTTTTTATAGCCGGGATCAATTTTGCCAGCTGGGCCAGCCGGATCCCGGATGTAAAAGCCAAATTACAGCTGAGCGATGCTGCCCTGGGCGGGGTACTTTTTGCACTTCCGGTGGGGTCGATGATCAGTTTGCCTTTTGCAGGCTGGCTGGTAGCCAAATTCGGGAGTAAAAAAATCGTGACCATTGCCGCCATCGCCTACCCGCTCAGCCTGATCCTGATCGGCTGGGCCGGTACGGTTTGGCAACTGGTACCCATGGTTTTTGCATTTGGATTGCTGGGTAATCTTTGTAATATCTCCATCAATACCCAGGCAGTAGGCGTTGAATCTTTATATGGCCGCTCCATCATGGCTTCCTTTCATGGCATCTGGAGTATGGCGGGTTTTGCAGGGGCCGCTATCGGCACATTCGTTGTGTCAAATAATATTACCCCTTTGATTCATTTCAGTTTTGTAGCAGCCGGTTGCGTGGTCAGTGTGATACTGATCCGCCAGTATGCACTGGCCAAAGATGCCAGTCATCCCGACCAGCCGCTGTTTGTAAAACCGGATGAACAGCTGCTTAAACTCGGACTGATCGCTTTCAGTTGTATGGTTTGTGAAGGAACCATGTTCGACTGGAGCGGAGTGTATTTTCAGAAAGTGGTAGCTGTGCCAAAAGAAATGACGACACTGGGTTATGCGGCGTTCATGAGTACGATGGCGGGGGGCAGGTTTTTAGGCGACTGGATCGTAACGCGTGTTGGTAAAAAACTGGTACTCGAAGGCAGTGGTATTACCATCGCTGTTGGTTTACTGATCGCTGTTTTGTTTCCTTCTGTTGTTCCTGCTACCATGGGTTTTTTGTTGGTGGGCATCGGCGTTTCTTCAGTGGTTCCGTTGGTATATAGTTCTGCAGGCAAATCCAAAACCATGTCGCCGGGTGTGGCGTTAACGGCCGTATCCACCATTGGCTTTCTTGGATTTTTGCTCGGGCCGCCGGTAGTCGGTTTTATGGCACAGGCATTCAGTTTGCGCTGGTCTTTCACCCTTATTGCTTTGCTGGGTATGGGAACTACTGTACTCGCTTCCATGGTTAAATGGGAAGAGTAAGGATCTGTTAAAAAACAGCCAAAAGCCGTCTCATCTGTCTCGCAACTGTTTTCTGGTAAAAGAATTGGATAGGTAATACTATGTTACTAAAACCAATGGTATGAAAACAAGTCTACGTTACCTCTTTTTCATCGCAGTTTTGTTGCTTGCACAGAGTTGTAGTAAATCACTGAACGGTACCGGACAGCCGCCTATTGCCGGTTCCTGGGTATTGAGTGAATCGTCTAAGAACAGCGGAAACGGCTGGTACTATTTCGATACCGGTCTGGAGCAGGGTGTGTTCCGTTTCTACAACAGCGGTGCTGCTGAATACGATGATGGCTACAACTTCATGCGTGGCAACTGGCGTATCCGCACCATCAGTTCCGGCTACTATGATCAGTACGGCAACTGGAACAACGATCTGCATGATTCTTTCGAGATCCATGTGTATGATCGTGTTACACAGGGTTCCGCCGATCTCAATTTCGATGATGTGGTGTTTACCGGCAACCGTATCATTGCAACCAATTACAATGGGTACACCGTTGCACGATATACTTTCCGCAGGTATTGATAGTGCTTATCAGGAAACAATCATATGCGGCACAAACCGGCTCTTGTTATCCGTAACCAGTGTATCGGCTTCGCGGATGCCCATGCCTGCGGGCTCCTGACCAATTACCCAGCTTCCGATGACAGGATAGTGATCGGCAAAATTGGGCAGCGTAAACAATTCCTGGTAGATATAACCATCGGCTCCATAGTCGCCTTCGGTTTGCTGAATGGTCAGCTGTTTCATTACCAGATCTATATTCGCGCCTTCGCGGGATAGGATGGGTTTTCTGGCATAGTTCTCCAACCTGCCTTCTTCAAAATAAGCGGGCAGCAGATAAGGACTATCCGGATACATCTGCCACAGAATTGGTAACAACGCTTTGTTGGATAAGATCATTTTCCAGGCGGGCTCTATCCAAAGTGCCCGGTTGCTGTCTTCCGGAATATGTTTGCCAAAATCTTCCGCCAGTAACCATTCCCAGGGATATAGTTTGAAGATATTGGTAACGGGCTGTCCCTCCAGATCCACAAATTGTTTTTGCTGGTTATCCCAACCCAGGTCGTCAATGAAAACCAGTTTGGTTTCGATCCCGGCCTGTATGGCGCAGTCGCGGATATATTCGGTATTGGTCAGGTCTTCCAGTGTTTCTTTCAAACAGGTAAAATGAAGGATCCCGGGACGCAGGTAACTCTTCAAATATTTCCAGTACTGGATCAATCGCTCGTGTATACTGTTAAACTGGTCTTTCTGCGCATCTTTATCCTGCAGCCAGAACCATTGTACAATGCCGGCTTCGTATAAACTGGTGGGTGTATCTGCGTTAAACTCCAGCATTTTGATCTCGCCGTTTTTATAACAGAGATCAAAACGGCCATAGATCGAGGGGTGATCTTCCGTCCAGCTTTTTTCAATCAGCGGCACGATCCATTCCGGGATCCTGAACTGTTGATACAATTTATGATCTATCACGTGCTGCACGGCCCCCAGACAAAGCTCCCAGAGCGTGGCCGTTGCTTTTTCAATGGCCAATACTTCTGCCAGTGGCAGTTCATAATACACAGATTCGTCCCAATACGGCAGATTCGTGGTATGAAAACCAAAACCCAGTTTTTCAACTTCGGCCTGCCAATGGTTTCGTGGAGTGGTAGTGATTCTTTTCATTTTTTTCCCCGTTGGGGGAGTTGCATTAGATAGTTAATAAAGTAAAGAGGAGGATCGTAGTTATGTATTGAACAGCTTAGCTACTCACACTGAATCCACTTCTGCCAAACCCACCTCTTGTAACAGCACCTTTAAAACGGTTGCTACCAATATTCGAAGCAGCAGGGATGCCTCCTGAATAATAGCCCGCCCTTCTGTATTCGCCATTGCGGTAGTTGCCATAGGGCCTGAATGCATAATACCATAACAGGGCCGTACCTACGCCGCTGTGGTGGTGTACACGGGTATAGGGCGCTGTTGTATCGCTGCGCAGGTGTACCTTGTTGTTCTCGTCCCAATCGTTTTTGGGTTTGTCGCAACTGGCCAGTGTGGCCGTGATCAATACCAGGTTAATATATTTCGATTTTTTCATGTTGGCTGCTTTACTTCACGGTGATGAAGATCTCGTACTCTTTTTTCACACGCACTGATTTGGTATCACCCGCTTCGTTTTCGGCCAGGGTATTCGTCATACCCAGGCTGGGTAAGGTATCGCGGTACACCAGGGTTTTTACTTCTTCATTTTTGGCCCAGATGTGGTGAGTGGTAATTAATACATCATGTAAACTGTCAAGGTGCTCTACCTGTATGGCAGTTTCTACTGCCCCGTTTTTGTTAACGGTTTCGGTAATGTCTTCGTTTTTTTCCTTGCAGGAAAACAGAAATAATAAAGCGGCGCTGCCCAGAATCGCTAATACGATCGGTTTCATTTGGTTATGCATAAGTAGTCAGTTGTAATTTGGTGTATACGGTTCCATGGTCCCGCAGCTTGGCGGAACGGCTACTCTGGAAAGATAGGCGTAAATCCCAGTTTGTCTGCTGCCCGTTTGCGATATACGGGTCCCGCCAACAGCTGGCTGTTACTTACTTTCTTTGTCCGGAAAGGTGAATGGAACGGAGGGTTTACAGACCCGGTGGTTTGATGTGCTGGCGAAATCTAAAAAGCAGGAATTCGAGCAAGTGGTTCATATGTCATGGGAGCGAGGCTCCATTTACTTTGAAGACATAAAGATATAGCGGGAGGCAGGATATACGGATATAGAACCGGGTTAAACGGGACTTGCGCTTTCACAAGTGGTAAAGTATTCTTGATGAACGGTAAAATGACGGTTTTTCCGGCATTTTTGCTACATGGTTTCAAGTTCGTTCTGGTGGCGGGGTTTCCAGTACAGGTAATAAAAGCCCAGGATCAGGATCCCGATGGTAAAGGGAATCAGGGCCAGGTGTTTAAAAGTGAGGTCGCCGATCAGTTCGTAATGATCAAAACCGAGGAATTCGCTCACCATCCAGTAAGAGTTGGCGGTAATCCAGATAGTAATGGCAAGGTTGTGACAGAGTTCAGACATATACTGCCTGGTTCGCCAGGCTATGATGATGGAGATGACCAGCGTAGGTATGATCATCACAATCCCCAGCGGACGCCATACCATACACCAGGCCACATCTTTGAACAGCCAGAATACAATGTGCAGGTTTTCCATCTTGCGGTAAGCCAGCGGAATCACATAGCTGTTTTCAGCTTTGGTGGCATCAGGTGTGGGTACTGTATCCATTCAGTTAGTATTGGCAGTGAGTTGATGGATACAATATTAATTTTTTGTGATGAATCAGCGACTTAAAATCTTCGTAAAGCGTCGCACATCGGCTTGCGGAAGGATGGGTGTTCCGTGTACGAGGTAATTGGCAAATTGAGTAGCGAAATAGGGCGACAAAGAACAACCCTTGGTACCCATGCCATTGAACAGTCCTACGGATGCGGTTACGGGATGTAATCCCACAAAAGGCCTTCTCTCCATATTGGCCGGTCTTTCTGCAGCGAGGTGATCCAGGGTTTCGAAAGGAAGTTTGACCCAATGTTGCAGATGCGCTTCTGCTTTGTTCCTGAAATCGGGCGAGGGCTTGGTATCTGTAAAATCCCATTCATAGGTAGAGCCTACCCAGAACAAATCTTCCTGCCAGGGTACTAACGTAAAACTTTGTTTGAAAATATTCGTCCTGGGTAAATCCGGGATCCGTACAATCAAAGCCTGTCCCTTGTTACGGGCATAAGGAAGATTTTTAAAATAAGGATTGTCGAACCCGGCCACGCCATCGCAGAAAATAATTTTCTGTGCCTGTATATCCTGGTAGCGAACTTCTTCGTGGGTGATCTGGCACTCTTCCAGCACAAAAGCATCTTCCCGCAATAATTGCTGCGTCTGCAAACTGGAACGCCATGTATCCAATAGTGTATGCAGATCAATCAGCCAGCAGGGATTGATCTCTCCAATAGTGAAGTCGTAAGTAAAATATTGTTTCCACTGGTCGGGGTTTTGCGGGTGGCGAAGGTACTCCTGTTCAAAAGGCTGTCTTTCTGCAAAAGCCAGTACCATCTGTGGCGTAGGATGAAAGTCGAGAATATTACATTGCCGGATCAGTTCCACGCCCATTTCTTCTCCCCATGCCTGGTAAGCGGCAACTGCATAGGGCATCAGGGTTTCTATCTCCCAGGTACGCACCATTCTACGGCCGGTAATGGGATTGATGACACCGCTGGCAACTTTGGTAGAGGAGAAGGGTTTGCTTTCATCGATCACCAATACCGATTTGCCGGCTT
>DASWXD010000012.1:0-13745 GCA_036405675.1 Sediminibacterium sp.
TTGGTTGTTCGACCGCCTTCTTGTTGCTTTAAAATGGAAACAATCTGGGTCTCCGTAAATCGTGTCTTTTTCATATTTGCAGTTTAAATTTAAGCCTTTGGCTCTAATTTTAAACTGTCTGCGATTTAGGGATACTTACACAATATTTAACGATTTTACATAATTGCTGTCAGCTCTTCTAGAATAAGTTTTTGTAAGTTCAAATTGTTTTTCGGAAATATCAGAAGACTTCTTAGCCGCATCGGCTACTTTACTATATTGTTCGAGTGATTTTATAAAATTTTCATTAGAAGATTTTATTGCCTCTTTAGTTACATTAAGTGTATTCTCAGCTGCATTAGCAGACTTAATAGAAGCATCCGCAGATTTTTTACCTTCTGCAAGGGCTTTAGCAAAATTATTATCGCTGGAATTATTAGCATCTAACGCAATTTTTACTGCAGAAATCGTTATTAATGCTAAAATCGCATTTACAAATACTCCCCAAAAAGCTATTACATCTGCTCTTTTCCAATTATCGCTTTTGGCTTTCTTGAATACTGGCAGATTATTTTTTTCAGATGTTTCCTTTTTAGAATCACTTACTTCGGACTGTGGGTTGTTTGGAGAATCGACATTGGCAGTAGATATCCCGTCAGTTTCGGGTTGTAAAACAACATTAGGATTTGGGGTATGTTGGTTATTATTTTCTGTTTTCTCCTCTGCCATATGTTTATGTATCTATCTGTAATAATAGTTTGTAAATACTTGGTGGAGGGTAACTAAAAATATGGATAAATTTGATATTTATATTGGTTGAGACAAAATAAGTTCAACCAATACCGCCCCAAAAAGGCTTTTTTATTTTCCGCAGGGTGTTCGCCAAATTACAACAATCATGAATGTTAGCCGCAGATGTCTCCTGCGGGGAACACGCTGTTTTTCGAAAAGCAATAGTGCAAGTTTCGAGTTCAGGGCACAAAAAAAGCAATTACCCTATGTGTAATTGCTTTTTTTAAATCGTGCCCAGAACAGGAATCGAACCTGCACTACCTTGCGATAACCAGATTTTGAGTCTAGCGCGTCTACCAGTTCCGCCATCTGGGCTTTTAGGCTTAACGCCCAACGCTTAATGCTTAACGCGTTCTGCGTTCTGCGTTCTGCGTTCTGCGTTCTGCGTTCTGCGTTCTGCGGTAAGAGAGGTGCAATATTACTGTATCGGAGAATATCGGCCAAATATTTAGGGTGCTCCCTGTACAGTCGCTAAACCGCGCCTTTGCGCCCTGGCGAGCCAATTTTCCCGCAAAGGCGCGGTTGGGGGAGGTTATTTGAGGCCCGCTAAAAGCCGGTCAAGGTATTTTTTGCGGAAATAGTACTCTTTTACTTGCAGCAGTTCTTCTTTGGTAGTAACACCTTCCTGATAATCTGCCACAATTTTTGCCACAGGTTCATAAATTTCTTGTTGAAATTGGTGAATGGTTTGGGTTAGCCGGTCTATATCCGCCTGTTCCGATACATCGAGTGCCTGTTCGTTCAGGTCCATCACTTCCATCAGAAACTCGGGCGATAACTGGTATTTTTCCTCTTCCTCCAGCAGGCCCTTCAGCTGCAACACATATTTCAGGGTCTCATCCGGGTGCTGAAAAACCTTCCAGGCCATATTCACCTGCGAGGCCTTCTCGAGCGCTTCGGCCTGTTCTTCCTCCGTTCCCTGTCCATGAAAATCCGGATGGTATAAGCGGCTCAGCTCATAAAATTTCGCCTTCACCTTTACCGGATCTGGTTGCAGAGAGAGGGGGAGCTGGTAGAGTTCGAAATAATTCATGGGGAGTGGGGAGTGGTGAGTAGTGAGTTGTGAGTAGTAAGTTTTAAGTTCTAGGTTCTAGGTTCTAAGTTCTAAGTTCTCAGGTGTCAGTGTAATATAGAGTTATGTCAATTAAAAAAGTTGTTGATGTAAGATGTAGAAAGAAAAAGCAGCATCCAGTTAACTAACCACTCCCTACTCCCTACTCACCACTCACGATTGACGATTGACGTCTCACGACTCACGACTCACGACTCACGACTCACTACTCACGACTCACGACTATGCCTTATCTTGCACAAAATTACTACAATGCTTGTCATCGGGCTTATTAGAGAGGGAAAAGTTCCGGCCGATAACCGGGTGGCGCTAACGCCGGCACAGTGTAAATGGCTCTTGAAACATTACCCGGAAGTGCGGATCCTGGTACAAAGCTCGCCCAACCGCTGTTTTTCCGACGCTGAATATGCTCATGCGGGCATTGATGTGGTAGAAGACCTTTCCCCCTGTAACCTCTTACTCGGTATCAAAGAAGTGCCTGTGAGCCAGCTGCTGGCCAACAAAACCTACCTGTTTTTCTCGCATACCAAGAAAAAGCAAGCCTATAACCAGGGATTGATGCATGCGATGATGGATAAAAACATCACGTTGATTGATTATGAGTGCCTGGAGCATGCAGATGGTCAGCGCATCATTGGTTTTGGATTTTTTGCCGGTATTGTGGGGGCGCATAATGGTATTATGGCTTATGGTAACCGAACAGGTGCATTTCACCTGGGCAGGGTGGGAGAAGTGAAGGATTACCGCGAACTGATCCATACCTATTTCGGACTGAAATTACCCAGGGTAAAGATCGCGATTACCGGCAGTGGCCGGGTGGCACATGGCATTCTGGAGATCATGACTTTGATGGATGTGCAGGATGTAGAGCCCGGCGAATACCTTTCCCGCAATTTTGATTATCCGGTGTATGTGCATCTCAAAGGGGCTGATCTATACCGTCACAAAGAAAACGGCACGTATAACCGCGAACATTTTCATACCCATGCGGCTGAATACGATTGTTTGTTTGAGCAATACTGCGCACACACCGATATTTTAATGAATGGCATTTACTGGGAGCCCAGTATGCCCCGCCTGTTTTCGATGGAAACCCTGCGGCGGCCGGAGTTCCGCATACAGAGTATTGCTGATATTACCGATGATAAAAACGGAAGTGTGCCCTGTAACCTCGGCGATGCCACGATTGATGTGCCGATATATGGCGTGAATAAACTTACGGGTGAAAAAACGGAACCTTATCTGCCCGGCAGTATCGATATCATGGCTGTTGGCAACCTGCCCAACGAATTACCCCGCGATGCCAGCCGGTATTTTGGGGAGCAGTTGATCAAATACGTACTCGAAGACCTCTACAAAGGCAGCAGCGACGCCATTGAAAGGGCCAAAATACTGGAGCAGGGCAAACTGACTGCCGCATTCGACTACCTCTCAGACTATGCGGCACATTAACCAGGAAGCTCTCTCTCTGCGAAACCTCTAAAAACTCCGCGGCTCTGCGGTGAGTGCAAACTACATTCAACCGCAGAGCCGCAGAGAACAGGGAGTTTTCGCAGAGAGTTATTTCTTTGATAACAATCACTCATTTTAGATAATAATCTCTAAGTAAATCACTAAACGCCGCACTGTATATTTCTCCTTCCCTGATGGTGATGGATCTTTGCAATGGCGTTACTGCTGTTCTCCCCATCCATAACATCGCCCTGAAATACGCATGTCTGGGTGTTTGCCTCACAGATATTTCTTCTTCCAGAAAAAATCCCGCCTGCAAAGCCTGTTGCACAAAAACATCTTTGCGGTGATAGGGGAGCAGTACCGCCAGTTTACCATCTTCCTGAAGATACTGTGCACAGGCCGCCAATAACTCTGCAAAAGACAGTGCCTCACTATGTAATGCCAGATTGCGCTGGCTATCCGGACTTTTCAGGTCGTTCTCAAAAAATGGCGGGTTGGTAATGATGCAATCATATTTTTTGCCGAGGTGCAGTTTGGTAATATCGCCGGTAATGACCTGCAATCTTTCGCGCCAGGGCGAAGTGTCGAAATTCTCTGCTGCCTGTTCGGCGGCTTTTTCGTCCAGCTCCACCGCATCGATCCGATGGGTGCCTTGTTGTGCCAGCATGAGGCTCAGTAAACCGGTGCCCGTTCCGATATCCAGTACACTGCCATCCCTTAGCGGTGGCTGTGCGGCTTTCCGGCCTGCCCAGGCACCAAAGAGGCAGGCGTCTGTACACACTTTCATGGCACATCGTTCCTGGTGTACGGTAAACTGTTTGAACCGGAAATAGCTGTTAGACATGCCGCAAAGTTAATCATGTTTTACCCCGGATGATGGTCATTTGCGGGCAGACGTTTATCTTAGTAAGCAACTTACCACCACTGCATGGACCTTTTCAGAAAGTATAAAACAGTATGGCTTTACGGAAGCTCCCTGGCCCTCTTGCTCTTATTGCTGAAATGGCTGGAGTTGAAATTTGTGATCTACGACCATGCTTTTGAGCTCTATGCCGGTTCTATCGCCATCCTGTTCACTGGCCTCGGCATCTGGCTATCGAAAAAACTGAGCAAACCAAGGATCGAGCAACGGATCGTTGAAAAAACGGTGTTCCGTGATCCTTCTCTTCCTTTTGCAGTGAATGAAAAAGAAATGTCGAAGCTCGGCATTAGCCAAAGAGAGCGGGAGGTGCTGCAGTTAATGGCGGAGGGACTCAGTAACCAGGAAATTGCAGACAGGTTATTTGTATCGCTCAATACCGTAAAAACACATGCGGCCCGTTTATTCGAAAAACTGGATGTGCAAAGACGAACACAGGCTATTGAGAGAGGAAAACAGGCGGGATTGATTGCATAATGTTCATTCTTTAGGATGAAAATAAATGCATCTTCCTAAAATCACCCGAAAGTATGAACCGGAAAAGAAGGCCATGCCCGATTTTCGTTGTATTCTTCACCTAAAACCACATACATGAAAAAAGTTGTGATCGTAAACGGGGTCATCAGTGGCCTGATCGTAAGTGCACTGATGGTCTGTTCAACCCTTTATTTCATCAATAAAGGGGATTTTGACAACGGCATCGTCTATGGATACGCTTCCATGCTTCTCGCATTCTCTTTTGTATTTGTAGGTATCAAAACCTATCGTGATAAATACAACGATGGACTGATCAGTTTCGGAAAAGCGTTTACCATTGGTCTGCTGATCACCCTGATCGCTGCTACTTTTTATGTGGTTACCTGGCAGATCGAGGGACATTTTGTATTTCCGGATTTTGCTGACAGGTACAGTGCTGCCATGCTCGAAAAAGCAAAAACCAGTGGTGCCAGTGCTGCTGAAATAGCCAAACAAGCCGCCGAAATGAAAGAATTTGCAGAGATGTACAAAAATCCACTTGTCAATATCCTGTTCACCTACCTGGAGATCGTGCCAGTTGGTTTGGTCGTTAGTCTGGTCTGCGCTCTCTTACTCAAAAGAAACAAAGCCACTGTTTAGGTGAATGGGCAATTATCAATGGGCAATGACAAGATCTATCTAAACAAAAGAAAAGCCTGTTTCTTGATTGAAACAGGCTTTCCTTTTATATCCAATCCCTTTGCAGGGCGATCATTATTCTGCTGTAATACCAGCCGCCAGGTATTCTTTGTTGAGGCGGGCAATATTGGTAATTGAGATTTCTTTCGGACAGGTAGCTTCGCAGGCACCGGTATTGGTACAGGCACCAAATCCTTCCTTGTCCATTTGCGCCACCATATTCATCACGCGGCTTTTTCTTTCAGGGGCACCTTGTGGTAACAGGGCCAGGTGCGAAACCTTGGCACTGAGGAATAACATGGCGCTGCTGTTTTTACAGGCGGCTACACAGGCACCACAACCGATACACATGGCGGCTGCAAAAGACGCATCTGCATCGTCTTTCGGGATGGGGATGGCGTTACCATCTACTGCATTACCGGTATTTACGCTGATATAACCTCCCGCCTGAATAATGCGGTCAAAAGCGGAACGGTCTACCATCAGATCCTTGATCACCGGGAAGGCATCGGCTCTCCAGGGTTCTACTACAATGGTATCGCCGTCCTTGAAGGCGCGCATGTGCAGCTGACAGGTAGTATTGGCCTGCCATGGACCGTGTGGTTTACCATTGATATACATGGAACAGGCACCACAAATTCCTTCGCGGCAGTCATGGTCAAAAGTGATCGGATCATCACCATCGCGGATCAGTTGCTCGTTCAGCACATCAAACATTTCCAGAAAACTCATTTCGGAAGAAATGTTCTCTACCCGGTACAGTTTGAACTCGCCTTTGGATTTGCAGTTCTTTTGTCTCCAGACTTTCAGGTTCAGATTCATGTTATAATGTTCCATATAGAAATTTGATAATTTGTGAATTTGAGAATTTGAAAATGCTAACGGTTTACCCTTTTGAGGTGGCGATGATCCTGGAGAGGATTCGGATGATCTCTGCGAGATTGTCCGGTAAAGCCGGGTCAAAGGGATAAGACTCACTTTTTTCACAGAGCATCAGCCAGTAAACGGTTTCACTTGCTTCTTTGGCCGCTACTTTCATCTTGTGAATAAAGTCTGCCTTGCTTTCTGCATTCTGGGCCTCAAATATGTTTGCACCTATTGAGGTTCCGGAGCGTAGAAGCTGGTTGGCAATGACAAATTTTCTGTTATGTTCAAGAACTTCTGTAAACCGAATGATCGCCAGAGAAAACGCAACCGATTTCTCCACAATCACATTCCGCCGATCATTGCGCATAATTTGAATTTGTACACTAATCTAATTTTCAAATCAGCACATTTTCAAATTTTCAAATTAACCTGCGGTTAATACCTGTTACAACTACTTATAATTACGCTGTGTCGGTTTGATCACTTCGTAATTCAATGGTTCCTTATGCAGGTTCCATTTGTGTTCGCCGGCATATTCCCAGGCTGCTACGTACATGTAATTTGCATCGTCGCGCATGGCTTCTCCGTCTGGTGTCTGGTATTCTTCCCTGAAATGTCCGCCGCAGCTTTCGTTGCGGTTCAGGGCATCGATACACATCAGCTCTCCCAGCTCAATAAAATCGGCTACGCGTACAGCTTTGTCCAGTTCAGGGTTCATTTCTTCGATATCACCCGGAATACGTACATCGCTCCAGAATTCTTTTTTCAGGGCCTGTACTTCTGCAATGGCCTGTTTCAGTCCCTGCTCATTACGGGCCATACCACATTTATCCCAGATGATCTTACCCAGACGTTTGTGGAAACTTTCCACACTCTGGGTGCCTTTGATGCTCATCAGTTGTTTGATCCTGTTGGCCACTTCTTTCTCTGCTTCTTCAAAAGCAGGGTGAGAAGTTTCAATGGCTTTGGCATAGATATCGTCGGCCAGGTTATTGCCGAGTGTATAAGGGATCACAAAATAACCATCGGCCAGTCCCTGCATCAAGGCAGAAGCACCCAAACGGTTGGCTCCATGGTCACTGAAGTTGGCTTCGCCCAAAGCGTATAAACCGGGTACATTGGTCTGCAGTTCGTAGTCTACCCATAAGCCACCCATGGTATAGTGTACGGCAGGGTAGATGCGCATCGGCACTTCATACGGGTTTTCGCCTGTGATCTTTTCGTACATATCGAACAGGTTGCCGTATTTCTCTTTCACCACTTCTTTACCCATGGCAATGATCTCTTCCTGTGTAGCATTGTCTTTTCCTTCCTTACCCGCTTCGATCTTACCATAGCGGATGATGGCGGCAGCAAAATCGAGGTATACGGCCTGCTTGCTGGTTCCTACACCATATCCTTCGTCACATCTTTCTTTGGCGGCACGTGATGCCACATCGCGTGGTACCAGGTTACCAAAAGCAGG
The DNA here is from genome assembly GCA_036405675.1 of Sediminibacterium sp. Taxonomy (GTDB): domain Bacteria; phylum Bacteroidota; class Bacteroidia; order Chitinophagales; family Chitinophagaceae; genus Sediminibacterium. Next base: position 7,705 of record DASWXD010000012.1, read on the forward strand.
GTATCTTCTTTCGAGGTAATAATCTCTTTCTTCTTCGGGGATCTCACTGGCTTTGCGGTTATCGCCCTTGGCCTTGGGTACCCAGATACGTCCGTCGTTACGCAGTGATTCTGACATCAGGGTCAGTTTCGACTGGTGATCGCCACTTACCGGAATACAGGTAGGGTGGATCTGTGTAAAACAAGGGTTGGCAAAAGCGGCTCCTTTTTTATGGGCTTTCCATGCGGCGGTAACATTACTGCCCATGGCATTGGTTGATAAATAGAATACGTTACCATAACCACCGCTGCAAAGCAGTACGGCATGACCGAAATGTCTTTCCAGTTTACCGGTAACGAGGTCGCGGGCAATGATACCACGGGCTTTGCCATCGATCTTAACGATCTCGTGCATTTCGTGGCGACTGTACATTTTTACATTACCCAATGCCACCTGGCGCTCCAGGGCCTGGTAAGCGCCGATCAATAACTGCTGACCGGTTTGTCCGGCAGCATAAAAAGTTCTTTGTACCTGTGTACCGCCGAAAGAACGGTTACTCAGTAATCCACCATATTCGCGGGCAAAGGGTACACCCTGGGCCACACACTGGTCGATGATATTGGCACTTACTTCAGCCAGACGGTGAACGTTGGCTTCGCGTGCGCGGTAGTCGCCACCTTTGATGGTGTCGTAGAATAAACGGAATACGCTGTCGCCATCGTTCTGGTAGTTTTTGGCGGCGTTGATACCACCCTGCGCGGCAATGGAGTGCGCCCGGCGCGGAGAATCCTGGAAGCAGAAAGCTTTTACTTTATATCCCAACTCACCCAGCGAAGCAGCCGCCGAGGCACCGGCCAGACCGGTACCCACGATGATGACTTCCAGCTTACGTTTGTTGGCCGGGTTCACCAGTTTGCAATGCCCCTTATAATCGGTCCACTTATCATCTAAAAGCCCGGCAGGAATTTTTGCATCTAACATATTTCGATGGTTTGAAGCCTGCCATTCGGCAGACAGGTTTGTGTTTTTTTTGGATTCGCGGATTTCGGATTACGAATTAGCGAATTAACATTCACTCATTCACTCATTCACTCATTGATTCTTACACCCAGCCCATATAAAAGCTCACCGGCATCATGGCAAAAATCAGTGCAATGATGATGGAGAAACCGTATCCGAGACTAACCAACATAGTGTTGTAACGTTTGTTGTGTACGCCAATGGTTCTGAATGCGCTCTGGAAACCGTGTGCGAGGTGGTATCCCAGGGAGATACAACCCAGTACATATACGATCACTACCCAGAGTTCGCTGAACTCCAGTCTCATTTTTTCAAAAAGGTTGATCTCTTCGCCCAGTAAAAAACCCTGACTGGCACGGTTAGGTAACCAGAAATGATAGAGGTGAAGGATGAGGAACAACAGGATCAGGGTTCCGAGCAGGCCCATGCTTCTGCTGTACCATTTGCTGCCTTCGCTGTAACTAACGGCATAACCTACAGAACGTTTGCTGCGGTTGGCCAGTTCGAGCATCAGGCCCTGTACAATGTGCAGGATCAATCCGGCAAACAAACCCAGTTCCAGAATACGGGGAACCCAGTTGGAACCCATGAAATGGGCGCCTTTGGTAAACATCTCACCATTGTCTCCGGCCCAGATACAGGCATTGAGTCCGGCATGAACGATCAGGAAAAGGATGAGGAAAATGCCGGTAAAGCCCATAACCAATTTCTTTCCTACCGACGAAGTGAAGACTTGTTTCCAGGTCATATTGCAAGTTTAGGTTTGTAAATCGCTGCAAAAATAGGATAGTATACAATGCTATCCGTTGTGTAGTAACAACTTTTTTGCACCGATGGTTCATAAGTTAACTGGCTGGTACTCCTGAATTTACCATGGAATAGCGGTTGGATAAGCTTCTCCGCAAAACAGGCTGGAAAGATTGTTCAGGTAAGCCAGCTTTATTCCGGATGATAACTAAACACCGCTCACATAAAAATACTTCTCACAAAGCCTTTCCTCACTTACATTTGGTATATGTTAAAGTTACTGAGCATTTTATGGAATAGTTTCCGGATGGCCCTGCAGGAATTACGGGTTAACAAGCTGCGTACCTTCCTCTCTCTCTTCGGAATCACCATCGGTATCTTCTGTATCATCGGTGTACTGGCAACGGTTGACAGCCTGGAGCGGAAAGTACAGAACGATATCAAATCGTTTGGTAATAACACCATTTATGTAGACAAGTGGAATTACGGTGGCGGTAACGATTATCCCTGGTGGAAATACATGAAACGTCCGCCGATGCGCATCGAGGAGATGAAATTCATCAAAACAAAAAGTCAGCTGGCCGCCAATTCGGCCATGTTTGTATCCAGCCGGGTGAATCTTAGTTACAAAGACAATATTCTCAGCAATATCAATATTTACGGTGTATCGGAAGAGTTTAATATCATCCAGACCATTGATATAGAAAATGGCCGTTACCTCAATGAATCCGAATTTCTGCGGGGAACCTCTACCGGCATTATCGGTTATACCGTTGCCGATGAATTGTTTGGCGGGCCACAAAAAGCCGTGGGTAAAGAAGTTTCTTATAACGGACGGAAAGTAACGGTTGTAGGAGTCATCAAAAAACAGGGACAGAGTTTTGTAGGCGGTTTTGATTACGACGAGAGCCTGATCGTTTCTTACCGGTATTTTGCGAGCGTCTATAACCCCGATAACAGCAGCCCCTTCATTATGGTGCAGGGTAAACCCAATATCGCCTCCAAAGCCTTACAGGATGAGTTAACCGGCATTATGCGTCAGACAAGGCGTTTGAGTCCTACAGACGAAGACAATTTTTCCTGTAATGATGTGGCCATGTTCAGCGAGCAGGTAAGTGGTTTCTTTGGCCAGGTAAGTGCCGGTGGATGGGCCATTGCGGGCCTGAGCCTGATTGTGGGTGCTTTTGGCGTAGCCAATATCATGTTTGTAACCGTAAGGGAAAGAACCAGCCAGATCGGTCTCAAAAAAGCACTGGGCGCCAAACGCAGTACCATTCTTACCGAATTCCTGATCGAGAGCGCGTTTCTGTGTATTATTGGCGGACTGGTAGGACTGGGGCTGGTAGAAGTATTGTCGCTTGTATTAAGTACCGTGTTGCCTTTCCCGATATTCATTGCGCCTAATATTATTGTCCTCGCCTTAAGTATCTGTATCATTCTCGGCATCATTTCCGGCATCATCCCGGCCTCGATTGCCGCTAAAATGGATCCGGTGGTAGCTATCAGGACGAAGTAATTTGTTGGTTTATTCGTTTACTGGTTTATTCGTTTGTTGGTTTATTAGTTTATTGGGGTAAGTCTGGACTTGTTATATGGTCTTCTAATTGGTTTATGGGTGGGCATGTGTAAATTTGCACGCTTTGTGACCAGAAACTGAAACTACCAGGTTTCCCGCATCAACAAAAGCTGATCGACCAGAAACCAGTAAACGAATAAACCAATAAACTAAATGCCCACCATCCTCGCCATAGAATCTTCCTGCGATGAAACCTCCGCTGCTGTGTGTGTGGATGGGAAGATCTTATCCAATTTCATTGCCAACCAGACCGTTCATGAACAATATGGAGGCGTGGTACCCGAACTGGCCAGCCGGGCGCATATGCAGAACATTGTACCGGTAATAGATGCGGCACTCACCCAGGCATTTCCCCAACTCCCAACGCCTAACTCCAGACTCGAGATGCTTGATGCCATCGCTTTCACACAGGCCCCCGGCCTGATTGGAAGTTTGCTTGTAGGAACCCAATTTGCCAAATCGCTGGCTTTATCGCTGAACAAACCTTTGATTGCGGTGCATCATATGCAGGCCCATGTACTGGCGAACCTGATAGGCGAAGAGCGGCCCGATTTTCCCTTTCTCTGTTTAACGGTAAGTGGTGGACATACCCAGATCGTGTTAGCCCGTTCGCCGCTGGATCTGGAAGTGATCGGCGAAACCATTGATGATGCTGCCGGAGAAGCGTTTGACAAGAGTGCGAAATTACTGGGACTGCCTTATCCCGGCGGACCTTTGATTGATAAATATGCCAAAGAAGGCAATCCGCTGGCCTTCAAATTTGCAGAACCCCAGATTCCTGAGCTGAATTTTTCTTTCAGTGGATTAAAGACTTCCGTTCTCTACTTTCTCCAGAAGCAGGAGCCCGGTTTTATAGAACAGCACCTGGCAGATCTCTGTGCTTCCATTCAATATACCATCATTAACATCCTGCTGAAGAAAGTAAAGAAAGCCATACAGCAAACCGGTGTGAGAAAAGTATGTATTGCCGGCGGGGTGAGTGCCAACAGCGGCTTACGCAAAGCCCTGCAGGAAGCAGGCACCAGACATGGCTGGAAAACCTATATCCCCCCGTTCGAATACTGCACCGATAATGCCGCCATGATTGCCATTACCGCCTACTATAAATACCTGGCCAAAGAATTCAGTACATTGGATGTGGGGCCGAGCGCGAGAGCGGAGTGGAAGTAAAGACAGTTAAAAGTTAATAGTTAAAAGTGGAAAGTTAAAAGTTGTCAGGCATCGGTAGTGTATCAGTTTGAAATTTTTGGAATTATTCTGCATTGATCTGCCCCTTTACATTTACAACGTTTTCATTTACATGTAGCTGCTTATCCCCAACAAGAGTTATTATTGTAACAGTTGTGCCACTATTGTAGGTGAGGGATTCAACATATAGAATATTGGAAATAAGTATTGATAACCTTCTGTTTGACCCATTTTCAGTTACATCAATTGTTTTTGCCATAGTTTTAGATTTTAGTTATTAATTATGTTCTTTTTATATAAGCCCCTTTCCTTTGGTGCTTCAATAGGTGCTAAATTAACTATATCCTCAATAGTTATAGGCTTTTTTGTTAACCCAGCTTGCATCGCAGGTGTAACACTTAATGAGGTATGTATTTTAGCAAAGTTATAATAAACAAAATGTAGGGCTATTGCGTAGCAATGGTTTTCAATCTTCTTACTGAAAGCATTAGTAAGCCGCGTAAACCTTCTCATGTGCATTCTCATTGTTAGGTTGCAACGTTCAACATAAGAGGTGGAAATGAATTTTTTATTAGGGTCTCCCATCACTCTTGTCTTTTTTGCGCCAGTACATTCAGCAGGGCTATACTTTCTTTCCGTTTGAGTATTCCCATCATTTCCACCGTACATCTTAATTAACATTGCATAATCTACATCATAATCAAAAGCCGTTGTGACGGCTTGTAAATATGGTCTGTGTCCATCTGTAGTTAATTGGACACGCTTTTCCAGTCTATCCCTAACATCTTGCATAAATACTGTTGCGGTATCAGCGTCTCTATCACCTACCAACCATGAAATAATAAGTTTGCTGTCGGCATCTAATGCTGTCCATGTCCAAACGTCACCTTCACCATCTGCGCCTTTTTCTTTTGCTTTCTCTTTGCACCCAACGAACGACCATATTTCATCACACTGCACTCTTTCCGACTGTAACCTAAAAACAGTGTCGTTATGAAACTGCTGGCAAGCCTTTCCTGTGTCAATAAGGAGTTTTATAACCGTATTTATTGATACATCTGCCATACGAGAGGTAGAACGAAGGCTATTACCCTCGACCAGCATTCTGATTATTTGCGCCCTTTTTTCGGTTGGTAACTTATTCATAACTCTAAGATATATAGTATTTTTCAAACGGTCAAGCATTTTATTCACTTTAAAAATAATGTAGGTAATTTTACCTTTTTAACGATATGGAGCATAATAAAGATAGATATAGACAAGCCAACGACCTACTAAACAACTTATTTAAAGAGCCAAGTTTACGTGAACTCTTTGAAAGGCGATTACATGACCTAAACACAAATCAAACTAATATCCTGAAAATGCTTAAAATGGAAAGAAAAGCATTACTGGGAATTATAGATGGTACACAGCGTCGTACCGATTACACCAACTTTGAAAAGCTGGCTGCTTTTCTGAATATTCTAACGGAAGATCTGATACAAAAGCATACCGCTTTGTTGCAAAAGAAATTTGAAGAAAAAGAACC
>DASWXD010000013.1:0-121080 GCA_036405675.1 Sediminibacterium sp.
TAGTCTGTATGGGCGGCCGCATCCTGGTAGCGAGTGAGTCTGGTAAGGGGTCGGCTTTTATGCAGCCCTGACTGCTGATTAACAGGGAGGTTCTCAGAAAGTACAACAGCTTCCAGAAGATAATGGATAATTTTACATACCGCTTGTTGCTTTTCTGGAACAGGTGTGAAACATGTAACCAGCTCTCTCAATTATGTAAAGTATTTTATATAAATGAAATTGACCTTCGATAACAGTAAATTCTCTTCCCTATGAAAAATAAAACAGTCATTGTAACCGGTGCCGCATCGGGTATCGGCAAAGCCATCGCCATCTTATTTGCCGCAGAGGGTGCCCATGTGGTTGTATCAGATATAGCATCAGCCGATGGAGAAGCGGTGGTTAAAGAGATCAGTTTGGCAGGTGGTAAAGCAATCTTCTGTAAAACAGATGTTTCGCAACCTGCAGAGATGGAAGCACTGGTTAATGTTGCAGTTAGCACCTATGGCCGGTTAGATATTGCCGTAAACAATGCCGGCATTGGGGGCGAAATAAACCCGATTGCCGATATGAGTATTGAAGGATGGCAAAAAGTTATTGCCATTAACCTGAATAGTCTTTTTTACGGGATGAAGTACCAGATAGCCGCCTTTTTACAGCATGGTGGTGGAAGTATTGTCAACATTTCATCAATTTTAGGTTCCGTAGGTTTTGCCGGTTCTGCCGCGTATACTGCCGCCAAACATGGGGTGGTTGGTCTTACCCAAACCGCCGCGCTGGAATACTCTGCCAAAAACATCCGCATAAATGCAGTAGGCCCTGGTTTTATAGATACCCCTTTGTTAAGCGGACTGGATGCCGGGATAAAGAACCAACTGGTTGCCCTGCATCCCATTGGCCGCCTCGGCAAAAGCGAAGAAGTAGCAGAACTGGTTCTCTGGTTAAGCAGTGAAAAAGCTTCTTTTGTTACAGGCAGTTACTATCCGATTGATGGGGGCTATCTGGCCAGGTAATTATTTCCCGGTAACGGTTGCCGTATAACCCGCAGGGCTTCCTCTCATTTCTTTATACGCTACCGTACCATGCCCCCCGATTCTTCCGTAACTTCAGGCAAAGCCCAACCCATGAATTGGCACCGCCTTAGTATCGACGCTGTTTTTGAACTACTGGGCTCGGCATCCGGTGGACTGAGTTCTATGAAAGCAGAAGAGAAAATGCTGGAAACCGGTCCTAATCAGTTAGAAGAAGCCAGGAAAAAAACAGCGCTCAGTATCCTGCTCTCTCAGTTTACGGATGTCATGATTCTGATCCTGCTGGCTGCTGCTGTTATTTCTGCCATCATTGGAGAAGCCACAGATACAATTGTGATCATTGTCATTGTAGTGCTGAATGCCGTGATCGGTTTTTTCCAGGAATACCGCGCCGAAAAAGCCATGCAGGCATTAAAGCAGATGAGTACCACCCAGGCCCAAACCCTGCGTAACGGAACCATCCTCTCTTTACCCGCTACCGAACTGGTTCCCGGCGATGTGGTATTGCTGGAAGCAGGTAATGCGGTACCGGCCGATATCCGCATCATGGAATCCATCAACCTCAAAATGGAAGAAGCGGCCTTAACCGGCGAATCGGAGGCAGTAGAAAAAACAGCCGCCGTTATAGAAACTGATGACCTGCCCCTTGGCGACCGGCTGAACATGGCTTTCAAAGGCACATTTGTAACCTATGGCCGGGGCAGTGGTATGGTAATAGCCACCGGTATGCAAACCGAACTGGGCCGCATTGCTAAAATGCTGCAGGAAGATGAAGTGCAAACACCGCTGCAGCAACGCATGGCTTTGTTTGGAAAAAAGCTGTCGGTGATCGTACTCATTTTATGTGGACTCTTTTTTATTGCAGGCTGGTTAAGAGGCGAGGGACTGGTAAAAATGGTGATGACCAGTATTTCGCTGGCCGTGGCTGCCATACCGGAAGCGCTACCGGCTGTTATTACGATTTCATTAGCGCTGGCCGCCAAAAGATTGATCCGCTTCCATACCCTGATCCGCAAATTGCCTACGGTAGAAACCCTGGGTTCGGTTACTTATATCTGTACCGATAAAACGGGCACCCTCACCAAAAATAAAATGCATACCGAGCAGGTATATGTGAATGGCAGGCTGCACGATAGAAATGAACTGGCCGGATTGAAACACGAGAAAGATATTTCACTGCTGCTGCATGCATTTGCCCTTAACAACGATGCGCGTAAAGATGGCGATGCGATGATAGGCGATAGTACGGAGATCGCATTGATGGAAGTATCGAATGAACATTATATACATCCTTCTGTATGGCCCCGTGTAGCAGAGATCGCTTTTGATTCGGAACGTAAACTCATGACCACTTTTCATGAACATAGTGGCAGGATCATTGCTTTTACCAAGGGCGCACCCGATATCCTGGTTACCCGTTGCGGGAATGCTGATCCCGCTAAAATACAACAGCAGGTAGATGAGATGGCCGCCCGTGGTTTGCGTGTACTGGGTTTTGCTTACCGCTACTGGGAGCAACTGCCAGTTAACCCCACCAGTGAAGTAGCGGAACAGGAACTGCATTTTCTCGGACTGGCCGGAATGATCGATCCACCCCGGGAAGAAGTATACGATGCCGTGACACAATGCAAAACCGCCGGAATTGTTCCGGTAATGATTACCGGCGATCATCCGCTGACTGCCCAGACCATTGCCAGGCGGATCGGTATTGTAGCAACGGAACAGGATCTGGTTGTTACGGGTACAGAACTGGCAGCCATGGAACATGCAGATTTTTTTGCCAAAGTGGAACAGATCAAAGTGTATGCAAGGGTATCGCCCGAACAGAAATTACAGATCGTAAAAATGCTGCAGGAAAAAGGTCATTATGTAGCCATGACGGGTGATGGAGTGAACGATGCCCCCTCTCTTAAACGCGCTAATATTGGCATTGCCATGGGTATTACCGGTACCGATGTATCCAAAGAAGCAGCACACATGATTCTGCTGGATGATAATTTCTCTACTATTGTCAAAGCCATTAAAGAGGGCAGGAGGATCTACGATAATATTTTAAAGTTCATCAAATACCTGATGACCACCAATTCGGGCGAGTTATGGACCCTGCTGATGGGGCCGATACTGGGTTTGCCCATTGCTTTGCTGCCTATTCATATTTTATGGATTAACCTGGTATCGGATGGGTTACCGGCTATCGCATTATCGTTTGAGAAAGCAGAAAAAAATATCATGCACCGTCCGCCACGTCCACCCAAACAAAATGTATTTGCCAACGGCCAGGGTCTGCACATGATCTGGGTAGGTATGCTGATGGCAGCTGCGGCATTGGGCATACAGGCATGGGCCATTGCGGAAGGACTGCATTGGCAAACCATGGTGTTTAATGTACTCTGTTTATCGCAGATGGCGCATGTGATGGCCATCCGTTCGCAACACCAGTCGGCCTTCCGGATGAGCCTGTTCAGTAACAAACCATTATTGGGTTCGGTATTACTGACGCTGTTACTGCAGCTGGCTGTAACATATACTCCTTTCATGCATGCCGTTTTTCAGACAGAGTCTTTGAACCTGCGGGAGTTTGTGATTGTTGGCGCAGCATCTATGATCGTCTTTATTGGCGTGGAACTGGAAAAACTGATTGTACGAAGAAAGCATCGGGAATAGTTGAATCACACAGTTATTGAAATGCGAAAAGGAAAAGGATTTTTGGTATGACCGGTACTAAGAAGCCGGATGGAATCCGCTTAGGTTAATTTCTCTTTCGGTACAGATAAAAAATATGTTAATCTAACCCTGGTTTCCGGTTATATTACAGTATGTTTTGTATTTTGAAAAAACTATTCATTTAAACTGCTGCGCATGACTACTGCAATCATTATTACGCTCTGTATTTTATTGTTGATTGCATATGTGTTTGATATTACTTCTTCCAAAACAAAAATCCCTTCCGTGATTCTGTTACTGATGCTGGGTTTTGCTGTGCGCAAAATGGCTGATCTGTTAGATCTTTCCCTGCCGGATCTTACACCTGTGTTACCGGTACTGGGAACGGTAGGTCTGATATTGATTGTGCTGGAGGGCTCGTTGGAACTGGAATTTAATGCATCCAAAAAGCGGCTGATCAAACGTTCTTTTATGGTGGCATTGCTGCCCATGCTCTTACTGGCGCTTGGTCTGGCCTGGGTTTTGCAACAGATGGGAGGGAGTAGTTTCAAGGACAGTATAACCAATGCCCTGCCGCTTTGTGTGATCAGTAGTTCCATTGCCATACCCAGTGTAAAATCGCTTGGGCAGCACAACAAAGAGTTTGTGATTTATGAGAGCAGTCTCTCCGATATACTCGGTGTTCTTTTTTTCAATTTCGTGGCATTGAATGAAGTCTTTAACCTGTATTCAGTGGGAGGTTTTTTTATGCAACTGCTTGTTATTGCAGCAGTTTCTTTTGTGGCCACCATTGGTTTATCCATGTTGCTGAGCCGGATTGATCATCATATAAAGTTTGCCCCCATTATTCTGTTGGTGATACTGATTTATGCGGTGTCGAAGATCTATCATTTACCGGGCCTGGTTTTTATTCTGCTCTTCGGTTTATTTCTGGGCAATCTTGACGAATTGAAGCATATAAAATGGATCAACAAACTCAATCCCGAAGCCTTACAGCAGGAAGTGTTTAAATTCCGGGAAATTACTACCGAAGCCGCTTTTCTGATCCGAGCTCTGTTCTTTCTGCTGTTTGGATATCTGATAGAAACAACAGAGCTGTTAAATACAGACACACTGGTTTGGTCGGTGGGTATTGTTGCTGCTATTTTCCTGTTACGCGCCTTACAACTGAGGTTGTCTGGTCTGGCATTGAAGCCCCTTATGTTTATAGCACCGCGGGGATTGATCACCATTCTTCTGTTTCTGTCTATTGCACCTTCCAGCCGTATTCCGTTGGTGAACAAATCGTTGATTATTCAAGTGGTTATTCTTTCGGCATTGGTAATGATGATGGGGTTAATGACAACCGAATCGGGAGCAAAGCAAAAAGCGTAAAACCGGGCATATAATAGATCTGTCAGATAGGTTTTGCAGCGCCAGTTTATTCAACTATCAGTTTAAACACCAGTGCCTCGGTATCTCCTGCCTGTGTAAAACGGATACTTACTTCATTAGCCTTAACCAAAGATTGAATTTTCTGCGTGCTGCCCAGCAGACTTATCTGTTTGGTAGTTGTAAAAATATCACCTTTCAGTGTCAGACTGCCAGCCATTTCTTTTTCGCCCAGCTGGTAGATCGCATATATAATTTTTCCTTTACGGGTAAATACCCAGTTGCCCTGGCGGGGAAGAGCGGGGTCGGCTTCGGTATCATACACCGCTTCTCCATTTAGTTTCATCCATTTACCTACCTGTTGTAAACGTTCATACGCCACCGGATCCCATTCGCCATCGGGGCCGGGACCAACGTTGAGCAGAAGATTACCATTTTTGCTGATGATATCCGTAAGCAGGTGAATGATTTTGCGGGAAGATTTGTAAGTGTCATTCGGCACATACGACCAGGAATTGCCCATGGTAATACAACTCTCCCAGGGATAGGGAAGATACCCTGCAGGTACTGCCTGCTCAGGCGTAACATAGTTTTCATATTCGCCGTGTACGGTACGATCAACCACCAGCAAGCCCGGCTGGTAACTGCGGCTCATGGCGGCAATCTTAGCCATATCTATATCCTGGTTATAGGGAATGGTGCGTTGCCATTCTACGGTGGTATCAATACTGCTGAAGGGGCGAACCCAGCCACCGTCTAACCAGAGAATATCCATTTTACCATACTCACTCATCAGCTCTTTGATCTGGTTATAAGTAAAGTTTTTAAATCCTTCCCAACGTTCAGGGTGTTTTTTGGGATCGTAAGAAACATTGCGGCTCTTGGGCGGGAAATATTTCCACCAGTAATGGTTGGTGTTCCAGTCGGGTTTAGAGAAATAAGCGCCGATCATAAAATCCTGTTTCCGGAAAGCGCTGAATACTTCTTTGGCTACATTGGCTTTGGGATTAGTGGCAAAAGGAGATTTGCTTCCGGTGATTTTATAGTCGGTTTCATGGCTATCGAACATGCAGAACCCATCATGGTGTTTGGTAGTGAATACCACGTATTTCATACCCGCATCTTTGGCAGCATTGGCCCAGCGTTCGGGGTTGAATTTAGTAGGATTGAAACTGGTTTGCAGATTTTCATAGGCTTTCAGGTAGGTGTACCAGTCTGCCGCATACGGACCGCGGCGTTTGGTCCAGTCTTCATCTTCCGGACAGATACTCCAGCTCTCCACTACACCCCATTGGCTGTAAGTGCCCCAATGCATCAGTAAACCGAATTTGATCTTTTTCCAGCTGTCCAGTTTGGCCCGTACCTGCGGGTCGGAAGGAGGCTGGTACCGGTAACTGGCGTTATGTTCCTGTGCGGATAATTGCAGTGAAAGCAGCAGTAAGCAAAACAAAGTTCTCATACCGGTAAGATACGAATTTGACTAAAAACACTCCGCGAAAACTCCCCGCTCTCTCTTCTCTGCGGTGAAAAATAGCGGCTTTAAGATAATGATCTGGCCATTTATTTACGGAATACCTTCTTCAGGAATCCATCCATATAAGTAAGTGTGGGTGTAAACCAGGGTTCAAACAAACAGAACGCATGGGGTGCTTTTTCAAACTCGTGTACTTCGGTATAGATACTGAACGATCGCAATACAGCGATATAATCCTCTCTTCCTGCATGCATTCTTGCCACACTGCTGTTGAGAAAGAGGGTAGGCGGTGTAAACGCAGTTACATAACTGAGCGAAGAAGCTGCTTCCCAGATTTTTTCATATCCTTTTTTGGGATACCCCAGCCAGTAAGTAGCAGCGGAAGTTCGTTTGCTGTCATCGCCCTCGCCCGATTCGGGATGCACGAAGGAGAGGATGCCATCTATATCAATCACTGCCTGTACGTTGGTGCCCGTAGTAGTAAGTACTTGTGTGCCCTCGAACAGCGGCAGGTTGCCGGTAACACCGAGAAAAGCAGCCAGCTCGCCACCGGCAGAAAAACCGGCTGCACAGATACGCGTAGTATCTATCGAATACTGTTTCGCATTTTCTTTCACCCAACGGATGGCTGCTTTCAGATCGTACACAGCTGCCGGAAACAAGGCTTCTGTGGAGAGCCGGTACTCCGGTGTAAAAACGGTATATCCCAGTTGGGCCAGTTGTCTTGCCAACGGGTAATGCTGGGTTCGGTTACCGGTACGCCAGCCGCCGCCATGAATAAAGAGGATGGCGATCTGGTTAGGTTTGTTTTTATCTTCCGGATAAAACACATCAAGTAGAAGTTGGCGGTTACCGATATGGCTATAGCTGACTGCTTTTTTTTCGGCCACACCCGGCAGCGCTTTATCTGTTACCCATTGGGTTTCGGGATGCGTTTTTTTGGTAGACTGGTACGCGCTGTAATTGGTATAGGAGGTATCGGCCTGATGGGTGATACCCACCAGTGATTGAGCCATGGCAGAACTACCAACACAGAAAGAGAAAAGGGCGGAGAACAGTTGTTTCATGCTGGTCATTGAAGAGAAAATTACACAGAATCCGAATAACGAACCAGAATTTTACCGGCAACGTTACCGGAGTCCAAATCCGGTATCTTTATCCCCACAAACCCTATTTACTTTATATACTTTATTTACGCCATATACTTTATCAACCCCACATGCCAACCCCACTCATCCGCGAAGCCACCCTGCAGGATATACCCCTTCTCCGCCAGTTTGAACAGGGTGTGATCACTGCAGAACGTCCCTTTGATAGTACATTGAAAGAAGATCCGATTGAATATTATGATATTGAACGCCTGATCAGTTCTCCCGACTCACAACTGCTGGTAGCAGAACTGGAAGGCAAAGCGGTGGCTTCGGGTTACGCCAGGATCGAAGTTGCTAAGTCCTATCACCGGCATACACATCATGCCTATCTGGGTTTTATGTACACAGTACCGGAGCATCGGGGTAAGGGCTTTAATCAGTTGATTTTGCAGGCACTTACAGACTGGTCGCGCGGCAGAGGCATCACAGAACTGCGGCTCGAAGTATACCAGGATAACCAGCCCGCTATCCGTTCTTATGAAAAAGCTGGTTTTAACAAATACATGATTGAAATGAGGATGGGGATCTGATGGTTTGTATGCTGCTGGCGAAAAATCAGTCAACTTCGGCACTTTCCTATTTCACTGAAAAGTATTATCTATACACCCCCTAACCATTACTACTGTAATCCATTCTCTATGATACAGCTGCGTTTCTGCATAGCTGCCTGTTGGTTTTTCTGCCTCTCGCCGGTAATGGGTTCGGGTGTATTTGATAGCGTGTTCCAGGTGCCGGTTAAAGAAAGAATAGCCAAAGCACTGGATATTTATGACGAACAGGTAAAACGCCGCGATTCAGTTTTTTCCATTACCGCCATCCGCCAGCTCATCAGCAGTGCAGAAGAAAGAGATGACAGGGAACTGCATTGTTTCTCCCTGTCGCTGCTGGCAGATCAATATGCCCGCATCCGTGGCTTCAATTTTTACTCCACTTCCCTGCATGAATCAGCCATTGCCCTCGCTAACAAACACCGGCTGCCTTTAATGATCGGGATGACTAACTATCGTGCAGGTGGCTATTATTACAGTTTTAAAAAATACCCGATAGCCTTCGAATACCTGTTGCGGGCCGATACCTATTTTAATGCGATTGGCTACAAAGAAGTACCTGATATAGATAAGATCCTGTTTTTTATCGGGGGTATTTATTATGAGTCGGGCAACTATGAAAAAGCGGAACCCTATCTGCTGCAGATCCAGGAACTGAAGAAGGTAAGCACTTATCTACGCAAACAATCTTTGAATACCCTGGCCATGATTCACAAACAAAAGGGAGATACAGCAGGCGCTTTTCACTGGTTCCGGTTAACATTGACAGAAGCGCAGGCTAACCGGGATACGGCCTGGCTCGGTATTACGTTTGGCAATATCGGCAGTCTGTATTTTTCCAATGGCCTGTTTGAGAAAGCCTATCCTTTGCTGGAACAGGGTAGCCGGTTCAAAGTTAGCAGGGGCCTTCCTGAAGATGCGGCGGCAGATCAGTTATTACTGGCCCGTATAGACCTCATGAAAAATGATCCGGCAAAAGCGGCTGCCCGGATAGCAGAAGCCAGGTTAATGGTAAAAGGAACGTTTGGTTTGCAGGGAAGAAGAAATCTATATGAGGCACTGGTTTTGTATTATGAACGCACCGGACAGGAAACACTGGCGTTGGAAACACAGCGAAAGTTGATGCAGGTAAAGGACAGTCTGACGGCTAACCGCGACAGGCAGGCATACGAAAAAATCCAGTTGCGTATAGAAACCGAAAGACACCTGAACCAGGTAAATCAAATAGAAACAGACGCTGCAGCTGAAACCCTTCGGAGAAATACGGTGATCCTGATTTTGTTTCTGTTATTGGTAGTGCTGTTGTTGCTGTACGGACGTTATCGCCAGACAGCGAAAAATACAGCCGCTATATTACAGAAAGAAAAACAGATAGCAGAGGAAAAACTGCAACATGCCAGGCACCTGCTACAGGATTTTACCCATAATAACCGCCAGAAAAATGAATTGATAGAAAGGTTTGCAGCAGAACTGGAACGCCTGAAAGCCAATATGACAGGCAATCCTTTATATGAGGAACGACTGCAGAATTTTGAGAAGCTGGTACAGTCTACTATATTAACAGACACAGAATGGCAATCGTTCCGGGAATTATTTGATAAAGTGCACAAAGGTTTTTTTGTGCGCCTGGAACAGAAGATTCCGGGTTTAACACTGACGGATACCCGTATTCTTACATTGGTAAGACTGCAATTGCCCCATACCGAAATGGCCCGGATGATGGGGATGGATACAGCGGCTATTGAAACCGCTATTCAAAGACTACGAAATCAAATTCACCCTCACCCCGATGGTATTACCATCGAGGATCTGGTGCAGGCTATTTGATATACGATGAATTAAAGTCTCCTACCCTGTATGATACGCAGGATGATGGCAATGGCTGCTATTACCAGCAGTATATGAATAATACCGCCTGTGTTGTAACCAACAAAGCCGATCAGCCAGCCAATAATCAGAATAACTGCAATTATATATAATAAGTTTCCCATGGTTGTTTGTTTTTAGTTTTGATAAGAATGGTTTATAAGTACATAAGACCTGGTTGTTTGTACAATCTGAGCCTTATGTACTTATGTGGCTGGTGTAGTTTTAATCTTTTACGTTCTTTACCGTAAGATCTTTGAAAGCTTTACCGAGTTCATCCATATCATGGCTGAATTCAGTCTTAAAGATCTGCCAGTTGTCTTTTCCGGTAGCTTTATAATCAGCCAGCCTTTTTTTCAGATCACTGTCTTTCTTTTCCAGTTCAGCTATCTTTTTGAGATAGGCTTCCCTGGTTTCTTTTTTCTCAGAAGCGATCCGGATTTTGAACTCTGCCAATGCTTTATCGTTGGCAGCTACTTTAGCAGCGTTCTCCACCCGGTATTTCTCGATATCAGCGGTATATTCTTCGTTAGCCTTGTCGAGATCTTTATTGGCTTCTGCTACCTTGGTTTCTGCGTTTTCCACTTTTTCGGCCGGCGTATTACATGCGTTAAATGTTCCTAACGCGAACAGCGAAAAGGCGGAGAGGGTAAGGAGGGATAGTTTCATAGTGGATGTTTACTGAATGTGAATGAATCGGGTTATTTACAAATCGCCGAGAATGGCATGGATCTCTTCTTTGGTTTTGCCCAGTTTAATCTGTAACCTGCCCAATAACTCGTCCTGCTTGCCTTCAATCAGCAAAAGGTCATTATCGGTAAGTGTGGCATACTTCTGTTTCAGTTTTCCTTTGATCTCGTTCCAGTTGCCTTCTAATCCTGTTAAGTTGCTCATGATAGTAATTTAAGATGGTGAATGAATTTTCACCCTATAAAGTTCTTCATTCGCCTTTTATATATTGTTATACAGGCTGTTTCATAATTTACAAGATTCACTTGTTGCGCTGAACAGAAAATCCCGGCGTTTAGCCAGGATTTTCTGATAATCAATGTGTTTGCTGGGAGGAGCTTAGTGTTTCCCTTTTTTGCCTTTCTCTCTACCCTTGCCTTCATTGCCTTTCCATTTGTTATGCTCCGGATGATTTTTATTTACAAAATATTTTTCGTCGTGACTGTAACGGATGGCCTGTTGGCTATGGTTGTTTTTATAACCTGCATATTTGGCACGGTACATGGCAGCATTACGGTATGGTCTGTCTTCGTTAATAACTACTTTATAACCCTTGTACAGGTCGTAACTCCTGTAACGCACAGGCAGCGTACTGGCTGAGATCCACTGGCCACGGTCAAGATAGACATACTGACGTTTCGGTACATTATAATACACGTCTATATCGGGCAGGTAATAATTATCTACATGGTCGTAACCTACAGGTCCCCAAACGGGTTGTGAGCCAATATTGAGGTTAACTCCCAGACTGATCTGAGCAGTAGCCTGATTGGCAATAAAGCCACTGAAGAAAACAGTGAGCAGCAAAATGATTTTTTTCATGATTGTTTTTTTGTGACTTCCGTTACTGAAAGCGGGTAAAACTTTGTTGTGCTTCCTGTCGTCAGAAAGGATAGCCGTATGCTGTAAATTTCCTTACTTCAGGCCTGTTAGCTGTTACAGCCCGTATTTATTCTTTTACAGGTTTCACAGATATACAGCGCGTATTCAATTCCCGGTATCGGATTACATTCTTTCCATATACCAGTTCAAGGTTGTCTCAATTTTTTTGATTTCAAGAATGGTCGTAATGTTTTTCTGGAGGCGTAAAAAGGCGGTTTCACTTTTTACCACATAATCAAAAGCTTTGTGATGCATACAGTCTATGGCTACTTCAATCTTATCCTGCGCAGATAACATAATAACAGGAATGTCCGGATTGATAACTTTGATTTTGTCCAATGTTTCAATCCCGTTCATCGCATCAGGGTCAATACCGTCGAGGTGATAATCCAGAATAATGATATCCGGGTTATTGACTAAATGGGCCAGACAATCGTCGCCATTGGGATAGGTCTCTATGTCCAACCCACCATGGGCCTGAAAATCTATTGCCAGTAATTTCAGGTATAGCGCATCATCGTCTACCAGAAAAATTTTAATTTTTTTATTGTTTTTCATGTAGTCCTTTTTTTATATCGTTTAATACTTCGGTTAATTCTTCACATGCCTGATTACAGATTTCTTCCAGCTGTGATACCATATTGGAAATGTTTTCGAGGGGTTCCTGTCTGGCGGCAAATTCCTGAACATGAATAGCTATCTGCTCAAATTCTGCACTGATGCCCATAATAGAAAATGACGGGATCATTTTATGTACAGCAGCATGTAGCGCCTCCCAGTTTTTTTTCTGTAAACTGCTTTTCATCACACTGATCAAGGGTGGTGTTTGCTCAAGGTATAAAGAGATCATCTCCATCATTAATGCCGGGTCTGCTTTGGTTCGTTTGGATAAATACATCAGATTAGTACATTTCCAGTTTGCCGGTGGTTTGGTATCAGCTAATGGGGGCTTGGTACTGATTTCTGCTATGGGTTTATTGGTAAGACTGATGATTTTGTTGTACAAAAGTTTCTCATCAACCGGTTTGGCAATATAGTCGTTCATGCCTACCGCCCTGCATTTGGCCAGATCAACAGTGGTTACATCGGCGGTTAATGCAATAATAGGAATAGAGGAGTGCAGCTGGTTACGGATATATTCTGTAGCTTCAAATCCATTCATTTCGGGCATTTGCAGATCCATCAGGATGATATCGTATTTCTCTGTGGCTAATTTTTCAATGGCGATTTTCCCGTTTGAGGCAATATCCCGTTCAAATCCAAAATCATCCAGTAATGTTTTCATCAGTAACTGGTTCAGGGCCATATCTTCTACTACGAGTACCCTGATATCCTTGATCCGCTTATCCACTTCCATGATTTCCGGCTCATCCTGTGCAGCAGATTGTGTTTTAAGGAAGCTGAGCTCAAAACTGAAAGTAGATCCTTTGTCAATCGTACTTACTACCTGTATTTTTCCGCCCTGTGCTTCTACCAGTTGTTTTACAATGGCTAGTCCCAGACCGGTTCCACCATACAGGCGTGATGTGCCGCTGGATGCCTGCTGAAAGTTTTCAAAAATCTTTTCGATCTTGTTATCGGGTATCCCTATACCGGTATCGGTAACAGAGAATTCAATGGTTACTTTGTCTTCCTCTTCTTTCAGTAATGCCACTTTTACGGTGATAGTACCGGAAGAGGTGAATTTTACGGCATTACTTACCAGGTTCAAAATAATCTGGTGCAGCCGTACCGCATCTCCCACCAATACCGTAGGAATCCGCGTATCATATTCCTTTACCAGTACGAGGTTTTTTTCCTGTATTTTCTGTTCAAACAGGTGCAGCATGGCAGAAATAGACAAAGCCATTTTGAAAGGTGTTTCTTCAAAACTCATTTTGCCTGCATCTACTTTTGCCAGGTCCAGTATGTCATTAATGAGTACAATTAATGCATCACCACTCATCTTAATGGCCATCAGGTATTCTTTCTGTTTGGCACTCAGCTCTGTTTTTAATACCACTTTTGTAAAGCCAATGATGGCGTTCATGGGTGTACGGATCTCGTGACTCATGTTCGAGAGAAACTGCTGTTTGGCTTTTACAGCATACTCTGCAATACGTTTGGCAGATTCAGCCTTGCTCTTGGCTTCTTCAGCAATTTCAGTGGCGAGTTCGGCAAATACCTTGGCTTCTATAAATTCCTTTTCAATTCTTTTCTGTTCGGTAATATCACGGGCCACAACCACGGCACCCAATACCTGTCCCTGCTCGTCTCTGTACACCGATCCGTTAAACAATACATCGGTCAGTTTATGATCGCGGATGGTTAAAGGGTAGTCGGCTACAAATCCTTTGTCAAATACGGCTTCGTATACTGCTCTCGCTTTGGCCGGTTCGGTGAAATATTCAAAGAAGTCGGTACCGATCAGCTCCACCCTGGTTTTACCCACTATCCGTATAGTGGCTTCATTCATATCGGTAATCTTGCCCTCGGTGCTGATGGTTACCAGCGGGTCGAGGCTGGCTTCTATCAAACTACGGGCATACCCCGATTCGTTACGGTTAATGATGACTGATTTCATGGTTTTGTATTTTCTGGGTCACGGGGTTCATTACCGATTTCCTCTATGGGAGTGCGTCTTTTCTGTTTCAGCTGCTTAAAGTGTGTGGGAGAAAATCCGGTAATTTTTTTGAACTGATTTGATAAGTGAGCCACACTGCTGTAATTCATTTTCCAGGCGATTTCGGTAATATTGAATTCGTCGTAAATGATCAGTTCTTTGATTCTTTCAATTTTATGCAGGATGATGAACTGCTGTATGGTAATTCCCTTAATCTCGGTGAACAGGTTGGAGAGGTACGTGTAGTCGTAGTTTAATTTTTCGCTGATATGGCTGGAATAGTTAACAACAGGGAGGTCTTCAGATCCATGTATCATTTCCATGATTACATGAATGATTTTTTCTATTAAAATGGTTCTTTTGTCATCCATCAGTTCCAGTCCGGAAACTTTTAATGCTTCTTTCAGCGATTGCCATTGTGTATCCTGCAGTGTTTCCATAATTTCCACCTCGCCCAGGTCTACCACCATGTAATGCAGTCCCATTTTCTTTAATTCTTCTTTCACCACCATTTTACAACGTTGGCTTACCATGTATTTGATAAATAGTTTCATGTTTACTTTGTTTTATGCGTATGCGGTAAAGGGGGTAGAAATACGCTTCTCGTAATTTCTGTTAGTGAGAATGAGGGTAAATGCAATGATTACTTCTCTGGAGCAATTGTCCGTAAACGGAGATAGGGAGGTATAATTGACTACTGATATTTGTCAAGGTAGTCTATTAATTCCATACCCGTTGATTTAGATATTTAGCAGGGTTTTATAAAAACAAAAGTCCGTAAGTGGTTACTTACAGACTTTTGCTATCATTAGTTGAGATTAATACAGCGTAAATTCTACACGTCTGTTCTGCTGACGACCGGTTGCCGTTTTATTAGAAGAAACAGGTTGTGATTCACCATAGCCCACCGCTTCAATCCGGCTGCTGCTGGCATTTTGTGATACAAGATAGTTCTTCACAGACTCTGCTCTGTCTTTTGACAAGCGCATATTAGCCTGGTCAGATCCTACATTATCGGTATGTCCACCCAGTTTCAGGCTGAATCCTTTTTTCACCAGCAGTTCTGCTACCCTGTTCAGGTAAGGATATGAACGTGCACGGATGGTTGATTTACCAAAATCAAATTCCAGGTTACGGATAGCTTCACTCACAATTTTTTTATCTTCTTCCGTAATCACGTAAGTATTGTTGTATACTTTGATAACCGTGTCTTTAGCAGGTACTGCTACCGGTAAGGCGCAACCCGCACCATCTACTTTTACACCAGCAGATGTATTCGGACACTTATCAAAATAGTCAGATACACCATCACCATCGCTGTCCATTTTCATTCTGTTCATATCAGCACGCATGGCATTCATTTCGGCCAGCTGTCTGTTATGTCTTTCTTCAGCTGCTGCCATGGCTGCACTCAAAGCATCGTTTTTGTCCTGCATGCTCTTAGCCAGTTGTGCCGGAGCATTATGTCTGGCTAATTGTGGTTTACTTACTGGTCCGAGTATGAATTCCAAACCGATGTGCGCATAAGAAAATTTGTCGCTGTTATAAGCAGGAGCTTTCAGATAACCATCCAGGTTGTCGGCATCAACAAAAGCCATGGTATAACCGAGGTCTAAATTAACACTGGGAGACAGATTGGCTTTGATGCCAAGTCCCAATGGAACAAAGAATTCTGTATTGCTGCCTTCTGAATTATAACGAACGGATGTGCCCGCACTGGTGATCATGGTAGGTTTGAAATTAACCGCACCACCACCTACTGATAAGTAAGGCTGGATAGAAGTGTGCAGTTGTGACCAGTTGATATTACCCAGTGTAACCACACCACTTAAACTGGCTGCCCAGTTTACATCGGTTTTGAATGATTTATAAGGACTGATAGGAGGTTGGCCTACCCATAGTTTATCGTTATTGGCTTCTAAACTTCCTCTCATCACATCCAGCTGTAAGCCGAATACATGTGAGGTCTGGAATTTGATATAACCACCATATTCCAGGGTTGGCTTCCATTTGGAAAAGTCGTTGCGGCCACCCGAAGCGGCAAAAGGCGCCATAACACCGGCGTGTAAACCAATTGACCAGGTTCTGTATCCCTGATTACCTGAGAATAACGCAGGCTCTATAACGGTGGTACTCTTGTAACTTGTATCCTGCGCAGTACCCGCCGTAACACTAAGAAGTGTCAGGGCAAACAGGGCTGTCAGTTGTAAAATGTTCTTTCTCATAGCTGTGAATTTTTGAATCCGGACACTCCTTTATTGGAGAAAACCAGTGATACAAAGGTCAGCAGCTGTGTATAAACTAACCTTACAGCCTTGGTAGGGATTATTACATGATTCACATATTATATAAGAAAGACGGCCTGCTATGATAGTGGCAGGCCGTCTTTCGAGTTGTTTTCTGTCGGATATTATTGGTAACGGTATACTTTTTTGATCCGGTACACATGCTGCTGCGATGTATATCCTTTATAACTCACATACTCTTCTACGGGATAACCATCTGCATTATAGATGAATTCGGTTTTGTATGGAATAACGGAAGGGAAACCGCCGCTATAGATCTTCTGTTCCAGTAAACGGTTGTTTTTGGAGCTATTAGACAGGAATATATCCGGATAACCCAGCTGGTGTTTGGGATTGATATAGCTGTCGTAACTATACACAGTTGACTCTCCACCACCGGTAGAGCTGATGGCTTTGTCAGACACCAGGTTGCCATTCCGGAACTGCATAGTGTAAGTCATGCTGTTGCCGTTGTTAAACAGATAGTCTGCTGAAATGATCTGCTTGGTGTTGAACTGGCTATAATTAAAGATCACATTTGTTGTCTGGTCATAACTGCCATTACTTACCGTAGCGATCTTTCCTGCTGCATACGTGAAGCCGGAAAACCCGGTAAGTGTGTTGTTGTCAGGATTGAACCTTTTGATTGTGTCAAGCTGTGTACCATTGTATATAAACTGGTACTGGTTGGTTAATGGCAGGTTGCCTGACTGTAATTGCTTCTGGTAAAATTTGATAGCAGACAAACGGTTATTGGCGTTGTACAGGTATTCTGTGCGTGTATCCGGTACCAGGCCGGCTGCGTTTTCTATGAAAGTAGTTTCTTCCACCAGTAATTTGGGCTGGCGTACAGCTGTCAGATGCAGCTGGGTGGTGTTACCCAGTTCTGTTTTGCTAAGTGTTTTCTGTGCAGACGTGTTCCATTTGGCTACCTGGAAGGAGAAGGTTTCATAATTCTCCGGCACCCTGATCTGGGTAACACCTTCCTGCAGTTCTATTTCCCTGATCCAGTGCTGACCGCCGGTGCTGCCGGCATCAACCACCAGTTTGCCGGGCAAACTGTCGTATACTACCTCACCCACACTAATCGTCAATTTGACCGATAATTCTCTAAAAGCAATTTTGCCAAAATCATCCACCGTATAACCAAAACTGGCCGGCGAGTCGGCGGTATCTACTTTCAATACCTGTACCGCTGCGGCGGTAACTCCTGTTTCTGTAATACTCACCGGAATAGATACCGGCTTGCTCACCAGTGCCGCTTTTGCTGAATTTGGTTTAGGTGCTGCATATACAGCCGTATCGCTTGCTGTGGTTACAATGAATTTGGAAAGTACATAAGAACCCCTGGCCAATGTGATTCTGTCGGTTTTGTATACACCCTGGATATAATCAAGGGTCACTTTTTTGTTGCTCACTACTTCCTGTCCCTGCTCGTTGTTAATGCTCACCAAAGCATATAACTGTCCCTGACCCAACTGCACACCGTTGGCGGATAATTGTAAATACGTAGTTTGATCAACTGATCCCGGTACCGGTACCGCATCTTCCGTTGTTTTGCGGCAGGAGGTAATGGTGATAATTGCCATCATCGCCCATGCGAAAGGCATAATAATCTTCTTCATAAACGCTTGCATGTTTCTTTTTAATAAATAGAATAGTAGTCTTCGATATTCACGGCCTTGTATCCGGCTTTGTGGATGGCTCCGATCACGAGGTTTTCATTGATCACATCCGGAGAGTAGACAGTCAGTTTTTTATCACTGATGCAGAGATCCAGTTGCCAGTTGCCACGGCCAACAGCATTATCGAGATAAGGCTTTACCTTTTGAAAAGCAGATTCACTGCTGATATTGGTTTTATAAGTAATGAGTTCCATTGTCTTGTGTTTAGGTAATAAAAAACCTGCTTACACATGCCGGTTGCCGGCGGTAAGCAGGTAGTTTTCAAATGCAAATATATTTTTCAATAGTAGTTTTTTTGGGATACGATATATATGCTGCACATAGTCTACTTAAATGGTCATATATACAGATGTGCGGTAATATTCAGGAGATAAATCCCTGTTTATCATAGTGTAGCAAACTTCAGCCGCAGACTGTTACCTACTACGCTGATACTGCTCAGGGCCATGGCCGCACCGGCCAGCATAGGATCCAGCAGGAAGCCGTTAACCGGGTACAACAAACCCGCGGCAACCGGTACCCCGATCAGGTTATAGATAAAGGCCCAGAACATGTTCTGGCGGATGGTTTGTACGGTTTTTCTCGATAGTTTCAGGGCCTTGGGTATGCTGTTCAGGTCTGAAGTGATCAATGTCATTTTGGCCACATCCATCGCAATATCGCTACCCTTGCCCATGGCAATACTAACATCGGCCTGGGCCAGCGCATGACTGTCATTAATCCCGTCTCCCACCATGGCCACTATTTTGCCTTGCTGTTGTAAGAGTTTTACAAATGCAGCTTTATCAGCCGGTAATACTTCTGCCTTAAACTGTGTGATACCGGTTTCCCTGGCAATGGCCGCTGCAGTTTGTTTGTTATCGCCCGTCAGCATATACACTTCGATGCCCTGCTGCTGCAGGTTGGCTATGGCCAATTTTGAACCGGCTTTGATGGCATCGGTAATGGCTATTACGGCTACTGCCTGTTTGTTCTCTGCAAAAACCACTACGGTTTTGGCCTGCTGCTGCCAGCTGCTGATAGTAGCCTGCATAGGGGTATCTATAGTGATGCCTTTTTCTGCCAGCAGGTGGCTGTTGCCAATGGTAAAAGAGCTGTTCTGGTACTTTGCAGTTACGCCTTTACCGGTAATGCTTTCAAAAGCATCAAGCGTGATCTCCTGTATGCCCTCCTGTGTCAGGTGTTTTACAACGGCTTCGGCAAGGGGGTGTTCCGATTGTTTTTCGATCGCCAGTAAAATGGGCTTCAGTAACTGCTGATCTGCTGCAGGCGTAAATACCAGCTCACTCACAGTGGGTTTGCCTTCTGTAATGGTGCCTGTTTTGTCGAGGATAATGGCATTTACCCGATGGGCCAGCTCCAGACTTTCAGCGTCTTTGATGAGGATATTGTTTTCCGCACCCTTGCCCATACCTACCATGATCGCCGTAGGAGTGGCCAGCCCCAGCGCACAAGGGCAGGCAATCACCAATACGGTTACTGCTGTTAAGAGCCCGTGCGTAAAGGCATTCTCTCCCCCTAGTAACATCCACAAGGCAAAAGTGAGCAGGGCAATACCGATTATCGCAGGTACAAATATGCCGGCAATCTTATCCACCAGTTTTTGTACAGGCGCTTTACTGCCCTGTGCTTCCTGCACCAGTTTAATGATCTGCGCCAGCACGGTTTCACCACCCACTTTTTCGGCCATAAAGCGGAAACTTCCTTTCTGGTTAATGGTACCCGCAAATACTTTGTCGTTTTCCTTTTTCTCTGCCGGAACGGGCTCGCCGGTGATCATGCTTTCATCTACATAGCTGCTTCCGTTTACTACACTGCCATCTACCGGTATTTTTTCGCCGGGTTTCACCAGCAGCAGATTTCCTTTCTGTACCTGGCTAACAGGGATTTCGCTGGTTTCGTTGTTATCCAGTACCAGGGTAACTGTTTTGGGTTGCAGGCCCATCAGTTTTTTAATGGCGGAAGATGTGTTTGATTTGGCCGTTTCTTCCAGTAGTTTCCCCAAAGAGATAAATGCAATGATCACGGCAGCTGCCTCAAAATACACATGGGCATGCAGGCCGCGGGCATGCCAGAAATCTGCAAAAAACAGGTTGAAACTGCTGAACAGGTAAGCGATACCGGTACTCATGGCCACCAGGGTATCCATATTGGCTTTTCCATGCAGCGCCTGCTTCCAGGCATTGCTGAAAAAAACGCGGCCAAAATAAAATACCACTACTGTGGCAAGCGCCATCATAATGTAATTACCGTAGGGCATGTCCATAAAAAACATCCCGATGATCACGATAGGGAGAGAGAGGATGCTTGACCAGATAGTTCTGTTTTTAGCAGCGCGCAGGTGTTTTTGCTGGGCCTGTTCTTTGGCTTCATCCCGGTTTTCGGTTACAACCACCATATCGTACCCGATGGCACGTACCGATTGCTGCAGTTTTTCGGGATCGGTAAGAGCAGGGTCGTACTGGATCCATGCATCCTGGCTGGCAAAATTAACACCCGCATCTGCTACCCCTTCTGCAGCTTTCAGCATAGATTCTACGCTGATGGCACAGGAGGCACAGCTCATCTCCAGTATAGGAAAAGTTTCTTTTATCAGTGTTGCCTGTTCTTTTTTGTTGGATAAGTGTACCATAACTAAAATATTTACACAAAAATCCGATACACCTGCTGCATCGTTGTTATACAATGCAGGGATAGATTCATATTATTTCAGGAAAGAGCCGGTAGCTGTGCCGTCTGTTTGTTTTGCTGGATCGTTGTAAAATAGACGGGTGTTAAACCTGTGTGCTGTTTGAACTGCCGGGAAAAATGTGCCGTGCTGCTGAATCCGAGTGCAAAGGCGACACCGGAAACACGCTGCCTGTTATATACCATCATTTCCTTCGCTTTGCTGATGCGATACCGGATGATGTAATTCTCCAGGCTCTCTCCTGCCTCTTCCGAAAAACTATCGCTGATGCTCTCATAACTCCTGTTTAGTTTTTCAGCTGCCAGACGGGAGAAACGGAATGCCTGCGGAAAATCGAAATGGCCGGAGTAGACCTCGGCTACCAGCTCCCGGATTGCCCGGGTCAGCTGGCTTTTTTTTGATTGCAGCAGGCTGAATCCGAGTGGTTCCAGTTTTTGTTGCAACAGTTGCGCTTCAATAGGGCTGGGGTGCAGCAGAACCAGCTCTCCCAGTTGCAGGTTTTGTATGGTGTAGCCCAGTTGGCCGATTGCTTCCCTGACGGCATGGATACAACGCTCACAGACCATCCCCTTGATATAAAATAATTGCTCCTGCATAGAACGGTAGTTTAGTACTGCAAGCTACTTACGGGGTATGGGGCAACTGTTACAGAATGGTAAGGAACCGTTATATAATTTTCAGGATCAGATCTTATCCAGCGGGATCCTGTTTTTTTCTTTCAGGTTACGGAACTGTGAAGCGGTAAGACCGGTGATTTTTTTAAACTGGAGCGATAGATGCTGCACACTGCTGTAGCCTAACTGGTCGGCAATTTCACCCAGGCTCAGTTCATCGTATACCAGTAATTCCTTTACTCTTTCAATTCGCTGCAGGATGGCATATTTTTCGATGGTGACACCTTCAACGGAAGAGAAGAGTGTGCTGAGGTATGCATAGTCCAACCCGAGTTTTTCTTCCAGTAAGGCAGATAATTTCAGGTTAAATTCGTCATTGCTGCGGTGTATCAGCGATACGATCGTGGTCTTGATTTTTTCTACGGTTCTTGATTTTTTATCGTCCAGTAATTCAAAACCGATCGCTGATAGGGCATTGGATAAAACGCTCAGCTGATCCTGGCCGGGCGCTTCTGCCAGTTCTATTTCGCCCAGCTGCACATGACGATACGCAAGCCCCAGCCGCTGCAGCTCCTGCCGTACCGCCATGATACAACGTTCGCAAACCATATTTTTTACATAGAGAAACATATCAAAGCCGGGGTATTGGATGAATGCCTGACGAAGATATTTATTTATACTAATTCTTTGTCAGTTATCCTGCCAACGCCCAAACTTCACTACCTTTCTTTCATGAAAAAATGGATCATACTCGGAATATGCATTTTAACTATTGCCAATAGCGTAAATGCCCAGGTTCCGGCGCAGACAGTTCCTGATTTCCGCTTTCTGCAAAAAAACGGTACGGCTTTTACACGCCAGCAATTGCCATCCGGCAAACCCCTGTTTTTTGCCTTTTTTGACATTACCTGCGATCATTGCCAGAAAGCCATGCAATACCTGAACAGCCACTACCGCGAGCTGGGTAAGGCCGCTGTTTACCTT
Organism: Sediminibacterium sp.; assembly: GCA_036405675.1. GTDB lineage: Bacteria > Bacteroidota > Bacteroidia > Chitinophagales > Chitinophagaceae > Sediminibacterium. The sequence goes on from DASWXD010000013.1 coordinate 22,555, forward strand.
GTTACCCTCGATCCCGGACCCAGTGCAGAAGCTTTTCTTAACAAATATGCCCCTCAATTACTCCGCCAACCCAATACGGTATTACTGCGCGATACCCGTAACCAGTTTATCGCCCTTTTTCAACCCCGGAAGTACCCATCTCTCTTCCTCTATTCGCCCCGGCAGCAACTGATCCTGTACAGCGATGAAGAAAAAGACCTGTCAGCCTTTGTAACGAAAATAAAAACAACGAAGTAAGCGGCCGGAAACCATTAAAAATGGCTTTTATGATTTTGGTCAGGAAATAAATACAGCAGAATACCTAATTTGTAATGTGCTCATCTGTAGATGAGGTGATTAGTTGTCAAAAACAGATAAGCAGATGGATTATTTGCTGGCAGCGTATTTCTGTGTACGCGGCCGGTTAAACAGGTGAATCGGAATTGTGTATGAATATTATCCGCAAAAATGGGCTTGCTGCGGCTGGTCTTGTTACCGTCCTGATCAGTAGTCTGGTGATTACCGGCTGGATACTTCATATTCCTCTTCTTACATCAGTATCCCCGGATTTCATTTCTATGAAATTTAATACTGCTCTTTGCTTTTTTTTCATGGGTATTGCATTACTGAATATCGGGAAACAAAATGGCAAAAAGCCATGCGTGATCTGCCTTATCATCGTAATCCTGATTTCGGTACTCACACTGATGGAATATATATATTCCATTAACATAGGGATAGATGAACTTTTCTGGAAGGAGGGTCCGGGAACTCCATACACAGTATATCCGGGCCGACCCAGTGCACTCACTGCTGTTAATTTTCTGCTGCTGAGTTTTGTATTATTCAGTATCCGTAACAGGAAAATATTTTTACTTAGCTGGCTGGCACTCTTTATTTCTCTTTTAATTGCAGCTGTTTCCATCATCAGCTATTTTTTTGGTAATCCGGAGTTGATCAGTATACCTTCCCTTACTGTTATTGCACTCCATACTGCCTTGCTGTTTCTGGTAATCTGCACGGCTATTTATTATTCCGATTTTTTTCGGCAAATAGCCATCTCTTTTCAGCGAAGAATGATCGGTGGGTTTCTGGTGATCGCTTTTGTGATCCTGCTGGTGGTGTACCTGGATAATAAAACAGATAAGCGGGTTGGTAAAACGGCAGATCTCATTTTAAACCATACGGAAAGTATTAAGCTGGCAGATGATATAATCACGAATCTTACAAAGATGGAATCAGGCGTGCGCGGATACCTGCTCATACGCGACTCTGCTTTGCTTAAGCCAGCCATGGAGAAAAAATATTTATTGGAACAACAGCTTCAACAATTAAAATACCATGTTGCCAGACATCCTGACCAGCAACAACGCATAGATACTCTTCGGGTGCTGCTGGCTAATCGTATCACCCTACTCGATTCTTCATTAGCAATTTCTGCCAGACAGGTTTCTGTACAAAATAATCTCCGGAATATTCTTGTTCGAACTCCTTATTTAATGAACAGAATTGTTGCTGTATTGAATGATCTCAAAAAAAGGGAACAGGAACTGGTGGATGAGGTGCAAGCCAAAACTAACCAACAGAATACCAACGCCAACAATGCCATTAAATTTCTCGGGTTTACCATTCTGGCTATTTTTCTGTCGCTGGTTCAATTGATTTTCCGTACCATCAAAGCACGTACCGAAGCAGAAGCGAATGCATTGCAACTGGCAGCTACGCTGGAACAGAAAGTGAAAGAACGGACTGAACAGCTGCACCGGCTGGCAGCACATTTGCAGGATAAACGGGAAGATGAACAACGGCAACTATCCCGGGAAGTGAATGACGAAATTGGCCAACTGGCTTCTGCTGTTAAAATGGATATTGACTGGTTGGCCCTGCATATAACAACTGATGCCGATCCGAAAGTGAGTAAACGGATCAGTAATGCCAGTAAGATTCTGCAAACCCTGATCGATGATGTACGTAAGATGGCATCCTCGCTCAGGCCGGTAATGATTGATGAACTGGGACTGAATGCATCTATCAAATGGCTTTGTGATCAGTTTGCCAAAAAAAACGGTATCCCCTGCATCTTTACGGAAGAGATGGATGATACCGGCATCGAGCAACATGTCCGTAATGAACTGTACAGGATCTGCGAAGAATCGTTGATTAATGTAACCCAACATGCGCAGGCCAAACAAGTAACTGTAAGGTTGTTGCAACTAAATGGCAGTATAGAATTATCCATAACAGATGATGGTAATGGATTTGATGCAGATCATGACTCGGGACAGCTTGGTTTGATCGGGATCAGAGAACGGGTACTCTCGATCAATGGCTCTCTACGGATAGCAACTGCTAAGGGCAGAGGTACTTCTGTTTACGTAACAGTTCCGGTTACCTGAAAGATCCCCTCAACGCATTACTGCATCGGATAAACGATATAAGATGCTTAGCCGTTACTGTGGCTAACCTGTCGCCTCAAATAGTTGGGGATAATACTACAACTCGTTATATTTATCCTGTTACATTGGTCTGGGTACAATGTTATATAAACAGCAATAGCTAATCTGTGAAGACGTTTTTGATAAGGTAACGGATAATTCACATCTTTCAATAGCTAACAAAAAGTATGAAAATAAAATTACTGCTTCTGTTTTTCGTTTTTTCAGGTAGTTGTGTATCAGCACAATCCACACACCAGGTAAAAAACCTGAAGATCACTATACTCAGTACCATGCTGGCCCAGAAAGGAATGGGCGAATGGGGTTTTGCTGCCCTGGTAGAAGCTGATTCAGTAAAAATTCTCTTTGATGCCGGCAGCCACGACAGAACCGTACTGGAGAACAGCAAACTGTTGAATATTGATCTTTCACAGGTTCCGTGTTTTGTGATCAGTCATAATCACTGGGATCATACCATTGGCTGGATGCCGCTGCGTAACGAAATCAGCCGTACTAACCAACAGGCATTGTCTGTTACCCATGTAGGCAAAGGGATCTTCGATACACGCCTGACTGAAACAGGAGAAGATGAAACCAAAATGCAGCAGGATTCAGCTTCGTATGTACAATCCGGCGGCAAAATTATGACGCATGCTTCCTTTGCCGAAATTTCACCGGGTATCTATGTAACAGGGCCCGTAGCCAGAAAATATCCTGAAAAAAATTACGACCAGCGCTGGCAGAAAAAAGATGCGGCAGGTAAAACAGTGGCCGATATTGTTCCGGAAGACATGTCGCTGATTATCCGTACAGCAAAGGGCCTGGTACTTTTATCCGGTTGCGGACATTCCGGTATCATTAATACCATTACCCAGGCGCGCGATCACCTGCAGCAGGAACCCATATATGCGGCCATTGGCGGTTTTCATTTGTTACAGAACAGCGATGAGCAGATCCGCTGGACGGCTGATAAACTGAAAAAAGCGGGTATCCGTTATTTTATGGGAGCGCACTGTACAGGCATAGAACCGGTATACCAGATCAGGGAATGGGCCGGATTGAAAAGAGGAGAGTCAGTGGTAGGTTCCGTGGGTGCCACTTTCGACCTGGTGAAAGGTTTTACACCCGGTGCACTGGCGAGGTGATGCATGTAGGAAAATCAGTACAGTTTAACATACCCATATGGGAAGCCCCAAACCGGATCCCCGCATTATTTCTTTTCATTCGCTGATACAGGCCATCGGCTGGCTTAGTGTATTACTGCCTGCGGCAATGCTGGTGGGTAATTATCTATTTGGTGGTTGTGAAGCCATCCAGGATTCTGTGAGTGATTATTATTATACCATTACCGGCGATCTGCTGGTGGGTATTTTGTGTGCGGTGGCTTTGTTCCTGATCTCGTACAAGGGCTATCCCGGGGATCGATTGGATAGTATACTCTCTTCGTTAGCGGGGCTGCTGGCATTGGGCGTAGCGTTTTTTCCCACCAACGAAACCAGCGCCGACAGTTGTGCCATCATTCATCTGCCGCTGAACCAGCTGCGCAATAACCTGCACAATGTATTTTCTGCTGCTTTGTTCCTGGTACTGGCCGCCATTTCTTTGTTCCTGTTCACCAAAAGCAGGGGTGTTACCATTACCCGGCGCAAAAAACAGCGCAACCGTGTATACCGTATCTGCGGAGTGGCCATGCTGGTCTGTATTGTCTTATTGGCTCTGTACACCAATATCAGAGATCATACGCCCGCGCTGAAACCATACAAGCCAGTTTTCTGGCTCGAGTCGGGTGCCCTCTTTGCTTTCGGGATCTCCTGGTTGGTGAAAGGAGGACTGTTTCTGCGGGATAAATAAGATTTGTCGTATCTTTTAATGGTAGGGTTACTGCCATTCCTGGAAATAAAATAAGAAACTAAAACTATCTGCTATATATGAAAAAGCTATTGATCTGTATACTGCTGCTATATGCCAGTAAGGGGGTAGAAGCCCAGCAGCCCAGGTTGAAAAAAATCTTCAATGGTAAAAATCTCGATGGCTGGGTGGCGCCTGCCAATAATACCTGGTGGACAGCAGGCAAGGGAATACTGCATGTGAAAAGCGGTCCCGAAAAAAAGGGTAGTATTCTCTGGACAGAAAAGAAATACCGCAATTTTATTTTCAGTGCTGATTTTCTGATGGGCGAAGGAGTAGTGGATTCCGGCATTTTTCTCCGCTCCGAAAACGACCAGATCCAGATCGGTATTTCCGGTTCTTTGAAGAGAGATCTAACGGCTTCTCCTTACCTGCCGGGATTAAAATACCCCGTAGAAGCTCAGGTAAAAGAGATCTTGAAACCAACCGAATGGAATACGATGCAGATCAAACTGGTTGATAAAACCTATACTGTATGGCTGAACGGGGTAGAAGTGATGACATATACATCGGCGCTGATTCCTGAACAGGGACCGATTGGTATTCAATTGCACCCGGGTAATGTGATGGAGATCAGCTACCGGAATATCCGGGTGGGGGAATGGTGAGTTTAGCTTCCGGCAGCCAGCAAGGGTTCTCTTAAATGCGGTTGGTTGTCCCACAGATACTATTGAAATAATTAACTGATCTTTTTCTATATTTTTTTTCGTAGTATACTATTAAAATATGTCTGCTTATTTCTTTGATTATTCTTCATTAGCTATTTTCCGCATATATTGAAGTTTGATATGGTCGTATAATGAATGCTTATCAATAAAATAAGCGATCAGGTTGGATACTAATGCAGCCAGCATCAGGTGAAATATAATATGATGTCCATCTGTCATTTCAAGAACAAGTATCGCAGACGTAAATGGCGATCTGGTGATGCCTGTCAGGAAAGCCACCATTCCTGCCAGTATCACAACATTGGAATCGGAGCCTGAAAGTGAAAGCCATCCCGACAATACGGAGCCGATTGTGGCACCCGAACTTAAAGCAGGCGCAAAAACACCACCAGCAGCCCCGCTGGTAAATGAGGCCATTGATCCGAGTATTCTTAAGAGAGGGGTGTACCAGTGTACAATTTTGTCGGAAGTAAAAAGCAACTGTGTCATGATATCTTTTCCGGAATTCAGACTTTCTTCTCCTGAAAAATAACCCATTACAGCAATGGCAATGGCACAAAAAAGAACAAAAACAATTCGCTTCCAGTTTTTTTGGAGGGTAGATTTCCAGTTAGTGATTTTTAAAATCAACTTACACATAAGTGAGGACAAAAAACCACAGATCAATGCCGCCAGTATCACTACCAGAAAAGTGGTGAAAGCCAGGTGATCCACATCTGGATAACCGATGTATAAATAGGGTCCGAGGAAAGATTGGGCTGTGAGCCCCGCAATAATTACGGCGGAAATGATGGCTGTTTTATAAAAGCTGATATGCGTTTTTGTTAGTTCTTCCATGGCAAAAACAATTCCGCCTAAAGGTGTATTGAATGCTGCCGCCAGACCTGCAGCTGCACCTGTCATAATCATGTTCCGTTTTGATATTTTGGGCCACCAGTCGGGTAACCACATATTAATTTTTCTAAAAATGGCACCGGCTATCTGTATGGTGGGTCCTTCTCTTCCTACTACTGCACCGCCCAATGCCATCACACAGCTGGAGGCGATTTTAACGATAATTATTTTCAGGCTGAGTAACCGGTTAACCTGGTGGTTCGCTTTGGGCGTTGCTAATTCTATGGCAGCTGTTACCTGGGGTATGCCACTGCCGCTTGCATACGGAGCAAATTTCTGCACAAGCCAGACTGCCAGTAAAAAACAGCAGGGTGTTACAAGAAACAACAGCCAGGGTGCTTGATGATAAAAATACCTGGCGCCATTTTCTGCAGTCTGAAATAACCGGGTGTATAAAACCGCTACAATACCTGTAATGACCGATGCTACCCACAAAGGCAGTGCCTGCAACATCATTTGTTTGATTTTTTCGTTCCTGATCTTATCAAAATATTTTTTAATCGTTTGCCTGAAAAAATGCGGAACGGTAGTCATGATCATACGGTTGTGGCTGAAGGATGTTGTATAGTCTGAATCCCAAAGGTATTGTAACACAGGTGTTTGATCTTGGTTTGCCAACAGGCTTTTTTATTTTAATCTGATTCTAATCTTAAACTTACGCCAGCTTTATGTGCCACGGTTATGTTTGTGCTGCTTAAGTATCTATACATCCGGCGGTTGCTGAAGTAGGGTAAATTTTATAAGCATATACGGTACTATCTTTTTCGGAAAACATAATTTCTATCATGGGCTTCCCGATACATGTGATTATATAACGGAAGTGCCATCAAAAATCAGGCAGTAATAGTGGGTTTAGCAAACCCAAAATCCGGAATAGCCGGGAAACGGATTGTAAACCGATAAAGCGTTAATCATACAGACATATATACCACGCTGCCCGACAAGAAAATAAAAGCTGGTTAACAGCCCGCCTGAACCAGTATTTCTTCACTTAAATGGTACAAAATGATTACAGTAATTATACCGGCACTTAATGAAGAAAAAACCATTGCACAGGTAGTTGAACTGGCAAATAGATCAAAAGACGTAACAGAAGTGATTGTGGTGGATGACAAATCAATGGACAATACCATTGCCGAAGCAAGACAGGCCGGTGCCATTGTTATTACCAGTACAAAATTGGGGAAAGGAGCTTCCATGAAAGATGGAATTCTTGTGTCAAAGAATGAATGGATTGTTTTTTTAGACGCAGATATTACTACTTATCCGGATGATGTGATCGCTGTTCTTATCAAACCTCTTGAAAACAAGGAGGCTGATTTTGTGAAAGCTTTTTTCGAAAGACAGGCCGGGCGTGTTACAGAGCTGGTTGCCAAACCACTGCTCTCGGTACTGTATCCGAATTTTCCTCTTTTTAAACAACCGCTGAGTGGTATGATTGCCGGCAAAAAGTCGCTTTTGGAAAAATGCGAATTTGAAGATGGATATGGTGTAGATATAGGCATACTGATGGATATGCATAATATGGGGGTGCGGATCGCAGAAGTGCCTATTGGCCGGATTGAAAACCGGATGCGGCCGCTGGAGGAGCTGGGTAAGATGTCGCGCGAAGTTGCCAGAACCATTATTAAAAAATCTACAGGTATGAGCGGACAGAATCTGGAGACCTATGAGAATATACAGATAATCAGGGAACAGATGGATTTTGCTATCCGGGAAAGCCTGCTGTCGCTGAAAAAAATAGTGATTTTTGATATGGATAATACCCTGTTAAGGGGCAGTTTTATCAATACAGCCGCAGCAGAATTTGGTTTTGATAAAGAGTTGGTAAATATCGTGACCAATAACAGCAATCCTTTTATCAGAACAAAGCTGATAGCCCGGTTACTGCGCGGAAAGACCATTGGTGAATTGCTGGCTTTAACTGATACCATTCCGGTAACACCTAATCTGGAACCTTTGTTAGCCGCAGTAAAAAAGCAGGGATATATCACCGGAATAATCAGTGATAGTTATGATTGTATCACCAATCACTTGAAAAATAAATTCGGCTTTGATTTTACCATTTCTAATGAACTGGAATTTTCTAAAAGTATTGTTACCGGCGAAGTGAAGATTCCTTCTTTCTTCTTATCCGATGAAAACAGTCAGTGTAAGCATGATTATTGTAAACTGAATGCACTGATAAATATCAGTAACAAATATGCTGTTGATCTTAAAAATACAGTAATGATCGGGGATGGGGAAAATGATATTTGCTGTATCAAAAAGGCCGGTATCGGTGTTTCTTTTTGCGCCACCAATAGTTTTGTGGATCCAGTTGCTGATTTCATTATCAAAGAGCCTGATTTTGGTTTGTTGATTCCCATGCTGAAATAAAATGGGTAGTTAATCTTTTATGGAGGGATACAAAAAAACTATCCTACCCCCGTTAAATCAAATGGCAGCCGGCATAAATAAGTTTACGCTTTGCTGTGAGTTGACTTAATCAACAACCACCTGCACATGAAGCTGCGGAGGTGGTTGTAGATGTTTGGCTATTGCCAGACTTGTATCCATTATTAACGTACAGGATTGCTTACAAAGTAATTTTACCAATATCTGTCGTAACACCGGCTGTTACGGTAATATTGGTCTTTATTACAGGGCTCAGGGGCAATAACGGTGTAACCGTAAATGTGTAGATGCCTGGTGCCAACCCCAGCAACATGAAATTACCGGTACTGTTCACATTAGAGGAGAACGACAGGTTTGCGCTTGAGGTAGCAGTAACCACTGCTAAACTGCCGATAGGTGTAATACTACCCTTTATGGTTCCGGTGATAGCTGTTTCGATGGTTCTGATGACCGGTTTCAGACTGTAGCTGCCATTACCCTGACTTACGATCGAAGCATTGGCATCAAAATCGAGGAGGATGCTGTATTGTATACCTGCCTGCAAAGTTTGATGTACCTGAAGTTTCAGACCTGATTGATCTGCACTGGGTGTGCTTAAAGGGTAACTGACATTGTTAACCACAACAGAATTGTTAGGTCCGAGGATTAACCTGATTTGCTCAACCGAAGCAATTTCCATATTGCCGGATGAAATGAGGGTGTCTCTTCCGTTTGAAAAATTAAGCAGGTTGTAGATGCCTGCATTCACATTCAGTACCACGGTTTTCCCACCATCCCCAATGATTTCTACTCCCTTCAAATCTATATACACAGCATTATAAGGACCGGGACCATCCGTCATCCGGATAGCATACGGAGTGGAAGTGGTTGTGCTTTTACTGCAACTGCTCATCATCAACCCAAACATAATCATGCAGGGGATGAGAAGTATATTTTTCATTTTTTTGATTTAAGGTTGTAATGGAATTATTACAATATAAAGATGGGGGCTAACCTGGTCGGGAATATTACAATACATACCATTACTATTGTATTATTCACGTATAGATTCTATTTAATGTATGTGTGGCTGGTCGTATTGACTAATAAACCGTTATTACTGCGATAGATGGGTAAAGGACTGCAAGCACAAGTGAGTGACACAACCCCAGCTGCCCAAAGCTGGATAGCCGGCAAAAAAAAGCCCGCCTTCGCAAATGCTTCGGCGGGCGATGTAGTCCCGACAAGAATCGAACTTGTATCTAAAGTTTAGGAAACTTCTATTCTATCCATTGAACTACGGGACCGATTAATTAGTAATTAACAATTAATAATTACTAGTTACCAGGAATGCCGTTATTACTAATTACTCAATATTATATCTAAAGAACTTGTATCTAAAGTTTAGTCCCGCCTGGGCGGGATATTCTATCCATTGAACTACGGGACCGATTAATTAACAATTTAAAATTAGCAATTAACAATTAGGAGAGAAAGGGGTCCTGTTACCAATGACCAATTTTTAATTTTTAATTTTTAATTTTTAATTTTTAATTTTTAATTTTTAATTTTTAATTTTTAATTCTCAGTCGGGCTGCAAAAATAATAGATTCTCCTATTCCCCGTTCAACAGATTTAAGCTGCTTGATTGATGCAAAAGCACTGTTGCGGGAAATAATTTGGTCTGGTTCAGCCATTTCTTCTGTATTTTCAAGGCATTAAAACAGTTTTATGAAGATTTTCCGTTTGCTGCTGGTGCTGGCAGCTGTGTTTTGTACCAGCGGGTTCCTGTTGGCCCAGACGGCCGGTTCCAAACCAAAAGCCGTATTGAACCATGTGGCTATTTATGTGGTGGATCTGGAAAAAACCCGCAGTTTCTACAGTGGCGTGTTTCAGCTGGATACCATTCCCGAACCCTTTCACGATAACCGCCATATCTGGTATTCCATCGCCCCCGGCGTAGCCCTGCATGTGATTCAAGGGGCCGAAGTACCCAAAGAATACTTCCTCAATAACCATATCTGCTTCAGTGTACCCAAAACAGAGACATTTGTGGGGATCCTGCAGTCGCGCAAGATCCCTTACTACAACTCCCAAGGTGTGATGGGCGAGATCACCAACCGCATAGACGGCGTAAAACAGATATGGGTGAAAGACCCGGATGGCTACTGGATAGAAGTGAATGATGCGAAAAACTGAGGGAGTGAGTCGTCAGTAGTGAGTAGTCAGTAGTGAGTTTGGGAGGTCCTCCCCACTGACCACTCACTACTCACCTTTTCCCCTATCTTTGCCCCTCTCAAAAAAGGGTTATGAAGTTTTACAATCTGTTGATCAAATACCGTTTCTGGCTGGGTTTATTGGCAATTGCATTAGCGGTTACCGTTAATGTGATGAGCAGTTTCTGGCCATCTTTTATACTGTACTTTATTGGTGTGATTGCCATTGCCAGTCATTTCTTCATAGGGCCCATGCGCCTCATACAGGAACCCATGGAAGCCGGTAATATTGAAGAAGTGGAAAGGATCCTGAAAACCATCTGGTATCCGGGGTTGCTGTACAAACCTGTCCGTTCTACCTATTATACCATTCTGGGTAACCTGGCCATGATGAAACAGGACTTTACCTCTGCCGAGGCACACCTGAAAAAAAGCTCCGAACTGGGGTCACCCATGCCGGAAGCCGAAGGCTCTAATAAACTGCAGTTGGGTATGATGGCCATGCAGCGGGGCGATCTGAAACAGGGCGAGAATTATATCCGTGCCGCCATTCGTGCCGGCATTCCCGATAAAGAAAGTGAAGCCGTGGCCTACCTGAGTATGTGCCAGATCTTTATGAACAAACGCGAATTCCGCGCCGCCAAAGATTTCTTCCGCAAAGCCAAAGCCTGTAAGCCTAAGACCAAACAGGTACTGGACCAGGTGAAAGAGATCGAAAAATACATTTCCCGTATGCCCGGCTAGGAGTCGGGACGCTCAAAGCGGCCTGAATCCTGGCCAGCCAAAATGTAAAGCAGCCTGAATCCTATCCAGCCAAAATGTAAAGCGGCCTGAATCCTACTACCTACTATCTATAAAGTATATCCATACTTACCCTATTCACGCAAGATCCATTGCCACCCCGCAATGGATCTTTCTTTTACACCCATCGCAGAGAAACTGAGGAAAATCATATAATATATTTCCAAAGATGAGTAGTTTCATAGGGTGAAACAAAACTGGCAGAAATTACTGGTGGTATGCCTTCTGTGCCTGCTGTTGGTTTGGCTGGTGGTTATTACAATAAGAGCCCTCTAAACATTTAAATAAACAAGTATGAAAAAAAACATGGGTAACACCGATCGCATTATCCGCGTAATAGCGGCTATCATTTTTTCGGTACTCTATTTTACCGGTACCGTAACCGGTACGGTGGGACTGGTATTGGTGATCCTGGGAGCCGTTTTCCTGGCCACTTCTTTTATCAGTTTCTGCCCTTTGTATACACTGGTAGGCATCAATACCTGCGAGAAAAAAGCTTGATTAAGTACAGGTAAGCAGGAGGGGCGGCCCCCCGCGCCCCGCTTACTTGTCTTTTTGTTATTGGGATGTATTATGCCGTTAGTCGCCAATCAAAACGCAGGACTAACGATTGATAGGTCCTACTTACCAGTCTTTTGTTTGATGAAATTGTCATGTCGTGAGTAACTAACCAAAACTCCCGACTCACCACTGATGACTGACGACTCACGACTTGCGATTCCCGCCCTCACTGCAACGCCTGGTACACCGCTACCTTAAACTTCTCCGCTATCTCCCCATGTGTGAACGGAAATTGCTGTAACACAAACTGCGCCACTATTTTTTCTTTGGGATCTATCCAGTAGGATGAAGCAAACATGCCTCCCCAGCTGAATGTGCCGGGCGATAACATGGTTTTTGGAGCGACCTTTTCTGTAATGATATCAAAACCCAGCCCAAAACCAGATTGCCTTAATTCACCTGTCTGGTTCTGCGTCATCATGTCAATGCTATGCCGGCTCAGTAAACGTTTGCCATTGTACTCGCCCTTGTTAAGTAATAGCTGCATAAACACTGCATAATCGTAGGCCGTAGAAACCAGTCCGCCACCACCCGAATAGAAACTACCATCTCTAAGTATAGGATAATCGCGGTAAAAACTGCCGTTAACTGTGATCATCTCGGGTGTGTTGATCACTTTTTTCTGATCGTCTTCAGAATGTAACATGGCCAGGCGGCTGTGTTTTTCTGCCGGCAGATAGAAATAAGTATCCTTCATCCCCAAGGGATCGAAAATGCGCTGACGGAAAAAAGCATCCAGGCTCATGCCGCTCACTACTTCTATCAGGTAACCCAATACATCGGTGTTCAAGCCATAGGTCCATTTTTCGCCGGGCTGGTGCACCAGTGGCAGACTGGCGAGTTTCAGGATATTATCACCCAGTTTGCCACCTTTTAATCCAATTCCGCCTACCACACCCGCTTTGGCATAAATAGCATTCATGGTTTCGCTGCCGATCTGCGCATAACCGATACCCGACGTATGGGTTAACAGCTCGCGGATACTGATCTCCTTTTTGGCAGGAACTGTGGTATAAGTTGAATCGGCCTTATTGAATTTATCGAGTACCACCGGTTTGCGGAAGGCAGGAATGTATTTGGAGATGGGGTCGTCCAGCAGGATCTTTCCCTCTTCATACAGCATCATCACCCCCACACTGGTAACGGCTTTGGTTTGTGAGGCGATACGCCAGATCGCATCTTTCTGCAGGGGTTTGTTCTTCTCCTTATCGTCGTACCCTATTGCTTTATGGTATACGATATTGCCATCTTTGGCCACAAGGGCAATGGCGCCGGCTATCCAGTTACTGTCTATATATTGCTGAATCAGGGCATCCACCCGTTTCAGGCGTTCTGCTGAAAAGCGATTATTCTCCGGCAGCCCGGTTTTCAGCACAGGCTGTTGTGCCCATGCAGGACTGGCGACTACAAATAATAAGGCAAAGAATACGGCAAGCAGTTTTCTCATGTGGTTTGATTGAACTGGTAAGTTCATAAACAAATCAGAAAAAACAAAAAGAATCGGGGGCGTCAATCGTGAATCGTGAGTCGTCAGTGGGCAATGGTGAATGGTCAATCCTGTGCTTTATACTCACGACTGACGATTGACGACTGACGATTCATCATTCACCACCCTCTCCACTACTTCCGGAAAATGCCGGTGCTCCAGTACATGGATCTTTTCGGCCAGTTTTTCGGGGGTGTCGCCGGGTTCGATGGGGCAGGTAGCCTGGAATATAGGGGCGCCCTCATCGAAATGCTCGTTTACGTAATGAATAGTGATGCCGCTCTCTTTCTCGCCTGCGGCGATGACGGCTTCATGTACATGCATACCGTACATACCCTTGCCACCATATTTGGGAAGAAGCGCAGGATGGATATTGATGATTTTGTTGGGATAAGCGGCTACCAATGCATCCGGCACTTTCCAGAGAAAACCGGCCAGCACTACAAAACCGATCTCCCGGCTTTTCAGCTCGGGCAGGTAGGCATCTCCCCTGAAAAAACGCTCTTTTTCTATCAGCAGGGTAGGGATCTGGTTGGCGGCCGCTATACCAAGCACCCCTGCTCCCGGTTTATTACAAACAATCAGCGACACTTTAATAGAAGTATGGTTTTGCAGGTGGGCAATGATCTTTTCGGCATTAGAACCCGCACCGGAGGCGAAAATGGCGATTTTCGTGAGTGGTGAGTGGTGAGTCGTGAGTTGGGAAGAAGGGGTGTTCACTTCAGACGCCAGACGCCAGACGCCTAACTTACTCAACAGTTTTTTCTCATATTTCCAGAAAAAAGCCCATTGCCCCAGCAGAAAACCGTAGATGAGCAGGATGGCCTGGTAACCGAATACCAGCATACCCACGCGTAACAGTACTTTCCATAACCAGAATGTGTTTTCATCCATGCCCAGCCAGCTGGTGATATAGCGGGTAAGTGCCGCGGTGGTGGTACCAGTAAGACCAAAAACAATGAAAAGGATCCAGAATTGACGGGTACTTACCCCCCATTTGTCCTGCAGGCGTTTAAACATGGGCCAAAATTGGGATAAAAATCTGACTAATCTTTTGCGCTTTGTCAAATAACTTCGCTCAATCAATATCGTTCCAATTCCATGACAGGTTTTGAAACAATATGATAAGAATCGGCTGAAACTCAAGCCAGACAAGGATAAAAAAATTTTCAGGCCTTGGAGTTTTTGTCAGCTTCCTGTCATATTTTTGCAGCCGTTCACGGATATTTTTCCACACCAAGAACCACAGTTTGTGAATATGATATCTTTTAGACGTTTCGCCAAAACCTTCGTCACCGGATCTATCCTTTTCCTGAGTTTTTCTCTGGGTACTACAGCAAATGCGCAAGATGGAAAATCTCTTTTCCAGACAAATTGTGCGTCTTGTCACGCAGTACACAAAAAATCTACCGGCCCGGCATTGACTGGCGTGGAAGACCGTTGGCCTGATAAAGCCAAGCTCCATGCCTGGATTAAGAATAGTGCAGCTGTGTTAAAGTCGGGCGACAAGTACGCCAACGACCTGTACCTCGAGTACAGTAAAACAGCTATGCCTGCTTTCTCCAGTCTGGCAGACGCTGATATAGATGCGATTCTTGCCTATATCAAGTCTGTACCTGCCCCCGGCGCTGCTACTCCTGGTGCTGCTGCTGCCGGTGCGCCTGCACAGGATGGAGACAATACCTTATTATTCGGTATCCTTACCCTGGTTCTTGCCGTGGTGGCCCTGATCCTGTTACAGGTGAACGCCAACCTGAAGAAATTAGCCGACGAGCGCGAAGGATTTACCCCTGTTGAGCCGGTTCCTTTCTGGAGAAACAAGAGTTATATCGCTTTCCTGACTGTTATTCTCTTTATAGTAGGTGGCTACCTCACTTCCAAAGGTGCTATGGCGCTGGGCAGAAGCAAGGATTACCAGCCGGTACAGCCTATCTATTATTCTCACAAAGTGCACGCAGGTGTTAACCAGATCAACTGCCAGTATTGCCATACAGGTGTTTACCAGGGCAAACAGGCTACTATCCCTTCTGTGAATGTTTGTATGAACTGTCACATGAACATCAACGAGTACAAAGGCGAAAAACTGTACGATGAGGAAGGTAAAGAAGTGAACGGTACCGCAGAAATTCAGAAATTATACAAATACGCAGGATTTGAAGAAGGCAAACCATGGGATGCTACCAAAGCAAAACCCGTTGAGTGGGCCCGTATCCACAACCTGCCCGACCACGTATATTTTAACCACTCTCAGCACGTTAAAGCAGGACAGGTTGCCTGTCAGACCTGCCACGGTGAGATCCAGAAAATGGATGAAGTAAAACAGTTCGCCGACCTGAGCATGGGTTGGTGTGTAAACTGTCACCGCGAAACCAAAGTGCAGTTCAAAGACAATGGTTTTTACAGCATTTACGAAAAATACCACCAGGACCTGAAATCAGGCAAGATGGATAGCACCAAAGGTGTTACCGTTGAGAAAATCGGTGGTACTGAATGTCAGAAATGTCACTATTAGGAAATTTGAGAATTTGAGAATTTGAAAATTTGAAAATGAACCATTTTTAAATTTGAAAACGCTCAAAAGATCAAATTGCACATGAAATTTAGATAAAGGGAAAAAGAGAGATTTGAATAGCTGGTTCAGCATTTTCAAATTTTCAAATTTTCAAATTTTCAAATTGATCTCAAATCAGTATATGGAGCAAAAAAAGCACTGGCAGAGTTTTGGAGAGCTGAATCAGTCTGAAGCGTACAACAAAGATGTGAAAGATGAATTCAGAGAAGAACTACCTTTTGTTGCCGACGAAAGCAAAAGCACCAGCTTTTTAGAAGCAAAAGCGCCCCGCAGGGACTTTTTAAAGTATCTCGGTTTCAGCACAGCAGCCGCAGCCGCAGCCGCCAGTTGCGAAATGCCGGTGAAAAAAGCGATTCCCTTTGCCAATAAACCGGAAGATATTGTACCGGGTGTTTCCAAATATTACGCTACCACCTATGTACAGGATGGGGATGTAGTAAGTGTGCTTGCCAAAGTGCGCGACGGACGTCCGATCAAAATAGAAGGTAACGACCTGAGTCCCATCACCAAAGGCGGAACTTCTGCCCGCGTGCAGGCTTCGGTACTGGATCTGTACGATACTGCCCGTCTGCGTTTCCCTACCATCGATGGAAAAGAAGTAACCTTCGAAGCTATTGATAAAGCCGTTGCCGGTATCCTGGCCGGTCCGGTAGTGGTGTTAACGAGCACTATTACTTCGCCTTCTACCCAACAGGCGATTAACCAGCTGGTTGCCAAATTCCCTGGTAGCCGCCACGTAACCTATGATGCAGTTTCTTACAGCGGTATGTTACTGGCCAACGAAGCTACTTATGGCAAAAAAGCCATTCCTTCCTACCATTTCGAAAATGCGAAAGCGATCGTGAGCATTGGTGCCGATTTTCTCGGAACCTGGCTGAGCCCGGTTGAATTTGCCAGACAATACGCTACCGGAAAGAAATTAGACGAGAAGAATCCCGAGATGAGCAAACACATTCATTTTGAAAGTGTAGCCAGCCTTACCGGTTCCAACGCCGATGAAAAATATTTACACCGTCCATCTGAAACAGGTGCCGTAGTAGCTGCTTTGTTAAGCGCTGTAAACGGTCAGGCGGTTACTATCGCCGATGCCAAACTCAAAGCCGGCATCGAAAAAGCTGCCAAAACCCTGAACGCCAATAAAGGCGCTGCATTGGTGGTTTGCGGAAGCAATGATGTAAACGTTCAGATCATCGTAAACGCTATCAATGAAGCCATTGGTGCCGGTGGTAAAACCATCGACTGGTCTGTTACCGTAAACACCCGTCAGGGTGTAGATGCAGACTTTGCCAAACTGGTAGAAGATATGAATGCCGGTTCTGTAGGCGCTTTACTGGTACACGGTGCCAACCCGGCCTATACCTGGTATGATGCCGAGAAATTCAAAGCCGGTCTGAAAAAAGTAAGAACCACCATCTCTTTCAGCAGCAAGCTGGATGAGACCGCAGAACTCTGCAAATATGTAGTACCTGATCATAACTACCTGGAAAGCTGGGGTGATGCCGAACCTATTACCGGTCATTATTCCTTCATCCAGCCTACGATCTATCCTTTGTTCAAAACCCGTCAGTGGCAGGATAGTCTCCTGAAATGGAGCGGCGCTACCACTGACTACCTCGCTTTCCTGAAAGCTTTCTGGAGTGCGAAAGTGGGTGGCGAAACCGGTTGGGACAAAGCCCTGCAGGATGGTGTCATCAATCCCGCAGCCGGTGTATTAAGTGGTGCTGCTTTTAACGGAGCATCCGTTGCTGCGGCAGTTGCTGCAGTAGGAACAGCCAAAAAAGGCGGAGAGATTGAATTGGTACTGTATGAGAAAGTAGCGATTGGTGCTGGTCAGGGTGCTGCTAACCCATGGTTGCAGGAATTACCTGACCCCGTTACCCGTGCCACCTGGGATAACTATGTAATCGTATCTCCTGCTCTGGCAAGAACCCTGTTGAACATTGATCTGAACAACGGCGGTCAGGCAGATGCTTACGAAGTAAATCCTCCGAAGAAAGTTGTTAAAGTAACTGTGAATGGCAAGAGCGTAGA
Source organism: Sediminibacterium sp. (assembly GCA_036405675.1). Classification (GTDB taxonomy): domain Bacteria; phylum Bacteroidota; class Bacteroidia; order Chitinophagales; family Chitinophagaceae; genus Sediminibacterium. Next base: position 40,482 of record DASWXD010000013.1, read on the forward strand.
GCTTCCTGCCCTGATCATACCTGGAACCCATCCTAACACCATCGGTATTGCCGTGGGTTATGGAAGAAGTGAAAAACTGGGTAAATCTGTGGTAGGTACCGGCAAAAACGCCTATCCTTTTGCTTCTCTGAACGGTGCTACCGTAAGTTTTGTGAACAGCAATGTGACCATTACCGCTACCGGCGATAAATATCCTGTTGCCTTAACACAAACCCATAGCCGTTACGATACCGCACAAGGTAACCGTACGGAAGTAATGAAAGAATTAACACTGGCCGAATACAAAGCACATCCTACAGAGATCAGAGAAGAGCGCGAAGCCGAACTGAAACCATGGGGTGGACTGGAGAAATTTGAAAGCCAGGGTACCATTTATCCTGTGTACGACCGTCCGGGTATCAAATGGGGCATGAGTGTAGACCTGAATACCTGTAACGGTTGTGGCGCCTGCGTAGTGGCCTGTAATGCAGAGAACAATGTTTCTGTAGTAGGTAAACCAGAAGTATTACGCGGACACGAAATGCACTGGCTGCGTATTGACCGCTACTTCAGCGGCGATATGGATAACCCGAATGTGGTATTCCAGCCGATGATGTGTCAGCACTGCGATAACGCTCCTTGTGAGAACGTTTGTCCGGTAGCCGCTACCAACCACAGCAGCGAAGGTTTGAACCAGATGACTTATAACCGTTGTATCGGTACAAGGTATTGTGCCAACAACTGTCCGTATAAAGTACGTCGTTTTAACTGGGCCGATTACAGCGGTTCCGACAGCTTCCCTGATAACCAGGAAGGTATTGTGAACGATGTGGTACTCGATATGAACGATGATCTTACCCGTATGGTACTGAACCCGGATGTTACGGTTCGTTCACGTGGTGTGATTGAAAAATGTTCTTTCTGCGTACAGCGTTTACAGGCCAGCAAACTGGCTGCCAAGAACGAAAGCAGACCGATGGTTGACAGCGATCTGAAAGTGGCTTGCCAGCAGGCTTGTCCTACCAACGCCATCAACTTTGGTAATGCCAACGACGCCAACAGTTCTATCACCAAAACAAGGAAAGAGAATCCGAACCGTCAGTTCTATGTACTGGAGCAACTGCACGTATTGCCTAATGTAACCTATATGGCAAAAGTGCGTAACCTGGAAGAAGAACACCATGCAGCCGGCGCGAAGGAAGAACATCAGGCAGAAGGCGCAGAGAAAAAAGAAGCAGCAACCACTCATTAAGGTGAATGGTGAATGGGCAAAGGTGAAACTATGATTGACTATTCACCATTGACCATTGACAAAAGAGGAGTAGCGAACGGCAGTACAAGTGAGTGACACAACGAAGTTGCACAAAGAACAAAAGTTGATTCAATAAAATACTATCCCGCCGCAAGCGGGAGGGACCAATAAACAAGACCAGATGCATTTAAAGTACGAATCACAGCTCAGGGAACCATTGGTGAATGGCGACAAAAACTATCACCAGGTTACAGAAGACATCGTTCGCCCTATTGAAGCGAAGCCTTCCAGACTTTGGTATGTCGGCTTTTACATAGCTGTCGCATTGTTGCTGTTTGGTGTATATTCCATTTACCGGGATGTTACCTACGGTATCGGCCAGTGGAACCTGAATAAAACAGTAGGTTGGGGTTGGGACATCACCAACTTCGTATGGTGGGTAGGTATCGGTCACGCCGGTACACTGATCTCAGCGATCCTGTTGTTATTCCGCCAGGGCTGGAGAACGGGTGTAAACCGTGCAGCGGAAGCGATGACCATTTTTGCGGTAATGTGTGCGGGCCAGTTCCCGATCTGGCACATGGGCCGTGTATGGATGGCGTTCTTTGTATTACCTTATCCCAATACCCGTGGTCCTTTGTGGGTGAACTTTAACTCACCGCTGTTATGGGATGTATTTGCGATCTCTACTTATTTCACCGTATCGCTCCTGTTCTGGTACAGTGGTCTGATCCCCGATCTGGCTACCGTGCGCGACCGCGCTTTCACCAAACTGCGTAAGCGTTTGTATGGTATTGCTTCTTTCGGCTGGACAGGTTCTACCAAACACTGGCAGCGTCACGAGAGTTTATCACTGGTACTGGCCGGTTTAAGTACGCCACTGGTATTGTCTGTACACACGATCGTATCCTTCGACTTCGCCACTTCCGTTATTCCGGGTTGGCATACAACCATCTTCCCTCCTTATTTCGTTGCTGGTGCCATCTTCTCCGGTTTTGCCATGGTGCAGACCCTGATGGTGATCATCCGCAAAGTGTTTGAAATGGAAGACTATATCACCCTTGGTCACATTGAGGCGATGAATAAAGTAATTGTACTGACCGGTTCTATCGTAGGTATTGCCTACCTGACTGAGCTGTTCATGGGTTGGTACAGCCAGAACAAATATGAGGGTTACACTTTCTGGTACAGCCGTGCTTACCTGTTCAGTCCGTATGGCTGGAGCTACTGGGGTATGATGGCTTGTAATGTATTAAGCCCGCAGATTTTCTGGTTCCGTAAAATGAGAAGGAACCTGTTTGTGACCTTCTTCATGAGTATCATCGTAAACATCGGTATGTGGTTCGAGCGTTTTGTGATCATCGTTACTTCTCTGTACCGCGATTACCTGCCTTCCAGCTGGTCTGTTTACTACAGTCCTACTATCTGGGAGATCGGATTCTATGCCGGTACATTCGGATTGTTCTTTACCTGCTTCTTCCTGTTTGCGAAATATATGCCTGTCATTGCGGTAGCAGAGATCAAGTATGTACTGAAAACAACCGGTGAGAATTATAAAGGGAAAATGGACAAGCTGGAAGAGCAGAAGCTCGAAGAGTTTGTTCACGATCACGCACACTAATAGTGAATGTGCTAATTTGAAAATTTGAAAATGATAATTTGTATGATTTGAAACTGAATAGGGATGTGCAACATCCATTTTCAAATTTTCAAATTTTCAAATTGTCTAATTATTAAGATATGGCAAAAAAGAAATTCGTAGTAGGCTGCTTTGATGACGAAGCTGTTTTATTTCCTGCGGTGAAGAAAGTCCGTACTTCGGGATATAAGATCCATGATGTGTACACGCCGTTCGCGGTGCACGGACTGGACCATGCGCTGGGTTTGAGAGAGACCAGTCTGCACACAGCCGGATTTATCTATGGTATTACCGGTACCGCAACGGCACTGGGTTCTATCAGCTGGATTCTGGCGAAAGACTGGCCGCTGAACTTTGGTGGTAAGCCGCATTTTGCGTTACCGGCCTGGATCCCTATTACCTTCGAGCTGACCGTATTGTTTGCAGCGGTGGGTATGGTGTTAACTTTCTGCTACCTGTGCCAGCTGGCACCGTTTGTAAAAAAACATCATTTCCATGCACGTGCTACAGACGACCTGTTTGTCATGGTGATCGAGTGTACAGAAAAAACCAATGCCGAAGACCTGAAAGCCTTCCTGACCAGTAATGGTGCGGTGGAAACAGATATACAGGTAGCTGAAGACGGATGGTGGTTAGGTCGTTACGACAAAGACGAACATCCTTTCCAGAATAAACAAACTGTTGTTGCTTAATATTATTTTTTAGAATAGATATATGATGAAGAAATTATCAATCATAACTGTTTTGTCTGCCGCCATGGTAATTGTGAGCTGCAGTGATGTAAAACGTACTCCTGGCAAGGTATACATGCCGGATATGGCTTACAGCCGCGCTTATGAAACCTATGCAGATCACAGCAACCTGGCTGAGAAGGGTATCAACTACACTGCCATGCCGGTTGCGGGAACTATTTCGCGTGAGGAAGAAATGCCTTTTCATCTTACCAAAGATGCCCCCGGCGATTCTACCAACTATGTAGCTTCCAAACTGGTAAAGAATCCGATCGATTCTATGTCTGCAAAACAGACAGAAGAAGCAGAAAGATTATACCTCATCAACTGCGGCATCTGTCATGGTGCCAAACTGAATGGCAACGGTCCGCTGTATAAAGATGGTAACGGTCCTTATGCAGCCAAACCTGCCACACTGGTAGGCGATGCTAAGTATGAAGCAATGCCTGACGGACAGATGTTCTATTCTGTGGCCTATGGTAAGAATATGATGGGATCTTATGCATCACAGCTGAGCCGCAAGCAACGCTGGATGGTGATCAAGTATATCAAGAACAAACAAACAGAAGCAAAAAAAGCTACCCCGGCAGCAGCACCTGCAGCAGCGGCAGCCACCAAATAAATTAACCTTTCGCCGGTTGGCGCAAGAAAAGTACAAACTGATATAAAAGAGTATAACGATGGCATCTATCAGAGAGCAATTTGAGATTCCCGGAAAGATGAAAACCTGGTCAATGGCATTGATCGGTGTTGGTCTGGTTGCATTGGTAATCGGCGCAGTCACCAAAGGTTTCAGCTCCGACGAACATGAACAGGCCCATTTCTGGGGAACCCTCATGTACAATACGATCTTCTGGACATTGATCTGTAATGCCAGCATGTTTTTTATCTGTGTAACCACATTGGCCATGGGTGGCTGGCAGCAGTCGTTCAAGCGTATCCCCGAAGCCATTTCTACCATGGTGCCTATTTTCGGCTCCATCACTTTCCTGGTTTTGATTTATGTGGTAGTAAGCGATAAGCACCATATTTACCACTGGCTGGATACGGAAGCGGTTGCCAAAGACCCGATCCTGTCTGGTAAAGCCGGTTTCCTGAATGCGAAATTCTTTATCATCTGGACTACCCTGGCGATTGGCCTCTGGAGTTTACTGGGCTATAGAATGCGCCAGATCAGCAGCGAGGCAGATGCGGCTCCGATGAATCAGGAGAAAGGGGCTTCCTATATCTGGAGAAGTACCGTTCGCGCCGCATTGTTCACTGTATGGTTCGGTTTAACCGTGGGTTCTACCATTCCCTGGTTATGGATGATGAGTATTGATGCACACTGGTATTCTACTATGTACAGCTGGTACACATTTGCAAGCTCTTTTGTTTCGGGCCTTTCGCTGATAGCACTCTGGGTAATTTACCTGAAGAACAAAGGATACCTGGAATTAACCAACCAGGAACACTTACAGGATATCGGTAAGTTCATGTTTGCGTTTTCTATCTTCTGGACCTATCTCTGGTTCTCTCAGTATATGCTGATCTGGTACGCCAATATTCCGGAAGAAACCGTTTACTTTAAGCACAGGGTGCAGGGGCCTTATAAAGGTATTTTCTTCCTGAACCTGATCATCAACTTTATCTGTCCTTTGTTGATCCTGATGAAGCGGTCATCCAAGAGAAATTACACATTGGTTACTTTTATGGCAGTATTGATCATCTTTGGTCACTGGATCGATTTTTACCAGATGGTGATGGGCAGCCTGTCTAAGGAACATGTAACCCTGGGTTGGCTCGATTTCGGTATCCTGAGTCTGTTCGTAGGTCTGATGATTCTTTTCGTAGGACGTGCACTGGCCAGCAAACCGCTGATCTCCAGACACCATCCGTTCCTGAAAGAAAGTATCATTCACCAGGTATAATTGTATTGTAGCATTTTTTGTTAGATAAGATAATATTGATAGCGTTATGACAATGTTTTTAACCATAGCAGTAATTGTGCTGATCTTTTTAGTGATCTTCCAGATCGCCAAAGCCAGCGAATATGTATCTGTACTGAAAGGCGAAGATGTTAGCCGTAAACAGAATAACAAGATCAACGGCTTCCTGATGGTTGTCTTCCTGGTACTGGGTATGATCGGTGTGTGGTACTGCAATAAAATGCTGTTCGGTAAAACACTGCTGGCCGTAGATTCTGCCAGTGTAGAAGGCGCCCGTGTAGATTCTATGTTATGGATCACGATCGGTGTAACCGGTATTGTATTCATCGCTACCCAGATCCTGCTTTTCTGGTTCGCATATAAATACCAGGAAAATGATGAACGTAAAGTATTCTACTTCCCGCACGATAACCGTCTGGAAGTATTGTGGACCATTGTTCCTGCTATCGTTTTAACGATTCTGGTAGTGATCGGGTTACGTAACTGGTTCCTGTTCACCGGCGAACCCCCCAAAGAAGCGATGGTGGTGGAAGTAACCGGTAAACAATTTAACTGGATCTTCCGTTACCCTGGTAAGGATGGCGCTTTTGGTAAAAAATATTACAAGAACATCGATGATGCCTCCGGTAATGCACTGGGTGTGCTCTGGGATGATAAATTAAGCCACGACGATGTGGTTACTGATAAAATGTTCCTGGTAAAAGGCCGCCCGGTAAAACTGATTATTGGTGCAAGGGATGTGATCCATGATGTAGGGCTGTCTCATTTCCGTATGAAAATGGATGCGGTACCGGGTATCCCCACCACCATGTGGTTCACACCTAAGTACACAACCAAAGAGATGAAAGAACTGACCAAGAATCCTGATTTTGTATACGAGATCAGTTGCGACCAGATGTGTGGTAACGGTCACTATTCTATGAAAGGTATTATTGAAGTGGTAGAGCAGGAAGAATATGATATGTGGCTGGCTAAACAGAAGCCGCAATATCTGGTAGCCAATCCTGATAAGGATCCCGAAACAGCTAAACCAGCTGCCGCGGCTCCTGCCGATTCTACCAAAGTTGCAACCAAAGTGGTTGCTAAATTGTAAATAATAAATATCCGGTTCCGCTATTTCGCGGGATCATCGTGAACAGAAAATATTAAAGAAAACAGAGTATGAGTAACGAAGCTGTTTTACATGCACATTCAGATGCTGCAACGCATGATGCACATGGTGATCATCATCATGAACACCACCACCATGAGACCTTCATCAGTAAATATGTGTTCAGCCAGGATCACAAAATGATCGCCAAACAATTCCTGATTACAGGTATGTTCTGGGCGGTGTTGGGTGGTTTAATGAGTGTGCTGTTCCGTCTGCAACTGGGTTATCCTGATGCTACTTTCCCCTGGCTGGAAGATATCCTGGGTAAATGGGCAAAAGGTGGCCGTATTTCACCCGAAGCCTATTATGCATTGGTAACTACACACGGTACCGTACTGGTATTCTTTGTATTAACAGCCGGATTGAGCGGAACCTTCGCCAACTTCCTGATCCCTTTACAGATCGGTGCACGGGATATGGCTTCTCCTTTCATGAATATGCTCAGCTACTGGTTCTTTTTTGCAGCCAGTGTGGTGATGCTGTCTTCTATTTTTGTTGAAACCGGTCCTTTCAGCGGCGGTTGGACAGCCTACCCTCCCTTAAGTGCCCTGGGCGATGCTTCGCCGGGTTCTAAAACGGGTATGGATCTGTGGATCGTTTCTATGGCCCTGTTTGTGGTATCTTCTTTACTGGGTGGTCTGAACTATATCGCTACTATCCTGAACATGCGTACCAAAGGGATGAGCATGACCCGTTTACCATTAACTATCTGGGCCCTGTTCTTTACCGCTGTATTGGGCGTATTGTCTTTCCCTGTATTGTTCTCAGGTTTTATCCTGTTGATCTTCGATCGTAATTTCGGAACCAGCTTCTACCTCTCTGATATCTTTATCAGTGGCGTAGGCGCTTTACCTAACGAAGGTGGTAGTGCCATCCTGTACCAGCACTTGTTCTGGTTCTTAGGTCACCCCGAAGTATATATCATTCTTTTACCGGCCATGGGTATGGTATCAGAGATCCTGTCGGTAAACTCGCGCAAACCTATCTTCGGATACATGGCCATGATCGGTTCGCTGTTTGCGATTGCCATCCTCGCCTTCCTGGTATGGGCGCACCATATGTTTGTTACCGGACTGAATCCTTTCCTTGGTTCTGTATTCGTATTGTTAACCCTGCTGATTGCAGTACCTTCTGCGATCAAAGTATTTAACTGGTTAACCACTTTGTGGAGAGGTAATATCCGCTTCACACCGGGAATGATGTTCGCGATCGGTTTTGTAAGTTTATTTATCTCGGGTGGATTAACCGGTATCTGGTTAGGAAACTCGGCACTGGATATTCACCTGCACGATACCTATTTCGTAATTGCCCACTTCCACATTGTAATGGGTGTGGCATCTATGTTCGGTATGTTCGCCGGTATCTACCACTGGTTCCCTAAAATGTATGGCCGTTACCTCAACAATTCTCTGGGCTATATCCACTTCTGGGTAACCATTGCTGGTGCTTATATGATTTTCTGGCCCATGCACTACGAAGGTCTGGCCGGTATGCCACGTCGTTACTACGATTACAGCATCTGGGAAAGCTTCAAGCAGTTTGCTGAACTGAACCGTTTCATCAGTACAGTGGCTATGATCGTATTTGCTGTACAGCTGTTATTCCTGTTCAACTTCTTCTACTCAATCTTCAAAGGAAGAAAAGTGACCGTACAGAATCCATGGGGTTCCAATACACTGGAGTGGACCACACCGATCCGTCCGGGTCATGGTAACTGGGTAGGTGAAATTCCGGAAGTACACCGTTGGGCGTACGATTACGGTAAGGATGGAAAAGAGTTTATTTCCCAGACTACACCGGTAGGAGCAGACGAAAGTCATCACTAAGAAATAATGATACCGGCCTGTTCTTATGCAGACTGGTTAACATAGATGCAATGCTCCCGGTAACCGGGAGCATTGTTTTTAACTGCGATAAAAAAGAGAGGAGTGCAGTACCACACTGGTGCCAAATTCATTCCTGTCAGAACCAATATGAAGGGAACGGTAAATACATCCACTTCTTTTTCACTGGCGTCTAAAGTGAAGGATTATTTTCAGCTGATCAAGTTCACGCTGAGTTTTACCGTGGTATTCTCCTGCGTTATCTGTTATTTACTGGCCCCCAATGTAGTGGAATACGATTGGTGGATGATCTTCCTCTTGTTTGTAGCAGGCATGCTCATCACCGGCAGTGCCAATGCGATTAACCAGGCAGTAGAAAAAGATACGGATGCCATGATGAAGCGGACCGCTTCGCGCCCGGTAGCGGACGGAAGAATGAGCCAGCAGGAAGCATATACTTTTGCAACCCTGGCCGGTTCGGTAGGTGTTTTCATGATCGGTTGGTTTTTCACCACCGATGAAAATGCGTTTAACTGGAATGCCGCTTTGTTATCCGCTTTTAGCCTGTTTTTATATGCATTTATCTATACCCCGCTTAAGAAGATCAATTCCATTGCAGTGCTGGTAGGAGCGTTTCCCGGTGCACTGCCCTGCCTGATCGGTTGGGTGGCGGCTACCAATATGCTCAATCCATTGGGTACCGTGGTAGCCAATGGCAAAGAATTTTCCAATGTAGGTGGCTGGATCCTGTTTGCCATCCAGTTTCTCTGGCAGTTTCCGCATTTCTGGGCCATTGCCTGGGTAGCGCATGGCGATTACAGCAAAGCGGGTTTCAAACTCCTGCCTGCTGATAAAGGACCTACCCGTTTTACTGCTGTACAGGGAATCATGTATTCGGTACTGATGATTCCGGTAGGAATTCTGCCGTATTATTTTGGCATGACAGGCCAGGTAAGCATGTGGATCCTGGTTGTATGCAACCTGTTCATGGTTTTTCAGAGCCTGCGTTTGTACAAAGAGATGAATGCAAAAGCGGCCAGGAGAGTAATGTTCAGCAGCTATATCTATTTACCGATCGTATTATTGGCCCTTTTGGCAGATAAAATCAGATAATAACTAAATAAATGAACGTGACAATGACAACAGTGCAGCCAAACGAACCCAGCCGGATTCATCCGCATAAGTTTACCTTATGGGTGGGCATGGGTAGTATCATCATGATGTTTGCTGGTTTAACCAGCGCCTATGTGGTAAAAAAGAACCAGAGCAACTGGCTGGAATTTAATCTCCCTCAGATATTCTGGTACTCAACTTTTGTGATCCTGCTCAGCAGTGTCACTATTCATCTTACCGTAAAAGCCTTTAAAGCGCGGGAAATGGGGCGTTACCGTGTACTGGTTACCCTCACAGCTGCTTTAGGTGGGTTATTTCTGGTACTGCAGTTACTCGGATTTAGAGAATTACAAAACAGCAATATTGCCCTGGTAGGCGCTAAGAGTAATTCGGCGGCTTCTTTTCTGTTTGTGATTACCGGTTTGCACATGTTACATATACTCGGTGGTGTAATAGCCCTGCTGATCATATTTGCCCGTGCTTATGCCGTGAAAGTCAAGAATTACAGTAGTTTGCCGATAGAAATGGCGGCCACTTACTGGCACTTTGTAGATGTACTCTGGATCTATTTATTCATCTTTTATAACTGGATCGGGTAGTTGAAGAAAAAGTTGGGGTTTATTCACCTTTTTTGAACACTAGCCAATATTTTTGTAACGAAATTTCAGATAACTCATGTCAACAGCAACAGTTACACCCACCAAGTTGTGGAGCGGCGGGAAGAGCCCATTTAATGTAGAGTACGGCAAATTGATGATGTGGTACTTTTTGATGAGTGATGCTTTCACTTTCGGTGCCTTCCTGATCTCCTATGGCACCATTCGGTTTTCAACCAATGGATGGCCTGACCCTAACGAAGTATTTAAGAGTTTCCCCTTTGCGCCGGAAGGTGTACATGCGCCACTGGTGTTTGTGAGTGTAATGACCTTTATCCTGATCATCAGTTCCGTTACCATGGTACTGGCGGTGCATGCCGGTCATAACATGGATAAAAAAGGCGTGGTAAAAAATCTGATCTGGACCATCATCGGTGGTATCGCTTTCTTAAGCTGCCAGGCCTGGGAGTGGAACCACCTGTTTCATGAAGGTGCCTGGTGGGGTAGCAACCCTTTCCTGAACCACGACGGAACGGCTTCTTCTACCAACTTTACCAACTACTTCTTTACCATCACCGGTTTCCACGGGTTTCACGTATTCTCTGGTGTGATCATCAATATTATCATGCTGATCATGACCCTGACCGATAAATTTGAGCAGCGTGGCCATTACCTGATGATTGAGAAAGCTGGTTTGTACTGGCACTTCGTAGACCTGGTATGGGTATTTGTATTCACCTGTTTTTACCTGATCTGATTTTTCTGATTCGTTAATTATATAAGTAAAATATTTATGGAACATACAGTAGCACACGAAGAGCACAGTGGCGGAGGAACCAAAGAGATTGTAAGGGTAACCGTTATCCTTTCTGTTTTAACCATTGTGGAACTGATCATTGGTTTCTGGATGATGGGAATGCCACTGGAAAGTGGTCTGCGCCTGGCAGCCAAAGGCACTATCGTTATCCTGATGCTGGCCAAAGCCTTTTACATTGTTGCGTATTTTATGCACCTGAAACATGAACTGAAGAACCTGATCATGACCATCGTGGTTCCTCTGGCCCTGTTTGTATGGTTTATCATTGCTTTCCTGTATGATGGGAACTCTTTCCGTAACCTGCGTAATACCTACGATCCGCACTTTAAAGAACAGAGCACGATCAAGGTAGAAAAGAAAGCAGAAAGCAAACACGGTGAGGCCAAACATGAAGAAGCCAAACCTGCAACTGAGAAAAAAGCGGTGGAGTAAGGATAGAAGATTGCAAGTTTTTATATAATTTCTAAACCATCGTATGTTATCACGATGGTTTTTTTATAGAGATACCTTATGAATAAAAAAGCGTTATTAGGCCTGTCGGTTGCCCTGCTGTTGCCGTTATGCTGTTACCTGTGGCTGCGGTATGCCAGCAGTTCTGCCGTTGATATGCCGAGAAGATACCTGCTGGATACCGTTGTAGAACGGGTTGATAACGGAAAGATGGTTACAGACAGCATCTGGCACAAAACCGCCAATATCCGTTTGCAGAACCAACTGGGGGATACGGTTAGCCTCTACGACAAACAAGGCAAGATCCTGGTCGTAGACTTCTTCTTTACCCATTGCGGAAGTATCTGTCCCAAGCTGACTTCCAATATGTCTGTTTTACAGCAGTCGTTTATCCGGGGTGGCAACCTGCGCAAAAAGATCGATACCTCCATTGTTCAGTTTGTTTCCTTCACTGTAGATCCTGAACGTGATAGTGTGCCTGTATTGAAAGAATACGCAGACCGCTTTGGTGTAAACCATGAAAACTGGTGGATGCTGACCGGTAACCGCGATTCTATTTACCGTTTTGCTTTTGAAGAGTTGAAAGTAGATAAGTTCAGCACAGAACCCATCAGTCCGGATTTTGTACATACCAGCCGTTTTGTGCTGATCGACAAAGAATACCGGGTTCGTGGGTATTACAACGGATTGGATTCCGTTTCGCTGGGTAAACTGGCCCGTGATATCGGGTTGTTGATGCTCGAAAAAGACAAAAAACAAAAAAGTGCCGTTTTTGCACAAATCCTTGATCTGGGCTGGCTCTGGCTCATCATTATCACCGCGGTCATATTTTTTGTTACCTATATGCGCGGCAGAAGAAAACTAAATGGGTAGGATTTTGTTGATTGGTGTATGCGTTTACTGGTTTATTGGTCTTCAGGTACAATGAAAAGTCTGACAACCCTATCAGCTAATAAACGAATGAACCAATAACTAATAAACAACTACACCAGTAAACGAATAAACCAATAAACAAACATGTTACAAGCTTCTATTTCAAAAAATGATAAAAAAGCTTCCTGGCTGATCGGAATTTTTTCTGTTGTTGTGTTTACGGCAGTGGTCTTACTCGGACGTGTAAAGCTGGAACTGAACCTGGGTTTTGATGTGCATATTTTTGCCACCATCAATGCTTTTATCAATTCGGCAATAGCAGTGTTGCTGGTAGCTGCCCTGGTGGCGGTAAAGAACAGAAATTACCAGTTACATAAAAAGCTGATGATGCTGGCACTGATCTTATCCATTCTGTTTCTGGTGTCTTATATCGCCCACCATTTACTGGCCGGCGAAGCCAGGTTTGGAGATAGCAACCATGATGGTGTATTGAGTGAAGACGAAAAACTGCAGGTAGGTACGATCCGCATAGTGTATTACCTGATACTCGGAACACATATAGTACTGGCGGCACTCATCCTGCCATTGATTCTGTTTACCGCATACCGCGCTTTAACAGCCGAGTTCCCCGCACACAAAAAACTCGCTAAAATTACCTGGCCCTTGTGGTTTTATGTAGCTGTTACCGGGCCGATCGTGTACTGGATGATCAGCCCTTATTATACGTAATTTGTCCCGGCATAGCCGGGATGAAAATTTGAAAATGGAGACAGGTTACTAAAGATGATTTTTCATTTTCAAATTTTCAAATTCTCTAATTTTCAAATTACCAGTTCCACAGCCGGGTCCCAGAACTTCTTCTCAAAATCCACTATCACATCATCCACCACCCTGATCTTTTCTTTTTTGAGAAGTTCTTCCATTTGTGTGGGTGTGGCAAAATGCATTTTGCCCGATAACATACCATTTCGATTTACTACGCGGTGTGCAGGAACTCCTGACTGTTTGAATGCCCCATTCATGGCCCAGCCCACCATACGCGCACTCATTTTAGTACCCAGGTAGGCGGCAATGGCACCATAAGATGTAACACGGCCTCTTGGTATCTGGCGGGCAACCGCATATACCTGCTCAAAAAAGGAGCTATCTGCTTTGCCACTGGGTAAAACGGATTTTAATTTTTCGGAAGATTTTTTAGCAGCCACCTTGCCTGATTTTGTATCAGCAATTTACTGTTTCGTGGCAGATGAGCTTTCTTTTTGCAGCACTAATTCAGAGCGCCGGGGTTCGGGCACAGATTCGTACTGGTAGGGGCAATGCCGGCACCCATGTCCGCAGCAATGCCCTTTCTCCAGGTGATATTTTTCTGTGAACACGATATAACCGTGCTCATCGTGGTAAAAATGAATGCCTTCAATCAGATTCTGACTCACTGAGTAATTGTTTTAATACTTCATCTTTTTCTAAAGGCAGTTCCCGGTTGATGCGGAAACAGAGATAATGGATCCGATTACTGCCTGCAATATCTAACCCCTCATAATGGGTCTTGATCATCAGTTCGGGTTTAATCTGCGGCTGTTTGTAAACATTGTCTGAATCTTCTAACAACTCCAACCCAAATAAGTTGATAACAGCCAAAGTAAAGCGGTACAGGTCCGGACTATCTGTTTTCAGGTTCACCAGTCCGCCGGGTTGAAGTATCCGTTGGTACAAACGCAGGAAACGGGGGTGCGTGAGTCTTTTCTTGGCCCGTGAACCTCTTAACTGCGGGTCGGGGAAAGTGATCCAGATCTCTGCTACTTCTCCGGGTTGAAAATAATCGTTGATCTTATCTATATGGGAGCGTACAAATGCTACATTGGTCAGTCCTTCATCCAATGCTGTTTTGGCACCGCGCCAGATACGGTTACCCTTCAGGTCAATCCCGATAAAATTCCTCTCAGGATACATCCGGCCCAGGCCGGTGGCATATTCACCTTTACCGCAGGCCAGTTCCAGGGTAATCGTTCCTTCATTCTTAAAAAAATCCTTCCATTTACCCTGCATATCCTGCGGGTATTCCAGCACATTCGGAAAATGTTTGATGGCTTCGAAACGAATCAGTTTTTTCTGTCCCATGGGCTGCAAATGTAAGCGAAATCAGGCTGCGCCCATCGGGGTGCTAAGTCTATCGTTCCAGCTTAAAACCCGGATCGGTAGCCGGTCTATTGGCTGCCATGGCTACTTTCCAACCGGTACGGTACATCCATTCGGCCATTTTTTTCAGCTTGGCATAATCGATGTTCTGTGCATTGTCCAGCGGCGTATGATAATCCGGATGTAACAGCGTCGTATACATCAGCGAAGGAATACCCAACCTCGCATAAGGCAGGTGATCACTTCTGAAATACCATCCTTCCGGGTGGGTGGGTTTGTCCCAAAGGGTATCCAGTTTAAACCGTGGGCCCTCCCGGTTGGCATCCATGGCCATCTGCACCAGTTCGGCAGAATTGCGGTGTGGGGCCTGCACGCCCAGAATGGCGGCACTGTCGGGGTGGTTACGACCAATCATATCTCCATTCAATACGGTTACGATAGCACCCAGCGGTACCGTTGGATGTGAGGTATACCAGCGCGAACCCAGTAATCCTCTTTCTTCTGCTCCATGCATCACCACCAGTACAGAACGTTTGGCGGGTTTTTGTTTAAAGGCACGGGCCGCGGCCATAATGGCCACATCTACACTGGCATTATCATCTGCACCGTAATAAATACTGTCGTTCTGGATAGTATTGCGGATCCCATGCGCATCCTGGTGTCCGCTATAAAGCAGGTATTCTTTCGATAACACAGGATCTGTTCCTGCAATTTTTCCAATAATATTCACAGAAGGGTACTGGAATCTTTCAATGGTCAGGTTCAGTTGCAGACTGGCCTGCTGTTGTAATTCCTGTCTGGCAGCTGCGTGTAACCAGAGTACGGGCACCGTAGCGGTAACCTGTGTATTGGGACCGCCTTCAATATCATAACTGCCTCTCTTAAAATTTTCAACGGCATCGTTCCAGCTGTTTTCTGCGGTTTCATCTGCGATAAAGATGATAGCAGCAGCCCCACGACTCACCAGGGCATTACCATATTTTACCATGATACTGCGGTTGTAACGCCAGGTGGGTAGAGATACATTCATATTAATTCCATCGGGCACAGCTTCCAGCGCCACTACTTTTCCTTTTACATCAACGGAAGAAAGATCAATATTGCGGGCGTTGCCGAGATAAACGATCGGTGCATCCAGTTGTTTGTTGGTGATCTGTGATACGGCTACTTCGCTCCATAAAGTCAGCGGGCGGTTGTTGATGCGGATGCTGCTCTGGTCTGCCAGCCGGTTACGCCACATAGAAAAGAACTGGAAATAAGTACCATCATCACCGGCAGGTTGCAGGCCAATGGCACGGAACTGTTCGGCCATCCACATAGAGGCTTTTAATTCATCGAGGGTACCGGCAGAGCGGCCTTTGAAATGGGCATCGGCCAGTGCATAAAGGTCATTTCTAAGGTCCGCCTCGCGGATAGCAGCTAACGCAGGTGGCTGGTTAACCGGCTGCGAGAAGAGAGAGACAGTAGAGCTGATAACAGCAATAACAAGTATAATTTTTTTCATGATCACTTGGATAAGGGATCAGAAAGTTACAGGTTTTATGTCAACGCTGACAGGTAATTATCTCATTAATAAGCACAGTTGGTATTATAAAAATTAAATAGCAGGGTCCAGCTTTTTTCGTTGGTAAACGGAATCTTCATGGCTTCGGCATAAGTAAGTATTCTGGGCATAACGGCACTTAACCGGGGAGTTGTACTGAAATATTTTTCGAACGATTCACGGTTCAAACTTACTTCCATAGGCGCACCGTTGTTATAGAGGGGATTGATAATCGCATAATGAACCTGATACAAATCCACATCTGCATTATTCTTCCGGAAAGTTTTGGTAAATAACAGTGGACCCTCCGACAGGTTAACTGAAAAAGAAACAACATTTTCAGACTTTGGGAGAGCTGCATTTGTCGTTTGCGCTTTCACGCTGTTGCAGAATATGGCCGAAACAATAAAGAGATACTTCATTTTTTTTGATTTGGTAAAGGCGAACGTTGTAACGCACAAGCAGAGCTGACTCCCGATTGGGTTTGGCGATTGCTACATTGAATCGTTCCGGCCTCTAATTGATAAGTCATGTTTTCCGATCTTATCAGGGATAATAACTTACTCCATACAAAGTTGACGCAACTGACGTAACAGATTGTTACATAGCGACTTCGGATACTTGCAGCATCCACAGAATTAACAAACGGGTTTGTTAAGAATAGTTTTTTTATGGTTTTCTGCCATAAGATATCATACTATAAATCAATCATGCAGATCTGCTGCTATTCAAGTCACTGAGTAATGCTATACCGTACAGCAGCTGTGCGTATTTGTACGCATGAATTGTCTACACACAAAATCATACATAAAGAAAAAGATATAGGGAGTTGCAGTGGGTTGTTTACAGTATAAATGATTGGAAAATTCATATTATAGTAATGTCTGGCAGCAGTATCAGTTCCGGATGAGCAACAGATGGCTATCACACGGCATTGTAAAAAAAGGTAGTAGTAGGTTAACAGGTTATGACAATCGCAGATATATAGGCAAGATTCCTTCCGTTAGCTATATGCTTGTCTTGGATTAAGACGAGTGGGAGTAAGTAAGTGTCCTGCCTTCGACATTCGTCTGTTCCTTGTTCGATATTCATCTGTTCAAAAGCCGCGGAAGAACGGTCCTGTTAAGCCGAAACCGAAGGCAAGTAAATGATACTGAAACTGGTTTAATTTTCAATATGCCACCGTTAGATGACTAATACATTCTGATTAACAATACAATATCAGTCATACTTTTTGGACAAGCCAATCAGACATCTGAATTAGTAATAAATCCTCGATAGTTATCGTTTATATAAAAAAGACCAAAAAATTTGGAATTTAAGCCTCGATATATATATCTTGCGTCAAATAATTCTCCCCTAGGTTGAGAAATACCTAGGCTGACCCCTCAATTAAAGAGGGGTTTTTTTTATATGGATACACCAAAGCAAAAAGTAATCGTTTACGTAGATGGATTCAATTTCTACTACGGCCTTAAGTCACGAAAATGGAAAAAGTTCTATTGGCTTGATGTGGTTAGTTTTTTCGAATCCTTTATTAAACCTCATCAAGAGCTAGTAGAGGTTACATATTTTTCTGCAACTCCACATGATACAGGCAAGCATGATCGGCAAGACTTATTTTTTTCCGCGAATAAGCTAAATCCAAAATTTAAGCTGGAACTGGGTAGGTATTTACCAAAAGACCAGAAGTGCATTAAATGCGGCAATGTTCACAAAACATTTGAAGAGAAGGAAACCGATGTGAAAATTGCTACAAAAATGATTTCGGATGTGGTTTATGGTAGATGTGATATTAGTATCATTGTTTCTGCAGATAGCGATTTAACCCCGCCAATTCACTTTATCAGAGAGTTTAGTAAAAGCCATAAGATATTCGTCTACTTCCCGCCAAACAGATATTCTTCTAACCTTAATGCCCTGGCTAATAATATTAAAAAGCTAGATGGTAGCACAGTTGCTTTCGGAGCCAACCTATTACCTGAATCAATCACCCTGCCGAGCGGTTATGTAATTAGCCGGCCGCCAAGTTGGAAATAAAACAAGAATCTTCAAATTAGTTGGTTTTCAATTAATTACCGCCACCTAAACCGCCACAAACCGAAAACAAAAAAGCCACAATCAATTGGTTTACAATTAAATGCGGCTTTTTTAAAGCTGTAGGAGGGATCGAATCCCGCTTTCAGCGGGACAGTTAGCTATATGCCTGCCCCGGATTAAAACGAGTGGGAGTAAGTAAGTGTCCTACCTTCGACATTCGTCTGTTCCTTGTTTGACATTCCTCTGTTCAAAAGCCGCGAAGCACAAAATAAAAAGCCGCAACAGGTTATGTTGCGGCTTTTGCTGCTGTAGGGGGAGGGATCGAATCCCGCTTTCAGCGGGACAGTTAGCTATATGCCCGCCCTGGATTAAAAAGAGTTAGAGTAAGTAAGATTACTGCCTTCGCCATTCATCTGTTCCTTGTTCGACATTCCTCTGTTCAAAAGCCGCGGAGCACAAAATAAAAAGCCGCAACAGATTATGTTGCGGCTTTTGCTGCTGTAGGGGGAGGGATCGAACCTCCACGAGGCAGTTAGCTGTAGTACAAAGTTCGGTGGTCGACCCCGGTCATCCCGCTTTGCAGCGGGATGGCTCTATGCTACGTTTATCCTGTTATCCTCACCCCCGAGACAAGAGGGCATGTCTGCCAAAAATTTCATCACCCCACAGTATATAAGAACACGTCGTTGTTACATTGACAAGACAATATTACGTCAAAATCTCTATTCATTGTAAATAATTCAATAAATATTTTGATAATATAGAAATTATTCAATAATATTGTCATTATATTGAATAATTATAAAAATATAAATCAATATGGGCGTAAAATTGAATCTTGACAAATTGGATTTCCAGATCATCCAGGAAATGATGGAAGATGCGGAGATCTCTTATGCAGACCTGGGCAAGAAACTCTTTGTTTCCGGTGGTACCATTCATGTACGCATCAAGAAACTGGAAGAGCTAAAGGTAGTGAAAGGTAAAAAATTATCGGTAGATCTCAAATCATTGGGCTACGATGTGATCGCTTTTATCGGGGTGTACCTCGAAAAAAGCTCTCTGTACGATAGTGTGGCCAAGGAACTGAAAAAGATCCCGCAGATCGTTCGCCTCAACTATACCACGGGTAATTACAGCATGTTTGCTGAAATCGTGTGCAAGGATATCCAGGAGCTCCGCTTTGTACTGCACGATGAACTGCAGAAAATCAAAGGAATTGAACGTACCGAGACTTTTATCTCACTCGAAGAAAGCCTCGACCGGAATGTAGTGGTGGCGCCGCAGTCCTGACAGGAATAAATTGTATTTTCATAGCCTATGCAAAGCTCCTCTTTTAACCTGGTGACGGTGGTTGCTGCCCTGCAGAAACGCTGGACAACCATCGTTTTTTTTATCATAGCGAGTGTAATGGCTGCCGCTATTACGGTATATCTGATGCCTGCTTATTACCGGTCAACCGCTACTCTCGTATCGGCCAATCCGGTGCTGGCAGATAAAGCCAGGTTTTTCAACAGCAATATTCAGGGGCTGTATTCTTATTTTGGTTCGGGAGATGATCTGGACAGGATCGCAGGTATTGCAGACCTGGATACCACCTATAAAACGCTGGTAGATGAATTTGCTCTTGTTCGTTATTATAAATTGGAGAACGATAGTCCCGCACTCCTGCGCAGAAAGGCGGTACTGCTTTTGCGAAAAGATCTTTCGCTGCAAAAAAGCGATAAGAACCAGTTACGCATCAAAGTCTGGACCAAAGACAGAGATCTATCCGCCAGCCTTGTGAACCGTATGGTAAGCCTCGTAGAAGAAACCGAAAGTAAAGTATGGCAAACACATTACCGCCAGGCCATCGGAAACCTGCAACAGGCGGTGGCAGGTATGGAAACGAAATACAGTACCCTAAGCGATAGTCTTTTGCGTGCAGCACCTGCCCGGAAAGAATTACTGGCTGTGCAAATGCGCACACTGCTGGATCAGCTGCAGCAATACCGGAAAACAGCCGATGAGTTTGCACTGGCATTACAAACACCTCCTGCGGTACTCTATGTGCAGGAAGCAGCGGTGCCCGCTGCAAAAGCGGAGCGGCCGGATAAATTAGCCATACTGATCGCAACAGGTCTGGTTTCCTGTGTATTTATCTGTTTACTGGTGTTGGTAAATGATAGAAAACAACCTGCCTGATATGACAGGGTCTGTGCGGCCATACCAGCGAAACCTTTACCTCTCCTCATTGATCTTTCTGTTGAGCGGTGTATGGGCCATTACCCAAAGTGAACCATATTGGCTGCTCATTCCTTTTGCGTGGGTCTTATTTCCTGCCGTGTTTGATTTTCTGATGAATCAGCCGGGTACATTATTCTGGGTATGGCTGGTTTGTTTGCCTTTATCTACAGAGCTGAATATTACACCGGCATTGGGAATCGATTTTCCCGGTGAGATCTTGCTGGTCTTGCTTACAGCAATGATCATGATTCGCTGGATCCATCAACCCTTATGGGTGCACTATGATCTGGTAAAACATCCTATGTTTTTAATACTGTTGATTTACCTGTGCTGGATCGGAATGACTTGTTTTTATTCGGTAGAAACAGTGCTCTCGGTAAAATACCTGTTGGCCAAAATCTGGTATATCGTTCCGCTAATTATCTTACCACAAAAATTGTTGAAAGGGCGGGCCGACAGCAGGAAACTGGCTCTCTGCTTATTAATTCCCATGGCATTGGTTGTAATGCAAACCCTCATCCGCCATGCTTTCTACGGATTCCGTTTCGAGGCGGTTCAAAAAACGCTGGCTCCTTTTTTCAGAAATCATGTTAATTACTCTGCTTTATTGGTTTGCCTGTTGCCGGTAGGGGGTTGTTTATGGATGTTTACCCCCGGAGAAAACAAATCCAGAAACTGGATCGGTTATGGCCTATTGCTAGGTATAACCGGCGTTTTCTTTGCTTACTCCCGTGGTGCCTGGCTTGCTTTGCTGGCCGGGTTGGCAATCATACCTGTGATCCGTTTCAGGAAAATGAGGCTGCTGGTAACCATCGCTATTGCCGGAATCATGGCTACAACCGCCTGGTTGGTGACAGATGAAAATTATATCCGTTTTTCTCCCGAACACGACCAGACTATTTTTCACACTGATTTCAGCGAACATATGCGCGCCACGGTACAACTCAAAGATGTATCTACCGCAGAAAGATTTTACCGCTGGATTGCCGGTGTTAAAATGCTGGCCGAAAAACCTATCACCGGTTTTGGTCCTAATAGTTTTTACCTGCATTACCGTCCGTACACGGTCAGTAGTTTTGAAACCTGGGTGAGTAATAACCCCGAGCATTCCACTGTTCATAATTATTTTATTCTTATTGCCCTTGAACAGGGATTGATCGGCCTGCTGCTGTTCTGCATCTTGTATTTTGGCATGCTGTTCCACCTGCAGTCTCTGTATCACCGCCTGCAAAATCCTGTGTACAGAACCATGGCCCTCACTATTGCCATGATACTGGTCATGATCGGCGTCATCAACAGCATGAGCGATATGATTGAAACAGATAAGATTGGCGGACTTTTCTGGTTATGCCTCGGAATGGTGATCTGGCTGGAGCGGAAGAGCAGAGAGGAGAGGGAAGTGTTGACGGAGGGGACGAATATCGAATATCGAACAGGGAATATCGAACGCCGAACATAAAGAGAAGAACAGAAGAACAGATGAACAGATGAACAAGGAACAGACGAACAAGGAACAGACGAACATAGAACAAAAAACATAGAACATAGAACATAGAACAAAAAATCCGGCTAACCGCATCATAAACCCTCACTACTCCGATCGACATTCGATATTCCCTGTTCGGTGTTCGATATTCTATAACTTTCCCCGCACATTCAATGCATCTCTCAGTCCATTCCCCAATAAATTAAAGGCGAGTACCAGTAACATAATGGCTATTCCCGGTGCCAGTGCCAGCATGGGATTGTGGGTGATGATGAAATTGTAGTTTTCTTTGATCATGAGTCCCCAACTGGGCTGCGGTGGTTGTACGCCTACACCGAGAAAACTAAGACCTGCTTCCATCACAATAGCGGAGGCAAAATTACTGGCAGCGATGACCATGACCGGGCCGAGGATATTGGGAAGTATATGACGGAAAATGGTGCGTGTGTGCGAGTAGCCCAGTGCGCGGGTGGCTTCTACATATTCCAGTTCACGGATGGCGAGCACCTGGCCTCTTACCAGCCGGGCCACATTTACCCACATGGTTAATCCCACGGCAATGAATACCTGCCAGAAACCTTTGCCCAATGCCAGTGTAATGGCAAACACCAGCAACAAGGTAGGGATGCTCCAGATCACATTGATCAGCCACATAATCAGATCATCTACCCAGCCGCGGAAATAACCTGCCAATGCACCCAGCAGGATGCCAATGGTAAGAGAGATCAGTACCGCTACCAGACCTACACTCAAACTGACCCTTACCCCGATCAGTAACCGGCTGAGGATATCTCTTCCAAACTTATCCGTACCCAGGTGATAAGTGACCGATATGACGGCAGGATCGCCGGCCAGCTGGCGGAGAACAGAAGCCCGTTCAGTTACCCCTTCATCCACGAACTTCCGGTAAACAATACTATCTCCGGAAAGCTGGTAGGTGGTAACAGGGATGTATTGGTACTGTTCTTCGGTGCCATTCAGCAGGCGATTGAAAAATCCGGCCTGATGTATGTGTTTATCTCTTTTGATGCGGAGTAACCAGGCAGTGAACCCTGGTTTTTTACTGCCAATCTCCGGAATCATGCGGTTGGCATTGGGGGAATTATCGGGGGCGATAAAATAACATAAGAACGCAAGCAGCAAACTCAATACAATCAGTATCAAACCAAAGGAAGCGCCTTTGTTTCTGAATAAACGCCGCGTAAAAGCAGAAGAGAATAAATTGGCTTGCACCGGCGAAAATTAAGAAATAATATGCTTCACCGAATTTTTGGCTTTTTCTACCGAAATAGTGAAATAGCCAGCAAACGTATGGTGAAAAAATGCGTCTATTGTTAAACCAATCTCCTGTATGAAAAAATTATTTTCTTTTTTCTTATCCCTGGTTGCGCTGGTACCCTTAATCGTATATGCATGGTGGCCCGAAAGCGAAGACTTAAAATAAGCTTAAAACAGCTTACTTAACATTTCTTCCCTTCCATTGGTATGTACCGAATTTTCCCAGCCATCCTGCTATCACCGTGTAACAGATATGAAAGGGCTGCATAATGAGGAACCAGTTCAATAAAGACACGCGTTGATAAAACCTCGCTACCGGAAGCATCAGACTTAATTCTACCAGCGTTTTGGTTATAACAAGCAGCAACCAGGCCAGCCATCCACCCTCTACCCAGAAACTCCAGAAAAACAGGACCAACAGCAGCAGGTTTAAAGCATACACCAGTGCCAAAGCACGAAAAATAGTTTTGTCCTGGTATTTATCTGCCTTGCTTGCCCAGCGGATCCGCTGGTTCAGAAAACTGCTCCAGTCGGGCATCGGCGCTGTAGTAACAATGGCTCCCCGATGAAAAAGATATCCCAGCCGGTTGGGGTATTGCTGTTTGATCTTATACATCAGCAGCATATCATCGCCACTGGCAATCTGGTCAATGCCACTGAACTGGCCCACTTCATAAAAAACATCTTTCCGGTAAGCAATATTGGCGCCATTACACATGGTATGATAACCGGCTGATACGGCTGCGGCGGTTATACCCTGCAGACTGATAAAATCCAATAACTGAAAAGCAGACAAAAAAGACCCCGTATGTGTAAACATAACCGGTGCGGCAATAAATACGGGTTGCTGATTTTGTATGTACTGATCGAGTAAGGATAACCATTCCGGCTGTACCATACAGTCTGCATCTGTTGTAACGATCCAGTTACCTGAACTCTGCGCAATGGCCAGCTCGATCGCTTTTTTCTTGTAGGCGTTTACTGGTTTATCTTTTAAAACGTCTATGAGATTCAGCAGTTGCAGGTTATTGTACTGTTGTTGTAAAGAACGAACAATGGCTTCTGTGTTATCAGTAGAATGATCATTGATCACAATTACTTCAAAAAGATGGGCGGGGTATTGTTGCTGTAATACTGACTGCAAACAACCGGCAATATTATTTTCTTCATTTCTGGCAGGGATGATGATAGAAAAGCGGGTGTTGTGCTCAGCAGATACAGGGGTAAACTCCGGCAACCGCAGAAACCATACACGGTATTGCCAGATCAGCAGGCTATAGCCCAGCAGCACAATCACAGTAAGAATCAGTAAAATCAAATACATCTGCAGCAAAGAACGCTAATATTATTTAACCAGGAACTTTGCGAGTATAACCGCATATTTTTCGCGCAGTAACTGGTGGCCGGCCGGCAGTTCTGTTAAACGGATATGGCCTTCGCTGTTCTGGCTGAAAGCGGTTCCGTACCTCGTCAGTATTACCCTGTCGTAGCGGCCAAATACAAGGTTTACCGGAATCTTGTTTTGCCTGATCAGTTGCTTCAGCAGCTTTTTATCAGGCCTGAATTTCCGCATGGTGGTCCAGCGCTGGTACAACATTTCTCTTGCCTCTCTTTCATCCAGGTAATAATGTACAAACTTGAGGAGGGTAGGATTGTACAGCCCCAGGCGGGTAGCCAGGTCCAGACCACCCAGCAGCCATTTGGGTTGATCCATCACCCGCTTGAACAATCGCTTCCCGATGAGTGAATGGGTAGCCAGTTTTTGCCAGATCTTTTTGTGTAGTCCGTCAGGAGCCACCAGCAGCATCGATCGTACCTCCTCCGGCACTAATTGCAATAACTGCAAAGCCACCCTGCCGCCCATACTGTATCCCATCAGGTGAAAAGGCTGTCCGGGAGGCCTCAGCTGGTTTACCAGCGCTAACAGATCGGCTGGCTCCAGCAACAAACCCTCGCGCCATTCCGTCTTTCCATGAAAGGGGAGGTCGATGGCGATCACCGTATAGTCTGCCGCTAACTCCTTTTCGAGATAAGTAAAAGAGCGACTGTCTTCTCCATACCCATGAAAGCAGAATAACCACTCCGGCCCCTGTCCCCAGCGGAGATAATGCAGCTCGGAGCTGCGAAAGGGGATATGATGCGATTCTACCGGCAAAAGGGAAAATTTAAGGGTTTATTCTTGGTGGTGTCAAAGAAACGAACTTATTTTGAAATTAGTTGCATAACTAACTATATGTCAAACAACCAATTTAAGCGGGGCGAGTTGTACAGTGTGATCAATGGCATGGCTTCTACCGCTGTGGCAAGGAGATTGCAGAAGAATTTCAGGCAGGCCGGACTGGAGATTACCATCGAGCAATGGAGCGTTTTATATCATTTATGGAAGGAAGATTGTTTGAGTCAGCAGGAATTATGCAACCGCACTTTCCGCGACAAACCCAGTATCACCCGTTTGATCGATAACCTCGAAAAACAAAAACTGGTAAAAAGAATGCCTTCCAAAACAGACAGGCGTATTAACCTGGTTTGCCTCACGGATGCAGCCAAACAACTGCAGAACCAGACCATCGATCTGGCTAACCAGACGATGAATGAAGCGTTGGTGGGCGTGAGTAAAGAAGAGATCGACACGGTGAAGCAGGTGTTTCAGCGGGTGTACGATAATCTGACGTGATAATGAGTGAATGAGTGAATGAGTGGATGAGCGAATGGGAAAACCAATAACACTAGTAAACGAATAAACCAATAAACGAATAAACCAATAAACTTTCCTACCATGGAAACTACTCAAAAAACCAATGCGCTGAAAGGCGGTGAATGGTTGATCAAAGAAAGCGTTGCTGCTGATACCTTTATTCCGGAGGATCTGAACGAGGAACAGAAGATGGTGATGGATATGTGTGCGCAGTTTCTGGATACAGAGATCCTTCCGGTGATCGACAGGATCGATAAACTGGAGCCGGGGCTGATGCCTTCTTTGCTGGAGAAAGCCGGTGAACAGGGTTTGTTGTCAACCTCCTTCCCCGAACAGTATGGTGGCCTGGGAAAAGATTTTATCACATCAACCCTCGTAAATGAAGGGCTCGGTGGTGGGTATTCTTTTTCTGTTGCCGTTGCAGCCCATACCGGTATCGGTTCTTTGCCGATCCTGTATTTTGGAACAGAGGCACAGAAACAAAAATACATTCCCAAACTGGCTACCGGCGAGTGGAAGGGTGCTTATGGTTTAACAGAACCCAACAGCGGTAGTGATGCACTAGGCGCCAAAACCACTGCCAAGCTGAGCGAGGATGGAAAATATTATATCCTGAACGGACAGAAATGCTGGATCACCAACGGTGGTTTTGCGGATGTGTATACCGTGTTTGCTAAAATTGACGGGGATAAATTCACCGGTTTTATTGTGGAACGTGGATTTGAAGGATTTACGCAGGGTCCGGAAGAACACAAAATGGGAATCAAAGGATCTTCCACCGTTCAATTGTATTTCCAGGATTGTAAAGTGCCGGTAGAGAACCTGCTGGGTGAGATCGGTAAAGGACACCTGATCGCATTCAATATCCTGAATATCGGTCGTTTGAAATTATGTGCCGCT
Source organism: Sediminibacterium sp. (assembly GCA_036405675.1). Classification (GTDB taxonomy): domain Bacteria; phylum Bacteroidota; class Bacteroidia; order Chitinophagales; family Chitinophagaceae; genus Sediminibacterium. Next base: position 67,140 of record DASWXD010000013.1, read on the forward strand.
GCATTGGGTGGATCAAAAAGAGCGGCTACTACTTCTATCCAGTATGCGAAAACCCGCGAGCAGTTTAAACTGCCGATTGCTAAATTCGGGGCTATCCGTCATAAAATGGCAGAGATGGCCATCCGGATGTGGGTTTGTGAAAGTGCGCTGTATCGTACGGCTAAATGGATCGATAACCAGGAGCATGCCTTAGCTGCTGAAGGCAAATCTTTTGCGGAAGCCTTGCTGGGCGGTGCCGAAGAATTTGCCATCGAGTGTTCGATGCTGAAAGTGTATGGCAGTGAAGTGCTGGATTTTGTGGTGGATGAAGGCGTTCAGATTCATGGCGGAAATGGGTTCAGCGATGAATACCTGATCTCCAAGGGCTATCGCGACAGCCGGATCAACCGGATCTATGAAGGCACCAACGAGATCAACCGTTTACTGACTGTGGACATGATGCTGAAACGCGCCATGAAGGGCAAACTGGACCTGATGACGCCTGCCATGGCCGTGCAGAAAGAACTGATGAGCATTCCTGATTTTGGTGCAGAAGAGGAAGGCGCATTTGCCAAAGAGCGTAAGTATATCGCCAATTTCAAAAAAGCGATCCTGATGGTGGCCGGTGCCGCTGTGCAGAAACTGATGATGCAGCTGGATAAGGAACAGGAGATCCTGATGAATATTGCCGATATGGCCATTGAAACCTATAATGCCGAAAGTGCCCTGTTACGGGTGATGAAACTGGCAGAAGCCAAAGGCGAAGCCGCAACCAGCCTGCAGTCAGACATCATGCGTACTTACCTGTACGATGCGGCCGACCGCATTAACAAAGCCGGTAAAGATGCCCTGAACAGCTTTTCAGACGGTGACGAACTGCGTATGATGCATATTGGACTGAAGCGTTTTACCAAGGTAGAACCCTTCAATACCAAAGACGCCCGCAGGCGGATCTCAGATAAGCTGGTGGCCGATGATGGCTATCATTTATAAAAAGCAAAATAAATTACCATAATTCCCAAAGTTTTGTAATATTTGGTTATTGTTTTACGATTGCTTGCTAAAACAAAGCCTCATTACCGTTACTGGTAGTGAGGTTTTTTTATGCCCTGTCCGGTATCGGATTTATCTTTTTATCTTCAATGGATGAAGTTTCCCCTTACCCTCGTATTATCTCTCTTATTAAGTCAGGCAATCGCGCAAAGCCCGGTACCGAAATATTTACTTACCCGCACCACCGGTAAATTACCGGCCTTGTCTTATGGCCAGGGCGAAGACAGGTTAGGTGGCGCCAAAATGGGATATATTGATACCAATGTACTGATGCGGGTAGTTGATTCTACGCAAAATATGTACACGGTGCAGCTTTCTAAATCTCATACGGCTTTTATAGAGAAAGCATATCTGAAACCTGATAGTGCACAGAAAGAATTACCTTTTTACCTCACCAATTCCTTTAGTGTAAAAGGCGATTCGGCCTATGATTATGTCAATATCAGTATAACGGAGAAACTACCTTATAAATCCTGGATGGAGATCAATCCCTCCCGCATTGTGGTAGATATTTATGGGGTGCAGAGTAATACCAACTGGATTACACAACTGCAATCGCTGAAAGAAGTGAAAAATGTCTATTATAACCAGGTAGAAGATGATGTGATCAGGGTATTTATTGAACTGCAACACCGCCAGCACTGGGGATATAGCATCGGGTACAAAGGCAAATACCTGGTGGTGAAAGTAAAACGACAGCCAGCTAAGTTGGATTTCCATGATCTTACCATTGCTATCGATGCCGGCCATGGCGGAACCAATGCCGGCACAGGCGGAACTATTGCGAAATACGAAGAAAAATATTACACCCTTTTATTTGCGAAAGCCCTGGAAAGACAGCTGAAGAAAAAAGGAGTGAAAAAGATCATCATGACCCGCACTGCCGATACTACTTTCGATAACAAAGACCGGGTTCTTTTTCTGCAGGAGCAGGATCCCGACTTCCTGATCAGTCTGCACCTGAACTCGAGCAATAACAAAGAGATTAATGGGGTGAGCACGTATTACAAACATATCGGCTTCCGCCCACTCACACAAACAGTGCTGAAACGGATGCTGGAACTGAAGCTGAACGAATTCGGTAATGTGGGCAATTTTAATTTTGCCATGAATGCCCCTACTGACTTTCCGAACTGTTTGCTCGAAATCGCATTTCTGAGTAATGAGGCAGATGAAAAAAAAATTATCCGTAGCCAGTTTCAGGAAGACGTTGCCAGAAAAGTAGTGATGGGTGTAACCGACTGGTTGAATGGTATGAAGTGATGGATAAAAAAACCGGAACCGGTTTCTACACAAACAGGTTCCGGGAGAATTTCAGTAATTGTATGAATGAATTGGTGCAAATTGCTTATTCCTCTGCGAAAACTCCGTTACTGTTCTTCTCTGCGGTTGGAGTAAGCTCTATCCAACCGCAGAGCCGCTGAGAACAGGGAGTTTTCGCAGAGAAAAGCCATAAGGCTATTGTAAATAATTAACTCAAACAGATTCTTAGTGTTTGATAAACCGCTCGAAAAATTCAATCGTACGCAGCATCTGGTCTATCCGCTGGCGGTTATTACCACTCCTTGTTAATTCATGTGTACCACCGGGGTGACGAACATATTCCACTGTTCTGCCCAGCACTTTTAAACTCCTGTATAACATTTCGCCCTGGATCACACCCGTGCGCAGATCGTTCTCGCCGTGGAAAATGATATAAGGTGTATGAATATTCTGTACATAAGTGATGGGCGATTCTCTTTCCAGTATCGGTTTAACAGCAGGCTCCCAGGGGTAACCGCCAAAATAATTCGGTACCAGTCGCCAGGCATTGCCTTCTCCGAAAAATGTACCCAGATCATACACACCACGCTGTGAACAGGCGGCTTTAAAACGCTGGTCGTGACTGATAATCCATGCCACCAGGTAACCTGCATAGGAACCACCGGTAACTGCCAGGCGTGCCGTATCAATGAATCCGCCCTCGCCGGCTTTGTCTAAATAAGTGAGTACATCATAAGTGGGTCCTGTGCCCCAATCGTTGATATTGGCACGGAGAAATTCAGCACCATAACCGCCGGAACCTCTGGGGTTGCCATATACCACCGCATACCCTTTGGCAGCATAATACTGAAACTCGTGCCACATAGAACTTTCGCCGGGTCCCCACATAGCCGTAGGGCCGCCATGAATGTTCAGAATAGTGGGATATTTTTTGCCCGGTTCGTAATTGGTGGGTTTCATTACCCAGTATTCAACCGTTAATCCTTTCTCGTTCACGAAACTTTTTTTCTCAGGAAAACTGAGTTTTTTGTTTTTGATCCAGTCGGCATTAAAACTACTGAGGCGAACCGGATTCTTCAGGGAGGCATCGGCCGCATACAGTTCAAACGGATTGGCCACTTCTGTTTTTACAAAAACCAGTTTGTTATTGAGCAGGTCAAAAGAACCGATACCGGCATTAACATCAGATAAAGCTTCCACTTTTCGGGTAGTCAGCTCTGCACGATACAGCGGCGCACCGCCATTGCTTTGCGCGGAGAAATAGAGGTATTTTTCATCCTTGCTCCAGGTGAGGTTTCCCTTGTTGCGGTCGAAGGGGATATTGACAATGTCTTTGGTTGTTCCGTTGATGGGCATGATGGCCAGCATGGGTATATCCACAAAAGAAGTATTACCATACTGGAAGGCCAGCCATTTGCCGGAGGGAGAAAGCCGGGCGCTATTGTAGTTCTTTCCTTCGGCACCCAATACCATTTTCAGGTTACGGCCATTGAGATCCGACAGGAAGATGGCGCTTTCGAGAGAGCGGTCGGGGTGCTGGGTATCATCTGCATCTCCGGTAATGATCAGTTGTTTGCCATCCGGCGTAAAATCAGCACTGCCGAACCGGTAGAAACCGTGCGTAACCGCCTGTGGTTTGGCGCCTGGTTCAGCATTCATGATAAAGAAATGGCTGAAACTCATGTCCGCACTGGTAGTACTCTCTTCCTGGAAATTGAGTTTGTTGATGACTTTTGCCTTTTTATCATTGGCATTATTTTCCAGGTAGGCCCTGATCTCTTCCCAATTCCCGTCGGGGTCGGGTTTGGCATTGTTCGGGAGTAACTGGGTGTTTTTGTCAAAGCCCGGTTTTTCATAGGGCCATTTCGGGATCTCTTTGTTGGGGTTGAGGTCGGTATCTTTCAGCAGGTCTTTGAGGGGAATACTGGCTGCAAACAGCAGTTGTTTGCCATCCGGACTCCATTTGGGTGAGCTGGCGCCGTATTTATGTTTGGTATACTGCACAGATTCGCCACCCTCGAAGGATAAAACGAATACCTGGGGTTTACCCTCTACGGCTCGCACAAAAGCCAGTTGTTTGCCATCTGGGCTCCAGACGGGTTGAGAGGCAGATTCTCTGGCCGTTAGCGCTTTGGGGGCGGCAGAACCATCGGTAGGGGCCAGGTAGAGCTGGTTCTGGTATTTGAATTCCCATTTGCTGTCGCCATCGGGTTCTATCTGGTTTACCACAAAAGCCACTTTGCTGCCATCAGGGCTGAGGGTTACGCTGTTGATCTGTTTGATCTTGAGCATATCGGTTACCTTGATCAGTTCTGTTCCGTTCTGGGCCGATACCAGCCGGGCGCCAAAGAGAACCAGTAAAAGGAGGATTTTCTTCATAACAGTTGGTTTGAACGGTTAAAATACAAAGAAATGACAAGCTCTCCGGCCCTGCTCCTTATTTTTGCCTTCTAAAAACACGGATATGAGCCCATTAGTACAAGAGTTCAACAGCTACCGCGAAAGGATGAATGAAGTGATCCTGAGTAAGAATAACCTGGTGATGAAACGCCTCTGGAACCTCGATACCAATACCTACGATGCGGGTGCCCTCGACAAAAAAACCAAGGAAATGCTGGGCCTGGTAGCCAGTATGGTTTTGCGTTGCGATGACTGCATTAAATACCATCTCGGGAAGAGCTACGAATTAGGGGTAAACACGGAAGAAATGTATGAGATCTTTGCCGTAGCCAATATCGTAGGCGGCACCATCGTAATCCCGCATACCCGCCGGGCGGCCGAGTATTGGGAAGAATTGCAGAATAATTCCTGATCAGACGTCTATAATTGGCAATTATTCAGGATATTTATACCCCGATTTCAAATAGATGATTACTGTTTTGAGCAGTAATTGATAATTAACCAGAGCCATGTCAGAAACAGCTACAGCAGTTCCGCAGTTAACAGCCAAAGATTTTGCAACAGACCAGGAAGTACGCTGGTGCCCCGGTTGCGGCGATTATTCGATTCTTGCCCAGGTGCAGAAAGTAATGCCCACCATCGGTATCCCTAAAGAAAATATTGTGATCATCAGCGGTATCGGTTGCAGCAGCCGTTTCCCGTATTATATGAACACCTATGGCATGCATAGCATTCATGGTCGTGCCACTGCCATTGCGAGCGGATTAAAAGCCAGCCGCCCCGAACTGAGCGTATGGATCGTTACCGGCGACGGTGATGGATTGAGTATCGGTGGTAACCACACTATTCACCTCCTGCGTCGAAACCTGGATGTGAATGTGTTATTGTTCAACAACCAGATCTATGGCTTAACCAAGGGACAATATTCTCCTACTTCAGAAGAGCATAAGATTACCAAGAGTACGCCGTTTGGCAGTATTGATCATCCGTTTAATCCACTGGCACTGGCCATGGGTGCGGATGCCACTTTTATTGCCAGAAGTATGGACCGTGATCCTAAACACCTGCAGAGCATGCTTACCCGCTCTTATCAGCACAAGGGTTCTTCGTTCTTAGAGATCTACCAGAACTGTAACATCTTTAACGATGGTGCATTTGAAATATTTACTGAAAAAGGGTCCAAGCCGGATGAAGCACTATTCCTGGAGCAGGGCAAGCCATTGATCTTTGGTGCCAGTCAAAACAAAGGGATTAAGCTGGATGGACTGAAACCGGTAGTAGTGGAACTGGGCAATGGGGTTAGTGCCGATGACCTGTGGATCCATGACGACCGCGATTTCTACAAAGCACAGATCCTGGTACGTATGTTTGATGATCCTGCTAAATCAGGTGGACATTTCCCCAGACCATTTGGTGTGTTTTACGAAACAGACCGCCCCTGTTACGAAGATGTAATGGCGATGCAGATTGAAGAGACCATTGCTACCAAAGGCAAGGGTAATCTTGATAAACTGATCCGCGGAAAAGAAGTGTGGGAAATTATGTAAGCAACAATTGCTGAAAGAAATAACAAATCCCCGCAACTGCGGGGATTTTGTATTGGGGGATAGGGGACGATAATTATGCTTTGGTAATGCCGTTCCTGAAGGCAAACAGTACCAGACCGATCCGGGATATAACATCAATTTTTTCGAACAGGATATCGCGGTAGCCATCGATTGTGCGGTGGCTTACACACATTTCGGTAGCTATTTCTTTGTAAGATTTTTCTGTGCAGAGCCAGCACAGAAATTCCTTTTCCCGCTCGCTCAATCCCATGGCAATTTCCCATTCTGTGGCCCGGGTTGTTTCCGGATCGGTTTGAATGGTGTCAACGATTTTCTTATACAGGATCTCGTTTACGTAAATCCCTTTTCTCGATACTTCATCCAAACCTCTTTTCATGTCTTCCAGTTCTATCTCTTTCAGCATATAACCCCGGGCACCGTTCCGTAACATGCGGATCACGGTCCATTCTTCTCGCTGCATACTAAGAGCAATTACACGGATTTCGGGATAATGCTGACTGATCCAGTAGGTGGTTTCGAACCCGTTCATCAGGGGCATACTCACATCCATCAGTACAATGGAGGGTAGCTCGTCGGGGTCCAGCAGTTGTATAAAATGGCGGCCATTATTTGCCTGGAACAATACTTCGTACCCCGGAAAAGTATTGATCACATTGGCAAGCGCATTGCGGAGCAAGGAATGATCATCAACCAGCACTACTTTATTCATATAAAGGTTTTTAGCAGCGGATTCGGTATGGCAGCTGGAATTGGGGTAAACAAATTGCGGTTTTTTATTGAAGGAAACAACCGTTAAAACACCCTAATTTTTGCGTAGAAGCTACCTTGTCAGGAAAGAACCGGTACTGTAGTTTTAGATCAGAGTAAAAAAGTGAAGACGACTTTTTCTCTATTCAGTTCACACGGGGTTACAGACAAACGGAAGGCGGCACAAGGCCGCCTTTTCGTTTATATCGGGAAGAATTTAGCTGGCTTTTTCAGCATTCTCGAAAATGCGTTTCTTTTTCCAGTTGTACCAGGGTTTGGGTACGGTCTTTTTCAGAACGGTATCAATGGTTCGCATGCCAAACAGGTTCCATACACCGGTGAGTTTGCCTGTGAGCGAGGGTTGCATAGCCCGTAAACTCATGGCAAAACCGCTATCGAGGTATTCCATATGGTGCCAGTAACCGGCCGGCATAAATAAGGTTTCGCCGTGGTGCAGGGTAAGGTCATACCCCCTTGCTTTTTTTAACGCGGGGAATTGTTCGTAATCCAGTTGGCTGTTTTCTGGGTCATAATACTGGCTGAAATCAGCCATACTCAATACTTCAAAAGGTTTGCGATATAATTTATGCTGCTCTTCCTGCGGAAATAACAGGATCCTTTTTCTGCCGGCAAACTGGGTATGCAGGATATGACTAAGATCAATATCAAAATGCATATGGGTGATGGAGGTTTGTCCGCCGGTAAACAGCATCGGATATTTTTTTACAAACCCGCTCATCAGGTGATCTGGCCAGCTGAAATCCTGGATCAGTTGCGGGGCATGATCAAATATGTTGAATAAAAAGATCCGCCAGGCGGCAGGACCTTCTTTGATCATATCAATGTATTCCCCAAAAGTCTTGTAATCATCGGCTGTATTGATGGGCGTGTAGGCGTCGCTTTTTACATTGTTATACAACCCTACCTGCTGGTGGCCAACCAGTTCTTTAAAATAGTCCCAGTTCCATTTTTCATAAGCGGGCCAGCTTTTGGCAAGGTTCCTGATTACCAGAGGCCGCATAGCATCATAATAATTCCGCTTAAAATCATCGGGATGAATCTCGTCTACTATGTCAACGCCCTGTAATTGCATAGGTGCTACTGGTTTTTGCAAAAGTAACTGGCAGAAACCATTCTCCAAAGACAGAATGGTTAAAGTCTTTATAATGAAAACCATCACTAATAATGTAAATTTGCTGTATGCTGCTGCAGATCCACCCGGATAATCCTAATCCGAGACATATTAAAACCGTGATCGAATGCCTGCTGGATGGGGGAGTGATCATTTATCCTACCGATACTATTTACGGATTGGGCTGTGATATTTTTCAGCACAAAGCCATTGAGCGGATTGCCCGCATCAAACAGATTGATCCGGCAAAAGCACAGTTGAGTTTTGTCTGTTACGACCTCAGCGACCTAAGTAAGTACACCAAAAGTATTTCTACGCCTTTGTATCGTTTATTGAAAAATTATTTGCCCGGTCCGTATACGTTTATTCTTCCTGCCAGTAAAGAAGTACCTAAAATTCTGCATAGTAAAAAAAATACTATCGGTCTGCGTGTGCCGGATAACAGGATTGCGCAAACCATTGTGAAAGAACTCAATCATCCCATTCTGTCGGCTTCTTTGCCCGGAGAGATGGTAGAAGAGTACACCGATCCGGAAATCATTTATGCCAACTTTCAGAACCTGGTAGATATTGTGGTGGATGGTGGCATCGGCGGTATGGTTCCTTCTACCATTGTGGATTGCACCAGCGATGTGTATACAGTAACCAGACAGGGTGCCGGTGTTTGGGAAGAATAATTGATGTTCAGTTGCTATTATATCCTGTAACTCTTACGGTGATATTTACACAAACCATATTGTTCTATCGCTTTCCGGTGTACCGCTGTTCCGTAACCTTTGTTTTTATCCCAGCCGTATTGTGGAAATTCTTCGTGTAATTTCAATAAGTGTGCATCCCGGTAAGTTTTGGCCAGAATACTGGCCGCGGCAATAGAAGCCAGTTTGCTATCGCCTTTAATGATACATTGGTGTGGTGTTTGGCCATAGGGTTTAAAACGGTTACCATCAATCAGCAGTAATCCCGGCGGTGGTGTTAACTGTTCAATGGCAAGGTGCATGGCTTTGAAAGAAGCCTGCAGAATATTGATCCGGTCTATCTCTTCATTGTCTACACTGGCCACGGCCCAGCTGAGGGCCTTTGTTTCAATTACTTCTTGTAAGAGGTCTCTTTGTTTGGCAGACACCTGTTTGCTATCGTTGAGCAGGGGATGATAAAATCCTTCCGGCAAAATAACAGCTGCTGCAAATACAGGTCCGGCATAACAGCCGCGGCCGGCTTCATCTATACCCGCTTCGGGCAGCTCCGTTTGGTAGAACAGCGATAACATGTTGGTAAAATTCAACAATCCGCCCCATACTTTCCAAATTCGTTTTCACAAAATAAGTGCTTGCTCAATGATACCGTTACCTTTGTACACAGACAGAAAACAGCTTTATGGATACAACAGCGCGTTCTTCCAGACTGGTAGCTACCTGGTTACTGATCGGGGTAGGCATGACAGTGATACAGGTTGCCCTTGGCGGTATTACCCGTTTAACCGGCAGTGGCTTATCCATTACCCAGTGGGATGTGATCACCGGCTCCTTACCCCCGCTGAACGAACAGCAATGGATGGTTGAGTTTGATAAGTATCGCCAGACCCCGCAGTTTCAATTACTCAATTTTGAATTTACCCTCTCTGATTTCAAATTCATTTTTTTCTGGGAATGGTTCCACCGTTTATGGGCCAGAACCATCGGACTGGTATTTGCCTTTGGTTTTATCTGGTTCCTCGTAAAAAAGCATTTCAAAAAAGAAATGATCACGCCTTTACTCGGGCTGTTTCTGCTGGGTGCATTACAGGGAGCCATTGGCTGGATCATGGTAGCGAGTGGATTAACCGGCGATGCGGTATATGTAAAACCCACCCGCCTGGCACTGCATTTTATTTTTGCTTTAGGACTGCTCTGTTACTGTTTCTGGTTTGCCCTGCAGTTGCTGGTAAAAAAAGAATCCATGATGCAACAGCCGAAACTCCGGAAATGGAATATCGTTATCCTCGGGATACTGGTGATTCAATTGATATATGGCGCATTGATGGCCGGACACAAAGCCGCTACCGTTGCCCCTACCTGGCCCAGCATCAATGGCGATCTGGTGCCGGCAACTTTGTTCATAGACCAACCCTTTCTGCTGAATTTTATCGATAATAAGATTCTCATACACTTTATTCACCGCGGATTGGCGTATCTTATATTGGGTTTGATTATATACTGGTCTGTACAACTGATCCGTACAAAAGGCACAGTATTGTTTGAGAAAACAAAACGCTGGCCGCTCTACCTGGTACTGGCACAGGTGGCATTGGGTATCGCTTCCGTGCTAACCAGTACCGGCATTGTTCCGGGACAATGGGGCGCTTTTGAATGGATGGCGCAGTTGCACCAGTTGGTGGGTATGCTGTTGCTGTTATCGCTTGTCTGGACTTTATACATTGTGCGGAAGTGACTTTTTAATTAACGGATTAGCGGATGGCGGATTGGCGGATCGTTGCAAGAAACCTGTAAAGTCTCATACAGGCAGTATGCAGCTAAGTTGGTAAATCATCAGTCTTACAGATATGAAAAAATACCTGACAGGTATCGCTTATTCCTTGCCGGTGCAGTTGTTTCTGCTGCATTTCAGGCGGTACCAGGTATTCCTTGTTTTCTGGTATATTCTGTTTGCTACCGTAGGCGGAGGTTTTATGTTCACATTCGGTGCCAATACACTTTACCTCGCGCCGGAATATTTTGGAGAAGTAACTGCATTGAGTACCGCTATATTGGGTTTTGCAGTGGGTATTTTTATCATGAGCTGGAATATCACTACGTTTATTCTGCACAGTAAAAACATCCGGTTCCTTGCTACTACGGCGCAACCCTTTTTGAAATACTGTTTGAATAATGCATTGATCCCTCTTTTCTTTCTGGTCTTTTACCTCGTAAAAGCGGTACACTATGCTTCTTACCAGGAATTATTTCCTGCCGGTCAGGTTTTCTGGCTGGTGGGAGGTTTTACGGGCGGATTGATTTTATCCATCATCATTTCCTTTCTCTATTTTTTCGGAGTGGATAAGACCATTTTTTTTACGATGGGAGATGTGATCCGCTCTGCCAATGCACGGTATGAGAAGATCACTGCCAAAAAAAGCTTGCCACAGGAGCGGATGGAGATGCGGGTAGACTGGTTTCTGAGTGGCAAATTCCACCTGCGTAAACCCAGGGATGTAAGGCACTATAGTCAGGGCTTTCTTGATACCGTATTTAAACGTCACCATGTAGCGGCTGTAATTGCTATTGTAATAGCTTTTGTGTTTTTAATATTGGTAGGATATATCTCCGATACCCGTTTATTCCAGTTGCCTGCGGCTGCCAGTATCACTATTTTCTTTGCGATACTGATTGCCCTGGCCGGTGCCGTTTCCCTGTTTCTGCATTCCTGGAGCATCCCGTTGGTGGTGCTGGTGTATATCGTGTTGAATACCCTGTATCAACGCGAAGTCATCGATCCGCGCAACAAAGCCTATGGACTCAATTACCTGAATACCACTGAACGACCCACCTACGATCGGGAAACCATCGCGGCCCTGGCCAGTGAAGAAAATATAACGGCAGATAAAAAACATTTTATAGAGGTACTCAATAAATGGAAAGCCCGCCAAAAGACAGACAAGCCGGTGATGTATCTCATCAGTACCAGTGGTGGCGGGGCCCGCAGTGCCGCTTTTACGATGAATGCCCTGCAAAGGCTGGATAGTTTGCTCAATGGACAGCTGATGAACCAGACCATGCTCATTAACGGAGCCTCAGGCGGTATGCTCGGCGCAGCGTATTTCCGGGAACTGTATTTTGAGAAAATAAAAGGAGCCAGTATAGACTTGCAGAATAAACAGTATGTAGAAAATATCACCAAAGACCTGCTCAATCCACTGTTCTCTTCTTTTGTTACGAGGGATATCATGGGGCCGGTACAGAAGTTTACCACAAATGGATATGAATATGCCAAAGACAGGGGGTATGCTTTTGAACGGAAACTGAATGAAAATACAGCAGGTGTGCTGGATAAAACCCTGCGCGATTATATACAACCCGAAGCAGCTGCACAATTACCTACCATGTTTTTTAACTCGGTGATCACCCGCGATGGCCGCAAAATGATCATCAGTACCCATCCTGCCCGTTTTCTGATGAAACCGATCAGCGATACCAGCCGGCAACTGACCCCGGTAGATCCGGATGCCATTGACTTTCATTCTTTCTTCCGTCAACAGGATGCTATGAATATGAATGTGCTTTCTGCGTTGCGGATGAATGCCACTTTCCCTTATGTATTACCCAATGTATGGTTACCCACCCAACCTGTAATTGATGTAATGGATGCCGGCCTGCGTGATAATTTCGGACAGGAAGCCTGTCTGCGGTTTATCAATGTGTTCAAAGACTGGCTCAAAGCCAATACCAGCCAGGTGGTATTACTGCAACTGCGCGACCGGAGCCTTAGTGATTGGGACAAACCCTTTGAGAGCAATTCGCTGATGAGTTTTATGACCAAACCTTTCCTGATTTTACAGAACAACTGGTACAAGATGCAGGATTACCAGCAGTACGATCAGTTGCAATACCTTTCCAATATGTACGGCCCGGGCTTTCATAGTATCACATTCCAGTACGTGCCCTCCAAAAATGACGCACCGGCCAGTCTGAGTTTTCACTTAACGGCTGCGGAAAAAAGAGATATTGCTTTGGCATTGGATAACCCGGTAAATACAAGGGAGTTTGAAAGGGTAAAGCAGATAAGCGCACTAAGGAAGTAAGATCTTTTCTACTTGGTATAGTAAATGATACCTGCGGGATTTGATGGCATACCACAATCATTGCTGTGTTTTGTGTAAATGGATTTTTCAAACGTAATTATTACATCAATGAATAATTTTAACAGGAAGCAATGGATAACTTATATAGCAGTACTGCTTGCTGGCGTAATGGCGTGCAGAAATGTGCAACAGCAAGAATATCTTACTGCAGATAAGCCGGAGATGGATATTATCAACGATGTTCTGTGGAAAGTGACAGACACCACCAGTTACCAGTATGAAAAGTACGCAACTGTTTACGGCAAGGATTCAATGAATGATAAAGATCCTGCTACGGAAAAACTAATCGCTGTATATCCGAAAATGGATAACATATATGAATGGGAAACAAATATCACGGCAGCATTAGGAGAGCAAAGCAGCAGTTTAAAAAGAAACTCGTTCATAAAAATTCAGGAACTTTTATCGAATAGTCATACTGATACACTGCAGAAACAATTAGTGATCAATGGTCTGTCAGCTACTCCCGGTTATAAACTGGTAGAATATACCGATAAGAAAGTCCGAAGGATACCAGGAACGATCAGCCGGATGAAATTCTCAAGAATATTATATGATGATAAAAGTGGAGTGGGGGTACTGGTGGTAACCACTGCCGATAATATTAAATCGGGAAAGGTTAAGATTGTATTTCTAGAACGGGTAGCCGGTAAGTGGGATATTGTTGCGGCACCAGTTGCTGAGATCTGGTAGCCGCTTCTATTTCAGTTATAAAAAAGTAGAGAAAGTATACTTGAAAATTGCATAGGAATTTATGCCTGTATCAATTCAAAACAATCCTTCAATATCTGTATATTAAATTCTTCCATGGTCTCTCTCGGTTCGCCATCAATATGCAGGGGTGCATGTTTCATGTTGCGGATGGTGATGGAAGGCGTTTGAAAGTAGAGAATATTTTTCTCCGTCATGTCTTCTACCAGCTGCTGCAGTTTGTTGTTGCCGCGGATCTGTTGTAAAATAGCAAAGGGTAATTTGGCTTTGTTCATTTTCTGCACAATCACAATATCCAGCAAACCATCATTCAGGCTAGCCTTGGGGGCAATGGTAAAATTGTTACCAAACTGGTTGCTGTTGGCAATACTGATAAAAAAAGCCTCGCAGAAAAAAGAGAAATTATCCAGCACGATCTCGAACTGGTAGGGATGGGCCTTGAAAAAGTTGACAATACTCTGCTGTGTATAGGTAAGTAAACCCCGGGTAGCTTTGGTTGCAAAATCATGCGCTACCTGCGCATCAAAACCGATACCGCTGAGCATACAGGAATACTGGTCGTTCACGAGAAAAGCATCTGTTTTGCGTGCAGTGCCACTAAAGATCAACGCCAGCGATTGCTGTGGTTTCATGGGTATATTGGCCGCTCTAGCCAGACCATTACCTGAACCCACCGGAATAATACCAAAGCGCACCGGCAGTTCGCGTAGGGCATTGGTAACCTGGTTCACGGTGCCATCTCCGCCAATAATAACAATGTCTGTATAATTCTCCTGCAGAATCATATCCTTCAGGTGATCATACGCTCCAGACGCATTGGTAGCTTCAATGATATAAGGAATTCCCTGTGCCGTTGTTTCCCGCTCAATCAGTTTCCGGATCCCTTCTTTTCTCGAAGTGCCGGATATGGGGTTCAGTAAATAAATAATCTTTCTATCACTCATTTCAATCGTTACTGTCTTTAAATAGATAAACAAAGCCGGTTTACGGCACTGATGTTTGCATAGACCACCTGCAAAAAGGGATCTACCATTTTATCAGCGCACTTGCCCAGGTAAAGCCGCTGCCGAATGCAGCCAGACAAACCAGATCACCTTCTTTGATCTTACCTTTTTCCCAGGCTTCGCACAAAGCTATGGGAACAGAAGCAGCTGTGGTGTTACCGTACTGTTGAATATTGTTATACACCTGCTCATCGCTCAGTTTTAACTTTTGCTGAACAAACTGGCTGATACGGAGATTGGCCTGGTGGGGAATGAGCATATTGATATCGGTAGACTGGTAACCATTGGCCAACAAAGCTTCCATGATCACTTCCGGAAATTTGACAACGGCTTTTTTAAATACCGACTGTCCGTCCATATACGGGAAGTTCTGCGCATTATCGATCATCGCATGACTCATGAACATATTGGCAATGGGTGCATCATCAAAGTCTGCATAGTTTTGGGTGCCCCAGTGGTTGGCATGCGTACCAGGATTATACATGGCGAGAATTTCAGCTGATTCACCATCACTGTGCAGATGGGTGCTTAAAATACCCTGGTTCTCTTTTTCGGTAGGTTGCAATACCACAGCACCGGCACCATCGCCGAATATGACAGAGATATTACGTCCGCGGGTAGTGAAATCCAGTCCGAAAGAATGTTTCTCACTGCCTACCACCAATATATTTTTATACATCCCTGTTTTGATAAACTGGTCCGCCACACTGATGGCATATATAAAACCACTGCACTGGTTACGGATATCGAGGGCACCGATCTCTTTCATCTTCATGGCACGTTGCAGTAATACGCCACAACCAGGGAAATAGTAGTCGGGACTAAGCGTTGCAAAAATGATAAAATCAATATCCTGTGGGGTAATGCCTGCTCTCTCTATGGCGATGGTAGCTGCTTCAACCCCCATGGTAGTGGTGGTCTCTTCTGTACGATGGGCGTAATGGCGTTCTTTGATACCTGTTCGTTCCTGGATCCACTCATCCGTGGTTTCCATGTATTGGAGCAAATCGTTGTTGGTAACAACGGTTGCGGGTATATATTTACCGATACCGGCTATTTTACTGCGTGGCATAGACAATCGTTTTAGTTTGAGCAGAATGAAGATAAGGAAATCATTGTTCTCAGGTGAAAACCGCTGCCTTTCTCTGTGTAGCTCCTGATCTCTGAGACCTCTATGTTGAAAAACACTACTTTATCTAAATTAACCAATGGGAGCTGTCTTGTTTTTAACACAGAGCCACGGAGCAACAGAGGTACACAGAAATAGTAAGTTTTATGAGTGGCTAAGCGTTTCAGGTAAAACAGATCAATGTTACCGGTTAATGTTGGAAAGGAAATAAATAGTTGATGGTCCATGGGTGGTCCATCAACTATTTCACTACAGTTCTTTCTTTTGATCAGGAAGCGGGGTGAGATGCATGATCTCCTGCAGAAACAGGGCTGTTTCTTTTTCTACACTCAGAATATCTTTGGATTGAATGGGCGATGCCAGCACATGGTTACCCGCATTGGGGATGGCAACCATTTTTTCTTTTTCTACCGGTGTGCCCAGTGATACCATCATTTTTTTGATAGCAGCTACTTTCACCACAGGGTCCTGGTTGTTTTCATCTTTGTAATAGTAGAGTGCCAGTACCGGTTGTTTAATTTTCTCAAAATTGCTTTTGTTCATCGTGGTTTCCAGCAATTCTTCTAACTGCACCAGTGCTTCCAGCCGGTATTCCTGGTTCCAGTATTGTTTGTACGCATCTGTTTTTTTAGGAATGATATTATAATTCGAGCCCTTCACTTTGCGTGCAATCTGTAATCCCCAGGGATTATTCAGTAACCAGGCATTGGGATCATTGATCTCAACATTGGGCGAGTACAGGATCAGTCCGGCAATCTCCGGATAACTGGCTGCCAGCTGCAGGGCAAGGGTGCCGCCGGTAGAAGTGCCCATCAGGATCACTTTTTTACCGATCTTCTGGCCAATGGCATAGGCTTCCTTGGCGCTTTCCCAGAGTTTTTCGGCAGTCATATTCACCAGTGCATCGGTGGTATCAATACCATGTTCGGCCAGTCGGGCCAGGTACAGATTACAGCCAAACTGCCGGGCAATTTTTCTGTGTACCGGGTTGCCTTCTTCCTGCGAAGCGCTGAAGCCATGCAGGTAAACAATGGCATATTCGGTGGGCTGTTTCAATGAATCGTTGGCCCATACAATACGTGCCTCATTATCGGGTTTGATCTTGTGTTTGGACTCCTGCAGCAGGATATAATTTTCCAGCGCCGAATCATTGGAAGGAAGTTCGGGTAAAGTGGTACTGTATACAGGTGTGGTTGGGTTGGGACCCGATAAATACACAGCTGCCAGCAATACCAGTATGCCTGAGAAGATTTTCAGAAAGCGCATAACGATCGTTTGCTTAAAGCTACTGATTTGTGGGGAGTCTGTCAACCTATCCCTGCCAGCTTTATTTCCGGCACCACCAGGCCCAGGCTATCAGCAAAGGGTGTATGAGCAGCAGTCTCAGCCAGCTCACCCATTGCGGCACACAGATTCCATCGGTGATGCAGCTGCCTATCTGTATAAAATAGACATGCGCCGGAATAAACGCTATCAATAACCCAATAATGGCATAAGCCCCCCATTTACGGGTAGGACTGAAAAACAATAATCCCCCAGCTACCAATTCGGCCACACCCGCCGCCAGATTAAGGGTTTCATGCGCGGGCAGGTAAGGTGGGATCAGTCCCAGGTAAAAACCAGGGTTACGGAAGTGATTCACACCGGCAAACAGGTAAAAGACTACCTGCAGGTAGTAAAGGATCTTTTTCATGCTTTAAGATAGGCTATAAAAGCTTGCCTTGCCCAACCGAAAATCCGTATATTAGAAATCCCAAACTGCTGCCATGACTGCTACCCAACAACGTTTTCCGGCCCTGGATGTATTTCGCGGGCTCACCATCTGTTTAATGATCATAGTAAATACACCCGGCGATGGTTCCGTTACTTTTGCGCCGCTGCAACATGCCAACTGGCACGGATTTACGCCTACCGACCTCGTATTTCCCTCCTTTTTATTTGCGGTAGGGAATGCCATGAGTTTTGTGATGCGCAAATGGGAACAGCAAACCACCGCCGCTGTGCTGTCGAAAATTTTTAAAAGAACCCTGCTGATTTTTTTACTCGGTTACCTGATGTACTGGTTCCCCTTTGTAAAACAGGAGGGAGGAAGCTGGGTTTTATCTCCCATCTCACATACCCGGATATTAGGGGTATTACAGCGCATTGCACTCTGTTATGGATTTGCTTCGCTGATGGTCTATTTTTTAAAGATCCGTACAGTGGTAATACTGAGTGTGGGTTTTCTTCTGTTGTACTGGGGACTGTGTTTCTGGTTTGGCGATCCGGCAGATCCGCTGTCTTTGCAGGGTAATGCCGGACTGAAACTCGACCTCTGGCTGATGGGCGAGAACCATTTGTACCATGGCGAGGGTATCGCTTTTGATCCGGAAGGATTATTGAGTACCCTGCCGGCCATTGTAAATGTGGTGGCTGGATACCTGGTTGGGTTACATGTGCAGAAAAGTGGTAAAACCTATGAAGGACTCACCAAACTGATCCTGGCCGGTTTTGTGCTGATCGTGATCGCTTATTTCTGGAATTATCTTTTCCCGATCAATAAAAAATTATGGACCAGTTCCTTTGTACTCCATACCGTAGGGCTTGACTGCATCATCCTCGGCACCGTCATTTACCTGATGGATATGCAGCAGAAAACCCGTTTTGCCTGGTTTTTTGAAGTGGTGGGTAAAAACCCGCTGGCTATTTATCTCCTGTCTGAATTACTCGTGATCCTCCTCTACACATTCCAGATAGGGGACGAATCTATGTTCCGGGTGATCTATCAAACCATATTCAGCCACGCCGGTGATTATTGGGGCTCACTGCTCTTTGCCGTTTCCTATATGCTGCTTTGCTGGTCTGTGGGGTATTGGATGGATAGGAGGAAGATCTATGTGAGAGTGTAGGGTAGTTAGGAATTAATAGTTAATAGTTAATAGTTAATAGTTGGGGGTATTACACAACTCGACTACTTACTTGTGGATGCTATACGTGTATCGCTAAACCATATTCCCCCATCCAAACCTGTACGCCAGACTCCCAACTCCAGACTCCAAACTCCTGTCTCCCAGCACTTTGTGTCATATTTAGGTTAACTCTTTGCCCTCCGGCCGTAAAGCCGTACCTTTGCAGCCTTAAAATTTTACATGGAAATAAGAAACATTGCCATTATTGCGCACGTAGATCATGGCAAAACAACATTGGTAGACAGGATTTTACAAACTACCAAGGTATTCCGGGACAACCAGGATACCGGAGAACTGATTATGGACAGCAACGATCTGGAAAGAGAGCGTGGTATCACGATCTTCAGTAAGAACGCGGCTGTTACCTACAATGGCGTTAAAATCAATGTAATTGATACACCCGGCCACAGTGATTTTGGTGGTGAGGTAGAGCGTGTACTGAAAATGGCCGACGGGGTAATTCTGCTCGTGGATGCTTTTGAAGGACCCATGCCGCAAACCCGTTTTGTACTGCAGAAAGCCTTACAATTGAACCTGCACCCGATTGTGGTGATCAACAAAGTGGATAAGCCTAACTGCCGTCCTGACGAAGTACATGACGCCGTTTTCGAGCTTTTCTTTAACCTGGATGCAACCGAAGAGCAGCTGAACTTCCCTACTTATTATGGTAGTGGTAAAAATGGCTGGTTCAATGATAGTCTTACCCAAACAGAAGATATCCTGCCACTGATGGACGGTATCATCAAACATGTACCGGCTCCTAAAGTAAACGAAGGATACCTGCAGATGCAGATCACTTCTCTGGATTACTCTTCTTTCCTTGGCCGTATCGCCATCGGTAAAGTAACCCGCGGTACCATCAAGGAAAACCAACCGATTGCACTGGTGCAGGCGGATGGTTCTGTGAAGAAAAGCCGTGTAAAAGAATTGTATGTATTTGAAGGAATGGGCAAGCGTAAAGTAACCGAAGTAATTGCCGGTGACCTTTGTGCGGTGGTAGGACTGGAAGATTTTACCATTGGAGATACCATTGCCGATATCGATAATCCGGAAGGATTACCAGTGATCAGCGTGGATGAACCCACTATGAGTATGACTTTCAGCATCAACAACTCGCCTTTCTTTGGTAAGGATGGTAAGTTTGTAACCTCACGCCACCTGCGTGACCGTTTGATGAAAGAAACAGAAAAAAACCTGGCGCTGCGCGTAGAAGATACCGACAGTGCGGATAGCTTTAATGTATTTGGTCGTGGTATTCTTCACCTGGGAATCCTGGTAGAAACCATGCGTAGGGAAGGATATGAGTTAACCGTGGGTAACCCACAGGTGCTCGTAAAAACCATCGACGGTAAAAAGCACGAACCTTATGAGAACCTGGTAGTAGACGTACCTGCTGAATTCAGCGGTAAAGTAATCGATCTGGTTACCCAGAAAAAAGGCGAAATGCAGATCATGGAAAGCAAGGGCGAAATGCAGCACCTTGAATTTGAAATTCCTTCAAGAGGTTTGATCGGTTTACGTTCACAGATGCTGACCAATACGGCGGGTGAAGCAGTGATGGCCCACCGTTTCCTGGAATACAAACCATGGAAAGGACCCATCCCCGGCAGAAATAACGGGGTACTGATCGCTAAATTCGGCGGAACCACTACGGCTTATTCGATTGATAAGCTGCAGGACAGAGGTAGTTTCTTTGTTGATCCGGGAGAAGAAGTATATGTAGGCCAGATCATTGCCGAGCATATCAAACCAGGCGATCTGAATGTAAATGCGGTGGAGATGAAAAAACTGACCAATCACCGTGCAAGCGGTAGTGATGATGCGGTTCGGATCACCCCTAAATTGCAGTTTACCCTGGAAGAGTGTATGGAATATATTCAGCAGGACGAGTGTATCGAGGTTACGCCTAAAAACATCCGTATGCGTAAAACCATACTGAACGAAGATGAGCGTAAGAAGAGCAGTAAGAGTATGCAAAGTGAAGCGGTAGGTTAATATCCTCCGTTCTAAATAGTATCAGAGCCATCCTGTGTTATAACAGGGTGGCTTTTTTGTTGTGTGAGGTCGTTCTGCAACAAATGATTGGTACTGCAATTATCTCCATCGCAGCAGGGTAAAGCATTGGTATAACATACCGGGCACTGGTAATGACCATGCACATGCACCAGTTGCACGAGGTGTCCGCAGAACAGGCATTGTTGGGGTTGCATGGGTTGAAAATAAGAATATTTATTTCAATAAGAGAGGAACGAAGAAAAAGAGAAAGAAAAGTGAAGGGCATCCCCTTCTTTTCTTCTGTCCTCCTCTTATTGAAACCACCTGCGGTCAATACAGGCATAAAAAAACCACAGCCATTGATCACTCAATAGCTGTGGCGGAATAAAACTGTTGGTGTAATTAGCTTTTGCTTACTACCACGTCTTCGATCACCTGGGTTTTGATATTCACTTCAAACCTTTGTTTGAAAGACTCTTTACCGTCTTCGATCAGGAAGGTCAGTTTGCTTACTTCAGATTTTGGCAATTTGAAAGTTTTGTCAAATTGTTTGTCGCCATAAAATCCTTTGAAGATACTTTCTCCGTTCTCGTCCAGTACGGTCAGGTTAAACGTGTTACCGGTAGGGTTGCTGTATTTTACGTTGAAAGATAACTGGTTGTATTTATCAACACCGGTGTACTTTACTTCTACTTTGTCTGAAGTTACGTTAGGAGTGCTAACGGTTGCAGCATTGGCAGAAAGGAAAAGTGCAGCGGCTAACAGGTTGCCTAAGAAAAATCTTTTTGCGATGGTCTGAATGGATGTCTGTTTCATAGTGTTCTCAATTTTAATTTGAAATAATTAAATGAATGTTTGTGTAAAGGGCATAACATAGCCCAATGGCGCACAAAAGAAATTTACATGGGATCAAAGCAATCAGAAGAATACAGGGGCTACCGTAACGGTGGAGTGAATTAGCAAATTCAACAATAGATGTACATCAAAACCCGTATGTATACAGGTTAATACGGGAAAGTAAAAAAGGTAACCCTTTGCGTACTGTTAACACAATGTTACCGATTTGATAAACTAACGTTTGTTTTTTATTACCTCTGTATTGAAACATATATTTTCAACACAGAGGTACAGAAAACACAAAGATGCACAGAGAGGTCAATCAGGCAACGGGTTTGTTCAGTGTTTGCCAGAGAAGATCTTTCAGTTCTGTTAATCCTTTATTGGTAACAGAAGAAATAAACAGATGTGGTATGTTGGCAGGTAATTCTTTGCTGATGGCTTCTTTTAATTCATCATCCAGCATGTCGCTTTTGCTCACAGCGATGATAAAATCTTTCTGCAGCATTTCCGGATTGTACTCTTCCAGTTCTTTGCGCAGGATCTCGAATTCTTTGCCATGATCGGCACTATCGGCAGGAATTAAAAACAGCAATACAGAGTTACGCTCAATATGACGCAGGAACCGATGTCCCAAACCTTTTCCTTCTGCAGCCCCTTCAATGATACCCGGCAGATCGGCAATACAGAATGATTTATTATCGCGGTATTCTACCATGCCCAGTTGCGGGATCAGCGTAGTAAACGCGTAGTTGGCAATTTTAGGTTTGGCTGCCGTGATCACTGATAAAAGTGTGGATTTACCTGCATTGGGAAATCCTACCAGGCCTACATCTGCCAGTACTTTCAGTTCCAGGTTTTTCCAGCCTTCCACACCGGGTTCGCCGGGTTGCGAATGTTCGGGTACCTGGTTGGTGGGAGTGGCAAAATGACTATTGCCCTGTCCGCCGCGGCCGCCCTTCATCCAGATCACTTCCTGTCCGTCTTCCAGGATCTCTACTTCCTTTTCTCCGGTTTCCTCATCACGGGCCACTGTTCCCAATGGCACATCTATATAAATATCTTTCCCGTCGCGACCGGTACAATTGTTCTTACTTCCGTTCTCGCCATTCTCGGCCAGTACATTTTTAAAATAACGTAAGTGCAGTAAGGTCCAGAGATTGCTGTTGCCGCGCAGGATAATATGTCCCCCGCGACCCCCATCGCCCCCATCAGGTCCACCCATGGCGGTCAATTTGTTACGCATAAAATGGGTAACACCCTGTCCGCCGTGACCACTGCGGGCAAAAATGCGGATATAATCTATGAAGTTGTTTCTTTCTGACACGGTTATCTGATTAGCTGCAAATGTACGCCAATGTTATTTGTCAGGCGTTTCTCTTAATTCATTCCAGGTGGGGTAACTGTTGGACTGGCCCGGAAGGTTAGGGGGGATTTCCCTGAGCGGCTCCACCACCTGCCAGTGTTCCTGCATGTCTTTGGGCAGGGCCTGGTACAGTTGGGTGCCGGTTGTTTTCCAGCGGATCATCTCATCGCTCACTTCCTTGATCTTTTTGGCAGGATTACCCACGATCAGGCTGCGGCGTTCAAATATTTCATCGGCTTTGATAAAACTCAAAGCGCCCACAATGCATTCCTCTTCCAGTACCACCCGATCCATGATCACGCTGTTCATGCCCACCAGGCAGTTTTTGCCGATGGTGGCTCCATGTATAACGGCACCATGGCCAATATGCGATCCTTCTTTCAGTAAAACGGTTACGCCGGGAAACATGTGTATGGTACAGTTCTCCTGCACATTGCAGCCATCTTCGATAATGATACCGCCCCAGTCGCCACGGATGGCAGCACCGGGTCCGATGTAAACATTTTTTCCAATGATCACATTGCCGGTAACAGCGGCCTGGGGATGGATGAAGGCTGTTTCGTGTATGACGGGGATGTATTGTTTGAATTGATAAATCATAAGGTTAATAAAGTATATAGAGTATATAGAGTAGATAAAGTAAATAAAGTAAATAAAGTAAATAAAGTAAATGAAGTAGGTAAAGTAAATAGGGTAACTAATTTACTCTATATACTTATATACCCTATATACTTTATATACTCACACAGAGGCATCAGGTATTTTCTTTTTGTTTACGGAGGTGGTGGATGTAGCCGTTGAGCATGCGTTCTATTTCTTTTAGTTGTGTTCTTAATTGCTGTAATAATTCTTCTGGTATATAGCCGTTGTCGTGCGCATCAATCAGGTGGTTGAATGATTCGGCCAACGAGCCTCGTGCCTGGATGCAGAAATGAATTTGATCAGCATACGTATATCTGCCATGGCCTTCTGCTATCAGACTGTTTGTTGAGCGTGAACTTCTTAGTAATTGATCTGATAATCGATACTTTTCATCAGGCGGAAAACCTTTCACCAATTCAGCTACCCGCTGTTTGAAAATTCTGGATTTCTTCCAGATCTCCAATTCCTCAAATCCAAACAGCTGTTCATTCTTCATATATCGTAACTTATTTACTCTATATACTTTATATACCCTATATACTTTATCTACTCTATATACTTTATCTACTCTATCAACTTTTTGCCCATTCGGAAACAAGTACCCTTAAAAATCGCCACTACTTCCTGTTGCTGATTGGTGATGGTAATATGATAGAGGCCTGTACTTTTTCCGTTATGTATTTCTTTTGCCTCAGCCACCAGTGTATCGCCGACTTGTACTGCTTTGGTAAAATTAATAGAGGTATCGAGAGCTACTGATAAATTATTACGGTTATTGCAGGCAAAAGCAAAAGCGCTATCCGCGAGTGAGAAAGCAATGCCGCCATGAACAATGCCAAAACCATTCAGCATTTCTTCTCTAACTGTCATCTGTATTTTGCTGTAACCTTCCCGTATGTCAAGCAGGGTAATGCCCAGCCATTGAGAGAACTGATCATGTTCCATCATGTGAGCCACTACTTTCTGTGCCAATAGATCTTTCTCTGTCATGATTATTCTCCTTTAAAATCAGGTACACGTTTTTCGAGAAATGCCTGTACGCCTTCTGCAAAATCTGCTGTGGCCGCTGCTTTCTGCTGGTAGCGGTCTTCGAGTAGTAACTGCTCTTCCAGGTTGTAGGATAAGGAATGATTCAACGCATGTTTGATATAGGCGAGGGCTTTGGTAGGCATCTGTGCCAGCGTAGCGGCTATTTTCAGGCTTTCTTCTGCAAAAGAATCATCGCTGAATACTTTGTAAAGCATACCCATTTGTAAGGCATCCGTTGCGGAAACTTTATCTCCGAGCATCATCAATGCACTGGCACGCTGGAAACCGATGAGTCTGGGTAAATGAAAGGTTCCGCCACTATCCGGGATCAAACCGATCTTGGAAAAAGCCTGGATAAAAGAAGCAGATTGGGTAGCCACCACAATATCACAGGCCAATGCAATATTGGCACCGGCACCGGCAGCCACACCGTTAACGGCAGCGATCACCGGTTTGGGCATATTACGTAAACGGGTGATGATGGGATTATAATGTTCGCTCAGAATCTTCTGCATACCCGGACCATTGGGGTCCACCACTTCGGCCAGGTCCTGCCCTGCGCAGAAACCTTTACCAGAACCCGTCAGGTACACGCAACGGATCTCCGGTAAGCTGGCACATTCATCCAGCCGGTTTTGCAGCAACAAAGCCATTTCGCGGTTAAAGGAATTGAGTTTATCGGGTCGGTTAAGGGTAATGGTGGCGATGTTGTTTTCTATGGAAAATAGGATCGAAGACATGGCGGTATGGTTTTAACGAAGATACTAATTAGCGGATTGGCGGATGGCGGATTAGCGGATTGAGAGTATTTCTCTGCGAAACCTCTGCCTCTCTTGTTCTCTGCGGTTGGAGCCTGCTTAATCTAATCGCAGAGAACAAGAGGAAATGGAGTTTCCGCAGAGTAAAATCCGCTAATCCGCCATCCGCTAATCCGTAATTCAATGACACTTAAAATAATCAAACGGTTCCTTACAATCATTACACTGGTACAGCGCCTTACAGGCGGTGCTGCCGAATTGTGAAACCAATCTTGTGTGATAAGAATTACAACGCGGACAGGGGATCGCTTCTTCCTGCTGAAATGAATCGGGGGTACAGACAGCCTGTTTGTACTGGGGCGGAGCGATACCGTAGGCTTTCAGTTTTTCTTTGCCGGATTCGCTCATCCAGTCGGTGGTCCATGCCGGTGAAAGAACCTGTATGAATTGCACCGCTGTAAAACCTGCTTCCTGTAAAGCCATCTGCATGGTCATTTTCATCACATCCATGGCAGGGCATCCGGTATAAGTGGGGGTGTAAGAAATTAATAAACTTCCTTTACTACCTGTAGTAGCCGGAGTAACCTCTACTTTTCGAACCACACCCAGATCAACCACAGATAATACAGGCACTTCCGGATCAGGAACGGTTTCGAGGATGGCCCATACGGCTTTCTCTAACGCTTCAGTTGTTGTATGCGTCGTAGTATCGTTGTTTTTTATTTCCATATCAATTTCTCTTTAGCAGAGATCGGAATTACCATTCTGCACCGGGGTAGGCCCTTTGTAAAAACTGCATATCGGCCAGTATAAAACCCAGGTGTTCTGTGTGTACTCCTTTTTTGCCACCGGTTTGCATCCATACGTTTTCTTTTGGCAGGGGCAAAGTGGCTTCTTCAAATACAGCGGCTACTTTTTTGTTCCAGTTTTCGCGGATGGGTAACAGATCCACGCCGTATCCCGCTGTAACAGCTTCCTGCTCATAAGCGGACGGAGTAAATAATTCGCCTGTAAAACTCCATAACTCCTCTATTGCCTGCAGCATGCGTTGTTTACTTTCTTCGGTTCCATCGCCCAGGCGTATCACCCATTCGCTGCTCCAGCGAAGATGATAGGTAACTTCTTTCAACGCTTTTTCCGCAATAGCGGCCAGCTGCTGGTTGCTGCTGTTTTGCAGTTGCTGGTATAAAAAATACTGGTAGGCACTGAAGAAGAACTGGCGTAAAGTGGTCTGTGCCCAGTCGCCATTGGGAACTTCGGTTAACAGGCAGTTTTTGAAATCAATCGCATCGCGCAGGTAAGCCAGTGAATCTTCTGTGGCACCGTTACCGGTTAGTTCAGCGGCATACTGGTAAAAATTTCTTGCCTGGCCAATATAATCCAATGCAATATTCGAAATGGCAATATCCTGTTCCAGTATGGGTCCATGTCCGCACCATTCGCTGTTGCGATGACCGATGATGAGTGCGTTATCGGCGAGGTGAAGGGTGTATTTGAGGAGGTTCATTGGTGATTGGGTAATTATGGTAATTATGGTAATTGGGTAATTGGGTAATTAGGTAATTGGGTAACTTGAGTTAGGTATTTGTTTTTTTGTCTCGTAAAAAAGAGAGATAGCCGTTGAGTAATTTTAATATTTTTTGATAATCTTTTTCCAATGTGATCAACTGCTCCTTTGAGATATATGATTCGTCTGCTGCGCAAATCAGGTGGTCCAGGCATTCCATGATACTTCCTCTGGCCTGTCTGCAGAACTGGATATTTTCCTGGTAATGGTATCTACCATATCCTTCTGCAATATTGGCGGTAATACTTCTTGAGGCTCTTTTTAACTGATCAATCAGGCGAAATTGTTCTTCTTTCGGAAAGGTTTTACAAACGGCAGAAATAGTTTCCCTGAAAAGCCTTGCCTCTTTCCACACAATCAAATCCTGAAAGCCCCCAGAATATTCCTGATCGCTCATTGCTTGATACTTTATTTACCAAATTACCCATTTACCCAATTACCTTACTTACCTACTTACCAAATTACCCAATCACATATGCTTCACCTCATCCGGTAAATGATAAAAAGTAGGATGCCTGTACGCTTTGTCATTAGCCGGATCGTATAAGGCGCCTGCTTCTGCGGGGTTACTCGCATGTACATATTTACTCTCTACTACCCAGATGCTGACGCCTTCCATCCGGCGGGTATATACATCACGTGCGTTCTCTATGGCCATTTGTGCATCTGCTGCGTGCAGGCTACCTACATGTTTATGATCGAGCCCCTGTTTGCTGCGGATAAATACTTCCCAGAGAGGCCATTCGGTATGTGACATGGTTGATTAGTTTATTGGTTTATTAGTTTATTGGTTTACTTGTTTATTTATTAACCGGTTTATTCGTAATGCGTATTACTAATAAGCCAGAAACCAGTAAACCAATCAACAAAAACTACGCTGCTGTTACTACTTGTTTCTGTTTCCTCTTTTCCGCATAAGCGCTGGCTGCTTCTCTTACCCATGCACCTTCTTCCCAGGCTTTTTTGCGGGTTTCGAGTCTTTGTTTGTTGCAAGGACCATTGCCCTGTACCACCTGCCAGAACTCATCCCAGTTAATCTTGCCAAAATCATAATGACCGGTGTTTTCGTTCCATTTCAGGTCTTTGTCAGGGATGGTGAGTCCGAGTATTTTGATCTGTTCCGCACATACATCCACAAATTTCTGGCGAAGCTCATCGTTGGTAAAACGTTTGATCTTCCATTTCATGCTCTGGATGGTGTTGGGACTTTCATCGTCTGTAGGACCGAACATCATGATGCTGGGCCACCACCAGCGATTGATGGCATCCTGCGCCATTCTTTTTTGTGCTTCAGTTCCTTTGCTCAGGGTGTGTAAGATTTCGAAACCCTGGCGCTGGTGAAAACTTTCTTCTTTACATACCCGCACCATGGCCCTTGCGTACGGACCAAAACTGCTTCTACAGAGAGGCACCTGGTTCATGATGGCGGCACCATCTACCAACCAGCCAATGGCACCGATATCGGCCCAGGATAAAGTAGGATAATTGAAGATGGATGAATATTTGGCTTTACCGCTATGCAGTTGTGCATACATTTCATCGCGGGTAATGCCGAGTGTTTCGGCGGCGGAATACAGGTATAATCCGTGGCCGGCCTCGTCCTGCACTTTGGCCAGTAATATGGCTTTACGGCGCAGGTTGGGGGCACGGGTAATCCAGTTGCCTTCGGGCAGCATTCCCACAATTTCGCTATGCGCGTGCTGGCTGATCTGGCGGATCAGTGTTTGCCGGTATTTCTCCGGCATCCAGTCTTTGGGTTCAATCTTGATCTCCTGGTCAATCTTATCCTGGAAGATCTCCTCAAAATCTTTTTGCATAGGTGCTTATTTGTGTATCAAAAATAGGGAAACTAATACAATACTAACACATGTTAGCTTCGATTATATGTAAAAAATTGCCACTCGTTAGCTTGTTGAATAGAGTTGCTTGAAAAGGCTGTTAGTACTTAACAAAGCGAAAAACAGAAGGATAAGGCAAAAGTCTATTTAATATCAAAATCAACCACTACTTTTTCTGTTCTCGGATGCGATTGGCAGGTGAGGATAAAACCCTGCTCAATTTCATCGGGCTCCAATCCATAGTTCACATCCATATCCACTTCGCCTTCTACCAGTTTGGCGCGGCAGGTACAGCAAACGCCGCCTTTGCAGGCGTAGGGAAGGTCGGCGCCGTGTTGCAGGGCTGCGTCTAAAATGGCTTTGCCATCAAATCCCAGGTCAAAATCAAAGGATACGCCATCCAGTTTAATGGTCACTTTACTTTTGGCCTCAGGCTGGCTGTTCTGGGTTTTTTGTTCTGTGTTCTTTTTAGCGCCGGGTGTGGTAAAGAGTTCGAAGTGGATCTTCTTTTTGTCAACACCTGTTTTTTCCAAATGCTCTTTTACGGAAAAGAGCATGTCTTCCGGTCCGCATAAAAAGAAAGCAGTGGTATTCGCTGCATCAATGGTTTTATCGCAAAGCGCAGCACATTTCTCACCATCAATTCTACCGAAGTTAATGGGCGCATCTGTTTTTTCTCTCGAAAGAATATAGATCACCCGGAAGCGGTTCATGTATACATTCTTCAATGCTTCCAGTTCTTCTTTGAAGATGATGGAATGCCGGTTACGGTTACCGTACACCAGTGTAAAACTACTTTCCGGTTCGGTACGTAACGTAGTTTTGATGATGGATAACAAAGGGGTGATACCACTGCCCGCCGCAAAACCTACATACTGCCTGGTTTGTGCAGGATCGAGTTCCGTGAAGAATTTGCCCATGGGCGGCATTACATCCAGCGTGTCGCCTTTTTTCAGTTCCGTGTTGGCATAGGTAGAAAACAGACCATGGCTTACCTGTTTGATCGCTACTCGTAATTCATCGTCCAGCGGAGAGCTGCAAACCGAATAGGAGCGGCGTACTTCCTCTCCATTGATATGGGTACGTAAAGTGATATACTGCCCCTGTTTATACTGAAAAGTTTCTTTCAGTGATTCCGGAACGGCAAATGCAACAGATACACAATCGCTGGTTTCTCTTCTTACTTCGGTTATGGTTAGCGGATGAAAATGTATTGACATGTTTAGTGAGTAGTGAGTGGTGAGTAGGGAGTTGTGAATGGGGAATGGTCAATGGTCAATGGGCAATGGTGAATTTTTGTTGCGGTTCGTTACTGCCCACTGACTACTCACCACTCACAATTGACCATTGCCCATTCACCAATATCATCTGTTCACCAATCCCCCTACCAGGATGGTGATCATGTTTTCTTCCAGCTCTTCTGCACTGATCTTCTGGGTAGAGCGGTGCCAGCTCTCGATGCCGCTGATGGCGTGCAGCATGATCAGTACGGCGGTAGGGGCGTCTATTTTTTTGATCTCTTTGTTACGGATACCGGTTTCGATGATGGCGGCAAAACGTTTGCGGTAAATGCGGCGCTGGTTCTGGAAATTGGAGAGATAGGGATCAGCCAGGTGTTTCCATTCGCGGTCGCTCACATATACTTCTTCGTAATGGTTGATCATTTCTTCGATATGGAAACGGAGTAGCTTCTCCACTTTCTGGATAGAACTGATAGGTTCTGCTTCGATCTCGTCTATTTTATGCATAAAACGGTTGGCTACGCTGAAGCAGAGTTCGTGCAGCAATTCCGTTTTGGATTTGATATGGTTATACAAACTGGCAGCTTCTACGCCTACGGCTTCTGCCAGGTCGCGCATACTGGCGGCTTTAAATCCTTTTTCGCGGAACAGTGCCGCAGCTTTGGTTACGATCACATCTTTGCGGGAAATGTTTTTATCAGTTTTTATTCTGGCCATGCGGCGAAGATAAAACAACTAACGAATGTTAGCAACACTTTGATCGATAAAATCTCAATATGTTAGTTTTGGGGGATCGATTAGCGGATTAGCGGATGACGGATTAGCGGATTTTAGGAACCAGGGTTTACCATACATGCCGTGACCTTTTGCCGGATAATAGATCCCTGAATCCGCAATCCGTTAATCCGTCATCCGCTAATCGATTCCTCGTACCAAAATAAACGAATGGATTACTGGCTTTTAGCGGCGTATGACCTAATTTCGCCACCCGATAACAAAACCTATTTTATGTCTTTAGTTGTTGTAGGATCTATGGCTTTTGATGCCATTGAAACCCCGTTCGGAAAGAGCGATAAGATTGTTGGTGGTGCAGGTACCTATATTGCGTGGTGCGCTTCCAATTTTACCCCTGTTAAGCAAATCTCTGTGGTGGGGGGCGATTTTCCGCAGTCTGAGCTGGATGCATTGACCAACCGGAACGTGAACCTGGAAGGGGTGCAGATCAAAAAGGACGAAAAGACCTTTTTCTGGAGCGGCCGTTACCACATGGACATGAATACCCGCGATACACTGGATACCCAACTGAATGTGCTGGCCAATTTTGAGCCCGTGGTTCCGGATAGTTACCAGGATTGCGAATTTCTGATGCTGGGTAACCTGGTGCCTGCCGTACAGGCCAGTGTGATTACCCAACTGAAAAAAAGACCGAAGCTGATTGTGATGGACACCATGAATTTCTGGATGGAAATTGCCATGGATGACCTGAAAAAAACCATTTCGATGGTGGATGTGCTGATGGTGAACGATAGTGAAGCCCGGCAACTGAGCGGTGATTTTTCGCTGGTGAGAGCAGCTGCTACGATTCTGAAAATGGGACCTAAATACCTGATCATTAAAAAAGGCGAACACGGTGCCTTGCTGTTTCATGATAACCAGGTGTTTTTTGCACCGGCTTTACCACTGGAAGAAGTGTTTGACCCTACAGGAGCCGGCGATACTTTTGCCGGAGGTTTTATGGGCCACCTGGCTAAAACCGGTGATATCTCTTTCGAGAACATGAAAACCGCCATCATTGTAGGAAGTGCCATGGCCTCTTTCTGTGTAGAGCGTTTTGGAACCGAGCGTTTACGCGAAATTACCAGAGCGGATATTGATAACCGACTGGCAGAATTTGTGCAGCTGGTGAACTTTGATATTGACCTGGTAGGATAAGACAATTGGCTGAAACACTAACTGTTGTTAGCGTTTCGTTGAAAATAGTTTTGGTAAAACTCTGTTTACATAATATTTTCGCACCGTAATGATAACCATGAAACATACAAAACGTACTAAGAAACCTCTCTAACGGGAAGTGCTTTACGTTTGTGTATACCCATATACTTGAAGCCTTCCCAAACCGGGGAGGCTTTTTCATTTGGATGAAAACAATAAGAGCCTGTTTGAAAATGCAAGATCATCGTTTTAAGCTACTAGCTGTGAGCTGTGAGCCGCCAGCTTGGCAGGTGCTTATCGAGATAAATAATACACCTATTATGAAATTTCAATAGGCCAATGGTATTTGAAAACTTTAATTTTAAACGGGCTCTAAACAACTAAAAGAACCGCCCCAATTAACCAATAAACGAATAAACAAGTAAACGAACAAACCAATAAACAAACAAACCAACCAATAAACAAGTAAACCCATAAACAATGAAAGTAGCCGTAGTAGGTGCCACCGGACTGGTAGGTACCAAAATGTTGCAGGTATTAGCAGAACGTAATTTTCCCGTAACGGAACTGGTTCCCGTAGCTTCAGAAAGATCTGTAGGCAAGGAAGTAGAATTTAAAGGGAAAAAATACAAAGTGGTGAGCATGAGCGACGGGATTGCGGCCAAACCTGCCGTGGCTATCTTTTCTGCGGGCGGAAGCACTTCGCTGGAATGGGCGCCCAAATTTGCCGAAGCCGGGATCCGTGTAATCGATAACTCATCTGCCTGGCGTATGGATCCTACCAAAAAACTGGTGGTGCCGGAAGTGAATGCCAATGTATTGACCAAAGAAGACATGATCATTGCCAACCCTAACTGTTCTACTATTCAGATGGTGGTGGCTTTGCAGCCGCTGCACCAGAAATACCAGATCAAACGGATAGTGGTTAGCACTTACCAAAGTGTGACCGGTACCGGCAAAAAAGCCGTTGACCAGTTATTCAACGAAAGAAAAGGAGTGGAAGGTGAGATGGCGTATAAGTACCAGATTGATCTGAACGTAATTCCGCAGATCGATGTATTTATGGATAACGGATACACCAAGGAAGAAATGAAAATGGTGAAGGAAACCAACAAGATCATGGGCGATGATTCGATCCGTGTTACGGCCACCACGGTTCGTATTCCCGTTGTAGGCGGACATAGCGAAAGCGTGAACGTAGAGTTTGCCAATGACTTTGATCTGGCCGAAGTAAAAGATCTCTTAAGCAAAGCCCCCGGCGTAATTGTACAGGACGATCCCGCACAGGCTTTATATCCCATGCCATTATGGGCGCACGAAAAAGATGAAGTATTTGTAGGCCGTTTACGCCGCGATGAAACACAGGCCAATACCCTGAACATGTGGATCGTGAGCGATAACCTCCGCAAAGGTGCCGCCACCAATGCCGTGCAGATTGCAGAGTATTTGATGGGGAAGGGATTGTTGTAGTGAGTGGTGAGTAGTGAGTAGTCAGTTGTGAATGGTGAATTGTCAATGGTGAATTGTCAATTGTCAATTGTCAATGGTGAGTAGTGAGTGGTCAATGGTGATTAGGTTTTACTCCCTACTGACTACTCACCACTCACTTACCCTATCATCAAGTGAAAAGCGTATATGTAGTTAATTACCTATTCACCATTGCCCATTCACCGCGTCATTCGCCCAGCGCCCGGTTCAGAAACACAATCAGCGGTTGCAGTGTTTCGAAGGCGGTGGTGATTTTCTTTACCAGTCCTTTTTCTGTCAGATCCGCATCTGTTAGTGGGGTAGTAGCTACCCAGCTTTTGAGTTTGAGGTATTCGATGGCGGGATTGTCTTTTTCGTATCCTTTGGGTTCGCGGCTCAGTGCCATGCCTTCGCCACGCTCCAGTTCGCCGTAACAGGCTTTGAATTTTTTATGCTGGATGATGGATTGAAACTCTTCCCAGTTATAATCAATCTCCTGGCGGATTTTTTTCAGCTGATCGGCTTCTACCATGTACCGTCCGCCACCAATAAAACTCTCTCCTCCCGGCTGGATATGGATATAATACCCGGCAAAATCTGATTTTTTGCCACCGGCAATCAGGCTGGCGGCCATATTGTTTTTATACGGCGCCTTGTTTTTGCTGAACCGAACATCGCGGTTAATGCGGTACACGCAATCTTTGGCCAGCAGATGAGAAATGGTAGGGTCCTTCTTGCCTAACTGCGCAATCACTGCGTTTACCAGTGCGGCCATATCTTCTTTGGCGGTTTCGTATCGTTTCCGGTTTTTCTCAAACCATTCGCGGTTATTGTTCTTCTGGAGATCTTTTAGAAATTTGAGTGTTGGTGCCTGTAACATAAATAGTTTGTGTATTTGAATGGGGCCTTTGTGCCTTGGTGTGGTTTATTACTCTCACTAAGGCACAAGGGCACGGTTTATTTGGCAATTAATTGCAGGAATTCATCTTCCGAAATGATCTTGATGGTATTGATCTTTTTGGCTTTCTCCAGTTTACTGCCGGCATCTTCGCCTACTACGAGATAATTCAGTTTGGCGCTTACGCCGCTCACAATTACACCGCCTTCCGCTTCGGCCAGTGCTTCTGCTTCGCTGCGTTTCAGTTTGGCCAGTGTGCCGGTGAAAAGAAAAGTTTGTCCGGTTAAAGCGCCGGCGGCTACTGCTGCTTTCTTTTCATTTTTCATCTGCAGACCCAGCCGCTCCAGCTGGTGCAGCATCTCTATATTCTGTTCGTTGCTGAAAAACTGGTGAATACTTTTGGCCACTTTTACGCCTACATCTTCCAGTTGTAACAGTTCTTCTTCTGATTTGGTTGTAAAATCAAACACATTCTCTACCGCATTGGCCAGTGTTTTGGCGGTGGTCTCGCCTACAAAGCGGATGCCCAGTGCATAAATCAACCGGTGCAGGGGCTGCTGTTTGGAAACTTCGATAGCAGCTTTCAGGTTGTCTAAACTCTTTTTGCCAAAACCTTCCAGTTGGCCAATCTTTCCATAATCCAGACTGTAAATACCCGGAATATCTTTCAACAAACCCAACTCATAAAACTTGCGCACATTGGCTTCGCCGAAACTTTTGATATCCATGGCGTCCTTACTCACAAAATGGATCATCTTCTCTACCACCTGCGCTTCGCATTCGATATTGATACAGCGCCACACCGCTTCTGTTTCTTCTTTGTATAATTCACTTTTGCAAACCGGACATTGTTTGGGGAACAGAATAGACTCTTCGCTGCCATCCCTCAGTTCCGGTAATGATTTTACGATCTGCGGAATCACGTCTCCGGCTCTTTCTATCAATACACTATCGCCGATCTTAAGATCTTTTTCCCTGATATATTCTTCGTTGTGAACAGAGATGCTTGAAACCGTAACTCCTCCGAGATACACAGGATCCAGTTTGGCAACCGGTGTTACTGCGCCGGTTCTTCCCACCTGAAATTCCACACTTCTTAATTTGGTAGTGGCCTGCCTTGCCTTGAATTTAAATGCAATGGCCCAACGGGGGTGGTGCGATGTCATGCCCAGCTTCTCCTGCAAAACCGTATCATCCACTTTTACTACCATACCGTCAATTTCATAGGGCAGGTTATCGCGGCCGGCTTCAAAATCGAGACAGTAGTCGATCACAGGTTGGATACCCGTTACCACTCTTTTCTCTTTTTCGGGCGAGCGGAAACCCAGATCCCACAAGAGTTTCAGCGATCCTGCGTGGCTGGCCAGCGGATCGTTGCCGGCAGGGATCCCATCTCTGACAAAATAACTGATATGGTATAAAAAAGCATCCAGGTTTCTTTCGGCCACTTCTTTCGGGTCCTTCATTCGTAAACTGCCCGAAGCGGCATTACGGGGATTGGCCAGAGGTGCCAGGTTCTGGGATACCAGTAATTCGTTGTATTTCGCAAACGACTGTTTACTCATAATGATCTCGCCCCTGATCTCTACCTGGCGGATCCCATATTTGGAAAAGGCGGCTGATAGCGGGATAGAGCGGATCTGTTTGATATTGGTAGTGATGTCTTCTCCCTCCACCCCATCGCCCCGGGTGGCGGCGCGAACCAGCTGGTCGTTCTCATAGATCAGTGAAATGCTGGCCCCGTCAAATTTCGGTTCTATGCAGTAGGTAATGGCGTCGAGTCCGCTCAACTCCCGGGCTTTCCGGTCAAAATCTGTCAGGTCCTCGGCATTATAACTGTTATCGAGGCTCAGCATGGGCACCAGGTGTTGTACCGTTACAAACTGCTGGTTCAGGCTGCTGCCCACACGCTGGGTGGGAGAGTCGGGGGTAATCAATTCGGGGTGTAACTTTTCAGTACGCTGCAATAACTGGTAAAGCCGGTCGTACTCATAATCCGATAAAAGCGGCTCATTCTGCACATAATAGCGGTATTCATGAAAGCGGAGAACCTCTCTCAGCGGGGCTATTCCGGCTGCTGAAACGGTATCTGCATTGCCGGTAAGGAAATCCTGCGACTGCTTTTGTAATGCCTGTATCTGTTCTTTGTTATACATAAACCCTGATTGGTGAATAAAGGTAAGCCGCCGGTGGGAGTAATGAGAAACCGGCTTTAAAATTGTGTGCCCAATTCCTAAACTTTGTATCTTGTCGGCATTGAAAACAGGGAACCCTCCCTGTTATTTTTGAATGATTTGCCATGATGAAAAAGAATGCCGGAACGGTTGTACAGGAGGAAATGCAGGTGAAGGATGCTGCTTTACTGGTACAATCTTATCCCAAAGTACCTGTAACGGTAGACTGTGTGATCTTTGGATTTGAAGAAAACAAGCTGAAAGTACTGCTGATCAAGAGTGACCTGGAAATGTTCAACGGGCGTTTGTCGCTGTTGGGGGATTTTGTGAAAGACAATGAGGAACTGGATGATGCGGCTTACCGGGTACTGAAAGAGAGAACAGGGATGAATGATGTGTTTCTGGACCAGGTGCGTACTTTCGGTTCGCCTGGCCGGCACCCGGGTGGCAGGGTAATTACAGTGGCATATTGTTCGCTGCTGAATAT
Organism: Sediminibacterium sp.; assembly: GCA_036405675.1. Classification (GTDB taxonomy): domain Bacteria; phylum Bacteroidota; class Bacteroidia; order Chitinophagales; family Chitinophagaceae; genus Sediminibacterium. The sequence goes on from DASWXD010000013.1 coordinate 104,139, forward strand.
CACCCACCATGAATTAAAGATCCACGATAACGACCTGCATTGGCACTCGGTGGCCACGTTGAAAGAAATGGCATTTGACCACAAAGAAATTGTAGATGCCTGTTATGCCTGGTTACAGAAAAGGATCCAGGAACATCCCCTGGGTTTTAACTTGCTGCCGGATAAATTTTCTTTACGCGAATTACAGAACCTGTATGAAGCCATCCTGGGTGTTTCGCTGGACAGGCGGAATTTCCGGAAGAAATTTGCTTCCATGGACCTGCTCATTGATATCGATGAAATGGAGCAGGATGTACCGCACAGGCCGGGTAAACTATACAAGTTCAACTTTGAAAAATACGAAAAGAGTAAGCGCAAATGGGTAGGGATCGATTTCTAAAACAGTGATCATCAGGGCTGGTTGCCGTCTGTATCTGCAGCAGTTTATCTCCTACATCTTTTTAGCTATTCTCCCTCTCTTGGGTTACTTTTACCAAATAACGAAGCAGCTATGTTACACTCAATGACAGGTTACGGAAGAGCAGAACAAACACTGGCAGATAAAACCTATCTGGTAGAAGTGCGTTCACTGAATGGAAAACAGTTCGACCTGCGTTTGAATATTCCCGCTCTGCTCAAACCCTTTGAGTTTGAAGTGAGGAGTATGCTGAATGAAGGATTGCAGCGCGGTAGTGTGGAGTGTAATATCAGCATCAAACAGAATGGCGCCAGCAAACCGGTATCTATCAATACCGATCTGGCCAAAGCCTATTTTGAACCCGTGGCGCAACTGGCCCATGAGCTGAACCTGCAAACAGGCGATATACTCAGCACCATCCTGAAACTGCCGGATGTGATCACCCCTTCTACAGAAATGCTGACGGATGAGGAATGGAAATTTTTTGCCGGCATCCTGAAAGAAGCGATCCAGCACCTGAATGATCACCGGATGGACGAGGGAAAATCTATCGAAACAGACCTGTTGTTACGCATCAACAATATTGAGGCCCAGCAAAAGGAGATCGAAAAACTGGAACCGTTGCGCAGAACCAAGATCAAAGAGGGCCTGGTAAAAGTGCTGGAAGAAAATGTGGGCAAAGAAAACTATGATGCCAACCGCCTGGAGCAGGAACTGATCTATTATATTGAGAAGATCGATATCAGCGAAGAACAGGTACGTTTAAATAACCATTGCGATTATTTCAGATCCATCCTGGCCGAAAAAGAGCCGAGTAAGGGTAAAAAACTTTCTTTTATCCTGCAGGAATTTGGCCGCGAGATCAATACCACCGGTTCCAAAGCCTACGATTCAGCCATTCAGAAATGTGTGATCCTGATGAAGGATGAACTGGAAAAGGCCAAGGAACAGATCCTGAATGTATTGTAAGCGATCCACCTGTTTCCTGTGTAACTGATCTGTGAAATCTGCGGTAAAAATGCAGCTTCACTGTTACAGCTAACTGCTTTCTCTATCTTTGTAAAAATCGCCCTTGTGAAAAAGATTCCCGGATTTTTATTGGTAGCCATGGTGCTCAGCTCCTGCCAAACCCTTGATGTATTCGAGAAAAATGTTTTCTTCCCCGATCACCAGTGGTCGGCCAGCAACAAACCCAGCTTTACCTTTGCCATAGAAGATACCACAGTGGCCTATCATATTTCTGTGATCTTCCGTCATGAAGATGCCTATCATTTCAATAATCTCTGGCTCAATATTACCACGCAGGCTCCCGGCGATACGGCCAAAACCCAACTGGTCAATATCACCCTCGCCGATAACAAAAAAGGCTGGCTGGGAACGGGTATGGATGATGTGTTCGATCACCGCTCGCGTGTAACCCGCTTACCCGTAAAACTGAAAAAAGGGAATTACACCTTTATCCTGCAACAGCATATGCGCGAAGAACCGCTGCAGTATGTACTGAATGCCGGCATCCGGGTAGAAAAAGTGAAACCATGAAAAAAACAGTGATACCGCAGCGACTGGTGATTGTGTCCCTGGTGTACTGGGTATTATTGACTTATATGGTGGCTGCTCTCGTATGGTGGTTCATTGCTTTGGAAAAACAAAACAGGGATATTACCCAGATCCGGATCAGTGAACTGATGAAAGACGATCCCGCTTTCGTAGAAAAATACAGCCGCATTACCGAAGCACAACAAAGAAAAACGGCGCAGTATGCGGGCGAGGGAATTACCTTCCTGGCATTGATCCTGTTGGGGGCCGTATTTGTATACCGGGCCACACGTAAACAGTTGAAACTGTCGCAGCAGCAACAGAATTTCATGATGGCCATCACGCATGAACTCAAAACGCCCATAGCCGTTACACAACTGAACCTGGAAACCCTGCAGAAGAGAAAACTGGACGAAGACAAACAGCAGAAACTCATCAGTAATACCCTGCAGGAAGCCAACCGGCTGAATAGTCTCTGCAATAATATTTTACTCGCTTCCCAGCTGGATGCGGGTCAATATTTGCAGGGTGAGGAAGAGATCAATCTTTCAGATCTGGCGGGTGGTTGTGTGGATGATTGCAAAACACGTTTTCCGCAACGGCAGGTGAACGAAGCCATTGCAGCCGGCATCTATGTTACCGGGGAACCACTGTTACTGCAGATGCTCGTGAATAACCTGCTGGAGAATGCATTGAAATATTCACCCAAAGACAAACCCGTCACCATTTCATTAGCAGCGTCAGGGAACGAGGTGAAACTTACTGTCAGTGATGAAGGCATGGGTATTGCCGACCAGGAAAAAAAGAAAATCTTTGAGAAGTTCTACCGGGCCGGTGATGAAAATACCCGCAAGACCAAGGGTACGGGTCTGGGGCTCTATCTTTGCCGTAAGATTGCGGAAAACCACAAAGGCTACATTTCTGTGACAGATAATACCCCTGTGGGCAGTAGCTTTACAGTTATATTTCCATTAGCATGAAAGAGTCTAAGGCAACCATATTGTTGGTAGAAGATGAAGAGAACCTTCATGAGGCATTGAAGCTGAACCTGGAAATGGAAGGCTATGATGTGGTCTCTGCTTTTACCGGTAACGAAGCACTGGCAAAAATCGGCAGTGAATATTTTGACCTGATCATCATGGATCTCATGATCCCGGAAATAGACGGGATCAGTGTAACCGAATCGGTGAGGGTAAATAATAACGAAGTGCCCATTCTGATGCTGAGTGCGAAGAATTCGGGGGCCGACCGTGTACTTGGACTAAAGAAAGGTGCCGATGATTACCTCACCAAACCCTTTAACCTGGAAGAGCTGTTGTTGCGGGTAGATAAGCTGATAGACAAGAGCAAGAAAATGCAGGTAAAAGAAGCCGTGGGTGATGTATATGAGTTTGGAGATAACCGCATTGATTTTAAGGCCCAGGATGCCATTACCTGGAACGGACAGCAGGTAGAACTCAGTAAAAAAGAAGCCATGTTGCTCAAACTGCTGATTGAGAACAAGGGCGATGTAGTGACCCGCGAAAAGATCTTACAGGTAGTATGGGGTTATAATGTGTATCCCACTACCCGTACCATCGATAATTTTATCCTCAGTTTCCGGAAATATTTTGAACAGGACAGCCGGAATCCCCGTTATTTCCATTCTGTAAGGGGTGTGGGCTATAAGTATACAGATTAGGAAGCCGGTTGACTGAATGGTGACCCACTGCTTATCCCTCTGCGCAAACTCCGCTTCTCTGCGGCTCTTCGGTTAGATAGAGCTTACACCAACCGCAGAGCCGCAGAGGACAGGGAGTTTTCGCATAGAAAAGAATATCGAGAGATTTCACATAAATAAACGCAAACAGCTTTTAAGCCACTCAATGTTCCCGGATTCATGGATGAAAATAGGGCCACTGTAACAATAATCAGCCCGTATCTGCGTTAGATGTTTGCAAACAATGCTGACATGTTGGTACAAACTTTAATAGATTTTCTGGAGCCTGTGAATTTAGCGCAGCTTTCCAACGACGAAGGGTTCAAAGACACACAACTCGGTAAACATATTGCTGTATACGATGAGGAATTGCCCGATATCTCCGCGGCCGATATGGTACTGGTAGGTTGCGGCGAAATGCGGGGTGCAGGTGTGCAGTTCACTAATACCGGTTCTCCGGATGCCATCCGTTCTGAATTCTACAAACTCTTTCACTGGCATACAGAAGTAAATGTGGCTGATCTGGGTAATGTAAAATGTGGCGCTACCCTGCAGGATAGTTACGCGGCTCTGCGTACCGTGGTGCAGGAATTGATAGAACTGGGAAAGAAAGTGGTGATCATCGGCGGCTCGCATGATAATACCTTTGGCCAGTACCAGGCTTACGGAGCCATGAACAAGATCATTGATGCGGTTTGTGTTGACTCGCGCATGGACCTGGATATGGACAGTGTACTCTCTGCCGATAATTTTCTGGTAGAGTTGTTTACGGGTATGCCCAATCATCTCAAACATTATACACATATCGGTTTCCAGAGTTATTTTATGCATCCGCAGATGCTGGAAACCATTAATAAACTCGGGTTTGATTGTTTTCGCGTAGGTAAAGTGAAGGAAGCCATTGAAGAAATGGAACCACCCATCCGCAACAGCGAATTATTCAGTTTTGATATTGCGGCTATTCAATATGCCCATGCACCGGCGAATCATGTTACACCCAACGGTTTTAACGGTGAGGAAGCCTGCACTTTGCTGCAGTATGCCGGCATGAGTAATACCTGCACCAGTATTGGTATCTACGGGTATATTCCGGAGCAGGACCAGCACCAACTTACTGCCAAACAGATCTCCCACATGTTGTGGTATGTAATGGATGGCATCAACAAAGGAAAACAGGAAGCTTCGCTCGATAACCGGAATGAGTTTGATGAATTTACCATTGCCTTCGGCGAGGTAGAAACAGTGTTCCTCCGCAGCAAAAGAACCGGCCGCTGGTGGATGCAGCTGCATGATGGAAAATATGCCGCCTGCAGTTACCATGATTACCTGACCGCCAGCCGGAATGATATTCCAGAAAGATGGATGCGGGCAGTGGAAAGAAGTTAATACAGGTTTTGCAATAGATATAATAGCAGAAAAGCGGTTCATTTTTGGTGAACCGCTTTTCTTTTGCAGGTGTCAGTCAAGACCAGCTTCAGTGCAAGCGTATCACTTAATAAGTTAAATTACAGTGCCTAATTGTATGCCTAATGAAAAAGCAGTTCCCCCTTTTCCTTTCTGTGATCGTTGCCAGTATATTGATTACTTCCTGCAGCCTGCCCAAACAGATTGCCAGAGAAGCCAGGCAGGATATTTTCTCCAATGCAGATTTTGCACCGGCCCATGTGGGCATCAGTTTGTACGATCCGGCTACACAGCAATACCTCTATAATTACCAGGCTGATAAATTTTTTGTGCCTGCCAGTAATACCAAATTATTTTCCTGTTATGCAGGGATGAAATACCTGGGTGATAGTCTCGTGGGTATCCGTTATGTTGACAAAGGCAATGGTACCATCGAAGTAGAAGCCAATGGCGATGCCAGTTTTCTGCATCCTGATTTTAAGAACCAGCCGGTATTCGACTTTCTGAAAAAGCAGAAAAAGATCCTGCTCACAGATGAAAACTGGAAAGACAATGCCCTCGGTGCCGGTTGGGCCTGGGATGATTATAACAGCGATTATATGGCAGAAAGAAGTGTAATGCCTGTTTATGGAAATGTGGTACACTTTACCAATACCGGTTCCTTCAAAGCCATGCCTGCTTATTTTCAGAAACAGTTCGAAGAAACTGCCATCACCGCAAAAGGTAATTTTTCGGTACGAAGAGATTTTGCAGCCAATCAGTTTACGATAAGGGCATCGGTCAATAAATTCAATGGTGTGGATATCCCTTTTTATACCGGTGATAAACAATTACTGGCACAGTTGCTTGCTGATACTTTGAAAACAACCGTTGAACCCGTACATTTTAAAATTGACCGCTGGCCGGATGTAGTGAAAGTGTATTCTCAACCCACCGATTCTCTGTTAAAGATCATGATGCACCGCAGCGATAATTTCTTTGCCGAACAGACCCTGCTGATGGTGGGTAATGAAAAGTTAGCCATGATGAATACGGCCAGGATCATTGATACGCTGCTGAAAACAAATCTCAAAGACCTGCCACAAAAACCCAAATGGGTAGATGGCAGTGGCCTGAGCCGTTACAACCTCTTTACCCCACAGGATTTTGTATGGGTACTTACCCAGATGAAGAATGAATTTAACTGGGAGCGCATCAAAACCATCTTACCCACCGGCGGAACAGGTACCTTGGGAGGCTTGTATAAAAACTACGAAGGACGCATCTACGCCAAAACCGGCACCCTCAGTAACCATGTAGCTTTAAGCGGTTATATCATCACCCGTAAAGGCAAACAACTGATCTTCTCCTTCATGGTCAATGCACACCAGGCTTCCGCCGCCAATATCCGTAAAGGCATCGAGAAGTTTTTAACCGCTGTGATCGATAAATATTAATCCTTCCGGTACAGTTCTTCCTCCCCTTGCGAAAGGGGAGGTGCCCAAAGGGCGGAGGGGTTATCGCCCGAACATCTTATCCAGATAGTCTTCCTTAAACTCCAGATAGGTAGGGCTTCCGGTAGGTGTTACATTCGGACTGCTGCAGGTGAACAACTCTTCTACCAGTACCAGCATTTCTTTCTGTGTTAACGACTGGCCTGCTTTAATGGCCTGCTGCCTGGCCATACAACGAACCAGTTTCTCGCGTTTACTGAATTTGATATCGCTGCTGAAATGTTTGAACTGCTCGATCAGCAATTCGATCGAATGTTTTTCATTGCCTGGTAAAATATCTGCGGGGATACCCTGTATCACAAAACTGTTATTACCAAAAGGTTCTACCTGGTAACCAATGGCTAATAGGTCGGGGAGGAGCTCGGTTAGTAAAGCTGCATCCGAACCCGCTACATCCAGCGTTACCGGAAACAGACTTTGCTGTGTGGCCATCTGCTGACCATGTGCCGCCAATCCATAGCGTTCATACAAAATCCGCTCATGCGCCAGCTGCTGGTGCACCAGTAAAAAACCGCTGTTGGTGGAAGCGATGATATAAGTGTTGTGTAATTGCAGTAAAGGCGTATCGGGCAGAACATGGAGGCCAGTCTGGAGCCGGGTCCCGGCTAAGCCGGGAGGAGTTTGGAGTTGTTGGGGCAAACTGCGTTCTGCGTTCTGCGTTGAGCGTTCAGCATCCGCCGGAGAAAAGAATTCTTTCCAATGTTTCAGTTCACTCTTTTCTGCAGGTGTGCTCTTCTCAATAAAATGTGCCTGGTTCTTTTGTGTAAAGGTTTTGAACAGGTTGGAGGAAGAGGCGGCATCTTTTTTATCCGTGGTAAAGGGTTTGCTTACGGCGTCCAGCCCCTGGATCTCTGCATTCAGGGTAAAATCCAGCGAAGGCGCAATACTGAACTGTGCCAGTGCATGTTTTACCGCGGCCTGTACAAAAGCATAAATGATCTTCTCATCTTCAAACTTGATCTCCTGTTTGGTAGGGTGTACATTAATATCCACCTGCGAAGGGTCCAGGTCTATGTACAATACATAACTCGGAAAACTGTCTTTGGCGATCATCTCATCAAAAGCACTGTTCACCGCATGGTTCAGGTAAGCACTTTTGATGAAGCGGTTGTTCACAAAAAAATACTGATCACCCCTTGTTTTGCGGGCCGTTTCCGGTTTTCCTACAAAACCGTAGATATTCATGTAATCTGTCTCTTCATTTACACTTACCAGCTTGGCATTGTACGCATTACCCAGGATCTGTACGATCCGTTGTTTCAGGCTGCCGGCTTCCAGGTGAAATACTTCCTGCCCGTTACTCGTGAGCGAGAAAAAGATAGCCGGAAAAGCCATGGCTACGCGGGTAAACTCATCCACGATATGCCGCATTTCGGCTGCATTGCTCTTTAAAAAATTTCTTCTGGCAGGCACATTAAAGAACAGGTTCTTCATGCTGATGCTGGTTCCGGTAGCACAGGCACAGGGTTCCTGTTTTACCACCTGGCTGTTCTCTATTTCGAGGTAAGTACCCAGTTCATCTTCGGCCCTTTTGGTTTTTACTTCTACCTGCGATACCGCTGCGATCGAAGCCAGCGCCTCGCCACGGAAGCCCATGGTTTTGATGCGGAACAGGTCTTCAATATTCCGGATCTTGCTGGTGGCATGTCGCTCAAAAGCCATACGGGCATCGGTTTCGCTCATGCCCCGGCCATTATCGATCACCTGTATCAGGGCTTTTCCCGCATCGGTCACAAACAAACGGATCTCGGTGGCGCCTGCATCGGCGGCATTCTCCAGCAATTCCTTAACGGCACTGGCGGGCCGCTGAATCACTTCTCCCGCCGCTATCTGGTTCGCTATATTATCCGGTAATAACTGTATGATATCCGCCACTGCCAATCTTTGTTTGATAAAGGGAGCAAAAATACCACTCTCCCGTAACTTTTGGAAAGTTTTAAAACTTTCCAAAAGTTAGCCCCTTAGCGTAAATTTGCCCCTCTAAACCGAGTAAATATGACATTGAGTGCGGATATCAGGAAAATGGAACGGCATTTTGTTCCGAAAGATTTTGTGGTAACGGATTGGGCCTCCCTGGAACCCTTTTTCAAAGACCTGTCTGACAGAAAGCTGGATTCCCGGGCCGACCTGGAAAAATGGCTGAAAGATATGAGCGAGATAGAAGCCGTGGTAAGCGAAGATGCCTGCTGGCGCCAGATCAAAATGACCTGCGATACAACCGATAAAACACTGGAAGAGGCGTTCACCTATTTCTGTATGGAGATCCAGCCCAAACTGCAGCCCTATGTGGACCAGCTGAACCGCAAACTGGTGGATTGCCCTTTTACCAAAGAACTCGATCAGCAGAAATATTTTACTTACCTGCGCAGTGTTAAAAAGAATATCGACCTGTTCCGCGAAGCCAATATTCCCCTACAGGCAGAGCTGAGTGTGATGCAGCAGCAATACGGTGCCATTGCCGGTAAAATGACGGTAGAAGTGAACGGACAGGAATACACCCTGCAACAGGCGGCTAAATTTCTGGAGAGCCACGACAGGAAACTGCGCGAAGAAGTGTACCGCAAGATCCAGGAGCGCAGACTGCAGGACCAACAGGCCATGCACGATCTCTATACACAACTGGTTCATAAAAGAGATGAAGTGGCCAAAAATGCCGGCTTCGCCAATTACCGCGATTATAAGTTTGTAGAGCTGGGACGCTTCGATTATACCAAAGAAGACTGCTACCAGTTTCACGAAGCAGTTAAACTGCATGTGCTTCCCTTGATCGAGAAGATCTACCAGAAGAAAAAAGCCAAACTCGGATTGGATACCCTGCGTCCATGGGATACCGAAGCCGAACCGGAAGGCATAGAACCTTTGAAACCTTTCACCGATGGGAAGGATCTCTACGAAAAATCAGTGAAGTGTTTTGAAGAACTCAATCCCTTCTTCGCTGATTGCCTGCGTAAGATGAACGAGCTGAAACATTTCGACCTCGAAAGCCGTAAAGGCAAAGCACCGGGTGGTTATAATTGTCCACTGTCTGAGAGTGGTGCGCCATTCATTTTCATGAACGCTGCCGGGCAAATGAGCGATGTTACCACTATGGTACACGAAGGTGGTCACGCCATTCATTCTTTCCTCGCACACGAACTGGAACTGAGTGCTTTCAAAGAATACCCGATGGAAATTGCGGAAGTGGCCAGTATGGCCATGGAACTCTTCAGCATGAATCATTGGGAGGCTTTCTTCGATAACCCCGAAGACCTGCAACGCGCCAAAGAACACCAGCTCGAAAGAACCATCACTATCTTCCCCTGGATCGCTATTATTGATAAGTTTCAGCACTGGGTATACGAACATCCCCAACATAGCATAGAAGAAAGAACCACCGAGTGGATGAAGATACTGAACGAATTCTCCACCAACAGTATCGATTACACCGGACTGGATCAATTCCGCGAAATTGGCTGGCAGCGTCAGTTACACCTCTTCGAAGTGCCTTTCTATTATATCGAATACGGCATTGCCCAGTTAGGCGCCATTGGTATGTGGATGCAGTACCAGCAAAACCCGCAACAGGCTTTGCAGAATTATATTCAAGCCCTGAGTCTGGGTGGTACCAAAACCTTACCTGAATTATACAAAGCTGCCGGATTGAAATTTGATCTGTCTCCGGCTCACATCAAAACACTGATGGAGTTTACGGCTACAGAAATGGATAAACTCTAAGTTTCAATTACAGAAATCATCTGCCATAAAAAAACGCTACCCATGGGTAGCGTTTTTAGTATTAACTCTCTTTCGGTGGGTCCTCTCTCGGTGGCCCCTGCGGTGGCCGGGGTCCCTGTTGTCTCGGTCCCTGTTTTCTTGGGCCTTGTTGTTGCCCACGGTTCTGTTGTGGTGGTCTGGGTCCTTGTGGTCTTTGCCCTTGCTGACCAGGTTCTCTCGGTCCTTGTTGTCTCGGCCCCTGCTGTTGTCCGCCTTGTTGCGTTCCACGGTTTTGTTGTGGTGGTCTGGGTCCTTGTGGTCTTTGGCCTTGCTGGCCGGGTTCTCTTGGTCCCTGGTTTCGCTGGCCCTGTTGTCCTTGTTGTTGTCCGCCGCCTTGTCTTGGCCCCTGGTTTCTTCCGCCGCCTTGCTGCTGTCCGCCACGGCTGCCACGTTCCTGGTCTCTTCTGCGGCGATCATTTTTCTCCAGTGTTTTTAAACTGATCTGGCCAACGAGGTCAACAAATGCGGCCGGTTCATTTTCTTCTCTTTGTTTGCTGCTCACAATTTCTACCGGCTGCAGTTCGTCTACTTTCTGTCCCTCGCGGTTCAGTCGTTTGATCTCTTTAACACGCTGGATGGTTAACGGGTAATGTTTGGTGTTATTGGGCAACACATACCACATCAGGTTCTTGAAAATATCTTTTTTAATCAGGTGTGCCGTACCCATGGCCGTATCCAGTGTTTCGGCATAATCCGGAAACTGCTGCAAGGCATCCAGGTAAGTATCCAGCTCATAGTTCAGACAGCATTTTAACCTGCCGCACTGACCGCTGAGTTTGGTCTGGTTAATAGACAGGTTCTGGTAACGGGCGGCGGTGGTGTTCACGCTTTTAAAATCGTTCAGCCAGGTACTGCAGCAGAGTTCGCGGCCGCAACTGCCAATACCGCCCACTTTGGCGGCTTCCTGGCGAATACCGATCTGGCGCATTTCCACTTTTACCTTAAAATCGCCGGCATATACTTTGATCAGTTCCCTGAAATCCACACGGTCATCAGCAGTATAAAAGAAAGTGCCTTTTTTACCATCGGCCTGGATCTCCACTTCACTCAGCTTCATATTCACGTTCAGCTGGCGGGCAATGGCGCGGCTACGGGCCAGGATCTCTTTCTCACGTCCCTTGCTGATATGGAAGGTTTCAATATCTCTTTCCGAACTGCGGCGGAGGATCTTTTTCATCTCGGAGCCAAACTCGTCCACCCCTTTTTTCTTCATCTGCAGGCGCACCAGTTCGCCGGTCAGGCTTACTTCGCCTACGTCAAAACCGCTCACGCCTTCTACGGTTACATAATCGCCCTTATCAAAATATTGCAGGGTAGTATTGCGGTAAAATTCTTTGCGGCTTCCCTGTTTAAAACTTACTTCAATCACTTTACAGGTACTCTCGGGGTCGCTGAAAGGAAGGTTCAGTAACCAATCGTGCACGTTTAACCGGTTACAGCCACCTGTGCTGCAACCGCCGTTACTTTTACATCCCCCCGGTTTACCCCCGTCTTTGGAGGAACTACATGATCCACAGCCCATATCTTATCAGATAAATAATTAGTTAATAAAACAGAGGAAATGATTGGGCGGGCGATAGTACTGCTATGATGCTTCGGTTGTGTCACTCACTTCAGGGTCCGGGGCGCTAATCGGCCACGACCGGTACACAAGTGATTCTCCGCATCTGCCTTCAAAATATATTGATAAGCGTAAAACAGTGCAACGTGTATGTATCGGCATGTCATACAGCAGCCGATCACTTACACAAACCCACACAAATCCCTCTCACTACTCAGAGCGCTTCTGTTTTCCGGCAGCTGCCATCCAACATCGGCACCCAAAGCCTAGCTCATCAAAATTAGGGTTTTGTTCTGAATGATATGGTACAGTTTAATGGTCAGGGCCTGGAACAGCATTTTGGCGTTGGCGTTCCTTTCTACATAATAGGCGGCCCGGTCCAGCTCCTCAATAATGGCCTGTTGCTGGCTTACAGAAGCTATTTTATTCAGTCTTTGGGCAAAATCCTTCTCATTTTCGCCCAAAAACACCCGATCTGCCCCCAAAACCTTGATCCGGATACTCTGTTCCAGCAGGTGGTTAAAGTAGCGGAGAAACTGTTTCTGCTTCTCCCGGCCCAGTTTGGCCACTTCTTCGGTAAACTTTACCTGGGCCATGGGACCGCCCTTCAGGGTGGCATTCAGCCAGTCGCGCAGCAGGCTCTGCCAGTCCTGGTCGGCATGCTGTATCAGTTGCAGGGCTTCGCGGTAATTGCCCTCGCAGATACCGGCTATCTGGCGGGCGGTATCCGGGGCCAGTTTGGCCCTTTCTACCAGAGCCTGCTCTATCTCGCTGTTCTCAGGCATGGGGATCTTCACCAGCTGGCAGCGACTCAGGATCGTAGGCAGTATCTGTTCATCATTCTCGGCCACCAGTATAAATAAGGTATTAGGTGGTGGCTCTTCAATCAGTTTCAGCAGTTTGTTTCCTTCCTTGCCCAGGTATTCGGGCATCCAGAGCAGTAATACTTTGTATTCGCTCTCAAAACTTTTCAGGCTCAGCTGCCGGTTAATTTCGTTGCACTCTTCGGCGGTGATATTTCCCTGTTTATTTTCGGCGCCGATAAACTGCAGCCAATCGTACACATTGCCGTAAGGATAGTTCTTTACAAATTCCCGCCACTCGGCTATATAGTCAGAGCTAACAGGTTTGTCGCCCGCTTTTCTGGGTATTACCGGGTAGGTAAAATGCAGGTCGGGATGTATCAGTTGTTCCGCCCGCTGAAATGCGGCCTGTTCTGCAATATGATCCGGATGAATATAAGTAGGTGTGGGCTCTAATGCCGTCATTCCACCGAACAGATCCTCTACTACCGGGGCCGGTTGCGGTAGTGAAACAATGTATTGCGCAAAAGCCAATGCCAGGGGTAATGCACCGCTTCCCTCTTTCCCCAGAAACAGCAAAGCATGGCTCAAACGGTTCTGTTCTACCATTTCTGCCAGGTGTTGTTTTACTGCTTGTTGTCCTATGACATCTTTGAAGAGCATTACGGATTACGGATTACGGATTACGGATTACGGATTAATCCGGCGTCAAAAGTAATGGATATGGCCAAACAAAAAAGAGGATGTTACACACACCCTCTTTTTTAAAATCCGCTAATCCGTCATCCGCCAATCCGCGAATCGATTACTTCAGAAATTTCAGAATTTCTTCGCTATCCGGTTTCACTTTGCTTTCAAAATAAGCGATCATTTTACCGTTTTCATCCAGTAAGAATTTATTGAAATTCCATTTGATCTCTGCATCCAGCACGCCATTCTGTGTTTTGCTGGTCAGCCATTTGTAAATAGGAGCGGTATCATCTCCTTTCACACTCACTTTACTGGCCAATGGAAATTTCACGCCAAAACGGGCTTTGCAGAATTCCTGGATCTCGCTGTCGGCACCGGGCTCCTGTCCGCCAAAATTATTGGCCGGAAAACCTACGATCACCAGTTTGTCTTTATACTCCTCGTACACTTTTTCCAGTGCTTCATACTGGGGTGTATACCCGCATTTGGAAGCGGTATTCACCACTAAGATTTTTTTGCCCTTGAACTTGGAAAAATCGATGGTTCCGCCTTCAATGGATTTTACTTTAAAGCCGTGGATACTGGGATCGCCCGGCAGGGTAAATGCGCTGAACATAATCGCTGCAGCAATGGTTAAGAGGTATTTCATGGTTGATTGTTTTTGTTTAGAACAGTTAAATATAGAAAAGGTTGAGGGGATTGTAAGGTAAGAGTTAATAGTTAAAAGTTAAAAGTGAAAGATCGGAAGTAAAATTGGCCTGACTATTAACTTTTAACTATCAACTTTTAACTCAAAAAGTATACCCCGCCGCCACCACCCCCAGTTCTACCCCCTCTACCTCCAGAATAGACGCTCCGCAGGCTTCCAGGGTTGCCCCGGTGGTAATTACATCGTCTACCAGCAGGATCTGTTTGTGGCTCAGGAGCTTGGGTTGGGTAACGGCAAATACATCTTCCATGTTCTGCCACCTGCTCAGGCGGTTCTGGTGGGTCTGGGTTTCGGTAAAACGGGTTCGGGTTACGGCGTTGGCAAGAATGGGTTTGGGCCATACTTCCACTATGCCCTCACAAAGCAGGGTAGCCTGGTTATAACCCCGTATAAATTCCTTCTTCGGATGCAAGGGCAGGGGAACCAGTACATCTGTGTCTGCGAATCTTTCGGAGGCGGCCAATGCGTGACCCAGCATTCGCCCTAAAAAATAACCGGCTTCTTTGTTGTTTTTGTATTTGAGCTGTACCAGCAGGTGTTGCAGTAAAGAAGACTTGGTAAAATAAAAAGCCGCTGCGGCCTTTTTAACAGGTACTCTCCCATAAAATATTTTTTCTACCGGATTACCTGCTTTGGCAAAGAAACCCGTTACCGGCAATAGGTGCATACACCGGGCACAAAGAAACTGGTGATCCTGCAGCAGATCTGAACCACAGCCTTCGCAGGTGTGCGGATAAAAGAGATGCAGTAAGGAAGAAAGATACTTATTGGCAAACGCTTTCATTACCCAAAGTTCGATAGGGAATGCATTGCTTGATTAGGTATTTACCGCAAGGGGGGCGTGAGTAGTGAGTAGTGAGTAGTAAGTAGTAAGTAGTAAGTAGTGAATGGTAGCCTTAACTACCTACTCACTACTGACCACTCACCACTAAAACAGCTGCTGGTACACTTCATCCACCCTGCTTAATGCCAGTACCTGAATCTTATACGCTTTGGGGTCGAAACTTTTTTTGTTGTAGCGGGATACGATGATTTTTTCAAAGCCCAGTTTTTCGGCTTCGGCAATGCGTTGTTCAATACGGTTTACTGCCCGGATCTCGCCGTTCAGGCCTACTTCGCCGGCAAAACAGACATGGGCTGGTAGTGGAACGTCTTCGTAGGAGGAAAGCAGGGCACAGATCACGGCCAGATCGATGGAGGGATCTTCTACTTTGATACCACCGGCAATATTTACAAACACATCTTTCATCCCGAACTGGAACCCACCGCGTTTTTCCAATACGGCCAGTAATAGTTGTAACCTGCGCAGATCAAAACCACTCACGGTTCTTTGTGGTGTGCCATACACACTTTGTGTTACCAGTGCCTGCACTTCTATCAGTAACGGACGCATGCCTTCCAGCGTGGCTGCAATGGCACTGCCGCTTAACTGCTCTTCTCTTTGCGCAATCAGGATCTCCGACGGATTGGAAACAATGCGCATTCCTTCGCCCGTCATTTCATATATGCCCAGTTCGGCGGTGCTGCCAAAACGGTTTTTCAGCGTGCGTAAAATACGGTAAGCATAATGACGGTCGCCCTCAAACTGCAGCACTGTGTCTACTATATGTTCGAGGATCTTGGGTCCGGCAATGGCACCGTCTTTGGTAATATGACCGATCAGAAAAACAGGTGTATTGGTTTCTTTGGCAAAACGTTGAAACTCTGCAGCACATTCCCTGATCTGCGATACACTGCCGGCAGATGAATCAATACTGTTCGACTGTAATGTCTGTATCGAATCAACAATCACCAGCTGTGGTTTCAGTTTCTTGATCTCCTGAAAGATAGTCTGGGTGCCGGTTTCCGTGAGCAGGTAAAAATTATCATTGGTGATCTTTAACCGGTCTGCACGCATTTTTATCTGCTGTTCACTTTCCTCTCCGCTGATATAGAGAATGCGCAACTGATCGATCAATAAACCATTCTGCAGAAACAAAGTACTCTTGCCGATACCAGGTTCTCCGGCTACCAGAATGATACTTCCGGGAACAATACCGCCCCCGAGTACACGGTTCAGTTCCGTATCTTTTGTAATGATTCTTTTTTCTTTGGTGCTGATCACATCCTGCAAGGCCACCGTTTTGGTGTTTCTTTTTTCCGCACTGTAATTATCCCAACTCTCTTCTTTGTTGTTTCCTTTGTCCAGTACTTCTTCTGTAAACGTGTTCCATTGCGAGCAGCCCGGACATTTACCGATCCACTTGGCACTTTCATACCCACAATTGCTACAGAAAAAAGCTGTTTTGATTTTGCTCATGCGATAAAGATAAAGGGAGTTACAGAATCTGTTGCCCGCAGTAAACAGAAACATGAAACAAACTGCTGCAGCGCAGATACTAAATAAAAAAAACGGTCGTTACGGGGAAACAAAACAGGTGTTATCAGGGCTGGATCTATAAAACGTAAAAGGGCCAACATTGCTGTTGACCCCGTTACTTACTAACCCATTAAATTCTTCCACTAAATTACAATAATGGGGCAGATTCCAAAATTATTTTTTGACCCCGTGCATAAATTTCCCTTCTCCGAAACAAGGCCGAACAGGTCTCCGGACTGTTTTTTCTATCATTTAATTAGTTGATAGTCAAATGATTAAATAATATTCTACGAAATCCGCTTTCGGGTAGATTCTGGTAAATTACCAGTAAGGATATGATTATGAGTAGCTTAAGTATGCCTTGTAATTATATAAAAAATATTTTAATATAATGATGCGGTTTTTGTTTTTTCTTTTCCGCTAACCGGGTACCAATAGCCGGGAAGATTGCCAATTCTCAGGTACAAATTAATATAAATTATATATAAATATTTTTGATACAAGTGAATAACTGAAATGGATCAGTCCTGATTGGCTT
>DASWXD010000014.1:0-4732 GCA_036405675.1 Sediminibacterium sp.
CATAGCCGAGGAAGTAGAGAGTAAGGGCAACAAAGTGATCTGGAACAGCTACGATTGCAGTGCGCCTGCGGCACCGATTACATCGGTGAACAGCAACAAGGGTGTAACACAGTCGGTATCTGCGGAGAAAGTGACCACTACGAGCGAAGAAGAGCTGAAAGTGACAGTGATGCCAAATCCAAGTACAACTTACTTCACGTTGAAACTGGAGAGTAAGTATGAAACCCCTGTGAACCTGCGTGTGATGGATGGCGCTGGCAGGGTAGTGGATGCGAGATCGAAGTTGGGATCGAACAGTACTTTCCAGATCGGCCATAGTTACAGCAGCGGCACTTATTATGCAGAACTGATACAGGGAACGAAGCGTAAAGTGGTGCAGCTGATCAAGGCGAGAGGATAGAGGAATTAAAAATTAGCAATTAATAATTAGTAATTAGAAATTGGTTATGAAAAGGACCCGCTCTTGTTGAGCGGGTCCTTTTTTTGGGGCGACTATAAAATAGGGGGTGTTGGGTATAAATCGCTTTGTTATTTGTGAAAATGAGGTGCTGTTTGGTAAATAGGGTGAAATGCACTGGCCGGTTACCGTTAAAACATCGATTGAAAAATGGGTTATTTCATCCAATATACGTGTTCAATTTTCTCCGAGTTTTAACCTGTCGAATATCTCTGCTGCATGGGTATCTGTATCGCGGGGTTTCGAGGACCTTTGTTTAAAATCCAATATCCATCATGCCTGTTCCGAAATGAACAGGCATGTCTGCTTACAGGCAGCCATCTATTGCCGGTGATATATCTGCTTTGTAGTGTAAACAGTGACATGAGATTACGTGATCATCCCATATGTCATCAACATCATTTTGATGAATTTTGACTTTTCAAATACTACGGGAATAAACCGGAGAAGGTTGATAAAAGAAGTACCCTGTTTGAAATCCAATATCCAATGACTTCTTCAGAAGCAACAGGGGGATTGCAGAATCCTCCTGTTGTTTCATTACAGTATAAACAGGTTGGTTACAATTTTACGGTTTGGTTATTCAAAGGGGATGCGCAGTTCCCTAAGGGTTAAGAGTCACTCATCGGGTGACTCTTTTTTTGCTGCTGTGTAATGAAAAATCGGCACATAAAAAAGAGTGAAAAAACGGTTTTTTAAGAAATAAGAATGTGTCACATTTGAAACAGAGAACAGGAAAGTCTTCACCCTCAGGGTTTCCTGAACGATCTGATTGCCAAATAAGCTGCACAAACAGTGTATCTATATAACTGTCAACGGTTTGTAAACTCGGTTTCTTAGTGATTGTACAGTAAGTAAACATGTCACCTCCATCCCAGGTCTGCCTGGCGATCCGGGGGGGTCGGGGGGTGATGTGTTTCTGTTTTGCGAAAAACCTAGTGTTTTACCCGGAGAAAATGGATCAATAAATAGCCTGTTACACATAAAAGCAGGATAGCAAGAATAGCAATGGTGAGCCAGTTCTGCTCTTTCAGTTTGCGTTTATTTCTGCGTGTAACTTTTTTGTCGGTATGTTTCTGCAGCTGACGGTTCAGTTGTGCTACATAATTCTTCACTTCCTCCGGATCCCTGAAATGCTGCAGGCCTTCCATGGCTTCATTCACAAAAGAAGAATCGACCATTTGCTTTTCAATGGCAAATCTTTCTTCTTCGGTGGCTTTCCCTTGCAGGTAACGAAGCAGTTCTTCACTGCCCGGTTCCTCGTCATGGTTCAATATGTTGGAAAGTTGGCTCATCCGTTGGTATTCATTTTCTTTTCTAGCAGTATTTTCAGGTTTCGTTTGCCGTTCTGGATATGACTTTTTACCTGTAGTAAACTATAACCGGTATGGTTTACGATCTCCTGGTAGCTTTTTTTCTGCAGATAGAACAAAGTTACACAGGTTTTCTGCTCCGGGTTCAGTTCTTCCAGTGAAGTTTCCAGCAGGGTAAGGGTAATTTCTTTGTTAGCCAGTTCTGTACGGTCGGTTTCGGGCGAAGCCAGCGGGGTATCATCTTCTACCGGGATAAAAATATTCTTATCACGCAATTTCATCAGGCAGTGGTTGCGTGCTACCGTGTATAACCAGCTTTTCAGGTAATCTACTTTGTATTTACCCAGTTCAGTAATGGCTTTCAGGAAAATCTGTTGTACGGCATCTTTGGCTTCTTCTTCATTTTTCAGGTATTTCATGCACACACCCAGCAATAACAGCGTATACCGCTGCAGCGCAATTCCCAGCCATTGGTTATCCCTGTCGCTGTAGAATTTCTGCAGTAGTTCCTGGTCGCTGATATGTTCGTACCGGTTATTGCTCACTGTTTGAAAATAAGCATTTTCTGTTTAGATGCCGTAGTGCTAAAATTCCATATCTTGACCGCAAATTTACACTATGTCTTTTGTGATCTGTATGGTACCCGCTGCACCATTACGCAAAGAAGAAGCACATCGTTCTGAAATGATCAGTCAGATCCTTTTTGGCGAGTTGGCCGAAGTACTGGAAGAAGGTAAGCAGTTTACCCGCATCCGCTGCCAGTACGATGGGTATGAAGGATGGTGCCAGTCCAGCCAGTTAGCTGTGATTGATCCGGCTATTGTTAATACAAACAGTACACTGATCGCAGCTGAGTGGGAGAACCTTGCCGTTATCAATGGACAACCCATGCATCTGTCGCTGGGAACCTCCCTGGGCATATTCACGCAAAACAAGGTGCAGGTGGGCGATTGGCAGATTGCTTATCTCGGTAGAACCTGGGATAGCCGCGAAGCTGTTTTTGCAGAAGATGAGATCCGTGGGTTAGCTATCCAGTTTATCAATACGCCTTATCTCTGGGGTGGACGCTCTACCTATGGAATTGATTGCAGTGGTTTTGTACAACAGCTGTTCCGCTTTTTTAATATTCGTTTACCACGCGATGCTTACCAGCAGGTAGAAGGGGGCGAAGTGGTAGGTTTTTTACAGGAAGCCGTTTGTGGCGACCTGGCATTCTTCGATAATGAAGAAGGGAAAATTACCCATGTTGGTTTGCTCTTTTCTCCGGATACCATTATTCATGCTGCAGGTAAAGTAAGGATTGACAGGATCGACAATATGGGCATCATCAACTCCGACACTGGCGAACGAACGCACCGTTTACGCATTGTGAAGCGGTATATGCCCGATGCTTCTTAGCAGCACAGGCAAAAAAAAGGCAACCCGATCGGGTTGCCTTGTATCAAACAGGTAAAATGTTTATAACAGATCCATGGCTTTCGCGAAATAGGTAACTGTGCCGGGTAAAGCCAGCCAGAAAAACTCGCGGTAAACAACTAATAAAGTGATCATAGCGGCAAGCCATAAAAAGCAAAGTGCCCAGTATTTTCCTCTTGATTGTTTTACTTCTTCCATGTGTTAAATTTTGGCAAAGATAGGGGGGAGAAATCATTTTTCACCCAAACCCTGCCCGGTTTGTTGAATATTTGTGGTTGCAACGGCCGGATCCTTTGCAGGTAAGGGTTTGCTCTTGTCGAAAAACAGCATTTTCAGCGAAATCAGCAGTAAAATGAGGGCAAATACCTTCTTCATTTTCTCATCGCTCACAGACAGAGCCAGCTTACTTCCGAGGAAACCACCCAGCACAAAAGCAGCGGCCACCACCAGCACATAATTAACGTTCAGGTATCCTTGTTTGTAATACTGCAGCACGGCCAGTATGCCTACGGGTAAGAGCAGAATTCCCAGCGAAGTGCCCTGGGCCATTTTCTGCGAAAATCCCAGAAACAATACCAGCGCCGGTACAATAATGATACCGCCACCAATACCGATCAGTCCGCTTAAAAAACCGGCGGCCAAACCTACTAGCAGAAGTAAGAGCAATGTGGTAATGGTCATTTTGGACGGTTGGTTTGACAAAGCTGAGGACTTATTTTACAAAGGTTTCTTTGTAGAAACGGATGGCTTCTTCAATGATAGCGAGGGCCTGGGCCTTATCGCCAAAATCTTCTACTACTACGGTTTTGTTCTCCAGTTTCTTGTACTCTTCAAAGAAATGGCGCAATTCGTCGAAGAAGTGTTTGGGCAGCTCTTCAATATTATTATAGTGGTTTACGCCCGGATCGTTGGCGGCAACGGCGATGATCTTATCATCCGGATCGCCACCATCGATCATCTGCATCACACCTACTACTTTGGCTTCCATGATGGTCAGTGGTTGTATGGGCAGGGATGTGATGACGAGAATATCCAGCGGGTCTTTATCACCACCATAGGTCTGCGGAATAAATCCGTAGTTGGATGGATAATAAAAAGAGGAGAAGATAACCCTGTCGAGCTTCAGTAAACCACTGGGTTTATCGATCTCGTATTTGCAACGGGATCCCTGCGGGATCTCAATGATCGCATTTACAACACGTGGGGCATTTTCTCCGTATGGAACGCCATGCCAGGGATGTAGAACATTCTGATGATGCATATCTGTATAATTAATCTTTTATTTTGTTAGCCAATAACCCAGCGAAACAGCCGCAAGGCCCAATACCAGTGTGGCGCCGGTATACAGCACAAATGTCCCATATCTTTCCTGCCCCAGCAACTGTAAATTTTCCCAGGCAAAAGCCGAAAAAGTGGTAAATCCGCCGCAGATACCTGTTGCGAGAAATAAGCGCCAGTTGGTAAAGCCATCCTGTTTGGCCGAAAACCCCATAATGGCACCTATCAGCAAAGAACCCAGTATGTTTACTGTGAAAGTGGCATAAGG
>DASWXD010000015.1:0-6127 GCA_036405675.1 Sediminibacterium sp.
CTTACATACTTTAGAAATCAATACCATGAGCGAGCAAAAACAAAATGTGAATTCGACCTTATTTGCCAAAGAAAATTATACCTGGATGCTGATTGGCGGTGTGATCATGGCCCTTGGCCTTTTTCTGATGAGTGGAGGTAAAAGCGCCGATCCCAAAGTGTTTGATACAACGGAAGTATACGGCACTACCCGCATTACCATTGCCCCCATACTGATTGTGTTAGGATTACTGGTAGAGGTTTACGCCATCTTTAAGAAGCCGAAAGCGGCGTAAGGCGTGAATCGTGAGTCGTGAGTAAGGAACGCTGTTTTCAACTAATACTATGATACTAAGCGGTGCGAAGCCGCTTTTTTTAATGTGTGGATGACTGAATGAGCGAATGGAACATTTCTTTAGTTACCATCTGCTACCCATAACATTCACTCATTCACTCATTCACTCATTGAATTAAAAGACATGACGATTTTTCAGGCCGTGGTAATTGCCATTGTGGAAGGCATTACCGAGTTTTTACCGATCTCTTCTACCGGGCATATGATCATTGCCAGTTCCTTTCTGCACATTGCAGCAGACCCTTTTACCAAATTATTTGAAGTAGCCATTCAGTTGGGAGCCATTCTTTCGGTGGTAGTGTTGTACTGGAAAAAATTCTTCCCGCTGAACCGGTTTAATTTTTACATCAAACTGATCATAGCTGTGATACCAGCATTGGCTTTAGGTGCGCTCTTTTCTGATAAGATTGATGACCTGCTGGAAAGTCCGTTAACTGTTTCCATTACCATGTTGCTGGGCGGTTTTGTGTTGCTGTTCATTGATAAATTTTTTCAGCAGCCTACTGTAGAAAAAGAAGAAAATATCAGTCTGGCCAAAGCCTTTACCATCGGCATCTGGCAATGTGTAGCCATGATCCCCGGTGTGAGTCGCAGTGCCGCCAGCATCATTGGCGGTATGCAGCAGAAACTGACACGTAACCTCGCTGCTGAATTCTCCTTTTTTCTGGCCGTACCTACCATGGCAGCCGCAACCGGTTATAAACTGCTGAAAGCCTATAAAGACACCCCTGAATTACTCTTTAACCAGGACAATCTCATTGCATTGGCCGTAGGTAATATAGTTGCTTTTGTGGTTGCCCTGCTGGCCATCAAATTCTTCATCGGTTTCTTGCAGAAACATGGTTTCCGGCTCTTTGGCTGGTACCGGGTGATTGTGGGGGCGGTATTGCTGGCGCTTGTACTCACAGGATACTTGCAGTAATTAGCAATTAAAAATTAATAATTAAAAATTGAGGGCCTGGTGTATAACCAATCGTAAAGTCGTTGGTAAGTAATAAGGTGGGCGCATATCAGAAATAATTCTTAATTTTTAATTTCTAATTTTTAATTTCTTTTCATGAAGACTGCGCCAAAGAAAGTCATCAACGGCTGGGCCATGTACGACTGGGCCAACAGCGTGTACAATCTGGTCATCACTTCCACCATTTTTCCGGCTTATTACGAAGCGGTAACAGGAGATGGCAATGATGCCAGCTCCAACGATTCTGTGGTACTTTTTGGAAGGGAGTTTGTGAATACCTCTCTTTACAATTACGCATTAGGTATCGCTTTCCTCGTAGTAGCGTTCATGTCGCCACTGCTCTCCTCTATTGCAGATTATAAGGGTAATAAGAAAAAATTCCTGTTCTTCTTCTGTACACTGGGCAGTATTGGCTGCAGTGCCATGTATTTCTACGATAAAACCAATCTGGCCTATGGCCTGCTCTGCCTGATCATTGCCTGTATCGGTTTCTGGAGCAGCCTGGTATTCTATAATTCGTACCTGCCGGAGATTGCAGCGCCGGAAGACCAGGACCGGGTTAGTGCCAAAGGTTTTGCCATGGGTTATACCGGCAGTGTGATCTTACAGATTGTTTGTTTTGTATTTGTATTAAAGCCTGAATTATTCGGTATTACTGTGGGCAAAGCTTCCCAGATCTCTTTTCTGCTGGTGGGTGTATGGTGGTGGGGTTTTGGACAACTGGCACTGAGCCGTTTACCCAAGGGAACCCCGATTGCTACGGCCCATGACCGGGGCAGTATTCTCACCCATGGGTACAAAGAACTGAATAAAGTATGGCGGCAATTGAAACATATGCCCATACTGAAACGCTATCTGGGGGCCTTCTTCTTTTATAATATGGGCGTACAAACGGTGATGCTGGCAGCCACTTTATATGGCAAAAGTGAATTGAACATTCCTACCACCAATCTGATCATTGCTATCCTGATCATCCAGCTGGTAGCCATTCCGGGGGCTTTTCTCATCGCTAAACTTTCTGAAAAAATCGGCAACTTCCGGGCATTGATGATCACGGTTTCTTTCTGGATCATTCTATGCGTAATCGGTTATTTATTACCCAGAGATGGCGTGAATGAGTTTTATGGCCTGGCTGTGCTGGTAGGGTTTGTGATGGGTGGCATCCAGTCACTCAGCCGCAGTACTTACGCCAAACTGATGCCGGAAACAAAAGACACCACTTCTTTTTTTAGTTTTTATGATGTTACCGAAAAGATTGCCATCGTGATCGGTATGTTCAGTTTTGGGTATATCAATGAGCTCAGCGGATCGCAGCGTAATTCGGTGCTGGCACTGGTAGTTTTCTTTGCTATTGGACTGGTATTGCTGATCTTTGCATCTGTTACCAAACACAAACCCGGACAAGTTAATTAGCATGAAACTGCATACCATCAATACCGGTCATTTTAAATTGGATGGCGGCGCCATGTTTGGCGTAGTGCCCAAAAGTATCTGGAACAAACTGAATCCTGCAGATGAGAACAATATGTGCTCCTGGGCATTGCGTTGTTTGCTGATAGAAGACGGCAACCGGCTGATACTGGTAGATAATGGTATGGGTAATAAACAGGATGCCAAATTTTTCGGACATTATTACCTGCATGGGAACGATACCCTTGATAGTTCTCTGGCCCGGCTCGGTTTCAGCAAGGCTGATATTACCGATGTTTTTTTAACCCATCTCCACTTCGATCATTGTGGCGGCAGTATTATCCGGGAAGAGGGCCTGCTGGTACCGGCATTCCCCAATGCGGTGTATTGGAGCAATGAGGACCACTGGTTATGGGCCACGGTACCCAACGACAGGGAAAAAGCCTCCTTTCTGAAGGAAAATATTTTACCCATCCAGGAAAGCGGGCAGTTACAGTTCGTGCAGGTACCTGATAAAGGCCTGGCAATCAATGGTAATTTAAGCAGTACCCCTTTTACAGAAAACATCTCCATCCGTTTTGTGAACGGCCATACCGATAAAATGATGCTGCCCCAGATCAGCTACCAGGGTAAAACACTGGTATATATGGCTGATCTGCTGCCTTCGGTAGGACATATCCCTTTGCCCTATGTAATGGCTTACGATATGTTCCCCCTTACCACCCTGCAGGAGAAGAAAAGCTTTTTGCAGGAAGCCGTAGAGAATGACTATATCCTCTATTTTGAACACGATCCGGAGAACGAGTGCTGTACCCTGCATACCACCGAGAAAGGCATCCGCCCCAAAGAAGTATTCAGGCTTTCCGAGCTGTAGCACTACAAGCTGTAGAATTTGTCTACAGGATTTTTCAGTTATATCACCCGTTAAATTCAGTGATTTTTGTGATGTTCCGGAATATAGGTTGCTTAATTTAGGGTGCAGGAATTGTCCCCCAACAAAACCAATATCCAATGTCCAGGAACCAAATCGCATGCTGCCCCGGCTGTGGCGGGCGCATACCTTTTAAGAAATTTGTACAGCTGAATAATTTTTCAGTGACCAATTGCGGTACCTGTAATGCCCGTATTGAGATCTCCAACAGAACAGCCAATGCTATTATTGCTGCTGTTTCGGGTGTGGTTTCCGCCGCCTCCATTGTACTGGGTGCCTATATCGGCCAGAAAGATTATCAATCGCTGATAGGTGGGTTATTTGGCGGACTCAGTGTTGCTACGATAATAATAGTGGCCATCTGCATGTATGCCTACCGGCATTCGCAATTAAACAGGATTCACCTGGAATGATGTTTCATCCGGCATTTATTACCGGAAACTGATCATGGAACTGAGCGGATAGCGCAGGTTTCGGTATTGCATCATATCTACTTTTACACTACCTACTACAATCGGACTTTCGATCCGTAAAGGAATGTGGTTGGCATCATCGCTTACCCATACCGTCATTTTTTCGCCGCCCTGAAACAGGGTTCCTTTTACCAGCAGGGGTTTGAATTTGATAGCCCTGAATTTTCCATACTTGGTAGTCACTACTTCCTTACCCATGTATTTGATATAAAGATTGTACACTTCATTATCGAGGAACATAGAGAAAGGGATCTTGTCTTCCGGTTTGTATTTACTGAAATCAATATTACGGGCATAATAAATAGAGCTCAGTACATCCTGTATACAAGTGGGGATCTTGAATACACCATCTGTTGTTACAGCGGTATTGGCCTGGTAATTGAAACTGATATTTTCATACTTTTTAAAACCGCCTTCATTCACATTCCGGATAAACTTCAGGGGTTTTAAAGTGGCAGTGTCTATATAACTTTCATAGCGGTCGCGCACTTTGAAGATCCAGTCGTAGCTGGGGTTGGAGTTACCTACACCCACCACATGGTAAACGGGTCTGTTATTGAGATTTGTCTGGGTTACCGTAAAATTGGCTGTACCGGAGTTGATGTATAATCCTACCACCGAATAAAATACATTGTAGGATATATTCTCACCATCTTCGAAAGCCAGGTTGCGGATACCGCCACAGAATTCCGATGCTGTTGAAGCCGGTTGCCAGCTAACGGCAGTGATCAATGCGAAAAGAAGAACGATCTTTTTCAAATCCGGGTCTTATTTATTTCTGAACAATCTGATTCCCAGCAAAAACAGGCTTCCACCAATGGCCGGAATGATGAGGTTAATAATCCAGATACCGGCGGCAGTAGCAATAATACCCACGGTATTGGCACTCAGCAAACCAAACAACTGCAAACTCACTTTACCCCTGAAGCCCAGCTCAGCCAATGCAATGGTGGGCACAATGGCCAACACCAGAAACATCACCGATACCAGACTGGCTGCATCCAGCCAGGCAATCTTTACCTCGAACACCTGTAGCAATAACACATATTGTACCACAAATACAACGTACCGGAACATAGAAAGTAACAGGATAATTGTTAATTCTTTCCAGTGAAAATCTTCCAGCTTCTGTACAAAGAACTTGTGTTTGGCTATCCAGGGTATCTTTTCGAGCAACTGTACACACCAGGATAACCGGAAATACAGCAGTATAAAAAGTAACACACCGATGGTAATGATGTACAATAACCCATCCAGCCAGAAAACAGACAGCCCTTCCAGGTGATGACTGTTATCCAATATATATATGCGAAGGTACAGTAGTGAGAATAAACCCGCCACAAAAGTGACAATGATCTGGCTCATACTGCCCACTACGGATAGGAGAATCCCCCTTAACCGGTTACCTTCTTCCAGAAACAGCGCCCGACCCGCCGATTCGCCCACCCGGTTCAGGGTGTTAAAACCCAGCGCCTGCCCCGAAAAAACAGCCCGGAATGCCCGGCCAAAAGATACCCGCTGTACCCCTTTTACTGCTAATTGCCATTTCCGGGCCTCAAGACCCCAGTTCAGGAACATCAGCAGCATCACAGCCACGAATTTTTCCAGCTGCGGACCACTGAATGCTGCCAGTATCAACTGCCAGGACTGCTGTACATCGCCCTGCTCCCGCACCTGCCGGTAAATAGAATACGACAGCCACACAAATAGCACCGGTCCTACAAAATAGTTGAGAAATATTTTCAGTCGCTTGTTCAGGATCCTTTGTATTGGTTATTCCCTGCAAAGAACGGTGTTCGGGGGGAGATAGAAAAGCGGGAGGGGTGAATCGTGAGTCGTCAGTCGTCAGTAGTGAGTGGTGAGTAGGTAGTATCTTTATGGGTTCACTGACGACTGACGACTGACGACTGACGACTGACGACTGACGACTGACGACTCACGACTGACGACTGACGACTGACGACTGACGACTGACGACTCACGACTGACGACTGACGACTCACGACTGACGACTGACGA
>DASWXD010000016.1:0-19448 GCA_036405675.1 Sediminibacterium sp.
ACCGATGAATGGATAGAAGAATACAATCACAAAAGACCCCATGAATCATTAGGGAATATGACGCCCTTTGAGTGGAAAACAAACCTTATTAAAAATGATTAAACTCTAAAAGTGACTGTCTGAAATTAGGGGTACTTACACTAAAAACCTGCTTCTCGATGGGCATCTGGAGTTTCAGCAATACGCAGATATCAAATCAGATTTAGAAGCCAAGATTAGAATATTAGGATATCAAGTAGAAGCGAACTCAAATAAACAAATTGAACTCGCAGATAAAGTCGTTCAAACATCAAATTTATTGAATGCACTTGACAAGTTTTTTACATTACTTGACGAAAAAAACAGACATGCTTTTATAAATATCATCCTGAATAAAAATGTGGATTGGGAGTCTGAGGACTTCGACATAATCTTCAAAAGATCGCTTCGAGTTATTTATGGACTTAACATTAGAAACCAAGATTCTGAAACTCCAACTAATCAGGAAATAAGTAACTTTTTAAAGCAATTATCTGATATGGAATTGTTGATTAAGCCGTAATTCTTTGAAAATAGTTGGATTTTGATTGCTCCAACTCAATAAAATTTTCATTTCTAAAAGGTGGCTCAATCTAATAAAATACAGATTATCATTGAGTTAGTAGTATCCAGTCAGTTGGATCAAATTTTCGAGAGGGATTTTGAAATTTCTCTTATTATCGATAATCACAAGGATCGTCAATCTTAGAAATTTAGAGAATTCAATGATAGCATTGGTTTCAGAGGAAAAAAGAAAAAGGAAAGTTGCATTAACTTTCCTTTAACTAAGTTGCCCGACATGGATTCGAACCACGACATACTGAACCAAAATCAGTTGTACTACCCTTATACTATCGGGCAATCCTTACATTCTCATCGAATGGGGTGCAAAAATAGGGTTGGGCAACAATTGTTCCAAATTTTTTACGCCCGGATCCCCAATCTTTTCCCCCAGCAGCCGAAAACGATTTCGCAGCCCCCGTTTTTCACTGTTCGATAAATCAGTATCTTGGCATTGTAAGTCAATGGGCAATGGTGAATGGGCAATAGGGGTGCGGACAAAGAAAAGCATCCTCTAACCCCCAAGATTACCCATTACCCATTGCCCATTGACAATTGCCCATTCACAACTCACTACTCACCACTCACAACTAACAACCCATGTCCAACAAACTCATCCTCCTTGCCGTATTCGTAGTCAGCATGCTGCTGATGGCTTTCTCGTATGATAAAAAGAAAAAAGTCGTCTTTTTTGGCGATTCCATTACCCAGGCGGGTGCCCGTCCGGGTGGGTATATCCAGTTGATGGATTCCCTGATCACCAGCCAGGTGGGGGCAGGACAGTATGAATTGATCGGGGCAGGCATTGGCGGCGACAAGATCTACGATCTCTACCTGCGTATGGAAGCCGATGTGCTCAAACACAAGGCCGATATCGTGGTTATTTATGTAGGAGTGAACGATGTATGGCACAAAGCTTCCAGCGGCACCGGTACCGATTATAATAAGTTTGGCCGCTTTTACGAGGCCGTAGTGAGCAAACTGCAGGCATCGGGCAGTAAAGTGATCCTCTGCACCCCGGCGGTGATCGGCGAAAAGACCGATAACTCCAACCAGCAGGATGGCGATCTGAACCATTACAGCAACTGGATCCGCGCTTTTGCCGCCCAGAAAAATATTCCACTGGTAGACCTGCGGGCAGGTTTCATCAACTATAACCTGAAAAACAATCCGCAGAACAAAGAATCCGGCATCCTCACCACCGACCGCGTACACCTGACCCCGGCCGGTAACCTGTTTGTTGCCGAGCAGATGTGGAACGTGATCAAAACCATTAAATAAGCAGCGGCAGAAAGCTCCATTTGGATATGAAAAAAATCAGCAGTTTTCTGGTTTGTGCACTCCTGTTCTTTACCGCTATGGCACAAAAGCGAAAAATACATATTTACCTGCTCGCCGGCCAGTCCAATATGGCGGGCCGGGGCACGGTAGAAGCCATGGATACGGTCATCAACCCGCATATCTGGATGTTGAATAAAGAAGAACAATGGGTACCGGCCCGTGAACCCCTGGCTTTCGACAAACCCAAGGCAGCAGGGGTGGGCCCCGGTTTTGCCTTCGCCAATGCCCTGCAACAGGCCGATCCTTCGGTAGATATTTACCTTGTACCCTCAGCAGTAGGCGGCAGCCGCATTGACCTCTGGCAGCCCGGGGCGTACGATTCAGCCACTAAGTGTTACCCCTACGATGATGCCATCCGCCGCACGAGGAAAGCCATGCCGGCCGGAGAACTGAAAGGCATTATCTGGCACCAGGGCGAGAGCGATTCCAACGCCAAATTGAGTGCCGGTTATGAAGCCAAACTGGCCGCACTGATCCAGCGTTTCCGCACCGATCTGGGTAAACCGCAACTGCCTTTTGTAGCAGGAGAAATTGCTCATTTCAGAGCCGAAGAGAATAAGGATAAACAGGTGGTGAACCAGGCCATTAAAAATGTGGTGTCCACCACGCCTTTCTGTGGGTATGTGGCTACCGGCGGATTGCAGCACCGCGGAGATTCCCTGCATTTCGACAGCCCCTCCGCCCGCGAGATCGGCAAGCGGTATGCGGCAGCTATTACTGCTATCAAAAAATAAAAAAACTGCGCCTTTGCGGCTTTGCGAGAGAATTTTCACGCAGAGGCGCAAAGGCGCAGTTATCGTTTGATGGAAGTTTATACTGCTTTTACGAGATAGTAATTCTTTTTCCCTTTCTGTACCAGCAGGTATTGATTGTTCAGGAGATCCGCACTGGTAACCTGTAATTTGTCTATAGCAACTTTGGTCTTGTTCAGTCCCAAACCACCTGCCTGCCACATTTTTCTCGCTTCGCCCTTACTGGGGAAGATTTGCGTATCAGCCAAAAAGCTAACGATCTCATACCCCGCATCCAGTGCCGCTCTGCTGATCTCGATCGAAGGCACTCCTTCCATTACCTGCAGCAACTGCTCTTCCGTTAAACTCTGCAGGATCTCCGTAGTGGCATTGCCAAACAGGATCTCGGAAGCTTTTACCGCAAACTCATAATCGGCGCGGCTGTGTACAAAACAGGTAATTTCCTCGGCCAGTTTTTTCTGCAGTGCCCTTTCGTGTGGTGCCGCTGCCTGTTGCGCCAGTAAAGCGTCTATTTCTTCTTTGGGGAGGAGGGTAAAGATCTTGATCCACTGCGTAGCATCGGAATCACTCGCATTAAGCCAGAATTGGTAGAACTGGTAAGGAGAGGTTTTTTTCGGATCCAGCCACACATTGCCTTTTTCGGTTTTACCGAATTTACCACCATCGGCTTTTTTGATCAGCGGACAGGTAAACGCAAAGGCTTCACCACCCGCTTTGCGGCGGATGAGTTCGGTGCCGGTAACGATATTGCCCCACTGGTCGCTGCCACCCATCTGCAGTTTGCAGTTTTTATGCTGGTTCAGCCAGTAAAAATCATACCCCTGTATCAGCTGGTAGGTAAACTCGGTAAAGCTCATGCCCACTTCGCTCTCCAGCCTTTTTTTCACACTGTCCTTCGACATCATATAATTCACCGTAATGTGTTTGCCCACATCGCGGATAAAATCCAGGAAACGGAAATCCTTGAACCAGTCGTAATTGTTCACCATCTCCGCCGTATTGGCTTTGCCGGGGGTAAAGTCGAGGAACTTTTCCAGCTGTTTGCGAACACCCGCCTGGTTAATCTGCAGCACTTCCTCGCTCAGCAGGTTCCGCTCTTCGCTTTTACCGCTGGGATCGCCTACCATACCGGTAGCGCCGCCTACCAGTGCAAACGGTTTGTGTCCGGCACGCTGTAAATGCACCAGTAATAAAATGGGCACCAGGCTGCCGATATGCAGGCTGTCAGAAGTAGGGTCAAAACCAATATACCCCGAAACGGTTTCTTTTTCCAATAACTCCGCAGTGCCCGGCATAATATCCTGTATCATACCCCGCCACTGTAATTCTTCGATCAGGTTCATTCTTTGTTGCTGTTTGCGCAAAAGTAAGGAAAGTGAGTGGTGAGTAGTGAGTTGTGAGTTGTGAATGGGCAATTGTCAATGGGCAATAGGGGGAGGTCGGGCAAAGTAAAGCCTGCTACCCCCAAAAACTACCCATTCACCATTGCCAATTGACAATTCACCATCGCCTCTTCACAAAAAACTCACTACTGACCACTCACCACTCCCTATTTTTGCGCTATGAGAACAGTCGGAGACGGCACCCGCGCCCTGAATTTTTTGATCGATACCCTCGTTATTTTCACCATTGCCTATTTCAGTTTCCAGGCATGGAACTGGTATGTGCAGTTCTGGCGCTATCCCTATTACAATTTTGGCTGGTTCTTTTTCGGTATCCTGTTTATCTATTATTTCCTGTTTGAATCCCTTTTCGGCCGTACACCGGCCAAATGGTTCACTTATTCCAAAGTGGTCAATCTGAACGATAAAAGAGCTTCGATACCGGCTGTTTTTATCCGCTCGCTCGTTCGCCTCACCATCATCGACCTGTTTTTCATCCCCATTTTGGGGAAACCTTTGCATGATTACCTGAGTAAAACAAAATTGGTAGAATCTTAATAGGGCTTAATGCTTAACGCGCAACGCCAAACGCTTTATTTGGGGTGAAGGGGAAGTTCTTGTGTCGTCAAGTCAATTTTCTATGTTCTGCGTTCCGCGTTAAGCGTTCAGCGTTTGGCGTTAAGCGTTCCGTGTCAAAATCATTCCTGAATTCGCAACCAATCAGCAGCCCGAAATGTTACTTTCGCAGGTAATTCTATTCACTAGTGTACCGGGAAACCGGCAATTTGTATTTGAACCATGGCTAAAATCGGCATTAATATAGCAACCGGCAGTTTACAGCAGGCAGAAATGATTGTGGGCATTGATCTGGGTACCACCAACAGCCTGGTGGCGATTATCCACCCCGAAAGCAAACAACCCATTGCCCTGAAAGAACACAATACCAGCAGTCTGGTACCCAGCGTGGTGCATTTTGATGCGTTTGGGAATGTTACGGTAGGAGAAGCGGCCAAGGCTTTTATGGAAACCGATCCGCAGAACACCATTTTCAGTGCCAAAAGGCTGATGGGGAAAAGCTTTAAAGACGTTAAGGAAAACGCAGATTTCTTCACCTATAAAGTGATTGATGATGATGCGGACAGCCTGGTAAAAGTGCAGGTGGGTCAGCAGTTTTATTCGCCGATCGATCTCTCCTCCTTTATTTTAAAAGAGCTCAAACAAAGGGCCGAACATATCCTGAAAACACCGGTTACCAAAGCGGTGATCACCGTACCGGCTTATTTTAACGATGCCCAGCGGCAGGCCACGCGCGATGCGGGTAAACTGGCCGGACTGGATGTATTACGCATTGTAAACGAACCTACCGCCGCCAGTCTGGCTTACGGTTTGGGAATGAACAAAGACGAAGAAAAAACCATTGCCGTATACGATCTCGGAGGCGGCACATTCGATATTTCGATCCTGCATATCAATAACGGCATTTTTGAAGTGCTTAGCACCAATGGTAATACCTACCTGGGTGGTGATGACCTGGACAGGGCCATTGTTCAGTACTGGATGGCGCAGGCCGGTATTTCGATGGAAGAACTGAAACAGAACAAAGAACTCTCTCAGGGATTGCGTTTACGCGCCGAAGAAGCCAAGAAACATCTCAGCAGCAACGATGACTTCTCAATTGAATGGAACGGTGACCAGCTAACGCTTTCACGTGAAACATTCGAAACACTGGTAGCGCCGCTGGTAGAGCAGACCATACAGTCCTGCCGCAATGCCCTGGCCGATGCCAAACTTAGCGTATCGGACATCGATACCATTGTGATGGTGGGTGGCAGTACCCGTGTGCCGGCCGTTAAAAATGCGGTGAGCCGGTTCTTTGGCAAACCCGTCAACGATTCGGTTAACCCGGATGAAGTGGTGGCCTTAGGTGCTGCGGTACAGGCAGATATCCTGGCAGGCAATAACAAAGACTTTTTATTACTCGATATCACCCCGCTGAGCCTGGGTATTGAAACCATGGGCGGCCTGATGGATGTATTGATTCCCCGGAATGCCAAGATCCCTACAAAAGTGGGCCGTCAGTACACCACCCATAAAGACGGACAGGGCAGCATGCGTATCTCTGTATTCCAGGGTGAACGCGATCTGGTAAAAGATAACCGCAAACTGGCCGAGTTCAGTCTGAAAGGCATACCCGGTATGCCGGCAGGCTTACCCAAAGTGGAAGTGAGCTTCCTGATCAATGCAGACGGTATCCTGGTGGTAAAAGCCAAAGAACTGCGCAGTGGGGTAGAACAGGAGATAGAAGTGAAACCGCAATATGGCCTGACCGACGAAGAAGTGGAACATATGCTGATGGATAGCCTCACCCATGCCAAAGAAGACATGCAGGTGCGGGCCCTGGTAGAAGCCCGTACAGAAGGGGAGCAGATCCTGGAAGTGACCGAAAAATTCATCGGCAAAAACGCCAGCCTCTTAAGCAAAGAAGAGATCACCGCCACCGCAGCAGCCATGCAGGCACTGCAAATGGCATTGACCATGGAAGATAAAAACCTGATCCATACCAAAATAGAAGAACTCAACGAAGTAACCCGTCCTTTTGCCGAAAGGGCCATGGATGCCGCTATCAGCGGGGCGCTGAAGGGGAAATCGATTACTTCGTGAGGCGTGAATCGTGAGTCGTGAGTCGTCAGCTGTCAGTATCAAAGTCAGAAAATCTCTGTGGTATTCTGTTGCACTGTGGCCTCTGTGTTGAAAAACAGCATAGATGCTATTGCGTAATGGAGATGCAGTGGTTTTTTTCAACACAGAGGTCACAGAGATTGGGAGTTACACAGAGAAAAGAAGAGATGCGGTTTTTACCTTACAACAATAAATATTGAATAGGGGTGGTGCCAACCTATTGACCATTCACCATTGCCCATTCACTACTCACCACTCACTACTCACTACTCACTACTCACTACTGACGATTCACGCCTCACGCCCCCAGTTCCAACCTCCGCTGCACATACTTCCCCAGCATATCAAACTCAACATTCACCTGGCTTCCCACCTGTAACTGATGGATATT
The DNA here is from genome assembly GCA_036405675.1 of Sediminibacterium sp. Lineage (GTDB taxonomy): Bacteria > Bacteroidota > Bacteroidia > Chitinophagales > Chitinophagaceae > Sediminibacterium. The sequence continues at coordinate 7,125 of DASWXD010000016.1, forward strand.
GGTATGTTCGTAAGTATAGGGGATCACGGCAATGCGAAAACTGTTTTTGGTAACGTTGAAGCAGGTAAGGCTGGTACCGTTTACGGCGATAGAGCCTTTTTCTATCACCAGATGGGCAAATTCGGGTGGAAATTGAAAACAGTATTCCCAGCTGCCGGCCAGTTCTTTGCGTTCTGTGCACACGGCCGTAGTGTCTACATGGCCCTGTACAATATGTCCATCGAGGCGGCCATTCATTACCATACATCTTTCCAGGTTGATTTCGGTTCCGGTTTGCCAGCTGCCGAGTTCGGTTTTTTTCAGGGTTTCTTCAATGGCGGTTACCTGGTGGCGATTGGGTGCCAGGGCTTCTACCGTAAGGCAAACGCCGTTATGGCTCACACTCTGGTCCACTTTTAACTCCCCCGAAATGGGCGATTCTATCCAGAAGCTGAGATTGGTGCCATGGGGGGTGATAGATACTATTTTGCCGGTATTTTCAATGATTCCTGTAAACATGGCTGCAAGGTAAATTCGAAAATTGAGAAATGGAGACTCGTTTCTGGTTACAGGTTACAAGTTACCGGTTACCGGTTACCGGTTACCAGCAACCAGCAACCAGCAACCTGAAACCAGAAACCTGTAACCAATATTTGGTATTTTCAAATCAAATCCTATCTTTGCCGTCCTAAAAAACACCTGAGGAGGTATAATAGCTATGCTTATCATCGATTCAAAAGATTGTGAAAACATCGACAAGGCACTCAAGAAGTACAAGAAAAAGTTTGAAAAAAGTAAAACTTTGCTGCAACTGAGAGAGCGCCAGGCCTTTACAAAGCCATCCGTAGTTCGCCGCGGACAGATTTTGAAAGCAATCTACAAGCAGAATATAGCCAGCGGAAAGATCGAGGGATAATCCCTTCTTCCAGCTTGATCATATTAAGTAGCCATGGTTTTGTAACTTTAGGCTACTTTTTTTATGCCCATACCGCAATATCCCCAGTTACAAGCTTTTCTCGACTACCTTTTGTTTGAAAAAAGGTACTCGAAACATACGTTATTGTCGTACCAGAACGACCTGGAACAGTTTTTTGCCTATCTGGCCAGTCAGTTCGATGCGCCGGCCATTGAGCAGATCACGGCCATGTACGTGCGAAGCTGGCTGGCAGAGCTGAAAGAGGAGAAGATCTCCTCCAAAAGCATCAACCGAAAGATCTCCTCCCTCAAATCCTTCTTTAAATACCAGTTAAAGACCGGTCAACTCGAAAAGTCGCCCATGGCCACAGTAACGGCCCCGCGGGTGAATAAACGTCTGCCGGTGTTTGTAGAGCAGAAAGACATGGCCACCCTCTTTGATTATGTGGAATTTGCGGATAACTGGAAGGGGCGTACCGAGCGCCTGGTATTACAATTGTTTTACAGTACCGGTATGCGTTTGAGTGAGCTGATCAACCTCAAGGAATCCCAGCTGGATCTCTCCCAGTCGCAGGTAAAAGTGGTGGGTAAGGGTAACAAAGAGAGGGTGATCCCGGTGCCTGCGGAACTGCTGCAGCAGCTACAGGAATATGTGCAGGAGAAACCTGTGAAGGAGCCCGGCGTATCCAATGTATTTGTAACGGAGAAAGGGAAGCCCCTGCATCCCCGTTCGGTATATGCATTTGTGAAACAGTACCTGGGACAGGTAACCACGATCCAGAAAAAAAGTCCGCATATACTGCGTCACAGTTTTGCTACCCATTTAATGAACAATGGCGCAGAACTCAATGCAGTAAAGGAATTGCTGGGACATAGCAGTCTGGCGGCCACGCAGATTTACACCCATAATACCATCGAAAAACTGAAGGAAGTTTTCAAAAAAGCGCATCCCAAAGCCTAGCGTCATAAGACTATCATAAATCTGCAAAATTCCTGCTGAATTCTTTTTTAAATGTGGTAAGATGTTGTAACTTGTAGGTAGAAACAAGGGGGTATCATCCCGGTTTCCCAAACCTGTAAAAAGTTCTTTTAAATATTATTTTTTCACCGATTAAACGTGAGTTGCCATGAACGTTAACATTCAAACTGTGCATTTTGACGCAGACGACAAATTGGTTGAGTATGTAAACCGTAAAGTTGAAAAGCTGACTACTTTTCACGACAAGATCCTGAAAGTGGATGTTTACCTGAAACTGGACAATGTGGTGCATACGATCAAAGACAAAGTTGTGGAGATCAGCGTACACATTCCCAAGCATGATTTTTTTGCAAAAGCGTCAACAAAGTCTTTTGAAGAGTCATTTGATAACGCGATGGAATCAATTGTTTCACAGATAAAACGAAAAAAAGAAAAATTAGCAGCGTAAAAACGAAAAAAGGCTCCCTGCCGAAACAGGGAGCCTTTTTTATTAGAAAAATACCATGAAAAAGATCCTCAGTTTTTCCCTTTTCCTCCTTTTCCTGGCTTGTTCTGCGGAGCAGGCGCAAACCAGGGCTCATATTACCCAACGCAGGACTGGTAAGGCCGGCAGGCTGATGATCAGTTATGAATTCAGGGTAGGAGACAGCCTTTTTACCGATAGTATGGAAACGGCCAACCGGGTAGTTCCGCACGATTCTGTGACGGTTCTTTTCTCCCCTTCCAACCCCCGGAAAAGCCATTTAAGCCTGCCTTAAAATGGCTTTTTATGCCGATGGTTGAAAACCATGTTGAAAACTGCCCGAAAATTTTCGTTTCAAAATTTTGCTGAATTAAGTTTTCCATTACCTTTGCCATCCCAAAAAATGGGATAGTTCTTTGTGTTTTGTAATTCTGGAAACAGGGAAGAGAATACCGGAACACCGGTTTTAGCCTTCTTTCTGTACCCGATTACAGCAAGTGTACGCCGAAGTAGCTCAGCTGGTAGAGCAGCTGATTTGTAATCAGCAGGTCGCGGGTTCGAGTCCCATCTTCGGCTCTTAAGTAGTTAAAAGTTAAAAGTTAATAGTTAAAAGTTGTCATCAGCCAGACTATTAACTTTTAACTGGATACTAAACCGGGCAGATGGCCGAGTGGTTAAAGGCGACAGACTGTAAATCTGTTCTCTCACGAGTACGTAGGTTCGAACCCTACTCTGCCCACAGTTCAAATTTGAGAATTAGCTAATTTGAAAATTTGAAAATGATTGATAACACTAGTTCTTTGTAAAATGAAGATTTGTATGAGATGGTCAATTTTCAAATTGCCACATTTTCAAATTTTCAAATTAAACAAGCGGAAGTAGCTCAATTGGTAGAGCGATAGCCTTCCAAGCTATAGGTCGCGAGTTCGACCCTCGTCTTCCGCTCCAGTGTTAGTTTCGGGTCAGAAGTTAGAAGTCTGGATATCCAGTGTGCTTCAGACTCCTAACTCCAGGCTCCTGACTGGATAAAAGCCGTTGTAGCTCAGGGGTAGAGCACATCCTTGGTAGGGATGAGGTCGTGAGTTCGATTCTCACTAACGGCTCTTTAAAATGGGAACAGACACAAGTGACAGATTCCGGCAATGGAATAAACAGCAGTATTTTTTAACCGTGGTCAAAGTGACCTATATTTTTTAAAACACAACTAAAAACCGATACAAATGGCAAAAGAGACCTTTAAGAGGGAAAAACCTCACGTAAACGTAGGTACCATTGGTCACGTTGACCATGGTAAAACTACTTTGACCGCAGCGATTACAATGATCTTGTCTAAAAAAGGGATGGGTAACGTCGCTAAAAAATATGATGAAATTGATGGTGCTCCTGAAGAAAAAGAGCGTGGTATTACCATTAATACTGCTCACGTTGAGTACCAGACTGCTAACCGTCACTATGCGCACGTTGACTGTCCAGGTCACGCTGACTATGTGAAGAATATGATCACCGGTGCTGCCCAGATGGACGGTGCTATCTTGGTGGTTGCCGCTACAGATGGTCCTATGCCACAAACCAAAGAGCACATCCTGCTGGCCCGCCAGGTAGGTGTACCTCGTATCGTTGTGTTTATGAACAAGGTTGATCTGGTTGACGATCCTGAACTGCTGGAACTGGTAGAAATGGAAATCCGTGAACTGTTGACTTCATATGGTTTTGATGGTGATAACACACCAATCATCCAGGGTTCTGCTACAGGTGCTCTGTCTGAAGAGCCAAAATGGGTTGCTAAAATCGAAGAACTGATGGAAGCTGTGGATTCTTACATTCCATTGCCTCCCCGTCCGGTTGATATGGCCTTCCTGATGTCTGTGGAAGACGTATTCTCTATCACTGGTCGTGGTACCGTTGCTACTGGTCGTATCGAGCGTGGTATCATCAAAGTTGGTGAAGCCGTTGAGATCGTAGGTCTGATGGAAGCGCCACTGGCTTCTACCGTAACAGGTGTTGAGATGTTCAAGAAACTGTTGGATGAAGGTCAGGCTGGTGATAACGCAGGTCTGCTGTTACGTGGTATCGAGAAAAAAGATATCCGTCGCGGTATGGTAATCTGTAAGCCAGGTTCTATCACTCCACACACTGAATTCAAAGGTGAGGTTTATGTACTGAGCAAAGAAGAAGGTGGACGTCACACTCCATTCTTTAACAAATACCGTCCTCAGTTCTACTTCCGTACTACGGATGTAACTGGTGAGTGTACCCTGCCTGCAGGAACCGAGATGGTAATGCCTGGTGATAACATCAACCTGTCTGTAAAACTGATCCAGCCGATTGCGATGGAGAAAGGTCTGAAATTCGCTATCCGCGAAGGTGGACGTACAGTAGGTGCCGGTCAGGTTACTGAAATTATCAAATAAGCTTAAGCCGAAAGCTTTTAGCTTTAACACAAATGTTTTATTACATTTGTATCATACTCTAAAAGCTGTTCCGCCGCAAGCGGAATAGCTTTTAGCTTTCTACGGGCATCGTACAACGGTTAGTATTAAGGTCTCCAAAACCTTCGATCTGGGTTCGAATCCTAGTGCCCGTGCTGAGTAATTTGAGAATGTGACAATTTGAGAATTTGAAAATGGTTTTTCAGGTTTTTGAATCGGGTTTACTTTTCAAATTTTCAAATTCACAAATTTTCAAATTGGTTCTATGAACAAGATCGCTACATATTTCAAAGAGAGTTACCACGAGTTGCTGGAGAAAGTGACCTGGCCAACCTGGATGCAGTTACAGCAAAGCACTGTGATTGTACTGGTAGCTACCGTTATCATTACAGCGATGGTATGGGTGATGGATTTTTCAAGTAACCAGTTGTTAAAGCTGATTTATTCATTATTTAAGTAAAACAGCATGGAAGAAGTAGTAGAAACAGCGTTACCCGAATCGGCAGCACCCCAGGCTGATACCAAATGGTATGTATTGCGCGTGGTGAGTGGTAAAGAGCGTAAGGTAAAAGAATACCTCGATAAAGATATTATCCGCAGTGGCTGGCAGGAGATCATCAAACAGATTTTCCTCCCCATGGAGAAAGTATATAAAGTGCAGAACGGTAAAAAAGTAATGCGCGAAAAAAACTACTTCCCCGGTTATGTAATGATGGAAGTACTGGATGGTAAACTGAACGATGATATCGTACAGCATATCAGCAATATCAGCAACGTGATGCATTTCCTTACCGACGGTAAGGGTTCCAAAGGCAATATCATTTCTCTCCGTAAAAGTGAAGTGAACAAGATGCTGGGTAAAGTAGATGAAATGAACGATCAGGGTGTTACCATGAGCGAACCATTCATCGTAGGCGAAACCATCAAGATCATTGAAGGGCCTTTCAACGACTTCAACGGAGTAATCGAAGATGTGAACGACGAGAAGAAGAAACTGAAAGTAACTGTAAAGATTTTCGGACGTTCTACACCGGTAGAGTTGAGTTATATGCAGGTGGAGAAGATCAGTTAAGATAGTTATGAGCTGCAAGCCCTGGGCTACGAGCTGTAAGCAATAACAAAATATTACATGAAAGGTCAACTGGTTTTGCAGTTGACCTTTTATATTTACCCTATTCAAAGCTCGAGGCTCATGCCTCGCAGCTAATAGCTAAAAAAACATACATGATGAAAAAGATCCTCCTTGCCGTAACATTTGCCTGCCTTGGTTTTGCGGTAAATGCCCAACCCCCGAAAGTACCGGCTGATGCAGGTACCGTATTTGGCCAGGCCACTACTGCCGATAACGCTATTTCGGTAGACCAGCTGTACGCGATCATGGAAAGTAAAAAAGAGAAGAAAGAAATGCCTGTAAAGTTGAAAGGTGTGGTAACTCAGGTTTGTGAGAAGGAAGGATGCTGGATCAAGGTAAAATCGCCCAATGGCAGCATGATGGTGAAAATGAAAGACCATAAATTCCTGGTGCCACTGGTACTGAACGGCAAAACCATCGTGATCGACGGGATCGCCGATGAAAAGCTGACTACCGTAGAGCAGCTCCGCCATTTTGCGGAAGATGCGGGTAAAAGCAAGGAAGAGATTGCTAAAATAACAGAGGCCAAAAAAGAGATTACGGTGCAGGCGAAGGGGATATTGGTTTTGTAAGAAGTCAAAAGTCAAAAGTGAAAAGTCAAAATGGGGCGAGGTTCCTGTTTTGACTTTTTTCATTTTTAGTGGTACTCCAGGATCAGCAGACTCATCAAATAGGATGCATTATTGTACAAAAAATTGTACATTTGGTTCAAATAAGTAGCAATGATCACTTCCTACTCAGACTTCAGATCGAAACTAAAATCTTATCTGGATGATGTTTTTAAAAGCCAGAGCCCATTGTTCGTTACCCGGACCAAAGGGGAGAACGTGGTGGTCCTGTCACAATCTGACTACGACAGTATTATGGAAACTTTCTACCTATTAAAATCTCCCAAAAATGCCGCACGTTTATTATCTGCGGTTGAGGAATATAACCAGGGGCTGGGCAAGGAGCAAAATCTGGTAGAAGAATGAGGGTGATATTTATGTCTGCTGCCTGGGAAGATTACCTCTATTGGCAACAGCATGATAGAGTTATGCTCAAAAAAATAAATATACTGATCAAAGAATCTATGCGAACGCCTTTTGAAGGTAGCGGCAAGCCTGAGGCCTTAAAGGAGAACCTGAAAGGCTTTTGGTCGCGGCGTATTAACCTGGAACACCGGCTGGTTTATAAGGTCGAAGGGGATGCCATTTACATTTTGCAGTGCCGCTATCATTATTGATAGTCAATTAGTTAAGAGATTATGAACAAGGATGATAAATTATTTTCTCAACTTTTCACTCCTAACTTTTCACTCCTGACTATTTTCCCCTACCTTTGCCGCCCCAAAAGTTCTTTAGAATAAAGAATGATTGAATTTGGGAGTCCCGCTGAAAGCGGGACGCTATTACCAATTAAATCTAAAAAAAATGGCAAAAGAAATCTCTGGCTTCGTGAAGCTGCAGGTGAAAGGTGGACAAGCCAATCCTGCGCCTCCGGTAGGCCCCGCACTCGGTTCTAAGGGTGTGAACATTATGGAGTTCTGCAAACAATTCAATGCAAGAACCCAGGACAAAATGGGAAAAGTAGTTCCTGTTTTGATCACCGTGTATTCTGATAAGTCTTTCGACTTCATCATCAAAACCGCTCCTGCAGCTGTCCAGTTAATGGAAGCCGCCAAAATCCAGAAAGGATCCAAGGAAAGCAATCGTCAGAAAGTAGGTAAAGTAACCTGGGAACAGGTAGAAGTTATCGCTAAAGACAAGATGTCTGACCTGAACGCATTTACATTAAACAGCGCCATGAGCATGGTAGCCGGTACTGCACGCAGTATGGGGTTAACCGTTGATGGAAAAGCGCCATGGGAAAACTAATTATTCACCTTAACACAGTAAAACATGTCAATTACTAAAAAAAGAAAAGTAGCTGCAGCCAAGGTGGATAAAAACAAAGTTTATTCCCTGAAAGATGCCGCTAACCTCGTTAAAGAGATTAACTGTACAAAATTTGATAGTTCCGTAGATCTGCATATCCGTTTGGGTGTAGATCCTAAGAAAGCAGACCAGCAGGTGCGTGGTACCGTTTCTTTACCACATGGTACCGGTAGAACCAAGAAAGTATTGGTTTTATGTACACCTGATAAAGAAGCTGCTGCCAAAGAAGCAGGTGCTGATTTTGTAGGTCTGGATGAATTCATTACCAAGATTGAAGGTGGTTGGGTAGATATGGATGTGATCATTGCTACACCGGCTGTAATGCCTAAGATCGGTAAACTGGGTAAAGTACTGGGTCCACGTAACCTGATGCCCAACCCTAAAACCGGTACTGTAACCAATGATGTGGCTGCAGCGGTAAATGAAGTAAAAGGTGGTAAAATCGCCTTCAAGGTAGATAAAGCGGGTATCGTTCACGCTTCTATCGGCCGTATTTCATTTGCACCCGAGAAAATTGCTGAGAACAGTGCTGAACTGATCAATGCCATCATGAAACTGAAACCATCTACTGCCAAAGGAATTTACCTGAAAGCGGTTAGCATGGCCAGCACCATGAGTCCGGGTATCACATTAGACACCAAATCATTAATGAACTAATCCTGGTGATCTCGGCTTAGCCAAGAAATGACCCGGGTTTTTAAAAAGATTAGTTATGACTAAAGATCAAAAAAATGAAGTGATTGAAATTCTGAAAGGAAAGTTCAGTCAATACAATAACTTCTACATTACCGATACAGAATCTTTAACGGTAGCGCAGGTTTCCAAACTCCGTCGCACCTGTTTTGACAAACAGGTTGAGATGAAGGTTGCGAAAAACACATTGATCCGCAAAGCACTGGAATCACTGGATGCTGAGAAGTATGCAGGTGTTTACGAGTCTTTGAACAATGTAACCGCCCTGATGTTCTCTGAGAATCCCAAGGAACCAGCGCTGATCATCAGTTCTTTCCGTAAGAGCAGCAATGGCGACAAACCTGTGCTGAAAGCGGCTTTCATCAATGGTGAAGTGTACACTGGTGATAACACACTGGCCTCACTGACCAAGATCAAAACCAAGAACGAACTCATCGGAGAAGTTATCGGCTTACTGCAGTCACCTGCTAAACGTGTACTGGCTGGTTTGTTACAGCACCACGAGAAAGCGGCTGAAGGCGCAGTGGCAGAATAATTTGAAAATTTGAAAATGTGCTGATTTGAAAATGCTAGCACAGGATTCAATTTTCAAGAAACAAAGGATTAACTGGGATGCTGTGTTTGAAAATTTTCAAATTTTCAAATCTTCAAATTCTCACATTAATAGAATCAAATTTTTTTAAACCCTCCGTCGGATCACACAGAACGTGAAATGAAGACGGAAAAAATTTAAACACATGGCAGACGTTAAAGCATTAGCCGAAACATTAGTAGGCTTAACAGTAAAAGAAGTTCAGGAATTAGCTGATGTATTGAAAGCTGATTACGGTATCGAACCAGCTGCTGCTGCAGTAGTAGTAGCAAGTGGCGACGGCGGTGGAGCTGCAGCTGCTGAAGAGAAAACATCTTTCGATGTAATCCTCGTTAGCGGTGGTGCAAGCAAACTGGGCGTTGTTAAGATCGTTAAGGAATTAACCGGTCTGGGTCTGAAAGAAGCAAAAGACCTGGTTGATGGTGCTCCTAAAGCCGTAAAAGAAGGCGTATCTAAAGCAGAAGCTGATGATTTAGTAGCCAAGCTGAAAGAAGCTGGTGCTGAAGTTGAAGTGAAATAATTACTGTTTCGCTAAAGAATATAGCCGGTGAGTGTTTGCTCACCGGCTTTTTTGTGAGTAGTCAGCAGTGAGTAGTGAGTAAGGAGAAGTGAATTGGTATATCAAATACTGCCTACTGACTACTCACTACTCACCACAATGAATGACGGGCGGTTTTGAAATGTGGAGATGAATCCTAATATTTACAGTCACTAAAACCTCTTTATGAAAAAGCTACCCATTCTACTGGCAGTTGTTTTGCTGGCTTTGGTTTCCTGTAAAAGCAAATCCGGTTCCGATAAGGCTTTTTTTGATGTCGGCGGCATGGATACCACGGTGCATCCGGGAGACAATTTTTTCCTGTATGCAAACGGGGGATGGATCAAGTCGGCTAAAATTCCTGATGACCAGAGCGGATGGGGCAGTTTTTATACCCTGTACCAGGATAACCTGGTTAAGTTGCATACCATACTGGAGGAAGTAGCTGCTAAAAAAGATCATCCCAAAGGCAGTACCGAGCAGAAAGTGGGTGATTTTTTTGCCAGTGGCATGGATACGGTAGCCATTGAAAAAGCAGGGTACGAACCCCTGAAACCGATGCTGGCCAAAATAGATGCGGTAAAAGATTGCAAAGAACTGATGAACCTGCTGGCAGAAAATGCCAAAGAAGGAAATGGCGACCTGATCGGGTATTATGTAGGTGCCGATGAACGCAACAGCGTTAAAAATATCCTGGTGTTGTACCAGACAGGAACTTCTCTTCCTGAAAAAGATTATTATACTAAAACAGATTCTATCACGGTTAACCAGCGCAACAAACTGGTAGAACATGCGGCCAACTATTTTACCCTTACCGGTACAGATGCTGCCACTGCCCAAAAAGGAGCAGCAGCAGTACTGGCACTGGAAACGGCTATCGCCCAATCACATTTAACACCAGTGGAGCAGCGCGATCCGGTGAAGAATTACAACAAAATGTCTGTTGCACAGCTGGAGAAACTTTCTCCCAATATTGGCTGGACCAATGTACTGGCTAAAATGGGGATCAGTACCGACAGCGTAAACGTATCGCAGCCCAATTACTACAAGGCACTAAGTGCATTGCTGGTTTCTCAGCCTATTGATGTGTGGAAACAGAAAGTGAAGTTTGATTATATCTCTGCTAACGCAAGCCTGCTGAGTAAAGCTTTCCGCGATGAGCGCTTTGCTTTTGGCAAACTATTCTCCGGAGCCAAAGCACAGCCCGACCGCTGGAAGCGAATGGTGACCATGACAGATAACGGGCTGAAAGATCTGCTGGGGCAGTTGTTTGTACAGAAATATTTTCCCGCAGAAGCCAAACAACGCATGGACGAACTGGTGAATAACCTGCAAACCGCTTTCAAGGCACGTATTGCCAGGCTGGACTGGATGAGTGATACCACCAAACAGCGCGCCCAGGAAAAACTGGCTGCCTTTCTGAAGAAGATCGGTTATCCGGATAAATGGAAGAGTTATGAGGATGTGACCATCAGCCGCGACCAGTTTTATGAGAACATGCGCAGCATTGCCCGCCATGATTACAAGGAAACCATTGAGAAGATCGGCAAGCCGGTTGACAAAACGGAGTGGGGTATGACGGCACCTACGGTGAATGCGTATTACAATCCGACTTTCAATGAAATCGTATTTCCAGCCGGGATACTGCAGTTTCCTTTCTTTGATATGAAAGCAGACGATGCTATCAACTACGGCGCCATTGGGCTGGTGATCGGTCATGAAATGACGCATGGTTTTGACGACCAGGGCAGACAATACGATGCCCAGGGCAACCTGAAAGACTGGTGGACGGCCAAAGACGGCGAATCGTTTAAATCGAAGGCCAAGGGGGTAGTGGACCAGTATAACCAGTACGTGGTGTTGGATAGCCTGCATGTAAATGGAGAACTGACCCTGGGGGAGAACCTGGCTGATATTGGCGGACTGGCCATTGCCTGGGATGCGTTCAAATTAACGGAGCAGGGTAAGGGGCAAACCAAGATTGATGGGTTTACACCTGACCAGCGCTTTTTCTTCGGATTTGCACAGGCCTGGCGTATTGTGAACCGGCCGGAGAATGTACGTACCGGGATTACCACTGATCCGCATTCGCCGGAGCAGTTCCGGGTGTTGGGGCCTTTATCCAATTTTGATCCGTTTTATACCACTTTTGGGGTAACCGAGAAGAACAAAATGTACCGCAAGCCCGAGAACAGGGCTAAAATTTGGTAGAATATAATATATCTTATTGTTTAATAGCAATTAACAAATAGTATTTTAAATAATATTATTGGTTAGTTGCTATTTTTTCAGGGAAAAACTGACAACTTGCCAAAATGGTGGATTTCTTTTCCACAAAAGGGGGTATTGGTCCAAAATTTGTTTTTTAAGTTTCTCCCCATTCCTTACCTTTGCCATCCTTAATTTTGGGCTATTTAGCGGGTGGACATTTTTATCATTATCGTTTGAATGGTGAATGAGCCGATTGTACGCTAAGAGAATCTTTGTTCTCCCCAGATTTTTTTTCGTATAAAACCGGTTTTCACACATATGTCTACAACTACATTGAACAACAGGGTCAACTTCGGAAAAACAAGACATTTAGCCGATGCACCTGACCTACTCGACATTCAGTTAGAATCATTCAGAGAATTTTTTCAGTTAGAAACCACGCCTGATAAACGTAATGTGGAAGGGCTGTTTCGTGTG
>DASWXD010000017.1:0-29062 GCA_036405675.1 Sediminibacterium sp.
GAGTGGGTGAGTGAATGAGCGAATGTTTTTTGAGCGGTGGTTCTTCGGGACCGCCGCTTTTTTTTGAACCTATCTCCTATGAATTGAAATATTCCTCTTTTTGATTGCAGAGGTTCTTATACACTTTGCCACATTATGATCAGATCAGTTTTTCATAAACGAAATAATCACCAGCCTGTAATTCGAAACTTTCTTTGCCGTTGAATGCAAAAGAGAGACCGGAGAAAATATTGGTGAATGTTCCGGTAAGCCATTCGTGTTGTACGGTTACCGTAAGGCGGTCCTGGTTAGAGAGATTGAGGGCCACCAGCACCACTGCATCATTTTTTCGGCGCAGGAAGAGCATCAGTTCATTATCATGATTGGATGGGAGAATAAAAGTCTCTCCTTCCGTAATAGCAGGATTATTTTTGTGCAGGTACAAAAGCGTTTTATAAAAATCTTCGAGTCGCAGTGGCGCATTCCAGCTGATCGGGTCTTTGTGGAAGAATTCGATTCTTTTGGTATTGGGAATTTCCTGTCCGTTGTAGATCAGCGGCATGCCGTCCTGCCAGGTGGCCGTGAATACGGCCCAGGCTTTGGCGGATTTACCGTACTTCTCATATTCTGTTCCATTCCAACTATTTTCATCGTGATTGGTAGTAAAGAAAAGTTTGCGGGCACCTGCAGGATATTGTGAGTAACTGTGTAATACTTCACGCACATCGTGCAGGGAAGCTTCTCCCTTGGCATGTTTGCCGGTGGCATGCATCCAAGCCCAGGCATAGGATACATCAAACACATCATGATAACGCAGTTCTTCGCATTCGGCCAGCCAGAACAGGGGTTTTACTGCATCGCAGGCCACACGGGCCTGTTTCCAGAAATCCAGTGTAACGAGGTGCGCCATATCGCAGCGGAAGCCGTCAATATTACATTCGTCTACCCAGAACTTCATGGCTTCTATCATGGCCAGCCGCATCTCTGCATTGTCGTAGTTCAGATCTATCACATCCTGCCAGCCATTGCGTTCGGTAAACTGCCCCTTCTCATCATGCACGTACCAATCGGGATGAGCAATGGCCCATTCATGATCCCAGCCGGTATGGTTGGCCACCCAATCGATGATGAGTTTGAACCCGAGTATATGTGCTTCCCTCACCAGTTGTTTAAAATCGTTGAGATCGCCAAACTCCGGACTCACGCGCATATAACTGCTGCAGGCATAATAACTACCCAGGCTTCCCAGCTTTTCTTTTTCGCTGATGGGCGTGATGGGCATCAACCATAAAATATCCACCCCCATCTCCCGCAGTCGCGGCAAATGATTCAGAAAAGCGGTAAATGTGCCTTCGATGGTATACTGGCGGATATTGACTTCATATATATTGGCCCCTTTGGCCCAATCAACTGTTGAAAACTTTCTGTCCATAACGGGTTTGTCTGCTTACAAAGAAATAGTTTTATGTTCTCAAGCACATGAACGAGCAACCAAAACTGGAAAGAAAGATAAGCTTTTTACAGGCTACGGCCATCAACATGACAGACATGGTGGGCATTGGCCCATTCGTGGTATTAAGTGTAGTAGCAGAAACCATGAAAGGCCCCTGGTTTCTGTATGCATGGGTGGCTGGTGCCGTTCTTTCTTTTATTGATGCCATGATCTGGAGCCAGCTGGGCGCTACTTATCCATTGGCAGGGGGCAGTTATAATTTCCTGAAAGAAGGCTATGGTTCCAAATGGGGCAAACTGATGAGTTTTCTTTTTGTGTGGCAAACCATGATACAGGCACCGCTGGTGATTGCTTCGGCAGCGATCGGGTTCTCGCAATATTTTGGTTACCTGACCCATCTGGAAGAATGGCAGAGCAAATGCATTAGTGGCGGACTGGTCATACTGATTGTTGTCTTATTATACCGTAAGATAGAAGCGATTGGCAAAATCAGTGTATTGTTGTGGGTGGGCGTTCTGATTACGCTGTCATGGATTATTGGTGGCGGTTTGTTTCACGGACATTTTCTTGAACCCATTCAACAGATCAATGAAGGATTACAGGTAAATCATGCATTTGCTGCTGCCCTCGGGTTTGCGAGTGTAAAAAGTGTGTACAGTTACCTGGGCTATTACAATGTTTGCCATTTGGGCGGAGAGATCGTGAACCCGAAAAAGAATATTCCGCGGAGTATGTTCATCTCTATTGCAGGTATTGCCGTGTTGTATCTCATGATGAATGTGAGTGTGGCATCGGTATTACCATTGGAACAAATCCAAAAAAGTAAGTTTGTGGTGAGTGAGTTTGTGCAGCATTTATCCGGTTCCACTTCTGCCACAATTGCCACAATCCTGATACTTTGGGTAGCTTTTGCATCTGTATTTTCAGCTACGCTGGGTTACAGCCGGATCCCTTATGCTGCCGCCAGCGATGGTGCTTTTTTCAAAATATTTGCCAAACTGCATCCTACTAAACATTTTCCGCATATTTCGCTCTTATACCTGGGTGGTATCGCTTTTATATTCAGCCTGCTGTTCAAATTACGCGATGTGATAGATGCGATACTCGCTATGCGGATCCTGATTCAGTTCATTGGACAGGGTATTGGACTTCTATGGCTGGTAAAAAGAAAAGGTGAACAGCATTTTGCCTGGCGTATGCCCCTGTATCCACTGCCCGTGATACTTGCCATCCTCATCTGGGGATATATCTTTTTCTCTACAGGAGAAAAAATGATGATGGGTGGTGTTACGGTAATTGGATTGGGTGTAATTGCGTATCTCATAAAATCTTACCGCAATAAAGAATGGCCGTGGAGGGGGTAATTAGTAATTAGTAGTTAATAATTAGTAATTGATCCCTCATTTCACTATCTGTTGCTGCAGTTGGCTGGCAAGAAAGCAAAGGGTTGCAAACCAAAATAATTACTAACTACTAATTATTAATTACTAATTACAATCTGTTTCTTCATAAAGATCTGTAATAATAATGCAAGCAACACCACTGCCACTGCCCCAACTACATTGAGCCAGAGGAAGCCGAGTCCGATGATATTGTATTTGTCTAAGAGGAAAAAAGTGATCACGATCAATTCTCCCAGTATGGCCGCAATGAATACGGCATTACTACCCACTTTTTTGCAATAGAAGGCCACCAGGAATATGCCGAGAATTACACCGTAGAACAAAGAACCCAGCACATTTACCGCTTCGATCAGGCTGCCCATACCGGTGGCAAATTCAGCGGTAACGATACAGAAAATGCCCCAGCCAAGCGTGTAATATTTGGATACACGGTATTCATCTGCACATTGCTGCACATTGGTACTATCATATTTGGCACCGCGGAAACGGACGTGAAAATCAACCATGGTACAGGATGCCAGCGAGTTCAGTGCCGCCGCAATAGAACCCCAGGCAGCGAGGAAGATAATGGCGATCAATAAACCAACTATGCCTTTGGGCAGAAAATCTACCACAAAACGGAGAAAGATATAGTTGGTATCACTGGTATCATCGGCCGGCAGTGCTTTCTTCAAAACTGTTTTATACTCTTTCTGGATAGCGGATAATTTAGCAGAGCCATCGCGGAGACTGTCTTTGTAATTTTCCTTGTTCTCTATTACATAATTCTTGCTCAGCTGCTGTTGCAGCAACTGCTGCTCATTAAATTTCTTCTCAATACCAGCCAGCGAATCCTTGTACGGAGTAGCCATGGCTTTCTCTGCTACTGCTTTGTTAAAAAATACAGGGGATGAATTGAATTGATAAAAAGTAAACAACATGGCCCCCAGCAACAGGATAAAAAACTGCATCGGCACTTTTACCAGTCCATTCATCAACAATCCGATCCGGCTTTCGGTATTGTCCTTAGCCGTAAGGTAACGACCCACCTGCGACTGGTCGGTACCGAAATAAGATAATGCCAGAAAAAACCCACCAATTACCCCACTGATAATATTATACCGGTCTTTCCAGTCAAACCCTTTTTCAGAAATGCCGGTGGTGATCACATTCAGTTTACCCGATGCACCGCTTACCCGCAAAGCATCGGTAAAACCAACCCCTTCCGGCAGGTAATGCACAATACAATAACCTGCCACGAACATACCGGCAAATATGATGATCAGCTGTAGCTGTTGTGTATACGCCACAGCTTTGGCCCCGCCGCTGACGGTGTAAATGATGAGCAGACCTCCCATCACGATATTGGTCCAGAATATATCCCAACCCATAAGAGATGAGAGAATAATAGAAGGCGCATAAATACTGATACCGGTTGACAACCCCCTCGACAGCAGAAACAAAGAGGAAGTGAAAGTCCTTGTTTTCAGATCAAACCTTTTTTCAAGAAACTCATAGGCCGTAAACACTTTTACTTTATGAAAAAGGGGCACAAACGTGATACAAAGGATCACCATGGCAATAGGTAAGCCGAAATAATATTGTACAAACCGCATCCCGTCTGTAAATGCCTGACCGGGTGCAGATAAAAAAGTAATGGCACTGGCCTGGGTTCCCATGATACTTAAGAGTACGAGGTACCAGGGCATATTCCTGTCGCTGAGAAAATAACCTTCCAGGTTCTTGGCAGTACGGCTTTTATACAGTCCATACGCAATGATGGCTGTTAATGTAAATACCAGAACAATCCAGTCTAATTGGCTCATGCAAAGAATTTAGTAAACCAGGCAAAAAAGATAATGAGCAACCCCAATACCAGGATCACAAAAAAGTACCAGCGGCGCCAGGAAGAGAAAAGTGGTATTTTATTTTTGTCAGTCATGCATTTGATTTGGTAAGCTTCGTAAATGTTTACAGACTATTTTTTGGTGCTGCTACTGAGGATACCTCCTGCCAGTAGTCCTAACATCAACCCAACAATCAGACCAATCTTTACATTTTTCAGAAAAATACCGATACCCAGTCCCAGTATTATCAGCGTTACAAATCCGATTCTTTTTCTTGGTTGCATGCTTATTTGTTTTTGGGTAGTGCTATCAGATTGGAAAGTAAGCGGTAAGCACCGGGCACTCCAGCCGGCAACTGTCTGAATAATACAAGGCTAACATACGCAAAATTACCCTTACCGTATCTGGCAATCGCGAGACTACCATTCGCAGGTTTTTCGCCTTTGTCGTTCATAGACAGGGGCATTTCATAATGCGGATCGGCCTGGTCTACCTGGTAAGTGCTGCGCTCCTGTATCCAGCCATCAAAATCCTTGTCGGTGATTTTATTAGGGTAGTTGAGAACAGGGTGTTCCGGTAACAGGAAATTCACTGTGGCATTTTCATCGGTTACCCTTGATCCTGCACTGATGGAAAACGGGTATGGTCCCAGCTTTAATCGTTTAGCTCCAACTGTATTGCTTTTTACATACTGTGCAATCAGGTTACCGCCATTTTTGACGTAATTATTGAGTATATCCTGCTTATCGCTCAGCCAGTCATAAATATTAGGTGCCCTGATACCGATAATCACGGCGTTGAATGAAGCCAATCCCGCATCGGTAACATCTGCTTCCTCCAGTATTTTTACTTCAAAACCCATCTCTTTTAAAGCATCCGGCACCATATCACCCGCACCATTAATATACCCTACTTTTTTGCCAACTGTTTTGATTTCTTCATTGACAAATTTGATATGATCTTTGGCTGAATAATGGATATTGGGAATATGATCGTACTCAATTGATCTGAAATATTTAGAGTACACATAAGTCTGACCTCCAAGATAGATTCGCATAGCTGCCTCCAGGTATTCCTGGGAAGGATTATAAAACTGTTTCAGCGGTAATGCGATGGTATACTGCTTTCCTTTTTCATAACTCCGTGCTTGCTTTTCAAATGCCGTTTTAGCAGTATCCTGCAGTAAGTATAGGGTAGAAGGCACGTTCTGCTGGGTAAAATTAGATTTATACCTGACATAGATCGAATCAACAGATCGTTTTCCTTTTTCATTTTTTACATTCAGCAAGGCAACATGCGGACTTAATGATAAAGACAAATGCGGCATCAGAATAAACGGTTGGTATACTTCCCCTTTTACAGGGTCGATGTATTTGTATTGTACGGGTCGTCTTACCGAGAAAGTGATATCGTTAATCTTAATATTGAAAACAGCCGTCAATAAAGGATCATTCCATGCTTTACCTACCAAAAAAGGTTGGGAAATATTGAAGTTGCCCGGAGTTTGTGGAAGCTGGAGCCAATAAGGTTGTGTAGCATTTACAATAGCTGGTTCTCTGATGGGTTCTTTGAGCTCGTACGAATAATTCTGGTTGGTTTTTAACAACTGGTCCACGGTTTTACTGTCTGTAGACAACCAAACCGACTCAAGGCTTGCCTTACCATTGTTTCGCTTATTGACAAAAAAACTAACGGAAGCGGTATCGCCCTGCAATACAAATTCCTCCCGGGTAGTAGCTTCTGCAAAAATTCCACTGCAGTTCAATATAATGTCCTGCAATTCATTCAGTTTCTGTTGCCGCCACATGCCGCGGTAACTGATGCCCTGGATAGTTTTATAGACTTCAATCAAACTATCCACAGAATATTCCGGGTGTTCAAAATTGTATTGTTTGATGATGTTATTGATCCGCTCTTTGATTGCCGAGCCTCCCTCGATACGGGTCCAATCGGTGACGATCCCTTCCATGATATCCGTTGTAGCCGTATCCCCTCCAGTAACAACAAAATTTTCAATGATCTCCCCTTTTCTTCTGGGTCTGCCTTCACCCTGGCTTTTATGCATAGACCTTGCCTCGCCGCCAAGATCACCCGAACTTTTACCAATTAACGGATCATACCCTCCCACATCCATCCGCAATGGGCCGCTCACATTGTTATTACCAAAATTAAATCCATTGAGCAGTATCCGTTTCGCTTTCCAGGGTTGTAACCCCAGTTTGAGCTGTTCGGGAAATTTAGTTGCATCAGCTGCTGCCAGAAATGCTTCATTGGCAAGTAAGCCAGATGCCCAGTGATGACCGTGTCCGGCCCTTGCATCACCGGGAAAACGCGCAATCAGTATATCCGGTTGAAATTTCCTGATAACGAACACCATATCGGCCAATACCTGGTCTTTGTTCCAGATAGTGAGTGCTTCTGCTGCACTTTTACTAAAGCCAAATTCATAAGCAGAAGTAAAAAACTGTTCTGATCCGTCAATACTTCTGGCTGCCAGCAGCTCCTGTGTCCGTATCAATCCCAGTTCAACCCCCTGCTCACTGCCAATCAGGTTTTGTCCACCATCGCCTCTGGTTAAGCTTAAGTAACCTGTGCGATACATTCTTTCTTTGGCGAGATAAGGCAAAAATCCATTGTTCTCATCATCCGGATGTGCCGCCACATACAATACACTACCCAGTACATTCAGTTTTTTTATCTGCAGATAGATGTCTGAGCTACTATAGGTAACCGGGGTTCGCGAGAATACGGCTGTATACGGAATACTGAATAAGAAGTTTAGCAGTAAAATGGTTTTAACAGGGAAGCGCATGGAACCAAAAGTTTAAGTGTTTCCGAAGATACTCTCTAGTTGCCTAATTAGGTAAGCCGTTCAACAAAAAAGTCAGGCCGGTTAGGGCCTGACTTTTACCGGTAAAGATTTATTACTGTCCTACAAGGAAAACCGCATTGCTGATCAGTAATTTTCCGTTCTCCCAGAAATTACGGAACAGGGGGCTTTCGGTAAAATAGATCACATTGCCGCTACCCATATCCTGCACCCCCAGTACTACTCCGTCTTTTAATTTGGGCTTGAGTTTATTTCCGGCAAAACCGGTAACATAAGCGTCTTTTTTCATCACGCCTACATTCCATCCGTCTTTCATAAACTCAAATACACTGGCGTCCTGTTTTAGCGTATAATAATAATCAGGGTAGCCAAAACCCAATGGGTGGGTATTATCCAGCTCCAGTTTATAAATAGCACCCGGGATAGAGTTGGTGAGGTATTGATTTTCGCGATCACCATATTTTTTCACATTGGCATATTCGCTTTTATCTTCTGATTTATCTTCTTTGAGTTTGATACCCCAGTCGGCACCAGCCATCAGGCTTACGGCATTATCGAGTGCAATGAGTTTTCCCCCGCTGCGTACAAAATCTTTCAGCTTATCGGATACCGCTTTATCATTCAGGATGCGGTAACTGCCATCGGGCAAAATCAGTACCTGGTAATTACGGATATTGATCCTTGCCAGATCCGCAGCATTCAGCAGGGTAATGGGATAATCCAGCTGTTTCTCAAAGAAATGCCATACTTCTCCGGCTGAAAGAGAAGAGGTCTGGTCGCCGGTTAACATAGCCACTTTTAAAGCACTGTTGATGATCTTCACATCAGGTGATCCGAAATCAGTTCCCTTATCCATAAAACCGGTTTCTACTGCTACCGGTTGAATATTATTCAGGCGGCAGGCTTCATTGGCTACTGCATTCCAGTTAGCCGGGTTACTGGTTTTGAGAACGATCAGCGTACCGCGGTCAAAATTACGTCCGCCGTAAACAAAAGGCTTTTCTGCAAAACGCACTTTGATACCGTTCTTCAGCATATAGGCCAATGCTTTGGCAGCGTTGAATGATTGGTAAGGGATTAATACACCATAGGCCGATTTTGCCTCATTCAATGTACCGATCAGCTTTGCCGCAGCCGACAATTCCAGTTTCTCTTTCACAGCATATCCCTTAACGCCATAGGCATAGGGTACGCTCCAGGCGGTGATATCATAGGTATTCGAATCCGTCACCACTGTTTTAGGCTCCAGCAACACTTTTGCCATCACGGAACGGGGTTGGTAGGCACTAACTGCTACATGATATCCTTCATCTGCAAAAGCATCATCCTTGCCGGTAAAATAATTCAAACCCCGGAAATTCTTATTCGTCAATACGCCATGGATAATCCCATTCTGATCCAGCAGTTTCATCACCGCTTTGATCTTGTTCTCATCTTTCGAAGTCATCACATAGGTCTTGTACTCTCCTACCTTACCTGCCTGGCCGTCATCAAAATATTTTTTGAACTCATCCAGCAGTTTCTGCTTGTTGCGTGAAGCGGTTTCAATGGTCGACAGTCCGGTGGTATAGTGGTGCGTAGCCCTGTCCAGCAGGGTCAGGGTATCACCATCTTCATTAATCACACCCATGCCGCCACGCGGGCCGCCTCCCTGTTCAAAAGTCATCCCGATGGCACCATTATAAATGGGATAGGTATCTCCATAGGAAGGATACAGCAGGTCAAATCTTTCCTTGGTAAAAAACAACCAGCCGTTTTTATCAAAATAGCGGGCATTGTTCTTTCCGATCATTACCTGGAAATCGCGCTGCCAGGGAGTGATCACTTCATGCAAAGGGTCTGCTGCCGGTGCAAAATAGTAGGGTTCGTTAATTCCCTGCTCATGAAAATCCACATGTACCTGTGGCATCCATTGGTTATATTTTTTGACCCGCTGCTGGCTCTCTACCTGTGTTTGCCAGGCCCAGTCGCGGTTCAGGTCAAAATTGTAATGATTGGATCTGCCACCTGGCCAGGGTTCTGCATGTTCACGTGCTGCCGGATCGGGATTATATGCAGTTCCTACAGCCCCGTTGAACCAGTTTACATACCGATCGCGACCATCGGGATTGATACAGGGGTCTATCACCACTACCGTATTCTGCAACCACTCTTTACTCTGTGCATTATTGGGATCTACCAATGCCCATAGTGTCATCAAAGCCGCTTCTGAAGAAGAAGTTTCGTTACCGTGCACATTATAGCTCAGCCATACAATCGCCGGTGCCGTTTCTGTAGCAGATTTGCTGGAGGATAATCCGGCGAAACCGAGGTTATTATTACGGATGGTTTCCAGTTTCTGCAGGTTCTCGGGAGAAGCGATAAAAGCCAGCATCAGCTCGCGGCCTTCATTGGTTTCGCCATACTTCTCCAGCTTCACCATATCCGGTTTAGCCTGGGCCACCGCGCGGAAGTATTCCACAATTTTATGGTGACGGGTATAGCGGGTTCCGATCTTGTAACCCATGTATTGTTCTGGACTTTGTAATCCCTGTGCAAACGCACCAATTGCCAGCAGGAGCAGTGCCAAACCGGATAATAATCTCTTCATATAGTAATAAATGAGTTGTGAATGTAGGGAAGAAAGAAAGTCTGTCAGCAATATCTGCCGCTTTTTTTTACACAGTCACTGCCCGAAGCCATTGGGTGTTCTAAAAAGCAGTAATTTTCTGCCATGAGAAATATCATTATCTGTGTACTGGCATTGGGCAGCCAGTTTACCCTGAATGCACAGTCGGTGCGCTCCATCGTGGGGCCTGGGAAAGCCATCAATCCCTATCACTATACCATAGTTAAAAAAGGGAATTTCAGTAAAGCATCCGTAGGTAGTGCACATCCGCTGGCCAGTATGGTTGGTGTGGCCATGATGCGTAAAGGCGGTAACGCTTTTGATGCCGCCATTGCCACCCAGTTGGCACTGGCCGTAGTGTACCCCGGTGCTGGCAACCTGGGTGGTGGTGGTTTTTTACTGGGGCGGAAAGCCAATGGCGAGCTGATCGGCATTGATTATCGCGAAGCGGCCCCTGAAAAAGCTCATCGCGATATGTACCTTGATAAAAATGGTAATGCACAGCTGAACCTGTCGCAGGCGGGACATCTTGCATCCGGTATACCCGGCACGGTGGCCGGATTATTTGCCACACTGCCTTATGCCAAACTTTCGTTCAAAGAACTGGTACAACCTGCCATTGATCTGGCAGAAAAGGGGTTTGCCATTACAGAAAGGGAAGCCAGCAGTCTGAACAGTACCCGCGAATCATTTATCAAAAACAGTACCCGTCCTACCGCACTGGTAAAAGAAGGAAAATGGAAAGCCGGCGATACACTGGTACAGAAAGAATTAGCTGCCACTTTAAAACGGATGCAGAAAGATGGTGCCCGTGGTTTTTATGAAGGCGAAACAGCCAGGCTGGTAGTGGAAGAAATGCAGAGAGGTAATGGCATTATTTCGCTGGATGACCTGAAAAATTATACCGCTAAACTCCGTAACCCATTGGAATTTGAGTACCGGGGTTACCAGGTAATCAGTTTTGCCCCTCCCAGCAGCGGAGGTATTCTGATTGCACAGATGCTGAAGATGATCGAAAAATACCCGGTAGGCAGTTATGGTTTCCAGACAGCGCGATCTGTGCAGCTGATGATTGAAGCCGAACGTCGCGCCTATGCCGACCGAGCAGAATTCATGGGAGATCCTGATTTTTATAAAGTACCCGTAAAAACACTGATCAGTGATGCCTATGTAGAACAACGCATGAGTGATTATACCCCTGAAAAAGCTGGCAGCAGCAGTACCGTAAAGGCAGGCCAGATCAAAGAAAGCGAAGAAACCACTCACCTGAGTGTCATGGATGAAGCCGGTAATATGGTAGCCGTTACCACAACATTGAATAATGGGTACGGTAGTCGTACCGTTGTGGGCGGTGCCGGTTTTCTGTTGAATAATGAAATGGATGATTTCAGCGTAAAACCAGGTGTACCTAATATGTATGGAGCAATAGGAGGAGAAGCCAATGCGATTGTTCCCGGCAAACGTATGCTGAGTTCCATGACACCTACTTTATTGCTCAAAAAAAACAAGCCCTATGTGGTGGTTGGCACACCGGGAGGCACTACTATCCCCACTTCTGTTTACCAGGCTATCGTTAACCTTGTAGATTTTAATATGAATGCGGATGATGCCATTAACAAACCCAAATTTCACCATCAATGGCTGCCCGATGAAGTGATGGTGGAAACTGATTTTGATCCGGAAACCAAAAAACAATTACAATCCATGGGATACAAAGTAACCTACCGTGGAGGCATTGGCAGAACAGAAATTATCAGGGTATTGAATAACGGTAAAAAAGAGACCGTGGCAGATAAAAGAGGAGATGATTCTGTGGCAGGATTTATGCCATAAGTAACCAATCGGGGTGGTCTGAACTTTTAAAAAAGCATTATGTCATTCGAAGCAGATTTTCTGAAAGATGCCATTAAACGTTTCAGGTATTACAAGGAGTTGGGTGATAAAACATTTACACAGCTAGCCGAAGCGGATTTGTTTTACCAGCCTTCCGGCGAGAGCAATAGTATTGCAGTGATTGTTCAGCACCTGTATGGCAATATGATGAGCCGCTGGACTAATTTCCTCACAGAAGACGGCGAAAAGGAATGGCGGCAGCGGGATGCCGAGTTTGAAGTTATGCAGATCAGTCAACAGGATCTCTTATCCTTCTGGAACGAAGGATGGAAATGCCTGTTGGATACCCTCGAAAGCCTTCAACCCGAAGACCTGACCAAAACCGTGACCATCCGCACAGAACCCTTACAGGTATATGATGCTATCCTGCGCCAGCTGGCACACTATCCCTACCATGTAGGCCAGATCGTATACCTCGGACGACTGATTAAAAATGAACAATGGCAATCCCTCAGTATCCCCAAAGGAAACAGCGCCCAATACCTCGATGCAGTCAAAAATGCACAAACCAAACAACCCTAACCTATTTCCAATTTTTAATTTCTAATTTCTAATTACCCCAATGCCTCCATTTGCTATTGCCTTTGATCTTGATGGCACATTAATTGACAATAATCAGTTTCACTTTATTACCTGGCAGGAATTCTATCGCAAAAGAAACCGGGAACTAACGATGGATGAGTACAAGGCCTGTTTCAACGGCAGAACCATGACCGATTGTGTGAAATATGTTTTTCAGCAACCGGATATGCCAACGGAAGAAATTGAACGCTACACCAACGAAAAAGAAAGTCTGTACCGCGAAATTTATGCGGCACATATCAAACCCATACCTGGTTTATTAGCCCTGCTGGAACTGCTGGACCGGGAGCAGATTCCGATGGTCATAGCCACTTCCGGCATACAGGATAATATTGACTTTTTATTTTCGCATATACCGATCAAACAATATTTTAAAAGAGTGATTAAAGGGAGTGATATTACCCATGGTAAACCCCATCCGGAAATGTATCAGCTGGCAGCAAAAGAGCTGGGACTACCTGCCGGAAAATGTATTGCGTTTGAAGATGCTACCGTAGGTATTACTTCTGCAGGCGCCGCCGGCATGAAAGTAGTTGCATTAACCACCACGCATACTCCGGAAGAACTGGCGGGTGCCGACTGGATTGTAAAAGATTATGAAGGGATAAGAATGGAGCAGTTGCGGCAACTTTTCGGCCACTGATCAGGATAATTTACGGATACATTGAACAAGACTTTCTTTCCAGTTTTTCAAGGGAACACCAAAATCTCTAACAATCTGTTGCGTATCCATTACTGAATAGGCTGGTCGTTTAGCAGGTGTTGGAAAATCTTTGGTTGGTATAGGCAGTACCGTACAAGACAACCCGGCAAGCGTTCGTATAGCTACGGCAAAATCGTACCAGGAAATCTGCCCTTCATTACTAAACTGATAAATGCCATACTGTGTATTACCGGCTGCCAGTCTGGTAATGATCTGCAAAATAGCCGATGCCAGGTCGGCAGCATAAGTGGGAGAGCCTATCTGGTCATTCACTACTTTCAGTTCGTCCTTTTCTTTCATCAGACGCAACATGGTTTTCACGAAATTATTTCCATGGCTGCTGTATACCCAGGAGGTCCGGATCACGATGGTTTTTGGGTTGTTGTCGAGCGCCAGTTTCTCTCCCATCCATTTGGTATACCCATAATAATTCACCGGATCAGCCGGATGATCTATCGCATAAGGTGCCGTTCCCTTTCCATCAAACACATAATCTGTAGAAATTGTAATAAACGGGCAGTTCAGTTTACTGCATTCCGTTGCCAGTAATCCTACCGAAGAAGCATTGACCGTGTAAGCAAATTCCTGCTCTGACTCTGCCTTATCTACTGCTGTATAAGCGGCACAGTTAATAAAATAGGCTGGTTTGTATTGTCGAAAAAAAGCAACAATCATTTCCGGATCACTCAGATCCAACTCTTCTCTACCCACGAACAAAAACTGAAAAGCAGTTTCCACACCTGCAACCAATTGTTGTAATTCCCATCCTAACTGGCCATTTTTACCGGCAATAACAACAAGTGGTTTTGACATGAATCCGTTATTTACTTTTCAGCGAAATAAATTCCTTGGGTTGTTTAGACCATTCTTCTTCCGGGAGGGATTTAAAATAGGCATAGGTCCTTTTCAACCCTTCTTCCCGGTCAATCTTTGGCTCCCAGCCTAATATTTCACGGGCTTTTGTGATATCCGGCCTGCGTTGTTTGGGATCATCAGCGGGCAAGTCTTTATAAATAATTTTTACGGATGAGCCAGTCAGTTTCAACACTTCTTCTGCAAAATCCTTTAAAGAAATTTCATTGGGGTTACCCACATTCACCGGCATACTGTAATCGCTCATCAACAAACGGTAAATGCCTTCTACCAGATCATCCACATAACAGAAGGAACGGGTTTGACTACCATCGCCAAATACAGTCAGATCTTCTCCGCGCAAAGCCTGGCCAATAAATGCAGGTAATGCACGGCCATCATTCAATCGCATTCTGGGTCCATAGGTATTAAAAATCCGGATGATCCTGGTTTCCACCCCATGAAAGGTATGATACGCCCGCGTAATGGATTCCATGAAACGTTTGGCTTCATCATATACCCCGCGCGGACCTACCGGATTTACATTACCCCAGTATTCTTCCGTTTGCGGGTGAACCAGCGGATCTCCATATACTTCGCTGGTAGAAGCCACGAGAATACGTGCTTTTTTTTCTTTGGCCAGTCCCAGGCAATTATGCGTACCCAGGGCCCCTACTTTCAGTGTCTGTATCGGGATCTTCAGGTAATCAATCGGACTGGCGGGAGAGGCAAAATGAAGAATATAATCCAACTCACCGGATACATGAATGAATTTGGAAACATCATGATGATAAAATTCAAAATGATCCAGCGGAAAGAGGTGTTCGATATTTCTGATATCACCGGTTATCAGGTTATCCATGCCGATGACATGGTATCCTTCTTTGATAAAACGATCGCAAAGATGCGACCCTAAGAAGCCTGCAGCACCCGTAATCAATATCCTTTTTTGTGCCATATTATTTTGCAATGGGGCGCCCAATACTTTCATAATGGTAACCGAGATCAGAAATATATTTTACATCAAACAGGTTTCGTCCATCGAAAATCACTTTATTCTTCAGGGTACTGTTAATCATGTCAAAATCGGGTGTACGAAACTCGCTCCACTCCGTGGCAATGATGAGGGCATCTGCGTTTTCAAGGGCCAGATACTGGCTATCTGCATACCGGATCTTATCACCAATAGCTCTCCGTACATTATTCATGGCCTCAGGGTCAAACGCAGATACCGTAGCACCTGCAGCCGTCAAAGCATCGATCAGGTGTAAGGCTGGCGCTTCCCGAATATCATCGGTATTGGGTTTAAAAGCAAGTCCCCACAATGCGAAATGCTTTCCATTGAGGTCATCCTTAAAATATTTTTTTATTTTAGGAATGAGGTGCATTTTCTGTAATTCATTTACCTCTTCAACCGCCTTCAATATTTTAAAATCATAATTCACTTCTTCAGAAGACATTACCAATGCCTGTACATCTTTCGGAAAACAACTGCCTCCATAACCAATACCCGGAAATAAAAACCGTTTACCGATACGTTCATCACTTCCAATCCCTCTTCGTACCATATCCACATCAGCACCTAAGCGCTCGCAGAGCTGTGCTATTTCATTCATAAACGAAATCTTGGTAGCAAGAAATGAATTAGCCGCATACTTTGTCAATTCAGCTGATTTTTCGTCCATAAAAATCACCGGATTACCCTGGCGCACAAAGGGTGCATAGAGATCACTCATCACTTTTCTGGCTCTCTCTGAACGGGTACCCACCACCACTCTGTCAGGTTTCATAAAATCATCTACAGCTACCCCTTCGCGTAAAAACTCGGGATTACTCACCACATCAAATTCCCCTTTGTAATTCGCTGCGATAGCTACCTGTACTTTTTCTGCTGTGCCTACTGGAACCGTACTTTTATCAACAATTACTTTATAATCCGTCAGCAGTTTCCCCAATTCCGTAGCCACACCCAATACATACCGCAGGTCGGCAGCACCACCCTCACCGGGTGGTGTGGGAAGCGCAAGAAATATGATCTCTGCATCCTGCACGCCGGTTGCCAGATCCGTTGTAAACTTCAACCGGTTTTCTTTGAGGTTACGAAGAAAAATCTTTTCAAGACCCGGCTCATATATGGTGATCTCTCCCTTTGAAAGTTTTTCTACTTTATGCTGATCTATATCTATGCAAATAACTTTATTGCCTGTTTCGGCAAAACAAGTACCGGTTACAAGCCCTACATATCCTGTTCCAACAACTGCAATTTTCATGTCTTACTGATTTACATAATTCAAAACATGGCTGGTAATATACGCCAATTGCTCTTCATCCAGTTCTGTATGAACCGGTAAAGAGATCACTCTTTCTGTTAACCAATCGGTGGTTGGCATGTCAGCGGTTGTAAGACCAAAAGAAGCAAACATCTGCTGCCGGTGACCCGGCACCGGATAATAAATCATAGATGGGATTTTCTGTTCAGCAAGATAACTGTTCAATCCATCGCGGTCAACACCATTTAAAACAAGTGTATACTGGTGATATACATGATCGCTGTAAGCTGCTACAAAAGGCGTTGTGATCTTTTCCGTAACAGCAAATGCTTTATTATAATACGCTGCCACCGATTTGCGCGCTGTATTGTACGCATCCAGATGCGTTAATTTAACTCCCAATACCGCGGCCTGTATCGTATCCAGCCGTGAATTACAACCCACCAGTTCATGATAATACCGCTTTTGCTGCCCGTGATTGGCAATCATCTTCAATTTATTCGCCAGTTCGGTATCATTTGTAAAAATTGCCCCCCCGTCGCCAAAGGCACCGAGGTTCTTACTGGGATAAAAAGAAGTGGCTCCAATGGTTCCCATACTACCCGTTTTCTGAACCCTGCCATCAGCAAAACGATAATCACAGCCAATGGCCTGTGCATTATCCTCAATGACATACAAACCGAATTCCTGCGCGATCGCCATAATCTCTTCCATCGGCGCGGCGTGTCCATACAAATGCACCGGAACAATCGCTTTGGTTTTGGGCGTGATGGCTTTGCGCAAGGCAGCAGGGTCCATACAAAAAGTACGGGGATCTACCTCTACAAAAACCGGTTTCAGTCTTAATAATGCCACTACTTCCGTAGTAGCGATATAAGTAAAAGAAGGCGTGATTACTTCATCTCCCGGCTGCAGATCCAATGCCATCATGGCTATCTGCAAGGCATCGGTACCATTGGCGCAGGGAATGGTATGTTTTACGCCTACATATTGACTCAGGGCGTTGGCAAAATCCTGTACCGGCTTCCCGTTGATATAAGCAGCACTATCCAGTACTTCCTGTATGGCAGTATCCACTTCTTTTTTAATCTTCCCGTATTGGGTACGGGTATCCACCATTTGTATCGGCCGCATAAAATTCTGTATTTCAGAGCGGCAAAATTACTGCAAAAGGGCTATATCTGCGTACCACAGGTATAAAAGCCATCTGCTGTATAAGCCGTTTTATTTGTTTCTTTACAGTATTAAGCCAACCGTATGCTGTTCTACCGTTTATTCATCTGGCTATACCCCGTGATTGCCCGGATTATTGGACTGGGAAATGCCAAAGCAAGGTTATGGGTGCTGGGCAGAAAAAAACTGTTTGAAAAGCTGTCTGCTGCCTTTTATAAAAATCCACACCCGGTCATCTGGATCCATTGTGCTTCGTTGGGAGAGTTTGAACAAGGGCTGCCGGTGCTGGAAGGTCTCAAGACATCATATCCCAGCCACCAGATCCTGCTTACTTTCTTTTCTCCGTCAGGATATGAAATCCGTAAGGATTTTAAGGGTGCTGACCATATTTTTTACCTGCCAATGGATTCGCCCCGCAATGCAGACCGCTTTCTGGATATAGTACAACCCTCGTTGGTGGTTTTCATCAAATACGAATTCTGGTTTTATTACCTGAATGAGATCCGCAACAGAGAAATTCCCCTGCTGCTGGTATCCGGCATTTTCCGCGGGGATCAACCCTTTTTTAAATGGTACGGATCCCTTCACCGCAAAATGCTGGCAACTTTTTCCTGGCTATTGGTACAGAACAAAACGGCTGCCCAACTGCTGGCATCGATTGGTTATACAAACAATGTGATCATCAGTGGCGATACCCGGTTCGACCGCGTGATTACCATCGCAGAAAGATTTGAGCCGATCCCGCTGATAGAACAGTTCTGCGGATCCTACCCCACTATTGTAGCTGGCAGTACCTGGACCGAAGACGATGAAGAACTGGACCATTTTGCCAACACTCACCCCGAAACCCGCTGGATCATTGCGCCACACGATATTGAATCCGAAAGACTGGAAGAGTGTCTGCAACTATATAAACATTCCATGCTGTTCTCTGCCTACCGGAATGCCCTCGAAAAAAACGAACCCATCCCTGCTGACCTGAATGTACTGATCATCGACAATATGGGCATGCTTAGTCGCTTATACCATTATGCCAGGATCGCTTATGTGGGAGGAGGGTTTGGAGACGATGGTATCCATAATATCCTGGAAGCCGCCGTATATCAGATCCCCGTTGTATTTGGGCCTGTGTATGATAAATATGCCGAAGCGGAAGAAATGATCGATGAGGGAGGTGCTTTTGTGATCGAAGATGCGCTGGAACTGGAAAAACTGCTGCAGGAATTACTGGAGAACAAAGAGATGTATACAACTGCTGCCCGGGCAGCGGGCCACTATGTAAAATCGAAAGCGGGTGCTACAGATAAAGTGCTGAGGCTGATTCAGGAAAAACGCCTTTTAACCAGCTGATCGAAGATTTTCACTGCTTCACTATGATCTGGCCAGCTGAGTTTCACTTTCAGTTCCCGCTGGATCCAGTACTGCGCTTCGGGGTAAATATTGAAGCTGTTGATGGTTTTGATACTTCGCTCATACATATTCTCATCCCCCCTGAATAAATCATTCACAAACAGGAACCGGTCGTTGATGCCGATGGCTTTTTTCAGGTCACGGATAGGGCTACCCTGCAAAGCAGCTGCCACTTCCACCCTTTCTTCCTTCAGCTTTTCATTCAGACTCTCGGCAGGGGTAGCTAACAGGGTGTTAAATTCCGATGCTTCCTTTTTGACGGGTTGTTTTTCACTGGCAACGGCGGACTCTGAACTGGCAGCCTGGTGCAGTAAAGTGGGAATTTCTACCGGCATTTCAAACAGCCAGTTAGACGCCGGTTTTTCCGTTTTTTCCGGAATGGCCTGTTCGGGTTCACTAACAGGCTGAGCAGCATGAACAGATACGGAGGGCAGCACCACAGAAACTTTGCTGCCGCTGGATTGTGCCGACTGGTTAGCTTGTAACTCTGCCAACAGCATCTGTGCGGTTACAGCTAGTTTATCAGCATCAGCCTGCTGCTCAAATTGTTCTTTCAGTTTGTTGATCAACGTGCCCACTCTTTCCATTGGATGTAATACATTTGGGGGTTACCAATTAGTTGGGATTGCTTAAAGTTACAAACGTTTTCCTGTTTAATTTATTTTACGGATGTTTATTGAACCGAATATATCAGGCGAAAGAAGGGGTTGGATTGAAGTAATCTGTGGTAGTATGTTCAGCGGCAAGACCGAAGAACTGATCCGCAGACTGAAAAGAGCCAAAATCGCCAACCTGAAAGTAGAGATCTTCAAACCTGCCATTGATGTGCGTTACGACGAAAACAATGTAGTGAGTCATGATGCCAACGCCATACAATCTACGCCCATTGATAACTCCCAGACCATTCTACTGATGGCAGAAGGGGTAGATGTGGTGGGCATAGATGAAGCCCAGTTCTTCGACGATGAGATCCGCCATGTATGTGAAACCCTGGCACTCAGGGGCGTACGCGTCATTGTGGCCGGCCTGGATATGGATTACCTCGGCCGCCCTTTTGGACAAATGCCTTACCTCTTGTCAATTGCCGACTATATCACCAAACTCCACGCCATCTGTATGCGCTGCGGCAATATTGCCAATGTTTCGTTCCGGAAAACAGCCCAGGAAGGACAGGTTTTACTGGGCGAGAAAGAGACCTACGAACCCCGATGCCGCAAATGTGCCCATGAGAACTAACCACAGGATATTATCCCTGATGCAGAAAGACCTGCTGCTCGAAACCAGGCAGCAGTATACACTCTATGGCATCCTGCTCTATGTGGCTTCCACCATTTTTGTGGTCTATCTCTCTATGGACCAGCCAGAAGAAAAGGTATGGAACGGTTTATTCTGGGTAATACAGCTCTTTGTATGTATCAATGCCGTGGCCAAAAGTTTTTTGCAGGAAAGCAAGGGCCGAATGCTCTATTTCTATTCTATTGCTGGCGCGAGGGATTTTGTATTGTCGAAGTTGTTATTTAATGCCTTACTGATGGTGGTCATGAGCCTGCTAAGTCTTGCTGTTTTCACCGTATTACTGGGCAACCCATTGGAGAACGGCCTCACTTTTATATTCATCACCTGCCTGGGAGGCATCAGCCTGAGTCTGGTATTTACTTTCCTGGCGGCCATTGCGGCTAAAGCGCAACAACAGGCAGCCCTGATGGCCATCATGGGTTTCCCCATTATCATACCGCAGTTATTGTTATTGATGAAGATTTCTTCCACCGCTTTCGCGTCGGTAATACAAGGCGGCTGGTGGCAGATGGTGGGTTTACTGGCAGGGCTCGATCTTATGGTAATTGCGCTGGCAGTCATTCTTTTCCCTTTTCTCTGGAGAGATTAGCAGTCGGGACGCTACAGCGGCCTGAATGCTAATCTGTCAATATCATACCCTACGGTGCAACTAAAACAAATTAGAACCGCAGATGCCTCACCGTCTGCCCCTTATTGATCAGCTGTTTCAATGAATCAATCCCGATCTTTAAATGGTTCTCTACAAACTGGGAAGTCACTTTTTTATCGCTCTCCTCTGTTTTCACTCCCTCAGGAATCATCGGCTGATCGCTCACCAGCAATAAGGCACCGGTAGGAATCTTGTTATAGAAACCCACTGTAAAAATGGTAGCTGTTTCCATATCAATGGCATAGGCTCTTACCTTGGTGAGGTAAGCTTTAAACTCTTCATCATGCTCCCATACCCTTCGGTTGGTGGTATAAACTGTACCGGTCCAGTAATCCACCTGGTAATCACGGATAGTGGTAGAAATCGCTTTCTGCAAAGCAAAGGCCGGCATGGCAGGCACTTCCGGCGGAAAATAGTCATTCGAGGTACCCTCTCCCCTGATGGCCGCAATGGGTAAGATCAGGTCGCCAATTTTATTCCTGCGTTTTAACCCGCCGCATTTACCCAGAAACAAGACCGCTTCGGGTTGTATGGCGGTTAACAGATCCATTACGGTAGCTGCCCCCGGACTCCCCATCCCAAAATTGATAATAGTGATCCCATCTGCCGTGGCGCACTGCATGGGTCTGTCGGTGCCCACTACTTTTACATTGTTCCATTGGGCAAACATGGTTACATAATTGCTGAAATTGGTGAGCAGTACATACTTGCCAAAATTCTCCAGTACCTCTCCCGTATACCTGGGCAGCCAGTTATTAACGATCTCTTCTTTTGTTTTCATAATCCATTGATTTGGCAGATACACATAAGTATCTTTGGAAAAAATAATTGGCTAATTTACGAAAATTAGCCGCTATCACCAAGCCCATGATCCCTGTCAGCTATCCACAACACGATTTCCGCTTTAAACAGGAGGATGAAAAAGAGTGGATCTTTGATGGATTCCGCAAACAATGGGTACGCCTTACACCAGAAGAATGGGTACGGCAGAATATGCTGCAGTACCTGGTGCAAACCTTACAATATCCAGCTTCCTTGATTGCTGTTGAAAAAGAGATCAGCCTGGGCGAACTGAAAAAAAGATTCGACATCCTTGTTTATCGCGAATCAACACCCTGGATGATCATCGAGTGCAAAGAAATGGGCGTGCCCTTAAGCGAAGCCGTACTCAAACAGGTCCTCAACTACAATATCAGCCTCCGGGCCAGCTATATCATCATCACCAACGGATCAGATACAGCAGGGTTTGACCTACGCAACGGAACAGCAGCATCCATCACCAGTTTCCCTTCGTTTTCTTAACGCTTTTCAACATTTAGATAAGAGGCGGCAAGTTCATACCCAAATAAAAAAGCCGCTGCAAAAACAGCGGCTTTTTTAAATTGTATAGTCACCCGAAAAAGAACTTCGACATTCGTCTGTTCCTTGTTCGATATTCATCTGTTCCTATGGGAAGATACCCAGTTCCGCATAGGTAGTACCCACTTTATTAATGGCACATACATAAGCAGCGGTTCGCATATCAGGAATCTCCGGATTATTTTTCCAGATCTCCATGATTTCGCGGGTGGCACCAATCATGGTTTCTTCCAGTCCGCTATGCACCAGATCTATCTCATCTGCACCATGCATGATCCGGTTACGTTCGCTGGAATCCACTTTTTTGGATGTCAGGCTTTCCATCTGCTCGAGAATTCTTTCGTTCATATTCTCGGTAAATCTTTTTTCCATCCTTCCATAGCGTACGTGACTCAGGTTCTTTAACCACTCAAAATATGATACGGTTACACCACCTGCATTCAGATACATATCAGGCACTACCAGGATACCTTTTCTTGCAAACACTTCATCCGCTTCGGGTGTCAACGGACCGTTAGCTGCTTCGCCGATCACTTTGGCTTTTACGCGTTCTGCATTCTCGCCATTAATCACGTTTTCGAGCGCTGCAGGAATCAGTACATCACATTCCAGTTCCAGCGCATCACCGCTTTTAGCGAGGTTGGTAGCACCGGGAAAGTTCAGGATAGAACCTGTCGCTTTTCTATGCTGGAATACTTCTTCTTCGTTCAACCCATTGGCATTGTAGATAGCACCTTCGTATTCTGCAATAGATAC
Organism: Sediminibacterium sp.; assembly: GCA_036405675.1. Taxonomy (GTDB): domain Bacteria; phylum Bacteroidota; class Bacteroidia; order Chitinophagales; family Chitinophagaceae; genus Sediminibacterium. The sequence goes on from DASWXD010000017.1 coordinate 23,043, forward strand.
TACTTTGGAACCATGTTCACGGAAGAATTTGGCACAGTGGTAACCCACATTACCCAATCCCTGTACTACAACGGTCTTACTTTCTACACCCACTGTCATGCCCTGTTTGGCCATTACATCCGGCATATTCAGTACTTCACGGATCCCGAAGAATACACCCAGTCCGGTAGCTTCTTTACGGCCACGCACACCACCTTGTGTAATCGGTTTTCCGGTAACACAACCGGCTGCATCAATTTCACCGGGTTTCAGTGATTGATAGGTATCTACGATCCAGGCCATTTCTCTTTCACCGGTTCCGTAATCAGGCGCAGGTACATCAATACCAGGTCCGATAAAATTCTTCTTCACCAGTTCACTTGTATAACGGCGGGTAATTTTTTCCAGTTCGTATACACTGTGTTTTCTGGGATTGATCTTGATACCGCCCTTGGCACCACCAAACGGCACGTTCACAATCGCGCATTTGTAGGTCATCAGCGATGCCAGTGCCATCACTTCATCCTGGTTCACTTCTTCACTGAAACGGATCCCACCCTTACAAGGCGATTTGTGCTGCGAGTGCTGCACACGATACGCTTCAATCACTTCGATACTGCCATCATCCATCTTCACGGGAAAACGCATACTGTACACACTGTTACAGGCTTTGATCTGCTCCAGCAATCCTTTTTCCCACTTGGTAAACTTTGTAGCTTTATCAAAGCTCTTTTCTACGCTTTGGAAGAAGCTATACGCTTGTTGACTTGACATGAGTACTAGTTTTAATTTTGACTTTATGTAACAGGCAGCAGAACTGCCGTTGAGCTTTGTTGCGCCAGGCTTGGTGAATTGTCAATGGGCAATGGTCAATAAAGCAACCCTTCACTTTTGACTATTGTCTGTTCACCATTCACCATCACGAATTTTTCTCCAGCTTGCTGATCTTCCTGTCCAGGTTAAATACATACGCGAACAAACCCAGCAATATGGTTACCACAACAGCCACCACTACATAGATCTTTCCATTGCTGCGCATGAGGTCAGCATTCTCTGCCACTGCTTCCTGAGCCTTTACAGCAGAACTGCTTGCCAGCAACAGCAGCAGGTTGAGCATTTTTATACCTTTATGCATCGTTTAATCTTTTATGGTTAATAAGTTGGACACGTATCTGCAAAGTAGTAATCCATACACTCAGTAAAGTCCAGCCGATAAAAGCAGGATACATTACCATACGCATGCTATTGGTCGTATCCTTCGGATTCAGTCCGGGATTACCCTCACTACCCAGTCCACCGGGATGCAGACTCTCTGCCAGTCTTGGCAGAATCCAGATCGTGGGAAACAACATGAAATAAGCGAAAATATTATACACAGATCCGATCCTTGCCTGCTTCTCTTCATCCTGCAAACTTCCTTTCAGTACAAAATAAGCGAAGTAAATCAGCAGCGCGATGGCGGTACCGTTTTGTTTGGCATCGCCACTCCAGGGTTTCCCCCATTGGTAATTGGCCCAGATCATACCGGTTACCAATCCCAGTATTCCCAACACCGTTCCGGTACGGGCAAATTCAGTAGAATAAATTTCGTCAGATGCCTGCTGGTTACGCAGGTACTTGATCGCATATACAACAGAAACGGTAAAACAAACCATCATGGCGATCCACATCGGAACATGAAAGAAGAGATTGCGGATGGTTTCTTTTAAAGGAACACCGGGTGGTGAGGGCACTTCAACCAGGAAGCCATAAGAGCAGGTATACAGGAGTAAAACGAAACTTGCTATCTTCCACCAGGGTTTTCGGATCATGGGCTGATTTTTACAGAAACGCTTTATCAGTTTTCAGAAACTAACAATTGTGAGCGCAAAAGTAAGTGAAAGGGCGTCAATAATGGTAGTGTTTGTGTAAAAAATACCTGTTGAAAAGTTATTTTATGGGAACCCGTATGCTGTCCTGATTTCGGCTCAGCAAAGAAATCAAATGCCTTGCCGGAAAGCACTCCCCTCAGCCTCTTTTTTCTAAATAATCGTTTTCCCGATTATCTTTACCCATGTCCCAGCCCCTGCTAAACATCCGGCAACTCAGCATCGACTTCCTCACTGATGGCACCCGTACAAAAGCATTAAAAAATATCAATATATCTGTTTCCCGGGGCGAGTTACTGGCCATTGTGGGCGAATCAGGTTCTGGCAAATCAGTAACCTCCCTCTCCATCCTGCAATTATTACCCGCTCCGCCGGCCATCTATACTTCCGGAGAGATCTTATTAACCAGTGGCGACAGCACACTGGATATGTTGCAGGTGCCCCGCGAACAATTACAATCTATCCGCGGCAACCGGGTAGCCATGATTTTCCAGGAACCCATGACCTCACTGAACCCGGTGCTTACCTGCGGTTTTCAGGTGCGCGAAGCGATTCTGCAGCATAACAACATCAGTCACGAAGAAGCTACCCAAAGAACCATCGCTTTGTTTGAAAAAGTGCAGCTACCTGATCCGGCGGGCATGTATCATCGGTACCCGCACCAGTTAAGCGGCGGACAAAAACAGCGCGTCATGATTGCCATGGCCATGAGCTGTGAACCCGATCTGCTGATCTGCGATGAACCCACTACGGCGCTGGATGTGACCGTCCAGAAAAACATCCTCCAACTGATCCGTGAACTGCAGTTGCAGAACCAGATGGGTGTCATTTTTATCACGCACGATCTGGGCGTGGTAGCCGATATCGCCGACCGTGTGGCCGTGATGTATAAAGGAGAAATTGTAGAACAGAACATCGCTTCCACCCTTTTTAGCAACCCGCAACATCCCTATACCAAAGCCTTACTCGCCTGCCGCCCCATGCTGCACCCCAAAGGAGAACGCTTGCCGGTGGTGAGCGATTTTATGGAAGTGGACATTACGGGGAACATCCGGGAGAAGTCGGGAGTCGGGAGTCGGGAGTCAGGAGTCAGTAACCAGCCAGCACAACTCGTCCCCCTCAACTCCCAACTCCAAACTCCAAACTCCAAACTTCTTTCGGTTCAACATCTCAAAGTCTGGTTCCCCACCCAAAAAACATGGCTGGGCAAAATAACCGCGTATACCAAAGCAGTGGATGATGTAAGTTTTGACCTGTACGAGGGAGAAACGCTCGGATTAGTAGGCGAATCCGGCTGTGGTAAAAGTACCCTGGGAAGAGCCCTGCTGAGGCTCATTGATGTTACAGAAGGATCTGTCCAATACAAAAATACCGATCTGCTCACAGTCAGCAGCTCACAGCTCAAAGCCCTCCGAAAAGACATGCAGATCATTTTCCAGGATCCCTACTCTTCGCTCAATCCACGCATCACCATCGGCGATGCCATTGCGGAGCCGTTGCAGGTGCATGGGTTAATCTCTCACCGGAAAGAACGGAAAGAGAAAGTGGTGGAACTGCTGGAAAAAGTGAACCTGCTGCCGGAACATTACCATCGTTACCCGCATGAATTCAGTGGCGGACAAAGACAGCGCATCGTGATTGCCCGGGCACTGGCTTTACAGCCTTCCTTTATTATCTGCGACGAAAGTGTGTCGGCCCTGGATGTAAGTGTGCAGGCCCAGGTACTGAACCTGCTGAACGACCTCAAAAAAGAGTTCGGGTTCACAGCTATCTTTATTTCGCACGATCTGTCGGTGGTGCGGTATATCAGCGACAGGATCATGGTGATGAACAAAGGGCGGATAGAGGAAATGGGATTAGCGGACGAGGTATATAATAATCCACAAAGTGCTTATACAAAAAGACTTATATCTTCCATTCCTGGAATTGCTCTTTAATACTCTGCACTCTAAATTATAACTCTTTCAGAAAAGAAACTCCGAAAAAATCTCAGTAATCTTATTTAGTTTCAACAATAGGAATCACATCTATTGTCATTGTTTGTGGGGCTATCATCGGTAGGTACGCTTTGTGTAAAACAGTACCCCTCAACTCAGAAAACAAGATGCCTCTCATGGTTGAAATTGTCATACTACGCAGCATTAAGTCGATTTCCTTAGGAATTTTAACACCCGACTTTTCTATGAGGAAATGCTCTTCAATTTCCGGTATTGAAAAACCACATGCTATTGTGAGAGATGCTAGGATTGTATCGTCATCATCCTTCTTAATATTTACTTGAGAAAAAACTATTGCAAGCCTTTTCTCTACTTGAGCAGACAATTGCGCTTTTATTTCAAAACGGAACTCCTGATCTTCTGAAATACTCTTTACTTGATTTAATTTTTTATCGAGTATTTCTATTCCATCAATTTTTATTCGCAAAAATTTCTCTTTCATTTGCTAATTATTAGACACCAGATAATTCTCGCTATCCTCCTGATATTTTTTATATAAATATGTAGACTTAAATTTTGGCTGCCGATATAAATCAGATACATCTTGATTCTCCCGAAATGCATTTTCTATTAGGACATCCTTATAGTGTGCTGAAATTTCAAACCGAATGTTTAAAGCTCGCTGAATCTTAGCAATCGTTGCAAAATTTAAAGGTTTGTCTCCTCTAAATACTTGAGTTAGGTAGCTGCTTGATGTTTTAATTATTTGGGAAAGATTTTTTCGATTTATTCTTTTTTGTTTTTGAACTCGTTCTATCTCGGATAAAAACCCGGCCATGAGCATATAAGAATCATGCTCTATCCCCTCTTCTTCAGAAGTTTCAGTCAGGAGAGATGCAAATTTTTCTTTTATTTCATTCAATGATTTCGTATTCATATGTTACAATTGAATTTATAATACCATCAATCCTTTTATCATTCTTCTGTACTTTCTTTTTAATTGCTTTCGCACAAACAATAAAAAAGCTTCCCTCTTTTGTACTGACCTCTTTACAGTATATTCTGATATTTTCATTACCCAAAAACCTTATTGCAGAAATTCCCTTAGACAGATTACTTATTTTTTCACTTTTGTAATGATCATAATACATGTTTCGTTGCGTCAAGATTCTTTCAACTATTTCCCAGAATTTTTTCTTTTTATTACTAATACTTGCAAATATTTCATCAGCATTTTCGATGTCAATGCAAAAGTGCCTATTTAATACAGACCCAAAGTCTTTAGAAGACTTCAAAAGTAGGCATTTTCTATTCACAAAATTAAGCTATAGGTTAATTTATTGAAAAATCTTTCTGACTTCATTTACAGAAATTCTACAAAATTTACTAAATCATTGGCACTTCTTAGTTAGTTATGAATAATAAATCTATTTTTTTTGTTATATTTTTCTCAAATTGGCATATTCCCTATCTTATCTTACCTTTGCCGACTTCTGAAATTCATGCCGTAACATGAAGTTAGTGCCTCCTGCCGCTCTGGCGGGACAACAAACTGATTGTGGCTATCATCTTAAAACAGGATTAGACACATGAAATTATCCCAATTCAAGTTTGACCTTCCACTGAACCTGATTGCACAGAACCCGACCAAAAAAAGAGAAGACAGCCGTATGATGGTTGTTGATCGTAAAAGCGGGCATATGGAGAACAGGCATTTCCGCGACATCCTAGAGTATTTTGATGACAAGGATGTATTTGTAGTAAACAATACCAAGGTATTTCCGGCAAGAATGTATGGCCGTAAAGAAAAAACCGGTGCCAAGATCGAAGTGTTCCTGCTTCGTGAACTGAATAAACCCAACCGTTTATGGGATGTGATCGTTGATCCCGCAAGAAAGATCCGTGTAGGTAATAAACTCTATTTCGGCGAGAACGAAGAACTGGTTGCCGAAGTGATCGATAATACCACCAGCCGTGGCCGTACCATCCGTTTTCTGTGGGATGATGATGATGAGAGCTTTAAAAAAATGCTGGAGCATCTGGGAGAAACGCCCTTACCCAAATACATCAAGCGCAAGCCGGATGAAGAAGATAAAGAGCGCTACCAGACCGTCTATGCCAAACACGAAGGTGCTGTTGCGGCCCCTACTGCCGGTTTACACTTCAGTAAAGAACTGATCAAACGTTGTGAGATCCTCGGGATCCGTTTTGCAGAAGTGACCCTGCATACCGGCCT